>CAYJDG010000036.1:15515-20849 GCA_964368875.1 uncultured Pseudobdellovibrionaceae bacterium
AGTTCCGGGAAGATAGCATTTATCTCCTTTATATAGATGTTATAGGTAATCGTTGGTGACCCAAGGATGACTGCTCTGGCTGAATGCACCAAAACATCGTTCACATGAAAAAGTTCGCCGCTAAGATGCCGCGCGCGCAAAGCCTCAGATATATTCTCATCAAGAAATCTATACGCTTTAAAATCACTTATCATGGTCCCTGTAAGCGCGATCAACGTCAGGCCTAGAGAAAGGCCGATCAGTTTTTTAGGAAAATTATCGCGCGAAGTATCATCGATATTCTGCTCCTTATTATAGACGACTATTCCCAGTGCCAGCGCCCAGACCACACAGACGACAAAGGCAATAATAAGTGCCAGAGATTTTTCATCCTGCGGGGTCATAAATTCAGGTGAATTATGTGCTTCAAAGGGGATGAATATCGCCGCCTCCATGCCCACGAAATGCATCGCGCAAATTCCAATGGCCATAACGAAGGCAGCTAAGATGCGCATCATTATCGCATGACTACCCTGCTTGCCACGCAGGAAGAAAATGATTATCAGCGCAGCGCCCGCCGAGAGGATGGCAATAATGATTGAGAGAGAAAAGAGCGTTGGATGATAATAAATCTTTGCATGCATAATCATGGCTGCCATACCGATATAATGCATGAGGCAAATGGCACCGCCGAGGAGAACGGCGCCAGCCACTAATTTAGATTTAGTCAGGCTGGCAGAGCATGTGATCCACAGAACGCCGTAGGCGGCAACTCCAGCGGCGACCATAGAAGTCAGTGTCAAAGTTAAATCATACTTCACCACCATATCCATTTTGTAAGCAAGCATGCCGATAAAATGCATGGCCCAAATTGCGGCTGCCAATGAGGCGGCCCCGCCGCAGCGCAAAATAATCTGGATTTTCTTAGTTTTCGCTTTGTACATATAGCGTGCGAGGCTTTGTCCTACGTAGGAACCGAGCCACGCGATCAGGAAAGATAATATTACCAGCGGATACGAGTATGTTCCCGTCATCTCGATGTGGGATACATTATCTGCAATAAAAAAATCGCCGAACATTATAGTCTTTCCTCCGTATCACGGATGGCAGGGCATTCAGATTCAAACTACTTAAAAATAATTTCAGGAGTGCTTTACCCGAAGTCCTTTTAAAAGGTCTTCATGGCGAAATTTATAGACCGTGTCAGGGTGCAAGACATTTGCATGGATGGCGCTACCGCCAACAAAATCAAATCCTGAGCAGAGACTGGATGTCGTAATGCTGATGCTGCATACATTCAAGATGAAGGCTTTGGGGATTTTGAAGACTTTAGCGCGGGATCCAAAAGCTTTAATCAAGTGAAGAATATTCTGTTCGGATTCGATAGGTAAATCCAACGTGGTGCCAACCGCATCAAATCCTGATGAGAAAATGAGAGCCAGATTGACATCGTTGCGCAGGGAAACATCAATATAAAGTTTGTTGACCAATCCTTGTAGCGCGGTTGTAAACCAGAACTTATCTTTCAGGGGTGCATTTTCATCATCATTCATGATCATCAAGATCATATGCTTCCGTTGTACCACTGGTATTTTCAAAAGCGCTTCTTTGTAGGCTTCATAGGTATCAAAACGATGCAGTGTCTCATGTTGGACAGGGCATATAATAAAGACACTCTTCTTGTTTGCGGCTATTTGATCCAGTTCCAGCGCCACGCCCGCAAGAATGCTGAGATCATAAGCTGCTTTGCTGTGCAAATTTTGATTGGCGCAATTTTCCCGATATTCCTGAAGAAGATTTCCATCTTGGTCTTTGCCTGAGGGGAGACATAGATAGCTTGCCAGTGATTCCTGCTCTGCATCCCATATCGGCATGTACATAAGATTTAAGGAGGGCAGGGGAGTTATCTGTTTGGAAAATTTATTATCTGAGCGGTAATTCTTTGCGCTTATTTTTGTGACAAGGGGAGGTAAACGCGTAGCGAGGCTTTCTTCAATGCTCATTGAGGGTGATACTAGTTCGACCTCTGTGTTCATATGCTCGATGGCTTCGGATAGTGAGCCTCCTTTCATCATTTTGGTATTCAAGACCCTGACGCTGTGAGAAATCTCTATTCGGCGCAACTCCTCTTCTTCCAGTGAGAAGAGTTCTTCCTGAATTTTTAAACTAATCAATCTCGCTTTGAGCTGGCCCTCTTCTAGAGACGACGTCGAAAAAATGAAGATGTAGGAGTCATCCCGGTAAGGAATAAAAATATCGCCTTTGTCGAGGTACTTAGTACTGATGGTTTCTACGGTGGTGTAAATAATCTTACTAAGCCCCGGCCAGCTTTTCCCAAGCCGCTTTTTTACATCTGACAAACCCAATATCTGAAGTTTGCCAGAGGTGATCAGGTCTTTTCTTTTAAAGAGCTGATTGCAAAGCAGATCTATTTCCGCCTGTTTCTTAGCGTTCAAAAAAACAGTATCTGCCTTTTCCACGCGCACCTTCTGAGCGGGCGGAGCCTCAGATTTTTGACGTTTGAGTCTTTTCAGAAGGGAATCCACACCCTTTTGTAAAGTAGGAAGCTTTATCACTTTGCCACCAGGACAATCTTTATGGCGCTGAGGAGTTCATCAGGCTTGAAAGGTTTTTTTATGGAATGATTGGCCCCAACTTTTTGAGCCATTTGCAGATAGGCCATGTTTTTTGAACTGCCACCGCCCGACATCGCGATGATCTTTGTATCAGGGTTAAGGCTTCGAATTTCAGTAATGGTTTCGAGGCCTTCTTTATCGGGCATAAGCATGTCGGTAATGACGACGGAAGGGCTTTCGCTTTTGAATAGTTTTACGCCCGTCAGGCCGCTGGTGGCTTCAAATACGACGCAGCCGGCTTTTTGAAGGATATTCCGTGCGGTCATACGCACAAGGTCATCGTCATCAATGACGAGGATTTTGATATCCGAAAGTTCGCCGCCCACATAAGACATAAAATCTGCCCCTAACATTACAAAAAGTTAATAATTTAAGGGCGAACCATATCATGTATTAAAATTACTTTTGAGTCCCTATTTCTTTTTCATTAGTTTCAATTATTGAAGTTTCACTGATATTTTATATCAATAAAATATCTTTTTTGCATGGACTTGCTTTGCAGAAGCTTTTAGAGGCGCACCATTATTTTCAGCTTAACTTATGTAAGGATGATCTCACATAGCGAGGTTTCCTCAGATGAAGGACACTTGACCTATATCAAGGTCTGTTGGCGACCTGTGCTTTACAAAAAAACTATGAATCGCCTTCTTAAAGCTGCGCTTTTGCGGAATGACCGTATGGTGCCCCGCTATACCAGTTATCCCACAGCCCCTCATTTTCAGGCGGGGCTGCTGCAGGGTTGGTACTCTGAGAGACTGACGGCGATACCTGATAACAGTTCGATCTCTCTGTATGTTCATGTGCCTTTCTGCCCTAAATTATGCTGGTTTTGCGGTTGTCATACCCGCGTAACCAACAGCTATGCGGCTGTCGACGCCTATGTCGATCTTTTGCTGGCTGAACTCAAGATGCTTGCGCCGTTCCTTGCCAACCGTGGCATCAAGATATCGCATCTGCATTTCGGAGGGGGATCGCCGACCATTCTGAAGCAGGGAGATTTCAGGAATTTTGTCGATGCCGTTCAGAAGTATTTCAGTTTTATGCCAGGCGCTGAAATCGCCATTGAAATAGATCCCCGTAATATTGATGCAGACAAGATCAAGGCCTACGCCAAGGCGGGGGTCAACCGCGTCAGTTTTGGCATTCAGGATTTTAATCAGACGGTCATGGAGGGCGTAAACCGGCCCCAGAGTTACGAGCTGGACCGCGATATGATTGAGTTGTGCCGGGCAGAGGGCATTCATAAAATCAACCTTGATCTGATGTATGGTCTGCCGCATCAGACCGCAGCGACGATGGCCGATTGTGCGGAACTGGCGCTGACACTCGATCCGGACCGGATTGCCCTGTTCGGGTATGCGCATGTGCCATGGCTTAAAAAACATATGCGCCTGATGGATGAAGATGCTTTGCCGTCTGCTGAGAAGCGTCTTGGCTTATTCGAGGTCGCCGCAGAGATTTTTGAAGAGGCGGGGTATATCCCCATAGGAATTGATCATTTTGCAAAGCCCGAAGATGAGCTGACGCTTGCGTCGCGGACCAAGGCATTGCACCGGAATTTTCAGGGATACACGAATGACAGCGCGACCTATCTCATTGGGATCGGCGCGAGCGCGATTAGCAATCTAGGCGATACCTATGCGCAGAATGTCGCTTTCCTGCCGCAATATCGCGACCGCATCAAAGCGGGTGAATTTGCCATCGAAAAAAATTGTCTGCTCAGTGATGAAGATATGTTGCATGCGGCGGTTATCAAAGAGATGATGTGCGATCTATCCGTCAACCCATATAAAGTCGCGCAGTCGGCTGGGCTGCCGGACTATGATTTTTCATCGGCCTATGCCCAGATGCAGCAGCTTAAAAAAGACAAGCTGATCGTTATTGCCGAAGATGGAACAATATACGCCCTGATCCGTCAGGCCGCGCGACTTGTTTCTGCCTGTTTCGATACACGCCTGTCGCAGAGCACGCAGCGCCGCCACGTATCCTCAGCATAAAAAAATGAGACCCTTTTCAGGGTCTCATCCGATCATCCAGGGGAGGGGGGATGATCTACACTAGAAACGGTATGACACACCGGCGCCAACGACCCATGGATCAAGGTCCACATCAGCGCGAACCGCGCCGTCATTGAGTTTGGCATCAATGTTCAGATAGATTTTCTTCACGTCGAGGTTAAGGCCCCAGTTTTCGTTGATCCAGTAATCCGCACCGGCTTGCAGCGCATACCCGACACCGCCTTTGACGTCGAGATTAGAAAATCCAGTGGCGGCATTTTCGTTATAGAACATCGAATAGTTCAGACCAGCACCAAGGTATGGGCTGAACGAGCTGTCAGGGGTGAAATGGTATTGCATCGTCAGGGTTGGTGGCAGAATCATGGTTTTGCCCAGATCGACACCGCCAGTGTAGGTCAGGTCGTGCCGTGCCGTTGCCAGAACCAGCTCAGTGGCGATATTTTTGGTGAAAAAGTATGTGATGTCTAATTCCGGAACCACTGAGTTTCCGACATTTGCATCGCCGCCAATATTGACGGTTGAGCTTTCAGAAGGCGCAATGTCGATTGCGCGCACGCGGAACATCCAGTTTTCCTTATCAAGAAAATTCGCTCCATCGGCAGCAAAGGATGATTGGGTTGATATAATCAGGCCGAGTGCTGTGCATAGTGAGCCACCCCCTATAAAGGAGTCCATATCTGGAGTGAATCCGGATAAATTAT
>CAYJDG010000037.1:0-2804 GCA_964368875.1 uncultured Pseudobdellovibrionaceae bacterium
ACGACGGCGATCCACCAGCCGAAAAAATCTTTCAGTGTTTCGTTCATGTTAAACCTCGAATTCTGTTGTGGCGGTTTCCGTCCGGCTGCGTCCGCCCCACTTCTGCCGCTTCGTGCCATGCACGCGCCCGAGCCGGACGGGTTCAAGACTGAGCGCGCCTGCGACCGCATCCAGCGCGTCATCATGACCCCCGGTTTTTCCGGGCCGCCATTCCTGCAATTCCGTCATGAACGGTGATACCAGCACACTGCGATGGACATGCAGCACCCTGGCGGCAAGCGGCGCGTCGAAGGCTTCAAGAATGCGAAGGGCTTTTGGGCGGCGTGATGTGACCTCGCGCACCCGGCACACCAGCCCGGCCTTACCCAGTTCCTGCTGCAACAGTCCCGGCAGAAATTTTCCGAGACCGTTGGTTTCAAGCGCTATTCCCGGCAGATGAAACCGGTCTGCGATCTGCGCGACCTGTCTGCACTGCTGGATCGCGGCGGCGTCCGGGTCAAGCGCTGATATTTTGATTTGCGCCACATGATGCAACCAGTACTGCCCTTCGCCGTCGGCGAAAATAATCGCGAGAATACTGCGATCTCCGCCTTCGCGCCCGAAGGCCGGGTCCCACCACGCGCTCGCTGACACCATCCGCCGTCCGGCGAGCGTGAGGACGGGCTGCTGCGCCGCTTCGCTGTACTCAATCTCCGCGTCATAGAGTTGCAGATCAGCCGGATCAAGATGACCATTGGCAATGTTCACCGGCTGGCACAGCATCTGACTGGTGAAATGGTTCGGCCCGGTCTTGCGACGAACCGCCTCAAGACCCTCTAGAGTGTACCTCTCCGGCCACGCGCTTTTCCCCTGTGCATCAAGCACCGGAATAACCAGACGCTTGAAGACCTCCAGAAAAGCCCGCTCCTCGCCGATCTCACGGCGCGGATCCTCGGCATAGATCGTGTACCAGCTATGCGGCGTCCCGGCGTAAAGCTGCGTACCGCCGGGAACGAGAATATAATCCAGCTCCAGCAGGCGTTCGCGCAACTCTTCGCGCTTCTCCGGCGTATCGCAGGTATTGGGCACTTCAACATCGTCGCAGATAATCAGGTCGGCCCGCGTCCCGGTCAGGTTGGTCGTGATGCCCTTGGCCAGCATCGACGGATCGCGCAGTTCCTTTTTGCGCCGAACCGTAAATTTTTCAGCTCCCCACTGGTCCGCTTGCGCTGGCTTGAGATGTTTCGTCAGCGGGTGCTTCTCGATGATCCGCTTGACGTTGCGCACCATCTTGCGCGCAAGGTTCAAATCCGCCGCCAACACAAGGATACGCAAATCCGCCTGACGCCACAAAAGCCATGCACAGAAGAGGCCCACCAGTGTCGACTTGCCGCACGACCGGAATGCCATCAGCAGCAGGCGCGTGTCGCCGCTGTGCCAGCTTTTCTCCAGCCATGCGCATATTTTCAGATGAACCGCCGGGGTCGTCTGATGTTGTAAATTGTTCCATATGACCAGAAAAACCTGAAAACTATTGTCCTGCATGATCGCGGCCCGCGAGTTCGGCCTGCGCAGCGGCGATCATGTCTGCCAATCCCTGCTCGGCCTGCGCGTCATCGGTTTCAAAGGCCCAGCTGGCCAGGTGCAGAAGGAGCGTCACATGTGCGATGGCAACTTTGGCCGCATTATGGTGTTCGCGGAAAGGCTGCGAGTCGAAATCGCACTCAACTTTGTGATCTGTAAACCGCTGATACGAGTCGATAGCT
Organism: uncultured Pseudobdellovibrionaceae bacterium; assembly: GCA_964368875.1. Lineage (GTDB taxonomy): Bacteria > Pseudomonadota > Alphaproteobacteria > Micavibrionales > Micavibrionaceae > CAYJDG01. The sequence continues at coordinate 1,746 of CAYJDG010000037.1, forward strand.
TTACTCAAAGCCGCAGGCGTGAACGCAGAAATCTGTTTTCGTGTCACTGTGTCAATCTTGGGAATGCTGGGCATCAAGGTTCTTTCGGTTAAGAGCTTTTTTTCAGGCAGAGGCCGTGCTAGCGTCTGCGCACAGGAGACCGCATGCGATTTTTCAGAGCATCTTTATTAAGTATCCTCACCTTGGTGTGTCTGAGCGGCTGCGGCACCTCTGACGGTCCCGCGACCTACACCGAGCGCGACCTGCCTGCGGCTATTCCGGTGCAGTTTCAGGGCTGGTGGAAAGGCAAAACCGAGTGGGATCATCTCCATCTCGCGCCGGACGGTATGATGCGTCTGGTTTTTCCTGAAAACTTTCAAGGCGCCTTCGATCCGGCGCTCGCCAAACCCAGCTCAAACAGTTTTTTAAAAATCATCCGCAATCAGGGTGATACGCTCTATGCTATATCCAAAGAGCAGCGCTATTACCGCGAAACCGGCAGATGGTCAGAGCCCATCTATTCCTATGTCATGTTTCATTATGATTTCGCCGGGCATACGCTCACCTATGAACAGCAGCCCTGCAATCTCAACGAAGACGATATGGATAAATCTCCCGACGAGCATCTCGCACGCCTGAGCCGCGGCGCCTGCACGATCACGGAAGAGCGGGCCGGTCTGAAATTGTGGAAACGCACAGTCACCTATGTCAGGGAAACCGTGCCAGAATAAACCACTGGCTGCCGTCCGAGACCGCCGTGATGGCATCGAACTGGCTGGTCAATGTCTGGCTATACTGATCCAACCCGCCTCCGCCCTGCACACTCACCGTGATGACATTGGCTGAGACATCTGTTTTCTTGATCGTCACCGTTCGCCCTGCGGCTTTCGTCGCGTTGGCTGGAGGCAGTCGGGCGGTCAAGGCTCCGCCAAAACTTGAGAGAAAATAGGTATCGACGGCCATATCGATGTCATAGATGCCTGTCCCGTCATAATAACGTGTGTTACCCGCCGAGCGGTTTGAAGAAATCACAAACCACTCCGCACCATTTGAGAGCATCTGCACATAATCGTTTTCGCT
>CAYJDG010000037.1:2904-6604 GCA_964368875.1 uncultured Pseudobdellovibrionaceae bacterium
GCCCCGTCGCTCGCCGAAAGCAAATTATAAATCGCCGTCTCAATCGATCCGGCATCAAGCTGGATATTCGGCACCGTATTCGACGATTCAGTATAAAGATTCACAAACAGGGATTTATTCGATCCCGCCCCAACCCTCACGCACGCCAGCGCCGTCGGCGCGATATTGGCTTCGAAATCTATAAACGAATTGTTGAACGACCCGTGTTCGATATATAGCCCATGCCCTGTTGTTTCTGCGCCGAGCGAATAAACCCGGCACTGATGAAACCGGTTTGCGTTGGGCGTATCGCCCGCGCCGCTTCTGGTCAGGTGGATGCCATTCACGAATGGCTGCGCCACCAGCACCCGGTCGAAATTGTTCCAATAAGTCGGGCGGTCGCCGCTGTCATGACCATCGAGCAAAATACCCGTCTGGGCTTGCCAGATCGTGACATCCGAAATGCTGCTATTCACACACGGCTCTGCATCGCCATAAAGCTTGATGCCGATTGCGCCGCCTTCAAGCCGCAGATGGGAAAGCGTCACATAACTCGCGCCGATCTCGATGAGGTTCACCAGCGTGTTGGCCCTGATCACGGCGCGCTGCCCGGCTCCGGTCAGCGTCTGGCGGTTGCCGAGCACGATGGCTTGCGTGATCAAATACTCACCCTCAGGCACAAACACCGCGTTATGCGCGGCGAGAGCCTCCTGAATGGCGACCGTATCATCGGTCAACCCGTCACCAACCGCGCCAAAATCCTTGATCGAGACGAAATCACTGAATTTATCGTGGCTTGTGCGCGTCACCGCCCCCGATCCCACGGCTGTAAAGTCCGGGGCCGCCATCGACCCCGCAAGCGAAACCGCCACCGGGTTGCCGTCGCCATCAAAACCAAGCGCTTTGTTCATCCGCGTCGCCCGGTCCGGTAAAACTGTGACACCCGGGGTCTCCGTTTCCGCATAACGCAGCATCGGGGCCTGATCGCGGTTAATTTGCTGCAACCCGGCTACCAGATAATCGAGCTCCGTATTGATCGCCTGCGCCGAAAAATCACCACCTTCGATAAAATCGGTGAGCCGCTCGAGCGGCATGCGCCGCGCCAGCGTTACGATCATGCCTGCAAGCGGAGCCAGATCAAACGTCACGGTCCCGCCGTCCGTCTCCCCGGCCTCGTCGATGGTGAACCCGCTCACCTGCGGTGCGCCATTGAAAAAGACAGACAGATCCTCGCTGGCAAAAATCGGAAAGGGATAGGCAAAGACGGTCTGCGTTCCATTAGCGAGATACCGCACCAGCGGCACGACATCCGGCATCTTGATATGATCAGGCATGAAAGCTCTTTCTAGTAATAGGTGATCGGCGGGGTGACGCTGCAAACTCCGGTAAACGGCGACGTCACTTCAATCGTCGTTTCCCCGGCGATGGTGTTGTCAAAGACGAACTGAAGGGAGATCTTGACCCCGTTGGTGCCAGAGAGCTGGCGCGGGATCATGCCGATAAAGCCTTCCCGGGCAACGCCATTCATATAAACCCCGCTATCGCGGTAGAGTCCGGCGCGGACCAGAACGCCATTGGCCTGGTCTTCAATCAGCATCATCGCCGAAATCAGATTCTTTGCGCCCGTCGGGGCGGAGATTTTGATATAGGCGCCACACTCCATCCACACGCCATTCGCGGCTGCGGTCGTAATCGTCGCGGGTGAGCTATGCCGGAACCGCAACGTTTCTGCCGCCAGTCCCGCGCCGTTATGCGTGACGACGAATTTCTGCGTCACCAGTTGATTGCTGTTCAGCGTCAGTGTGGATTTGGAACACACGGCCGTGCTGGTATACGTCCCGCTCGTCATCTCCGCTGTCCAGCTGTCGGCAACGTTACCAGTACAGCCGGTACCCTTGCCTCCTGCCGTTCCCGCAAGTTTGGCATTCGGCAGGATATTGCCAAACGGATTATTAGTTACATCGTAAACGTCGTAGACGTTGTTGATCAGCTCGCGGTTCGGCGGTAACAACCCGGCAGGCAGCGCCTCGATGATCGCATCGCCCAGCGCCTCGGCTCCGACCGAACTTGGATGCACGCCGTCGACCGTATACCCGGTTTTGGCATCCCCTGTTGCCGGGTCACAGAAGGCGATATCCGGATTGACGTAGGTCGCGCCCTTGGCCAGGCAGTAATTTTTGGTCGCCCGGTTGATGTCACATCGCATCAGGCGGCGGGTCGCATCGAAATCCGCGCCTGCGGCATCGGTTGCGTTGCGCGGCAAAATCCCGATCACCACCGGATGGATATTGGCGGCCAGCAAGCGATCAATCACAGTCGCGATATTCGCCTTGATGTTCGCAGCCGAGTCGCCACCCTGCAAATCGTTGGTCCCACCCATAAAGAAACAGAAGGCGGGCTTATAAGCGATTACATCGCTTTGCAGCCGGCCCAGCATCCCCGGTAGTTTATCGCTGCCAATCCCGGCGTTATACCCAACCGGGCGACCCGTGCCGGAAATCGAACCGGTATTGAAAGGCAAGTTACCGTCATAGCCGCTCGGACAATAGAACGGGTGCTTCATCTTGAACTGCACCCAGTTAAAATACCCGCGTGTCGTCTGGCCACCGTTGCGTGAAGAAACGCTCCCGGTCGTGTTCAGCGCAGTTATCGAGTCCCCGAGTAAAACTGCGGGAATGCCGCGTGTATTGGGCAGCACCTTGCCACCGTTGGAATAAACCTGACCGATCATAAAAATACCTCATGGATAATGTGTTGAATTAAAGACGCGACAAATAATCGATACGCTGGTTCTCGCGCAGCTGTGTTTGCTGCAGCAGATTGATCTGCTGTTGCTGCGCGACGTTTTGATCAAGGGCGGCTGCGCGCAGATTCTGGATTTTCTCGCGGTTGGCGCGTTCCTCGTCCGATTCCTGGAACATCCCCAGCAGCACGGCCTCCGCCGATCCGGCGCTGGAGCCCACCCCTTGCGCCCCGAAACTGGCGCGCTGCCGTGCCATGGCGCGCTTTAACGCTGCGCGGCGTGTGGCTTCTGCGCCTTCCGCCGCGACGCGGTTCTGCTCTTTCTGCAACGCTGCGTCTTGCTGCATCTGTTGCATTTGCAACGCGTTGCTCTGCTTTTGCTGTCTGCTGTCCGCTCTGTCCTGAATAAAAGGCTGGGCGATGCTGGCCACCGTGCCGAGCACGGACCCAACCTGCATGATGGTGCCGAGCACCGGGGCAATCGCTCCCATGATGTTGTCCTTTCTGATTAATCGTTGACTTTAAGTTCGGTTGCAACCGAGAGCAGCGTGAACGGAAATGGCAGATCCTGCTCGATCAGCCATAGCGGCTCGGTCTTATCCTCATGCCAGCCATACCCGCGCACCGTCATGTCGCCGCTCACCAATGGCGGCGGCGCATCGAGGATGGGATCTTCGCCAAGCTGCCGGAGCGTAATGTCCTTGAGCCCCCGCCCGGTATCGAGCCGCAACGCTGCAGTCCGGTAGAGCCTGAAAACCGCCTGCACCAGCCGCAGTTTCCGCGCTCCGGCGAGGTTGCTCACATTCGATGGCGGCAACGGCTCAATAATATGCGTGTACGGCAGCCCGATCTCTACCGTCTGCGCCGCTTCATCCAGCGTAACACTCCCGCCCGATACGATTTTAGGTGTTTGCACCATACCATCGGCGAGAATGGACACGGTCTTGCCGTTCAAGTGCGTAAGCCCCGTCCAGCTGAG
>CAYJDG010000037.1:6704-15972 GCA_964368875.1 uncultured Pseudobdellovibrionaceae bacterium
AAAGCCAGATCAGTGGACTGATAGGCCTGCTCGACATCGGTATAGACGAATTCGCGTAGCTCCTGCCGGTTGCGCGCGACAAACAGCGTCGCGCCGTCGACATCGAGCGGCGGAATATAGCGGTTGATCACAGATCCGACCCGCGTCTGCCTGCGAATTTGTACGGTCGCGGGGGTCAATGGATCGCCCGTGACCATCCATTCCGCCCCGCTCGTAAACACCTGCAAGTGCCGCCCGGAGAACACACCCCGAATGGCGTTGACCTGATCCGAGAGAATGGCGAACTCAATCGCTTCGTCGTCCAATCCGGTGCCAAGATCGAAATTGAATAGATCACCGGAGCGTGAAAACCATAAGCGGTTGGGCAGATCGCGGCCGCCCCCGACAATCAAACGGTCCTGGTGGAATGCAACCGACACCGGATACCCGCGCACAGGTGAAAACGCCTGCTCTTCCCAGTCAATCGCCGGGGTCGTGCCGAGCAGAGTCTGAATCACGCTCACGGTCACGACGGTCACCGAATTGACCGTGGTGATCAGAACCTCCTTGCCGCCGACACGCAGCCGCGTTCCGGCCAGAAGATTATCAAACACCGCCGCCGACGCCGTCAGCGTGATCGTGCCCGTCGTCGCGCTCGGGGTCAGCGTCACGGTCGCCTCGGCAAATTTATAATAGGGCTGATAGGTCACGTTATCTTTGGTAAAGAACGCCCAGTCGACCATTGACCACACCCCGCCGCCGCTCCGCGTCAGTTTCTTCGGCGGCAGATCGGGATGCACCATGAGCAGCGTATCCGCGCTCTGCGTCCACGCTACCTGCGGCACTTGGCCAGCTGACCACGGCGCAACCAGAGTCGTTTCAAACGTGCCTTCGAAATAAATATCGAGACGATTTTCACTCAAAACCAGCAAATAGGTCTGCTCCGTATTGAATTCAAACGCGATCAACCGGCCAGTTGCCGCCACCGTATCGACATAACGCAACCCCGCCCGGCGCGTCACGCCTCCGGTCGGCTGGATAAACACATTGCGCAGGCGCAACGCCCCATTGTCATACGCCCGCAAATCCCCCCGCCCAAGCAGCTCCGGTGCCACTTCACCCGCTGTGAACGTGGTCTTCGATTGTGTCAGTACGGTCATGGGTATCCTCGTTCAGAAAATAAAAAACCCTCCGCGTGGGGAGGGTCAGTCTTTTGATCTATGATTTAGCTTTCAGGCCTTGATCTCGTCTTGTACGTCAGTCGCATCACTTTTCTTCTTCATAAAGAATTTGCTGATCATATATATAAACACCATAGCGATTTCGATGGCATAAACGGTCAGGTAGGTCCTAAAGAACGGCGTGATAAAAGTCATCCACGACTCTTCATCTTTTGTCATCGACGCGACCAGCAAAAAGATTCCCAGGCACGGCATGAGAACATAAAAATTCACTCGGACCGTATGCTGATTGAAAATGGCTGCCGCTATATTAGAAAGTAATTTCATACCTCTATTCTAGCAAATATTCGCCCGATCTCAAAATTGGCTAGGACCGAGCATCAATCAGCGAGAAATCCTCGATTTTGTTCGGCGTATCCTGCTGCGCGTCGATCTGGCGCGCGCGGGCGAATTCCTGGTCGGCGAGGTTAAAGAGCGCTTCGGCGCGAGATGTTCCCTCCGTCACCGGAATGCAGAATTCGGCGGACAACCGCGCGATCAGGGCCATATCGAAATACGGCGGAAATTCTTCCTCTTCCGGCCGGAAGATATAGGTCAGGATGACGCTTTCGGCATCGGTATGCAGCGCGCCTCGGCTGATACGAAAATCGAGCCCCCTGCCCCGTCCGCTACCGCCCGCCGAGAGGGCGCGCAGAAAATCAGTTGGCAATTGATACGCATATCTGTAATCCGCGACGGGCGGCGTTGAGAGCTGGGTCAGCGCAATCTGTCCGGTGGCAAAGCTCCACCCATAGGCCGAGAGTAGCGCGTCGCGCGCGGGTCCATACAGTAGCCCGGAAATTTCGGCTTCGGCGGTGCCGTCGGCAAAGGATGTGATCGGGTGCGCCCCGATGCGGGCGAGCGCGCGGCTGCACAGGCCGATGTCGGACAAAGCCATGAAAAACCTCGTGTGAGTATGGTTGAAAAAGGCGAAGCGCCCCGGAAACAGGACGATACCGGGGCGCTTCTTCTCTAAGTACGGCGGGGCTGGCCCTAAGCGGAGAACAGCGCAACGGTCACTGCGGTGCCGTTGTTGGCCGTCACGATATAAAACACCGTCGACGGCGTGCCGCCCGTACTGAGATTGGTAATGATCAGGTCGTTGACGCGCAGCATTCCGGCGGCGGAATTGAAATATCCGCCGGTGGTGCCTGATGCGTCAGGGGTGGTGTAATGCCACAGCGTAAAATTATTCGCGTAAGCAAGTACACTCAGGTCTTTGGAAGCAAAAGCCATGTTTAAAACTCCTTATGAGTTGTGAGGTTGGGATTAATCAGGAGTTTCATCGCAGCTGATGACCGCAACGCCGTTGCCATCAATCAGAACCGCACCCTGGCTCATCATGTTGTTGACGAAGTGCGCCGCGCGGTCGCCGTGCCACGAAATATCCGTCTGCACATCTGAGCCCGACGCATGGCCGATGGCGGTGCGGTGGAACCAGAAGCATTTGCGGATATCGCTGCCGTCAATGGGCAGTCCCGAATGCGGAATCCACGTCGTGCCGAGCCAGCGTTTCGCCTGTGTGCCCTTATACGGCAGGTCATCGGTGCCGACGAACTCGCTGCTGGAGAATTCCTGAATTTTCAGGAGCTCCGACCATTGCTGCCAGCCGACGACCGCAAAGCGTTGCCCGTCATCCGGCACTTCGGCATCGCCGAGCAGCTTGAACGCAGAGAGCACCTTGTCGCGGGTCAGGCCGATATTGCCATCAGCAACTGTGAGCGTGCTGGCACTCGCCAAAGCATTGATGATCAGCTCATCCGTCTTGCGGCCCAGTGCGTAAGCGCCGGCATTAGCGATGACCTGGCGTTCATCATGGTTGATTTTCAGCTCATCAAGGCGGTCGACCCAGTCACCGGCATAATAATCGGCGAGCGTGCACTCAACCGGGGTGTGGGCGATATTCATCACCGGAACCATCCCATGTGTGGATTTGGTCGAGGCGACACCCTTGCCGACTTTTTGAAAGACGGTTGAAGAGCCTTTGACGTTTTGCGCCATGCGCACGGTGGTGCGTAGTTTCGAGCCCATTCTTTGATAGGCCTCGTGAATTTCACGTTCGAATTGTTTGACGAACGCGGTATTGATACTGGTCGACATGGTCGGCCCTTTCTGTTGCGTGTTATGGTGTGATGAAATGCGGGATGGGTTATCGGAACGATGTTCCGGCCTCAACCAGCCTGCGGTTTTTGGCCTGGCGCAAATTTTTGCGTTATCAGTCCATTCCCGGAAAAACTGCTCAGGTATAAAACAAGGCCGCGAACGGAGTCCGGGCCTTGATACAAACATACTAGGATAATTTTCCTACGTTGTCAAGATCTATTTTAAAAAAATTTATGCGGGTGCCGCGTCCAGTTTTGGTGTGCGTGTGAAAAACAGGAAGGCAACCTGCCCGTTCTCTTCGATATCGCCGCTCGATTTATGAATGCCGACCTGCTGGCGGTCTTCCACCAGATCCAGATTGCGGCCGCGCTGCCCTTTCACAAAAACAAAGTCATCGAGCATCGTTGGTCTGAACTTGTGCTGCCACATGCGACCAAGACGAACCATTTTTTCTTTTTCCGCAGCCTGCGCCTCTGAACTTAGGTCATTCAGACGCGCCCGGTTAATGCTGTTCCAAACCGCATCGCCCAGATCTTCTTCCGGCAGATCGAGCGTGCTCAAGGCAACCGCCTTATGGCCGACCACAGCTAAAAAATCAGCATGTATTTCCGGCGAGCGCCCCGTGCCACCTTTTGGCGTGAACAAAACATGCGCACAGATGGGGCTTTTCAGATCACCCGTAAAATCTCGGTAAACGCTTGTATAAATAGTCCGCGAGCGGTTGCCGTCACGCGTCAGCGCAAGGAGAGCGTCATTGTTCAGCGCAATGCCTGCTTCTGCCGCCTGCGCGGCGATTTCATCCGGCGTAAAATTTTTCGTATGAATGATTTGCCCAGATTTGGCCTCACGCATCAAGCCGTCTTTCATCTGGTACTGCTGCGCAATAGCTGGCACATCGAGGGCCGTGATACCGTCTCTTAACCGTGCCTGCGCCCGAGCCTGCACAGGGTTTCTATAGGTGACGGCTTTGACATGGGCATCACGCAAACCGTGCACAATGTCATGGGCACGCGCTGTAATAACGTAAGAACCGTTTTCGAACAGATTGGGCATAAAACCTCACTGCTTATCCATAACATCGAGATACTTTATCCTCAATCTATTTAGCCAAATTCACCCCTCCGTCCTTTAATTTTGAGGAAAACAGCCTATTTGCAGAAGAGAAGCCGCAAAAAAGACACTTTATATATGTGTCATAGTCACAGAGGTTAAACTTGCGTTTGTATAAGAATTATTGAATACTAGCGTTAAGTTACGACAAATAAAGGGTGTTAGTTTCTTTTGGTAAGACTGGCTATTGTACAAGGAGTACACCTTTATGTTCGGTAAATTCATGACAGCACTCGGACTTTCCTCCGCCCAAGACGATGATGGCAGCGATGTTTCTGCCCGCCGCGCCTATCCGCGCCGTGAACAGGACAAATGCGTCGGTGTTGTCGATGGTCGCACCCTCCCCGTTCTCGATTGGTCGCCAGGCGGCATGCGCGTTTTTGCAGATACCCGCACCATTGCAGTCGGTAAAGAAGTCGATGTCGTTCTCAAGTTTCAAATCCAGAATGAACTGATCAACGTCAATCACCGCGCCCAGATCGTGCGCAAGGCGCAGGATAGTTACGCGATGCAATTCCTGCCGTTGACCAACGATCTGCGCTCTGCGTTCAGCCAAATCATCGACCGCTTCAACGTCGATGAATTTGCAACCTCTCAGGCTTAAGAATTTTCACCACAGCGAACAACAGCGTGCGCTGTGGTGAAAAATTATGACTGCGCGTAGAGTTTCTCAAACCCAGCCGTGACTTTGGCAATATAGGCCGGATCTTTATCGCGCCAGTATTTGGGGTTTTTCATCATTGTCATCAGGTCGGCCTCGTCGCCACTGTCTTTTTCAGCTTTGATCTTCACGCCCGGTCCGTCTGCTTTCATCATCTTATAAAGCGCCATCACGCCTTCATAGGATACCGACATGCCGCTCAACACTTCAGGGGGCAGGTTCTTCTGCCCGTAGATGAGCAGCTGGCGGGAGACCTCTTTCCAGCGGTCGATGCCGCCGAATTCCTTGACCAGGCGTTCAACCTCGCGGTCGGCATTGAACTCCGCCGCCATCTCAAGGATCAGCGGCACCATTTTCTCCGCAGCCAGATCATAAACCTCCTGCACCTGCTCCGGCGTAAAGCCTTTGCCATGCAGACGTTTGTTTAATTCCGGATCGATGTCGAACAGATCGTTCGGCACAGTCACGCTATATTCCTCCGCTGTGTCCGGAACGCCGATGGCCTTGTACAGGCGTTTGCGGTCATCGTCGTTTTGTGGGAGAGGCAGCATCTGCGCGATTTTTTTCTCGAGGGCGACATAAGACGCAATCAGGGCATCAACACGCACCTCTTCTTTTTTCGCATCCCAGAATTTTTCAGGTAGTCCGGCAGGCTTTTTCGACTCCGCATCGATGGGGGCTGCGGTTTCCATTTCAGCAGTAAGAAGGTTATCAGGCATTATTCAACTCCTTGGTTTGGTTGTAGTGTTTCGACTAAATTTTTCAGTAAGATTTCAGGATCGCGCATCAGATCACCCGGGACGCCCAACGCTTCGCCGAGATAGCGGGCCGTGCGTCCGAGATCGACCGCCGCCAGAGCTTCCGGTCCCATCGCCTGCACCGATTGCAGCCATGAAAGCGTCGTCTGGACATGCTTTTGCGCCTGCGCGAGCGCGAGCGGCGAGCGGTAATCGATGCAGATCAAGCGTCCGTCGAGCGGCAGATCCGGCACCTCGCCCCTGCGCCGTAAAATCGCATAGGCCCGCTTGATAAGCGGTGTCAAAAGTTCCGTCTGCAACCGTCCATAGGTCGCGCCGAGGATCGTCGCCATTTCAGCGGAGCGCTCCACCACTTCGGTCGCCGTCATCTTGCGGCCATCGAATTGATTGAGGCGGTCCACCAGCAAACTGTGCCTGATGCGGTCGCGCAGATCATTGAGAATAATCTGCGACACGTCGAACTTGCCCGGCATCTCAAGCGGAGTGAGACCCTTCGATCCGACCGCCTTGGGAATGATCGCCCCCGGCACCAGCTGAATATTCGCCGGGTTCAGCACCCCGTCATCTTCCGCCTGCCAGATGCCGGTCACGGCAATCGATGCGTTCTTCAGGATCAGCTCGACCACCTTATTGGCGGTCTTGATATCGGGCATCGCCTTCATCACCGGCGAGCGTCCATAAACCTCGCCCGGTGATTTCATCCAGCGAAAATTGATGAACGGAGACTGGGGCAGATATTGTTGCGCCAGCAGCACCGGCTCACCGTCCTCGGTCAGGCACGCGGCATAGACATAGGCATGCCCCTCCGAATAAACACCTTCCAGCACCCGGAAGCTTTCGCGTGCATCCAGTTCCGCCCGCCGGATAAGCTCGGGCGGAAGCTCCGCCTCAGGATAGCGCGTGCTGAGTTGCGCCAGCGTCAGCTTCATCACCCGGTACGTGCTGTCCAGAAACCCGGTCGCACCCTCCTCGACCAGCACATCACTGAGCGGCACCGCCGTAAAGCGAAACGCGGAATGATTGCCCGGCTCGGCTTCTTCAAAGGCAAGGCTCGCCGTACCCCCGACCACCAAGTCGAGAAAGGCCTGATGCAGCTCAACCGCGAAGTTGGACTGATCGAAATGGCCCTGCATCACCCGCGCCGCTTTCTCGAGCAATGGGCCAAGGCTCTGCGTATCTGTTTCGCTCAAACCCGGACCGCCGCGCAAGCCGAACCACGGCGTAAACGACGGCGTGAGATTGCCGAGCAGCGACGCGGCCAGCTGGTCGACGGCATCGAGCGCCGTGCCGTCATATAATCTCTCGCTGCGGCGATTGGCGGGCGACATCAGCCCGTTGAAATTCCCCCGCTGCGGCAGCGTATAATCATAGCAATCCTGCCACAGGCTTTCCCACGCACTGCGCTGCCCCTTGGCGCTTTCATAGCATCGCAGCAACGCTGCGGCGGTGTCCTCTGTCATGGCGGGTTATTCTCCGAGCAAGGTTTTGCGGGGGGCCGTGAGCGTGTTCTGGTCGAGCACGCCGCGAAAACTGGTCAGCACCGTGCCAAGGCGGCTGCGGTTCCGGCGCAATAAACTCTCCGCCCGCTGCGTCGACACTTCGGCCTCGGTCGGCGGCGTCTCGGTCGCGGGTGTCTCTGCCGCTGGCGCAGGCGTGCTGGCCGCCGGGGCCGGAACATAAACAACCTGCTGCGGGGCTGATGGCCTGGATGGTGAAATCAAACGTCCCATGGGGTACTCCTTTGCTGTGAACATAAAAAAACAGGGCCAATTGGCCCTGCGGTGAAATCTTATAATGGCTGACGCTGTCGCATCATCTCGAGGACTCTGCTTGTCCCAGGTGCTCCAGAATTTTTTTAGCAACTACTTCAATATGGGGTCTTCGTAAAGCGAGATCGGCTTCAGAAAGATTAAAATTTTTCATCCAGATTGCAGAAATAGCGCTGACAATTTTTTCAGCGGTAATCTCAGATAGCGCCAACTCCTCAAGAGCTTCTGAAATCATCTTTGCTTCCGAAGAATACTCATCCATCGGCGCACCGATCTCAATCAGTCCTTCAATATCCTCTTTCTTTAGAAAATCATCTATATGTTGGTTAGAAATTCTCATGTTTCGAGAAACTCCTTAGACATTTATCCAAAAAAATCTTTTGCTTACAATCTTGAGAGCAGATATTTAGCATGATCAAGAGTCAACTCGCCTTCAATCTCCGGATTAGCTAGCGCATGCATGATTTCAGCTAGAATTTTTTCTTCACTCTCAGGAAATTTACATCATCACGTAATTCCAGAAAATCAGCCCATCTGCAAAGTTCATCTGCTGATAAAAGGCCATTAACATAGCTTGATAGCGCCCTGCTCAATGCTGACTTATCAAGAAAAACTGGCTGACCTAGAAAATCCCAATCGTAAGCGCTCAGCTCTGCCGATAAGCGCGACATATCACCATCCATGCGAATGAACTTCAGAACGAGATCAGTTCTTTGTTGATCATCTATCTCCATAATTTTATTCTGTCATCAGTTTATCTTTAAGTTCATTTTGTCATGCGTCCCAGCTTTTGAAACTCTCTGATTTCTTCCAGCGTCTCCGCAGCACATGTCCGAAGTTGATCTTCAGTAATATATTCATCCGGATCATCTTCTGGCTCCATAGGCAAGTCAGTGAATTCATCAACTTTAAAAAAGAGCCAGTCTAGAGAATTAAACACTTCATCACTCATGGGTCCTTTCTCAGCCAGATATTCGTCAATATATGTGCGCTCAAACTCCTGAACGGATATTTCACGGTTCAGGAACCTTTCGATGAGCGTGCCATAATCATACAATTTCGACATTATTTCCCTCCGCCTAAATTTCCATCTTTGTGGAAATGATATTTTTGCCACTCTGACAATTTCCAAGCTGATTTAAAATCTCCATTATTATTCCTCATGACATTAATACCCGTTTTGGTATTAAAATAATGAGTAACTTCTTTACGACGGAGTTTTCCTTTCTTGACGATAGTATCCTTTGATTTCACATGATCAACTAACGCTTTTTTAAATTCTGCTAATTTTTTATTATTGGAGTTGCCTTTTATTCCAAAAATATCTGCATGTTTATATTTCTTTTGAGTCTGGGACCTTGGTATATTCTCAATCCAACTCACATCACGCCTCTGACTAAATAATACTCTTCCTACCGTTCCGGCAGCACCCACAGCAGTACTCCCCGCACTCTTCACCACCGCCCCGCCCAGAAGAATATCAAACGGCCCGATCGCCGGTTCAATCGCGTCCGGATATTCAACCATATCCTTGTCGACATGCTCCGCCCAGCAGCGGCAGTTGAAATCTTCCCCCGGATCGGGTGCGTCTTTCCACGCGCGCAACGTGCGGTTATAGCGGGCATGGGCGCCGCGCACCTTCGCGTCTTCGACTGTGCGCCAGATATA
>CAYJDG010000037.1:16072-17975 GCA_964368875.1 uncultured Pseudobdellovibrionaceae bacterium
ACTTGAGTCATATGCGCCAGCGGATCGATCGAGATCCAGCGGTCGGGTGTGCGCAGAATGACAAAGCAATGCCGGAACCCCGGTTTCAAAAGTTTCAGATAGGCAAGGTCCGTCTCGCCGGAAAAAACTACCAAGGCGGTTTCTTCCGTCCGGTCATAGAGCGCGCTCATTCTCAAGCGTCCAGCGGCAGATACCACGGGCGCTGTGCGACGATGCCCTTGTCGACCAGAACCTCTTCGATCTTGCCCAGCGCCTCGGTCCACAGATCATAGGCGCGCATTTCTTTAAAGCGGCGCGGATCGGGTGGAATTTGTTTGCGGCCATAGGTGCGCAAAACCAGCACATGATCCATCAAGAGGCGGCGGCCGCGATAGAGTCGCTCCATCACGCGGAAAATATCGAGCGGTTCACATGGACGCGCAACGTTGCTCAAGCCGGCGACGATGCGCGCGCCCTCGGCGCGGGCGAGCTGCGCCTGGATAAACCAGAACCATGCCTCCTCGGCGGTGGCGAAGGGTTCGCAGTCCCGCTCCGGGATCGGGCGCGGTGTATAGCGTTCTCTGACCGGCATGGCGTGTATCTCCCCTGATATGGTGTGAAATTGGAAAACGGGAGCGAATTTGCTTGCTAAAGATACAATTGTTCCCTATATGTTCTCTTTATGACGGAGTTTTTTCCGGTTGTCAAGAACTTTCTAAGCATATTTTCCTATTTATAGGAATTAAGGCATATGCGAGACTGTGTGTATATGGGAGACTAAGGGATGCTTACACACGACTCCATCTGGAACGCCATCGACCGCCTCGCGCACAGCTTTGGCTATTCAACTTCGGGCCTCGCTAAAAAAGCAGGCCTCGATCCCACCACCTTTAATAAGAGCAAACGCATCGGGCCCGACGGCAAGCCGCGCTGGCCGTCGACTGAAAGTCTCGCCCTCGTGCTCGGCGCGACCAGCGCGACGATGGCTGACTTTATGTCGCTGATGGGCGCTGAAGATTTACCGGCGGCCAATCTGCAGAAAATCATTCCGGTGATCGGCTACGCGCAAGCGGGCAAGAACGGATTTTTCGATGATGCTGGTTATCCAATCGGCGATGGCTGGGACACGATCACGCTGACCGAATTCGAAGGCAGCAAGGCGCGCGTCTATGCGCTTGAGGTGAGCGGCGATTCGATGGAACCGCTTTACCGCGCGGGTGATCGTCTGGTGATTTCACCGGGTGCGACCGTGCGCCGTGGCGACCGCGTTGTCGTGCGCACCAATAACGGCGAAGTGATGGCGAAAGAGCTTGCGCGTCAGACCGCCAGCAAGATTGAGCTGCGCTCGTTCAACCCGCACTATGCCGACCGCGCGCTCTCGATGAACGAGATCGCATGGATGGCCCGCATCGTCTGGGTCAGTCAGTAATTTTTGTTTAAAAACAGTCAGAGCTGCGTGCGCGCATTTGCTCTAAATGGGCCTGCGTGATCGCAGGCTGATTTTGTTTTTCCGGGCGTTTATTCTTTGGAATAACCTGCTCGTTGGCAGCTGGTTTGTCAGGGAATGCTATGGTCACAGCTTGAGCGAGATCGACAGTGGTATCGATATCAGCGTCGTCTGCCACTGCAATTTCAGCAGAAACTTTTATCATTTTTATAAAACCCTATTGTTGAATCTGCTGCTGCATCGCCTGCAGATTCATTAGATACTGTTGGGGATGCTGCTGTTGCTGTTGTTGATGATAAGCCTCCGGTTCAGAGGCAGGAGCTGGCGCAGGCGCGGACACAGGTGCGGCGGCGACCTCAAAGGCCACGACGGTTTCGTTAGCAGGGTCTTCTACACAGGCAGACGCAAAAAGAGTCACAGAGTTATCCACAGAACACAGTCCTTATTGTTATTTTGTTGCGCGTGAATATCACCCCT
>CAYJDG010000037.1:18075-20763 GCA_964368875.1 uncultured Pseudobdellovibrionaceae bacterium
TTCGTCGTCTTCCACTATGGCATCCTGCCGAAATCGGAAGAGAACAATAAAGCCATGGGCGTGAAGCTCCATGCTCTCACCACCTGGTGGGCCGTGCTCGAGATGGCCAAGGAACTGAAATACTTCGATCCTGAAACGATCGCTTCGGTCGAAGAGTTTCTGCATGCCCCTGATAAATGGGCCGAAGCCAATGCCGACAAGGCACCGAAAGCAGCGCAGGGCTGATGAAAAAAATCCACTTCATCGCAGGCCGGACACCGGATGCGCAGCAAGCCCTCAAGGATTTGCAGGCCTACTATGGTCATGCAGCTTTGCCTGATGCTGAGGTTATCGTGACGCTCGGCGGTGATGGGTCGATGCTCGAAGCCCTGCATTTCGACGGGATCTCCGATCTGCCAGTCTATGGTATGAATCGCGGCTCCGTTGGCTTCCTGATGAACCCCTACCGCCCCGATGACCTGCCGCACCGCCTTGAACATGCGCACAAGGTCAAAATCAATCCGCTGCAAATGACGGCGACCACGGTCGACGGCAAAACGCACAAAGCAATCGCCTTCAACGAAGTCTCCTTGCTCCGTCAGGTGCGGCAGGCGGCGAAACTTTCGGTGATGGTCGATGGCACGCTCCGCCTGCCTGAACTGATTTGTGACGGCATCATGGTCGCGACCCCTGCTGGCTCGACGGCCTATAACCTCTCGGCGCATGGCCCGATCATTCCGCTCAGCGCGAACATTCTTGCCCTCACCCCGATCAGCGCCTTCCGCCCCCGCCGCTGGCGCGGCGCGCTCTTGCCAAGTCATGTCACCATCCGCTTCGATGTTCTCGAAGCCGACAAACGCCCGGTCAGCGCGACCTCTGATGATTTTGAAGTGCGCGATGTCGCAAGCGTCGAAATCGTGCAGGCCAACGACCTCGGCAAAACCATCCTCTTCGATCCCGACCATTCGCTCGAAGAACGCATGCTGATGGAACAGTTTCTCCCTTAAATTTGACAGTCGCCCTCGGCTTTTGATATGAAAACCCAAATTCTAAAGAGGTTTATCATGGCAGCACCTAAATACATTGGTTTCGTCCCGGGTCTTGAAGGCGGGAAATCAGTTATGGCCCGCACGAATGACACGTTGCCAGGCACCTATGCCCATGCCGTCAAAACTGCCGCCGATGAGCTTGGCCTCCCCTTTTACCGCCTCGACTTTCAGAAAGCCTCTTCTATCGATGCTGAAAAATTCCCAACCCTGTCCCAGATGGGCGTTGAGATCGCAGAAGGTATTAAACTGCTCAACTGGCACCATAGCGGCACCGGCCTCGTCGTTGCCAGCAGCATCGGCGCAGGTGCTTACCTTCAGTCCCTGCTCAAAATGCAGGACGATGGTACCGAATACCCTGAGTCAGTTTTCTTCAAACCGGGTATTGATCCGCTGCTCCTGATTGCCGTGCGGCTCAAACAAGCAGGTGTAGGACACTGGATTGACGAACTCATGAATGGCCAGCGCGAAACTATTGAAATCCCGGTTGATCCGTCACCACAAAATCCTAATCCCGGGACCTTCATCATAACGGCCAAACATTATACGGATGCCGATGCGCAGCGCATCATCAGCTCGGAGTCATCGCGCAATAATTTCTGGGACAAATTCTCCGAGAACAAACTGCCGCAGGTCCGCGTCCTGACCGCGTCGGATGATCCCATGTTTACGGCGCAAATCGCAGATATCTTTGCCCGAGTGATGGCTGGTTGCACCGTCCGCTACCAGCTGGATACTTTACCGGGTTCACGCGCGGATGATCATGGCCCAGACCTGACGCGCTATGTGAAGGAAATGGCGCAGGATCGCCGTCTAGCGAACGGCTGATTGCTTTTTCAACTTGGCTTCTGCGTCGCGCACGCTCTTTAAATCCCAGAGCAGCAGAGCCGCTGCCGTGCGGTGGCCTTCAAAGCGTTTGCCGAGCTTATCAACCCCTTTCGGATCGGGGCGCTCTTTCTTTTTCAGGTAATGCTGGGCGCCGATCTGAATGCCCAGATCGCCAATCGGCCAGACATCGGGGCGTCCCAGAGAAAAAATCAGATACATATGCGCCGACCACACGCCGAAGCCTTTCAGCTTGGTGATCTCTTCAATTACATCCTCATCGCTCAAATCAGGCAACGCTTCAGGAATAAATGTTTTTTCGAGAATAGCTTCGCTCAAACCACGCGCATACACAATCTTCTGACGGCTGAAGCCGCACGCACGCAATTCCTCATCGGTCAGCTTACGAATGCGTTTGGGGGTAATCTCGCCTTTGGTGAGTGCCTGCAGTTTCTGCGACATGGCGCGGGCGGCGGCGACCGATACCTGCTGCCCCAAAATCGCGCCGATCATCGCTGCGTAATCGCCTTCGCGTTTGGTACGCGTAAAGACGCCCAGCTCTTTTTTATTGAGCAGCGAAAACACTGGATCGGTTTTGAGAAGCTTGGTCAGGCCCGACTTGATCGGCTTATGCTCGGCCAAAGACGTCATGATTAGAATCCGATGCCACGTCCGGGGCGCGGGGCGACCAGAACCGGGCGCGGCGCTGCATTGGCCGGGGCAGGCTGGTGATTGACCCAGCGTTGCGGTAAACGGAAATGCAGCAGACCCATCGCATGCAAGGCGGCTGCGACTTTCTGGGCATTGTCCTTACTCCGCGCAACCGGATAGGTCCGTG
>CAYJDG010000038.1:0-5360 GCA_964368875.1 uncultured Pseudobdellovibrionaceae bacterium
GGCTTTCGCGGCAACCGTATTTGTTGTCGAACTTCGACTTGGTGACGCTGTCGTTGACGTTGATCGCAGGAACCATGAGCTTGCCAGCCTTGGCCATTTCATAGAGGCGGTGCACGCCGGTGGTGGTTTCTTCGGAGATACCTTTGACGTCTTTCATCAACTCCGGGTAGTCCTTGTGCATGATCGCGGTCAGGTCGCCGCCGTCATCGAGGATCATGTTGGCAGTCCAGCCATCCGGGCCTTTGATCGTCTGGTGGATGCACCATTCGGCTTCTTCGTTGGTCTGGCCTTTCCACGCGAACACGGCGCAAGTGCCTTTGGCAGCAATCGCAGCTGCTGCATGGTCTTGTGTAGAGAAAATGTTGCACGATGACCAGCGCACGGTCGCGCCGAGAGCTTCGAGCGTTTCGATCAGAACAGCGGTCTGGATCGTCATGTGCAGGCAGCCGGCAATGCGGGCCCCTTTGAGCGGCTGTTTGCTGCCATACTCTTTACGGAGCGCCATCAGGCCGGGCATTTCCGTCTCGGCGATGACGATTTCTTTGCGGCCCCAGTCGGCGAGACTGATGTCTTTTACTTTGTAGTCGTTCTGCACGGATTTGGGTGCGGCTGCGGCGGTCATCGTGGGTCTCTTTCTTTCACGGAAAATTAAGTTTCAGGTGGTAGATTTAGGGCCATAAGCCTTGAAAAGCAAGCATTTGAGCGGAAATTACCCATTAGGGGATATACGATGCAACTATCAGGAAACAAAGGAACTTTCACCTATCGCCAGAGCCCGGTCCTGAACCGCTCGTGGATGATTTACTGCAAAAGTGCAGATGGTGACTTGAATCCGGTAGGCGATTACACCGTTCTCGACCGTGAAGAAGACGAACGTCTCTCCGAAAAGAAACTCATGAATCTGGTATCGCTGCTCAACGGCGCGGACGAATTGATGCCGCTCGGCAGCCATACCCAGTCACGCCTGCTCTTTCACCGCAAGCCGAAGAAAGACGCAACCGATCCAACTCAAGTAATTTTCTATACGTTCTCGGGCGAGGGCTTGTCCCGCGAGAACGCCATCCTGACCCTGCAACATGGAGTAGGCGATGAATCCTAGACTGCTTGGAAAATTTGCGGAGGCTGCCTCTGCCCAGATCGATGTCGGCGATGCCTTTGAGATGGCACACGGCCCGGTTGAAAACTCGATTTTCAAAGAGCCTGTAACGCCTGCTGTCACGAATACGGCTTCGGTTCCGGTCGGTCCGGGTTCGCGCCGCTGATCAGCGACCCTTTAATTCACGATGATGAATGGCTGCCGGGTAGTTTTCCTCCTGCAGCCATTTTCGTATCGCCTCGGCCATAAAGACCGAGCGGTGCTTGCCGCCGGTACAGCCAAAGGCGATGGTCAGGTAATTCTTCCCTTCCTCGTCATAGCGCGGCACGAGCAGGCCGAGCAGGTCTTTGGTCTGCTTGAGGAAGCTCGCAAAACTTTCATCTCCTGCGATATAGGCCTGCACGTCCTCTTCCTGCCCTGTCTTGTCTTTCAGCTCCGGCACCCAGTTGGGATTGCGCAGGAAACGCACATCGAGCACGAGGTCAGCTTCGCGCGGCAGGCCATGACGATAGGCAAACGACATGACAGTCAGATTGAGACGACCCTGCACCAGGCCTTCGGTAAAGCCTTCGATGAGGCGGCGCAAATCGTGGATCGAGAGATCGGTCGTATCGATTACGTACCCGGCCTGATGTTTCAGCGGATAGAGGAGCGATTTTTCGGCGGCGATGCCATCCGCGACGGCACGGTCACGCGCCAAGGGATGGGTGCGGCGCGTTTCGGTGAAACGCTTCAGCAAAGCGGCATCGTCGGCAGCCATAAAAATGGTTTTGACTGTCCATGACGGGCGTTCGCGCAGGCGCGTGAGCGTTGCCAGAATCGTGTCCGGGTCGAAATTGCGGGTGCGCGTGTCGATGCCAATCGCGATCAGGCGCTGGCGCGGCAGGTCTTCGCCAAGCAGGGTGTCGATCATCGTCAGGGGAAAGTTATCGAAGGCTTCGAAGCCCAGATCTTCAAGCGTGGCAAGCGCCGACGACATCCCGGCTCCTGAGAGGCCTGTCACAAAAATCAGAACATTTTCAACCGGGTTGGTCATGACGCATTTATCCTTAGGTTCTTGGTGCAAGCAGATGCACGATAAAGCGCGCACCCAGTTTGGCCCCAGTCAGGCTGGTGCGGTTTTCGGCATGGATCGTGCCGCCGTTCACTTCGATGATCTGGCGGGCGATGGAGAGGCCCAGACCCGAGTGGCGGCCAAAGGCTTCGCCTGAGGGGCGCTCGGAATAAAAACGCTCGAAGACTTTGTCGAGCTTGCTGTCCGGGATGCCGGGGCCGTCATCTTCGACGCTGACCCGGATCGTATCGCCGAGCGGTTCGACCCGGATCTGGATCGGGTGACCGGGCGGCGAGAACGAGAGCGCGTTGCTGATAAGGTTTTGAAAGACCTGACTTAAGCGGTTGGTCTGGCCGACCACCATCACCGGAGCGCCGAGGCCCGTAAACTGGATGGCCGTGGTCGAGGCCTGTGCACTGCCCTCACGCTCGATCGGTTTGCGGTAAATATCAATCAAGGGCAACAGCACATCGCGCAGATCAAGCACCGAGAGCACGTCACGCGAGAGTTCCGCATCGAGCCGTGAGGCCAGCGAGATATCGGTGATCAGGCGGTCCATGCGTTGCAGGTCGTGCATGATGATATCGCTTAAACGCTGGCGGTCATTGTCCGATTTGACCTTCTGCAAGGTTTCAATCGCACTGCGCATCGAGGTCAGCGGGTTCTTCAGTTCATGGGCAACGTCAGCGGCGAATTTTTCAATCGAGTCGAGACGCTCGTTCAGATCGCTGGTCATTTGGCGCAGGGCAATCGACAGTTCGCCGATTTCATCCTGACGGTCGCTCATATCGGGAATTTCGATGCCGCCGCCACGCCCGGCGCGGATCGCTTCGGCAGCAGACGCGAGCTGGCGGAGCGGGTGGCCGATCACGCCCGAGAGATAAAGGGACAGTGACATGGTGACGGTCAGGGCGATCAGGAAGAGTTTGAGAATATCGAGGCGGGTGTTGGCGAAGGTTGCCTCGATGCTGGTATCAGGGCGCGTCACCAGCACGACGCCCGCTGGTTTCTGGTTGGACATGACCGGGGCTGCTGCCGACAGGATCAGTCCGCCGCCCGGCCCTTGCCACGCGCTCAAGGACACAGCGCCGTTCAGGGCCTCGCCGACATTGGGATAGCTTGTCCAGCGGTTCGGATCGACAAGGGGATAAGGGGGCAGGTTGAAGCGGATCGAGAATATATCGACGAGACTGGCGAAGCTCGCTTCGATCCAGCGTCC
Organism: uncultured Pseudobdellovibrionaceae bacterium; assembly: GCA_964368875.1. Taxonomy (GTDB): domain Bacteria; phylum Pseudomonadota; class Alphaproteobacteria; order Micavibrionales; family Micavibrionaceae; genus CAYJDG01. The sequence goes on from CAYJDG010000038.1 coordinate 3,370, forward strand.
GACAGCGCCGGGCAGTTCTTCATCGGGGCTGGTTTCTTTTTGAATCGTTTTCAAGCCAAGGGTTTTGCTATCGAGCAGAAGCTCGCCCTCGGCGGAGAAAATCGTGATTTGTTGCTTTTTCTGGCTGACCAGCGTGCCGAGAATTTTTTCGGCAGAGGCAGAATTAAAACGGCCAGAGGCCGCCAAACTTTCGCCGAGCACGGAGGCGTAGAGCTGGGCTTCGGTGCTGAGGTTTTCTGTCTCGGCACGGGTCAGACCTTCGCGGTACTGGTCCAGATATGCAATCCCGATGACCAGAATAAGAATCGCGGTCAGGTTCATGCTCATAATTTTATAGGTGAGGCGGCTTAAGGGCCGGGGCGCGATCACATACGGGCGCGGCAGGGTCGGAGTTGGTTGAGGAGGGCCTGCCATCGTTTATTCTTTATACCTGTAACCGACACCGTAAAGAGTTTCGATCGAGTCGAACTCGCCGTCGATTTCCCGGAACTTGCGCCGGATGCGTTTGATATGCGTATCGACCGTGCGGTCATCGACATAGATGCTGTCGCCGTAAGCCTGAGAGATCAACTGATCGCGGTTTTTGACGTGGCCGGGTTTGGCGGCGAGCGTCTTGACGAGCAGATATTCCGTGACGGTCAGATTGAGCGGCTGGTTTTTCCAGCGGCAGAGATGGCGGCTGTCATCGAGCTCGAGATGGCCGCGCCGGACTTTTTGATCTTCGGCCCCGTCGGTTGAGGCTTCAGGCGGCGCACGGCGACGAAGCACGGCACGGATGCGCTCAATCAGTAAACGCTGTGAAAACGGTTTAGTGATGTAATCATCGGCGCCGAGGCGCAGACCAAGCAGCTGGTCAACTTCATCGTCCTTCGAGCTTAAAAAAATCGCCGGGACATCCGAGGTCTCACGCAATTTGGTCAGGAGCTCCATCCCGTCCATGCGTGGCATCTTGATATCGAGCACGACCAGATCCGGCGGATTGAGGGTGAGGCCTTTCAGGCCCTCTTCACCGTCATGATAGGTCTTGACCTCAAAACCTTCAGCCTCGAGGGCGAGGGCCACCGAGGTCAGGATGTTGCGGTCGTCATCGACGAGGGCGATGGTATGAGTCATGGCAGGCGCGTCCTTAAGACGAAAAGGAAAGTCTCTTTCAGTCTAACAAGCTCAAATTAAAAGAAAAACCGGAAAGATGGGTTAATTTATGAAAAAGATTGCGTTCGCAGGGAGCGTCCCGTAGTTTTAAGGCGTTAGAGAATATGAACCCGGAGAAGTGCCATGACCCGTTTAGCCCTTTTAGCCTGCGTCCTGCTGCTGCCAACTGCTGCAATCGCCGCCGATGAACCGGGTCCGGGCGTTCAGGCCGTCACCCCGACCTCGTCTGAGAGCATTCAGGCGTACACGTCCCAGTTGCTTCAGCTCAACCAGATCAATCCGGCACAAAACCCGCTCTATACCCTCGGCAGCCGCGCCATCTCGTTCCGCCTGCTTGATCAGAACCGCCGCGCGCTCGGCAAGCTCAGCGATATTACCATCGGGGCGGGCGGTGCCCTTGAATCGGTGCAAGCCCAGATCATGTCGACCGGCTTTGATCAGGAGCTGAATTTCGGCGTCGTCGCTCATAACGTCACTCCGGAATCGGATGCGTACAGCGTCACCCTGACCCGCGATCAGGTTGAAGACAATCTGCCTGAGTTTCTGGCTGCGACCGAATCTGCAGCTGGTGATGACGATAACGGCCCGATCACAATTCAGTCTTTGATCGGCGCACGCGTGCAAAACGCCAAAGGTTCACAGATCGCGATTGTTGATGACGTGATGATCGATGATCAGCAGAAAATGGCTGTGGCACTGCTCTTAACGCTGATGGGCGGCTCAGGTCAGACGACCATTGCCGTCCCGTATCGCAGCGCCAAAGTCGCCCGCACCGGCCCGAAAGCCACCGTTGAACTGACTGACGAACAAGCCCGAGTTGTCACCAATTACGCGCCTAA
>CAYJDG010000038.1:5460-10508 GCA_964368875.1 uncultured Pseudobdellovibrionaceae bacterium
GTTCTTAAAATTTCGTGATAGGTCTGCGTCAGCGCTTCCAGATCGGCGAGCGTGGTGTGCTCATCCGTTTTATGGATGGTTGCATTTAACACGCCGTATTCGACGGTCGGGCAGTATGGCGCGATAAAGCGCGCGTCCGACGTGCCGCCACCTGTATCCGCTTTGGGGCGTTTACCGGAAACTTTTTCAACTGCATCAGCGACGATCTTGGTCCATGATTGCTCGTTTGACCCTTCGCGGCCATGCGTAATAAAACTGACCGCATTGCACCACAGATTCAGTTCATACGGCTCGCCTGTTGCGCCGAGCACTTCATTGATTTTCGCTTCAAGTTTTTCTGGCGTCCACAGGCTGTTGAAACGCACATTGAAGAGCGCCTTCGCCTTTTCGGGAATCACGTTTGAAGCTGGATTACCAACGTCGATTGAGCTGACAACGATATGGCTCGCCGGGAAAAACTCGGTGCCTTCATCGAGCTTGATGTTGATGAACGCGTTGAGCAGACGGATCAGGCGCGGACACGGATTGTCGGCGCGTTCCGGATAGGCGGAATGACCCTGAATGCCTTTGACGGTGATCGTGCCCTTGAGGCTGCCGCGCCGACCGACACGCATCGCCTGGCCCATGGCACTCGCATTGCTGGGTTCGCCGACCAGTGCAACATCGGGCATCTGATTGTTTTCACGCAGCCACTGCACGACCTTGACGGTGCCGTTGATGGCGTAACCTTCTTCATCACCCGTGATCAAAAGGCTGATCGAGCCTTTCGGGCGTTGCTCATTAAGGAGGCGCGAGATGGCCGCGACGAAAGCGGCGTTGCAGCCTTTCATATCAGCAGTACCGCGGCCGTAAAGAATACCGTCTTCGATGGTCGCCGAAAAAGGCGGGAATTTCCACGCAGACTCATCGCCGGGCGGCACGACATCGGTGTGACCGAGATAACAGATATGCGGACCTTCGGTGCCGAAGCGGGCGAAGATATTGTCAATCGGCACACCACCTTCATCAAAGCGCAGGCGGTGAATTTCAAAACCGAGCGGGATCAGCGCATTGGCGATCACGTCAAGCGCACCGTCATCCGCAGGGGTGATGCTGCGGCACCGGACGAGGGCTTGGGTGAGGGCGACGGGATCAATCACGGAGGAGCTCGTTAATGCCGGTTTTGCTGCGTGTTTTTGCGTCCACGCGCTTGACGATCACGGCGCAGGCAAGGCCCGGTCCGGGGCTGCCGTCTGGCAGATTTTTGCCCGGCAGCGTGCCCGGAATAACGACGGAATAGGCAGGAACGCGGCCCATGAAAATTTCTCCGGTTGCGCGGTCGATGATCTTGGTGGACGCACCGAGGAAGACACCCATGCTGATGACGGAGCCTTCTTCGACGACGACGCCTTCGGCGACTTCGGAGCGTGCGCCGATAAAGCAATTGTCTTCAATAATAACGGGCCCGGCCTGCAATGGTTCCAGCACGCCGCCAATGCCGACACCGCCAGAGATATGACAGTTCTTGCCAATCTGCGCACAAGACCCAATCGTCACCCACGTGTCGACCATCGTGCCTTCGTCAACATAGGCACCGATATTGATGAAGGACGGCATCAGCACAACGTTCGGCGCAATGAACGACCCGCGCCGCACAATCGCACCCGGAACGGCGCGGAAGCCAGCAGTGGTGAAGTCGCTTTCAGTCCAGTTGGAGAATTTCGGCGGCACCTTGTCCCACCAGACCGACTCGCCCGGACCGTTTTCGATCACGACATTCGGATTGAGGCGGAACGAGAGCAGGATCGCTTTCTTGACCCATTGCTGCACGACCCACGCGCCGGAGGTTTTATCGGCTATGCGCAGTTTGCCCCCGTCCAGTTCGGCAATCGTGCGCTCAACCGCGTTGCGGATTTCAGGCGTGGCCTTAGCCGGAAACTCTGTACGGTGTTCCCAGGCCTGGTCGATGATCGTTTGCAGTTCCATGATGTCGTCTTTTCCCGGCACGCCGAAGCTTAAGTGAATATTGATGCCCAAATCACCGTAAATGGCTCTATAAGGCAAGGGGGTGGCGAAGGTTTTTTTCGCGGGTGTGCTCTGGACAAATAGCCGCATACCCCTATTCTGGGATGAAGGACATTGTAGGAATGATCAAGAAAAGCCTGTTCTGCGCGCTGCTATGCCTGTTTCCTGCACTTTCAGCGCAGGCAGCCCCCTCAGTCCTGACCTATGATGTTTATGCGGGCGGTATCCATGGCATGAATGCCAAATTGACGCTCGAGCAAGATGCCAGCCGCTATTCCGTCCAGCTCGAAACCGCGACCATCGGCTTTCTCAAGAAACTGGCCCCGTGGGCGGGGACGTTTGCGACAACCGGCTGGGTCATGCCGGGGACGGACCGTCAGCCGGAAACCCATATATCCGGCGCAACGTGGAAAGGGGAAACCGATCGCAAAGAGTATAGTTTCGCGAAAAACGGGGACTTTCTGACCTATAAAGCGACTGAAGGCGGCAAGGACAAAACCCCTGCAAAACTTGATCCGGCGCTTACTCCTAAGGGCATCAGCGATGTGCTCAGCACAACGCTGGAGGCGATGGCCCGGCTAGGGGCAGGGGAGACGTGCGCTCAGAGCGAAACCATTTTCGACGGCGACCGCAATTTTCAGATGATTTTCGTGCAAGGTGCGGCGGAGACGCTCGCGAAAAGCGATTATAACATTTATCAGGGGCCAGCTGTCGCCTGCACCATCGAGGTCAAACCGGGAAAGGGCAAGTGGCATAAAAAGCCGCGCGGGTGGCTTTCGCTGCAGGAACAAGGCCGTAAGGCCGGGACCATGCCGACCATCTGGTTTGCAAAACTCTCTGCGGCAGAAGGGGCGCCGTATATGCCGGTGAAGGTCAGGGTTAAAACTGATTATGGCACGCTCTTCATGCATCTGACCTCTTACCTTGCCCCGGATGGCAAGAAACAGGCCGTCATCATAAAAAATGACGAATAAACCTGCATTAATGGGTTTATCCTGCAACGCAATGAAATATCATGTGACTTGAGAGCCCGCCCCATGCGGGCATTGTAAGATCAGGACATCATGAGTAAAGCCACCGCCAAACATTCCTCCCTGCGCCCTCAGGCCGCCCAAGAACTTGCCGTCATCATTCTTGCCGCCGGGCAAGGGACGCGCATGAAATCGAAACTCGCCAAAGTGCTGCACCCTATCGCCGGGCTGCCGATGATCTCTCATATTATCAATGCGGCCACGGCGCTGAACCCCAAAAAGATCGTCGTCGTGCTTGCGCCCGGCATGGACGATGTCGCCGTAGCGATTGCCCCACACAGCGTGGCACTTCAGAAACAGCCTTTGGGTACTGCTGATGCAGTGAAAGCCGCGATGACGGAGCTGGACGGCTTCGGCGGCCAAGTGCTGGTGATCTATGGCGATATTCCGCTGGTGACGACGCAGACGCTGACCTCTTTGCTTGAGCATCATCGCCGGGGCGATTTCGGGGCGACCTTTCTCGCCATGGCTCCGCCGGACCCGAAAGGCTATGGCCGCATCTTTCAAAATCCCGATGGCACACTGGCGCGGATCGTTGAAGAAGCGGATGCAACGCAGGACGAAAAACTCGTCCGGCTGGTATGGAGTGGCCTTCTGGTCATGGAGGGCAATGGACTGGCCGAGCGTCTTGGTAAAATCAAAAACACCAATGCGCAGAAGGAATTTTACCTCGTCGATCTGCCGAAAATCTTGCAGCAGGAAAAAATTTCAACTGGTGTTGTGCGCGGCGATTTTTATGAACTGCGCGGCGTCAATTCGCGGGCGCAACTGGCGGAGCTGGAGATGGCGTGGCAGCACCGCAAGCGCCTTGAAGTAATGGCCTCCGGCGTGACACTCCAGGATCCCAATACGGTTTACTTTAACTGGGATACAAAGATCGGCAATGATGTGACAATTGGTGCGAGCGTTGTCTTTGGCGCAGACGTTACGGTTGCCGACGATGTCGAGATCAGGCCGTTTTGCCAGATCGAGGGCGCGGCGATCAAATCCGGTGCGACCATCGGGCCGTTTGCGCGGCTGCGCCCCGGTACCGAGATTGGCGAAGAGGCCCGTATCGGCAATTTCGTCGAAGTGAAGAATTCCAAAATCGGCAAAGGCGCAAAAGCCAATCACTTGGGCTATATCGGTGATGCCGAGCTTGGGGCAGAGAGCAATTTCGGTTGCGGCGCCATCACCGTCAATTACGACGGCAAGGTCAAATCGAAAACCATCATTGGCAAGAATGTAATGATTGGGTCGAATTCGGCCCTGATCGCGCCGATTACCATTGGTGACGGGGCTTATGTCGCGGCGGGCAGCACGCTCACGCACGATGTGCCAGCGGATGCGCTGGCGGTTGCGCGCGCGCGACAGGAAACGAAACCGGGACGCGGCAAGGGCCGCCTTAAAAAATAATCGACAGGGAAGGTCTGAAACTATGTGTGGAATTGTTGGAATTATCGCGAAGCGAGATGTGGCGCCCCTTTTGATCGACGGGCTGCAGCGGCTTGAATATCGCGGCTACGATTCAGCCGGGATTGCGACGCTGGTTGATGGCAAGATTGAACGCCGCCGCGCCAAAGGCAAGCTGGTCAATCTGGGTGAGAAGCTGGGCGAGAATCCGCTCTCAGGCCATATCGGTATTGGTCACACCCGCTGGGCGACGCACGGCGAGCCGACCGAGAACAACGCCCATCCGCACGCGACCGACAAAGTCGCCGTCGTGCATAATGGCATTATCGAGAATTATGCAGAACTCAAAGACGAACTGGCCGAGCATCAGGTGCGGTTTGAGACTGAAACAGATACCGAAGTCATTGCGCATCTGGTGACGTATTACCTGACCCAAGGCAACAAACCCGAAGAAGCGGCCCATAAGGCCTTTGACCGCCTGAAGGGCGCGTTCTCGCTGGTGCTGATGTTCACGGGCGAAGAAAAACTTCTGATCGGTGCGCGGCAAGGCACGCCGCTCGCGGTTGGTTACGGCGACGGCGAAATGTTTATCGCCTCCGACTCTTACGCGCTTGCGCCATT
>CAYJDG010000038.1:10608-20350 GCA_964368875.1 uncultured Pseudobdellovibrionaceae bacterium
TATTACGCATGTATGGTTGCGAAATACTGGTTCGAGACGCTGGCGCGGATTCCGTGCGAGATCGATGTCGCCTCTGAGTTCCGTTACCGCGAAGCGCCGCTGCCGCATGACGGCCTTGCGATCTTCGTGTCGCAATCGGGGGAAACGCTCGATACGCTTGAGGCGTTGCGTTACTGCAAGCGCGAGCGCCAGATGTGTCTGTCCATCGTCAATACGATCGAAAGCACGATTGAGCGCGAATCGCATCTCTGCCTGCACACGCTCGCTGGTCCAGAGATCGGGGTTGCCTCAACCAAGGCGTTTACGACCCAGCTTGCGACGATGGCCTGCATGGCGTTGGCACTCGCGGCGGCCAAAGGCGCGATTACGCCTGCACAAGAAGCGGACCATGCCTATGCACTGCGGCATCTGCCGAGCGCGGCGGCGGCGATCCTCAGTCACGACGAAGAAATCCGCGAGATTGCTAAGACGATTGCCGAAGCGCGTGATGTCCTCTATCTCGGGCGCGGTAGCCTCTACCCGCTGGCGCTTGAGGGCGCACTCAAACTGAAAGAAATTTCCTACATTCATGCGGAAGGTTATGCCGCAGGCGAAATGAAGCACGGGCCGATTGCCCTGATCGATGAAACGGTTCCGGTCGTGGTGATCGCCCCGACGGATCACCTGTTCGACAAGACCGCTTCCAACGTGCAGGAAACCGTGGCACGCGGCGGCAAAGTGCTGTTCATCGGCGACCATACCGGAACCGAACGTCTTAAGAAAATCTGCGCGTGGACAGTGACACTCAGTGAAGTGCATCCGTTTATCACGCCGATCCTCTATGCCATCCCAGTGCAACTGCTCGCGTATCACGTGGCGGTAGCCAAAGGGACCGATGTCGATCAGCCGCGCAATTTGGCAAAATCGGTCACTGTCGAGTAGGGAACCAATTCGGGCCTGCCGTCATTGGGGTTCCGAGGAGATCAGACCATGTCCAAAAAGAATGTTATTTGTCTCTGGTATGACGGTGACGCAGAGGAGGCCGCAAATTTTACACCCAGACTTTTCCAGAAAGCGAAATAACGGCGCTCAACCGCGCGCCCGGTGATTATCCGGCAGGTAAAGAAGGCGATGTTCTGACCGTCGAGTTTACGGTGCTGGGCATTCCCTGCCTCGCGCTCAATGGCGGACCCGAGTTCAAGCACAGCGAAGCATTTTCGTTCCAGATCCTCACCGAAGATCAGGCCGAGACCGATAGGTACTGGAACGCCATAGTCGGCAACGGCGGACGGGAGAGCGAGTGCGGCTGGTGCAAGGACCGCTGGGGCCTGTCATGGCAGATCACACCGCGTATCCTGATGGAAATAACCACGAGCTCTGACAAGGCTGCCGCCAAGCGTGCTTTTGAAGCTATGATGGACATGAAGAAAATCGATGTCGCTAAAATCGAAACGGCGATGCGCGGCTGAGAATCATGCAGACCTAGACAAACCTTTAAGGTTGGCATAAAGCATTTATCTTAAGGATTATGACAGGTACCGCCGCTGGCGTTGGAATTTAAGATGGATGCAGAACGAGATATGGATATTTCCAGCACGGGCACACTTATGCAGTTACGCGCCGTCCCTGAAGCGGCCCGTGACGAGGCGTGGGCGGACAGCGTGTTCGCGGCGTTACCGAAGGCTTTGTTATTATACGAAGATGCCTCCGGCCAAATCGCGCCGCGCCCCGGCCCGGACCTGTTCAATTACCTGCATCTTCATTTTCCGCCCGAAAGCGGCTTGAAAGAAGGGGATGTTATCACCCCTGTCTCGGTGTTGCAGTTGCTCGATTACTGTCTTGAATCGGCGTGCGGGATTGCGATTCATAACGACGCATCGTGCCAGGGCGAACCTTTCTGGGTTCTCAGCTACGGCAATCTCGAATCCCTGAGATTTTATCAGAATTTGGGCGGTGATCCCTATGACATCGAGGAAATCTCTGTCAAAGGCGGCAGTGACAACAGCGGCCATCTGGTGTCGGAAACAGTTGCGGTGCAGCGGGATGTCGTAATCGGCGCGCCGAGCGAAGAGTTCCTATCGACGCGCACACGGCAATATCTGAAGATGATGTTCAGGGAGAATTTCGGGTTGGAAAACGTTGGAGTCGCCATCGTGCAGGACCACGAATATGCGCCTAGTCGCCATGTGTGTTTCTCGTTGAACGTAGGCGATCTCGGCAGCGAGGAGAACATCGAAGTTTTTATGTCGCTGGTCGGCTGGTTCCTGATTCCGATGCGCCCGATCATGTTTAACCCCGGCTTCGACTTCACAGAATTTGTGCCGCTGTAAACCCATGAGGAACCGCATTCACCCGTTTCTCTGGCTGGGCATTCCAGTGCTGTTGCTGATTTCGCAAATCCTCTGCGAGATTTTTGTGCCTACTGAGATTAAGCCCGCTTTTTTCTCAGAGGAAGGTCCGCACGAGAAAGTGCAGGCGCTAATCATGCTGATCGCCTTCGTCGTCGCGATACGGGTTTTCTGTGCGGTCGAAGGTCTTTGGCTTAAGCTCTGGTTCGGGGTCGCGGCACTCGGCAGCCTGTATGTGGGCGGGGAAGAAATCAGCTGGGGGCAGACATATCTGCAATGGGCGACACCTGAAAGCTGGAAGGCGATCAATGATCAGGCCGAAACCAACCTGCACAACACGTCTGACTGGCTCGATCAAAAGCCAAAAATTTTATTGCAGATCGGGGTGATGGTCGGCGGGTTGATAATTCCAGCGCTTGCGCGGTGGAAGCCTGAGAAACTCCCGCTGCGCTTTGCAGCAATCTTTCCGACGTGGCAGACCTCTCTGACCGCCGGGATCGCGGTGGCCCTAAAGCTGATCGATACGGTGCAGGATCGCGTCGAGGCGCACCTGTTCTGGCGCATCAGTGAGGCGATCGAGATTTTCGTTTATTATTTCGTGCTGATTTATCTGATCGAAATGCTGCGCAGGTTTAAGCCGCGCGCTCAAGAATAAGCGCAGACCATTCATCATGGTGGATGGCTTTGACCTTTTTCAGGCCGACTGCTTTATGCGCGGCCATGACCTGCTGTTCCTGCGTGATCAGCAAACCCGATAAAATCACCCGGCCATTTTTAGACAGAGATTTTTCCATCTGCGGTGCCATTTCAATCAAAGGGCCGGCCAGAATGTTGGCGATGATCAGGTCGAATTTTTCAGCGGTGCGAACGCGCCGGGCATTATAACCATCGCCCGTCGCGCAGGTGAGGCCCTTTTCCCCGGACGGTACACCGTTGGCGGCGCGGTGACGGCAGGCGACGCGGGTCGCTTCACGGTCGTTATCAATAGCGAGGGTCGGCTTCTTCCAGAGTTTATAGGCGGCGATGGCAAGGATGCCGGAGCCAGCGCCCATGTCGAGAATGCGCTTGGGCTTGAACCCGCCTGCGTGCAGAACTTGTAAGGATTCGAGGCAGCCATAGGTCGTGCCGTGTTCACCCGACCCAAATGCCGTCGCGGCATCGATCAGCAGCGGCATAAAGCCTTTGGGTGCGCTGCCATCGAAATGGCTGCCATGGACAAAGAATTTTTTGACCATGAAGGGCGGGAACTGGCGGTAGGATTCTTCCAGCCAGTTGACCTCTTTCACTGGTTCAATGACAAGGTCTGCGGCTTTGACGGGACTTAGTTTGCTGAGCTTTTTGGCGAGCTGGGAGGCGTTGGGGCGGAAATCGACCAGCCAGAGAATTTCCCAGCCGTGTTTGGATTTTTCCCAGGAAATAGAAATGGCCTCGTCGTCGAGGACGGAGGCCATTTCAGCAACTGTTTGGTCGGTCAGCTTTAAAGGCAGTGACAGACGGATGGTAAGAAGTAATCCGGGCGCGGTTTCGGCGTCCAAGGATTATTTTTCTTCATCGACGTTGACGTCGAGATCTTCTTCAAGATCGTCATCGTCATCAAGGTCATCATCGAGATCTTCGTCGTCGAGTTCGACCGCTTCGTCTTCGGCATCATCCGCATCTTCTTCACGGGCGACGTCATCGAGGCTGACGACTTCGATGGCTTCTTCTTCTTCGTCTTCTTTCACTTCGACGACGGCTTCTGGAGCTGCATCTTCAATGATGTCGTTGGCGGTGAGGCGGCCACGGCGGGTCTTGATCTTGATTTCGCCAGTGAACTCGACCGTGCAGTTCGGGCACACGATCGGACGTTTGTTCATGTCATAAAACCGGGTGCTGCAGCTGAGGCAGATGCGCTTCAGGCCACGTGGATCGGCAGAGAGGGCGGATTGCGCCATGTCTTAAATCTCCATTGGGTATAGATTAAGGCTTGTGATTGCCCGAATTACTCACGAGAGTCAAAGGGTTTAATCCCCTTTGCGCTGCAACGCAACATCACAGACGCTCTCTTTGAAAACCCATTAACTAAGTATATGTTATTCTTGTAGACTTTCTCGACCTGCAGACCCTCATCCAAGGAGATCTCTGATGCAGACCCCCGTCGTAATTTGCGGTTATAAACGCTCCCCGTTCCACTTTGCCACCAAAGGGGCGCTGGCCAAGGTGCGGCCTGACGATATGGGGGCCGAAGTGGTCAAGGCGCTGGTCGCCGCGACCGGGATCAATCCGGCAGATATTGAAGATATGCTGATGGGTTGTGCCTTCCCCGAAGCCGAGCAGGGTTTCAATCTGGCCCGGATCGTAACTAACCTCGCCGGACTGCCCGTTTCGGTGGCAGGCGCCACGATCAACCGCTTCTGCGGGTCCTCGATGACATCGATCCAGATGGCCGCAGGCTACGCCCAGATGGGGGCAGGTGACGCCTTTATCTGCGCCGGGATCGAATCAATGTCGCGTATCCCGATGGGCGGGTTTAATCCGATGCCGAACCCGAAACTCGGTGACGTTTACCCGCAGGCCTATATGGGCATGGGCGAGACCGCCGAAAACCTGGCCAAGAAATACAGCATCGACCGCGCCGCTCAGGAAAAATTCTCCTACGAGTCGCATATGAAGGCGGCCAAGGCTGCCGCAGGTGGCGGCTTCAAGGATGAGATCGTCCCGATTGGCGATGTCGCAACCGACGGCACGATCCGCCCGGACACCACGCTCGAAGGCCTCGCAGGACTGAAACTGGCCATAGATGAAAAAGGCACCGTCACGGCCGGGACCGCGTCGCCGCTGACCGATGGCGCGGCCGCTGTGCTCGTGACCACCGAAGAATACGCCAAGAAACACAAGCTGCCGATTCTTGCCCGCATCAAATCCGTTGCGGTTGCAGGCTGCGCGGCAGAGATCATGGGCATCGGCCCGGTTCCCGCGACCCAGAAAGCGCTCGCGCGCGCGGGTCTGACGCTGAAAGACATCGGCCTGATCGAACTGAACGAAGCCTTTGCGGCGCAGTCACTTTCCGTCATTAAGGAACTTGGCGCCGATCCGTCGATCATCAATATCGATGGCGGCGCGATTGCCATGGGCCACCCGCTTGGAGCCTCCGGCGCGCGTATCACTGGCAAGCTTGCCAGCCTGATGGTCAGAGAGAAGAAAAAATACGGCCTCGCCACGATGTGTATCGGCGGCGGTCAAGGGACTGCGATCGTTCTCGAAAGCGTTTAAGCGAAAGGGCCGCAGATCATGGCTATCAAAAAAGTTGCTGTTATAGGATCAGGCGTGATGGGCTCAGGCATTGCCGCGCAGGTCGCCAATGCGGGGCTGCCGGTTGTGCTGCTGGATATCAAGCTGCCGGATAAAGACCTCGCCAAGGCTGCGGTTGAGAAGATGATGAAGGCCGACCCGGCCCCGCTCATGAGCGCACGCAACGCCAAGCTGATCACCACCGGAAATCTTGACGATGATCTCGCGCTGCTCGCTGATTGCGACTGGATCGTCGAGGTCGTGCTCGAAGATTTGAAGGTCAAGCATGCGACCTATGAGAAGCTGAACAAGCATCGTAAGAAGGGCTCGATCATTTCGTCGAATACGTCATCGATTCCGCTGCAAATGCTGGTTGAGCCGTTTGGCAAGGACTTCGCGGGCGATTTCCTGATCACGCACTTCTTCAATCCACCGCGCTATATGCGTCTGCTTGAGCTGGTCATCGGCAAAGATACGCGGCCTGACGCGGTTGCGACCGTGCGCGAGTTCTGCGATGTGCAACTCGGCAAAGGCGTGGTCGTCTGTCATGACACGCCGGGCTTTATCGCCAACCGCCTCGGTGTCTACTGGCTCACCGCCGGCCTCAAGGAAGCGATTGATCAGAATGTGCCGATTGAACTGGCTGATGCGGTTCTCTCTAAACCCGTTGGGATTCCCAAGACGGGCGTGTTCGGGCTGATGGACCTCGTCGGGATCGATCTGATGCCGCATCTCTCGAAATCCCTTTTGTCGACGCTCGGGCCGGATGATGAATACCGCAAGGTGTATGTCGATTATCCGTTCGTGACGGAGATGATCAAGGCAGGGTATACAGGCCGCAAGGGCAAGGGTGGATTCTATCGCCTTGACCCGAATTCCAAGGATAAATCGAAACAGACGATGATCCTGAAGGCGGATGGCTACAGTGAGGCCAGCTCGTACCGCAAATCGGAAAAAACATCTTACGATAAAAAAGGCATCAAGGAGGTCGTAACCTCGGACGATGCGGGAGGCAAATACGCGTGGGCGGTGATGTCGCAGACGCTCGCCTATTCCGCGTCGCTGGTGCCGGAGATTGCCGATAGCGTTGCTGATGTCGATGAAGCGATGCGCCTTGGTTATAACTTCAAAAAAGGCCCGTTCGAGATGATCGATGATCTCGGTCCCGCATGGTTTGCGGCAGAGCTGAAAAAAGCCGGGAAAAATGTCCCGCCGCTGCTGGAAAAAGTGGGCGCGGGCACGTTCTATAAAGTCGAGAACGGCAAAAAATATTTCTTCGGCACCGATGGCAAGTATCATGAGGTCGTGCGTCCTGACGGCGTCTTGCTGCTTGCCGATCTCAAACTCAATTCCAAACCTGTGTTCAAAACAGGATCAGCGGCGCTGTGGGATATCGGCGACGGCGTGCTGTGCCTCGAATTTACGGGCAAGATGAACGCGCTGGATGATCAGGTCTTTGCGGCGATCGATCAGGCCCTGAAAATCACCGGACCCGGTAAAGCGTTCAAGGCGCTGGTCGTTTATAACGAAGGCTCGGCGTTTTCCGCCGGGGCCAATCTGGGCCTCGCTCTCTTTGCCGCCAACATTGCAATGTGGCCGCAGATCGAGGAACTGGTCGCGGGCGGACAGCGCGCGTACAAGAATCTCAAATTCGCCCCCTTCCCGGTTGTATCTGCGCCAAGCGGCCTCGCGCTGGGTGGCGGCTGTGAAATTCTGCTCGCCTCCGATCATGTGCAGGCGCATGCCGAAACCTATTGCGGCCTCGTCGAGGTCGGTGTCGGCTTTATTCCGGGCTGGGGCGGGTGCAAGGAAATGCTGCTGCGCTATCTCGCACGTGAACGCGCTGAGTTCGATAAGAAAACCGGTGGCAAGAAACTTTGGTTCTCGCCGAAGAACACACCGATGGGCGCGGTCAAACAGGCCTTCCAGACGATTGGCACGGCGACCGTTGCCAAATCAGCCGCCGAAGCCAAAGAGATCGGGTATTTCCGCGATACAGACGGCGTAACCATGAACCGCGACCGCCTGTTGTTCGATGCGAAGAAAAAAGCGCTCGAGCTAGCTGAGAACTACACCGCTCCGTCCCCGGTCGAAGATATTCGTCTGCCGGGCCCGTCGGGTAAATTCGCGCTCGATCTCGCGGTTGCCGATCTGCACAAGGCTGGCAAGGCAACGCCGTATGACGTGGTTGTGTCCTCCGCTCTCGCGCGTGTGCTCTCGGGCGGCGACAAGGGCGACTGGACGGTGCTCCTGAAGGAAGATGATATCCTCAAGCTTGAGCGCGAAGAGTTCATGAAACTCGCCCGTCAAGCCGGCACAATCGACCGCGTGGCGCATATGCTTGACACGGGCAAGCCACTGCGCAATTAAAGGTCTATGAGCCTGTTTCTTCGCCGCGTATCCGGTCGGAAAGCCCTGCCATGGGTGGCGGCGGTGTCGCTGTTTGCCCTTCTGTGCTGGGTCGGGGTTCCATTTCTGCGCGATACGCTTGAGCAGGCCCGCCTTAAAACTCTTTATAAAGAAATCTCTGCGCTCTGCCTGCAACGTGAGGCAGATGACGGCCGCACCGTGCCCGGACGTTTGCGCCAATGCGTGCGCGATGCCACCGAGCACAATATCGATGCGGAGTTTTACGCCAACTGGAAGAATCCGGTGCGGATGACGCGCGGGGTGCTGGAGTATCTGCGCGGTACGCGCCCCGCCAAAATGCATTTCGAATGCTCGACCCGCTCCGGCCTCTTGATCGGGTTGCTGCGGGCGCAGGGGTATCAGGCGCGCGACGTCATCCTGATCAAGCCCGCGCCGAATTTCCCCGACCATGTCACCGTCGAGGTTTGGGATGCGCAGCGTCAGGCCTGGGAAGTACAGGACCCGACCTATAATATTTATTACCGCCACAAAGGCACGCGGGCGCATCTCTCGGCTGAGGAAATTCTGGCCGCAGATGTCAACGAGGTCATCCCGTGCCGCGATGAAGATAATTGCGGCTGGAGCCGGACGACGAAAGAGAATCTGCCGATCAAAACCCTGCGCGATTACTGGGACACGATGGCGAGAAAAGATGCGGATGGCACGTGGCAGATTTATTATGACGCAGACGGATTCGATCCATATCACACAGTTGATCAGCTAACGTACTGTGAAAAAAGGGAAAAATTCTGCAAAAATCCGCCTTTGAAAGTTATTGAACCCAAACCGGCATCGAAACGTTAGTATCCCGAACATCGGTTCACAATCAGGAGAGCACACATGAAAATCTGGTATTTGTGGGAAGGTCAGCTGGACGGAGATGTCCCTGGCAGCTATGAAATGCGCCGCCTGCTTGAGGTGGGCAAACAGCTTGGCCACGACGTGCGCTGCTTTGATCCGAAACAGATCAAAATTATGTGTGGTGATACCGAAGACCACGTGAATATTTTCGTTGACGGCCTTGGCCGTGAAAAACCCGATGTCGTGATGGCACGGATGGGGTCGGCCACGACATATCTATGTCACGCCGTTCTGCGCCACCTGCTGCGCAATAACGTGACTGTCATCAATCATTCTCAGGCAGTTGAAAATGCGGCGGATAAACTGCGCTGCATGCAGATTCTCGCCGACAAAAATATCCCCATCCCGCGCACGATGTTTGCACGCTGTCCGGTCGATAGCGAGATGATCACGCAGAAAATCGGCTATCCGGTGATCGTCAAGACGCTGAAGGGCACGCAAGGGGGCGGTGTGTTTCTGGCGGAAACCGCTGACAAATTGCGCGATCTCTCGGAAATTCTCGTTCACCAAGGGCTGGATGATGCGCCTGTCTTGTTTCAGGAATTTATCGCAGTCAGTTCAGGCCGCGATATCCGCGCTTTTGTCGTGGGTGGCAAAGTGCTTGCCTGTATGGAGCGGAAATCCACCGATGGCAGTTTTAAATCCAACATCACCCGTGGCGGTGTCGGCCAGCCGGTGACGGTTACGCCTGAGATGGAAAAAATCGCGGTCGAGACGGCACAGGCGCTCGGGCTTGAAGTGGCCGGGATCGATCTGCTGTATGCCGAGAACGGTTTCAAAATCTGTGAAGCCAACTCGGCACCCGATTTCCGCGGACTGGAAAAATATTGCGGCGTGTCGGTGCCGGAGGCGATCTATGACTTCATGGCCGACAA
>CAYJDG010000039.1:0-19103 GCA_964368875.1 uncultured Pseudobdellovibrionaceae bacterium
CCCGGGCCAGTTGCAGGCGGGTCGCCTTGAGGCGGTCGAAGAGCGCTTTGTCTTCTGCCGTTTCCAGACTGTTCACCGGATTTTCGTTGGCGGAGCCGCGCTCGCGCCGTGGTTCGGTCTTGCGCGGCAGGCGGAGTTGCAGAGTTGCCTTCTCTTTCAAAAAACGAGAACCATCCGGAGTGATTTTAACGGAGCTGTATTCTTCCATATCGACATGCAGGAGATTGGCGGCGACGAGTTGCCGCATAAAACTTTCCCAGACTTTGCGGTCGTGATCAGCCCCAATCGCCCATGTGCTTAAGGACGCATGATTGTGCTTGTCGGTTTGCGCCGTTGGCACGCCGAGAAGTACGTCGATGACATGTTTGGTACCGAACATCTGGCCGGTGCGGTAGACGCAGGAAAGAATTTTCTGCGCCGCGAGCGTGCCGTCAGTGGTTTCCGGCGGAGCGAGGCAGGTATCACAGTTGTTACAGGTTCCACTGTCATCGCCGAAATACTTGAGCAGAATCTGGCGACGGCAATTTGCGGCTTCGCAATAGCCGAGCAGGGCGCCGAGTTTGCCGTGTTCAAGGCGTTTCTGCTCTTCCGGTGCATTTGAGTTCGCAATCATCTGACGGCGGAGCGCCACATCCTGTAGGCCGTAACACATCCAAGCAATCGCGGGCAGGCCGTCACGTCCGGCGCGGCCCGTTTCCTGATAATAGGCTTCGATATTGGACGGCAGGTCGATATGCGCGACAAAACGCACATCTGGTTTGTTGATGCCCATGCCGAAGGCGATGGTTGCGACCATGATGACCGCTTCTTCTTTGAGAAAGCGGTTCTGGTTCGAGGCGCGCACGGACGCATCCAGTCCGGCATGGTAGGGCAGGGCAAGATACCCTTCTTTCTGAAGAGCTTCGGCCATTTCATCGGTCTTGCGGCGCGAGAGACAATATATGATCCCGCTTTCACCTTTGCGTGGTTCCAGAAAATCAAGCAACTGGCGCTTGGGATTATTTTTGACCACCACTTCATAGCGGATATTGGGACGGTCAAAGCCGGAGACGAACAATTCGGAGAGTTTGAGCTGCTCCATGATGTCGCGCCGGGTCGGAACATCGGCGGAGGCGGTGGTGGCGATACAGGGCACGCTTGGATAGCGGCTGCGCAGCATCGAGAGGGCGCGGTATTCAGGGCGGAAATCATGCCCCCATTGCGACACGCAGTGCGCCTCGTCGATAGCGAAGAGCACGATTTCAAGATTATCCAGCAGATCGAGCATCGGGTCGGTCATGATGCGCTCAGGCGCGATATAGATCAGATCGAGCTGCCCGGATCGCAGTTCACGCAGAACCTTCGAGCTTTCGCCGCTCTCCAGGCCTGAGTGCAAGGCAGCGGCACGAATGCCGAGTTCAGTCAGCGCACTGACCTGATCCTGCATCAGCGCGATGAGCGGTGAGACGACCACGCCGACACCGGGGCGGCAGAGCGCAGGAATTTGATAGCATAGAGATTTTCCGGCTCCAGTTGGCATCAGCGTGCAGCAGCTGCCGCCATTCATGACATAGTCGATGACATCTTTTTGCTGGCTGCGAAACGCATCATAGCCGAAGACGGTTTTAAGGACTGTCTCGGGGGTTGGATGTGCAGGGGATGGGGCGGCAGAGGGTATCAACGCAGAATCCTTAGGAATTTCTGCCATACTAGCAGGGGAAGGCGTAAATCCCACAGGGATTATCCTTGATTCTCTTTATTTATCAGCAGGAATGGTGTATTCGCATGGGCCATGAAACTTGCAAATCTCTTCCCCAGCGAAGATAAATTTTACCGTCTCCTTGAACAGCAGGCCGCGCATGCGCTGGTTTGTGCGCAGGAGCTGAAAAAATTCATGGACAGCGATGATGACGAGGGCCGCATTCGTGCGGCGGCAGCCATTGACGCAGTCCGGGCAAATGCCAAATCGGTCGCGGCGGATACGACTTCGGAATTATGCCGCTCGTTCATCACTCCATTCGACCGTGAAGACATTCAGGATTTCTCGGACCTGATGTATAAAATTCCCAAGATCATCCAGAAAGTGAAAGACCGCATCCTGATGCACGGCATCAAAAAGGAAGGCGATTTCATCCGTCAGGTCGATCTGATTTTACAGGAAGCGCAGATAACCGAAACGCTTGTAACTGCCTTGACCAGCGGTAAAGGTAGCAAAGGCGTAATGGAAGGTGTCAATCACCTCCGCGAGCTTGAGCAAAAAGGTGACGAGGTTCGCAACGAATTGATGGTTGCTCTGTTCAAAAGCGACCGCGACATTCGCGATATTCTGCTGCGCCGTGATATTTACGATATGCTGGAGAAGGTCGTTGACCGTTTCCGTGATGCCGCAGGCGTCGCGCTCCAGATCGTCCTTAAGCACAGCTAAAGGGACGCCCCTGTGGAAATTGCCATTGTCCTTCTCGTCATCGCGGTTGTCCTGACGCTGATCTTCGATTTCATCAACGGCTTTCATGACGCGGCCAACGCGATTGCCACGGTTGTTTCAACCAAAGTGCTCAGTCCGCGCACTGCTGTCATCATGGGCGCCTTGTTCAACCTGATCGGCGCGATGCTGGGCGTTGAAGTGGCGGCAACCATCGGCAAAGGTCTGGTAGATGGAGCCAGTATTACGATCCAGACAATTTTATGTACCGTGATCGCTGCAATCGCGTGGAATTTGATCACGTGGTGGAAGGGCCTACCGAGCAGCTCATCTCATGCTATTATTGGCTCGCTGCTTGGTGCGACATTTTTTTCGGCGCAAGGTGGCTGGGACAGCATTATGGGCACGGCGGTTCTGCACAAGGTTCTGATCCCCATGCTGATGTCGCCAGTTCTTGGCATCACTGTGGGGTTTATCCTGATGCTTGTTCTGACATGGGGTTTTTACAAACAACCCTTAGGTCGTACCAATTCGATATTCGCAAAACTACAGATTTTTTCTGCCGGGTTCATGGCGCTGAACCACGGGCAGAACGACGCGCAGAAATCGATGGGCATTATCGCGCTGGCCTTGATGCTCACCTTTCCGGGTGAAGCCTTCACGGTCCCGCTGTGGGTCAAGCTCTCCTGTGCCGCTGCTATGTGTCTTGGCACGATGTCGGGCGGGTGGCGTATCATTCGCACGATGGGTTCAAAGATGATCAAGCTTCAGCCGATCCATGGGTTCGCCGCTGAAACCACGGCTTCGATGATTATTGCCGGGGCCTCTCATTTCGGCATTCCGGTCAGCACGACGCAGGTGATTACGACCTCAATTATGGGTGTAGGAGCCGCCAAACGCTTCTCTGCCATGCGCTGGGGCGTGGTCGGGCGGATCATCTGGGCGTGGGTTTTAACCATCCCGCTGACGTTCCTGTTCGCAGGTGCACTCATGGAAATCTATAAATTCCTTTCTTTTTAGGCCGTCTTTATTCAAGATTGAGGGATGCCATATAATATCATCGCAACTGCAGAGGCCGATCATGGTCATCAGGCGCGGCGGGCCTTTTGCCAGACTTTGGCAAGCGTTCCGCATTTGCCGAAAGTCATTCTGCCAACAGGCTCATCGCCTGCACCGTTTTATCAGTCGCTCCGCGATCATCCATCGATCCCATCATTCTCCTATTTACAACTAGATGAATATCTCGGGCTTGATGTTCGTGACAAACGTCTGTTCTCGAAGTGGCTGGATCGGGATGTTCTTAATCCGCTCAATATTCAAAACCGTATGATCTTTAACAGCGCTGCCAATCCTGACGACGAAGTGCGCCGAATTCTTGCTTGGTACAAGCAGCATGGTGCGGCTGATATGGCGGTGATCGGGATCGGTCTCAATGGACATATCGGCTTTAACGAGCCGGGCAGCAGTTTTGACTCACGTGCGCGTGTCGTGACGCTAACACCTGAAACGATTGCCGCAAACCAGTCTTACTGGAACGGTGGAAAAGTCCCAACGCGTGCGATTACGCTCGGCATCGCCGACTTGAAGGAAGTGGAGCATACAATCCTGCTGGTACGCGGAGCTGCGAAAGCGGAAATTCTATACAGGGCATTGCACGGCCCGGTCACGCCAGAGGTTCCAGCATCCTACCTTCAGCAACAGCGCAACCTGATCATTGTTGCCGATCGGCCTGCTTTGGCAATGATGCCTTAACACATCAGACTTTATAAAACTTCTTTTCTTCAAAATTCTTGCGAATCTTAGTGCACGGCAAAAACAGGTCGTGCATGGCGATGTATATATTTGGCTTTGCCTGTGGCTCAGAAAGCAGTGCAAGGCGCAGGTTGGCTATGCCGTCTGATCTATCCGCATTTGCAAGGGGCCATATTGCGCCAGTGAAAACTACCGGACAATCCACCTGATTATGTAGACGCTGTGCCAGATCCTGTGCGACGTCGGTCATGCAATCCGTACCAATGGTGACGATAATTCGTTGGTAGTCCGACCCTTTGGTCAGAACAGTTCGCTCAAGTATCATGCGATCATGTTCGCTGATGAACTTACTATCCTTGTTACAAATTTCGTTATAGTGCAGCTCAATATCGAGTCCCGAATGGTGGGCGATATTTTCCAGGGCCTTTGCTGCGCGATGATCGTCTGTTGCGGTTGAATGAACCGGAGGTTCGCTGTTTTCAGGATAAGCTGCCGCATCAATCGTGCCTCCTGTGCTTAATACCAGTACTTTCATTTCTATCCTCTACTCATTTCCTTCAATGAATAGAGGATATCAAGAGCTTCACGGGGACTGACTTGATCAATATCAAGCGAAGCAAGTTTTTCCTGTAATAAAGACTTTTTGGCGGGGGCAGGTTTGGCGCTGAGCTGGAAAAGCGGCAATTCACTGCCTTTGGTGATACGCGCAGTCTTGCCTTCCTGTTCAAGCAGGGCGAGGACCTGCTCTGACCGGGCAATCACATCGTCGGGCAGCCCGGCGAGTTTAGCAACGTGAATGCCGTAAGAACGGTCGGCGGTGCCTTTGCCGACGCTATGCAGAAAGATGATGTCGTCGTTCCATTCCTTGACCTGCATCGTATAACACGCAAGCGCTGGAAGTTTGCCCTGCAGGCTGGTCAGTTCGTGATAGTGCGTGGCGAACAGGCTGCGGCATTTATTGGCGCTGTGCAGGTACTCAAGACATGCCCACGCAATCGAGAGACCATCAAAGGTTGCCGTACCGCGCCCGATTTCATCGAGAATAACGAGGGAGCGGTCGCTGGCCTGATTGAGGATGGCCGCGGTTTCAACCATCTCCATCATAAAGGTGGAACGGCCACGGGCAAGATCGTCAGCGGCCCCGACGCGGCTGAAAACTTTATCGACGATACCGATACGGGCGGCTTTGGCAGGAACATACAGGCCTGCCTGCGCGAGAATGACGATCAGGGCGTTCTGGCGGAGAAAGGTCGACTTACCTGCCATGTTCGGCCCGGTGAGGAGCCAAAGACGCTGGTCGCCGGAGAGATCGCAATTATTGGGCGTAAAACTTTGGGCCTGCTGACGCAAAGCCTGTTCCACAACCGGGTGACGCCCACCTTCGATGTGAAAATCGCGCGACGTATCCAGAACCGGGCGCGCGTAGTCGCCATCAATAGCAAGGTCTGCGGTCGCGGCGGCCACATCGAGAGCGGCGAGCGTTTGCGCCTGAGTGAAGATAATGTCGGCAAGCGCAGCGCATTCAGCGACCAGTTGCGCAAAGAACTCTTCTTCGAGCGCGAGGGATTTTTCAGCGGCAGAGGAAATATCGCGCTCAAGATCGGCGAGTTCCGGCGTGGTAAACCGCACCGCGTTGGCCATTGTCTGGCGATGGATGAATGGGTTCTCCGGACTTTGTTCATTGCGGTTGGCCGCTGAGATCAGCATTTTATCCGCACGCTTGGCCGGGACTTCGATGAAATAGCCGAGAATATTGTTATGCGTGATCTTGAGACTGTCGATGCCGGTATCGGCGGTGTATTTGGCCTGAAGTTCCGCCATCAGTTTGCGGCTGTGGTCGCGCACATCGCGCAGGTGGTCGAGATCGGGCGAATAGCCGGGGCGGATAAAACCGCCATCGCGTGCGAGTACCGGCGGCGAGTCCGTTAGCGCGTTGGCAAGGCGGTCGCGGAAGGAATTGAGTGCGGCTGTGGGTTGCAGCGCGTCGACATGCGCTTGCAGGGCTGGGGCCTGATCGCGCATCAGGGTGCGGATGATGTCAGCTTGTTCAAGACCTTCGCGGAGCGCCATCAAATCCCGCGGTCCGCCGCGATTCATCGACAGACGGGCAAGCGAGCGCTCCATATCCGGAACACGCTTCAGTTCCGCGCGCACCGTTTTCATCAGGTCGGAATTTTTGATAAAGGCTGCGGCTTCATCGAGACGCTGGTTGATCAGGCCTACATCGCGCAACGGGGCGGCGAGACGCGTTTGTAATAGGCGTGCTCCGGTGCCGGTTACAGTGCGGTCAATGCTGGCGAGTAAAGTGCCTTGGCGCTCGCCCGCAAGTGTGCGGAGGATTTCAAGGTTCTTGAGCGTGAACGGATCGATTTCCAGCACGGCATCGGCGGAAATCTGGCGCGGGCGCATCAGGTGCGGGCGTTCGCCTTTTTGGGTGCGCTCGATATATTGAATAAGCGCACCTGCCGCCGCGATCTCGGCGCGGCTAAAGGCTCCGAAGCTGTCGAGCGTTTTGACGGCGAACATATCTTCAAGCCGTTTCCTTGCATTATCATGATCGAATGCCTGCGTTGCCTGCGGTGTCAGTTTGACTGCGAAGGGGGCAAGGTGATCGTGGCCGCGCAGGCTCTCGGGGATCAGGATCTCGGACGGATCGATGCGTTGCAGGGTACCATAAATGCGTTCATCGCTCAGTGGCTGAACAAAAAATTCGCAGGTTGAAAGATCAAGCCAGGCTAGACCCAAGACACCTGCAACTGTGGCAATAGCTGCAAGATAGTTGTTTGACTTGGCATCGAGCAAATTGTCTTCGGTCAGAGTGCCTGGTGTCACAACGCGCACGACTTCGCGGGTGACGAGGGCCTTATACCCACCGCGTTTCTTGGCCTGCTCGGGTGTTTCGACCTGTTCACAGATTGCGACTTTATGTCCGGCCTGAATCAGTTTTGCGAGATACGGCTCGAATGCATGGAACGGCACACCGCACATCGGGATTTCATCGCCCTGATTTTTACCGCGGCGGGTGAGGGTGATGTCGAGGACGGCGGACGCTTTGAGCGCATCTTCAAAAAACAACTCATAGAAATCGCCCATCCGGTAAAACACCAGACAATCGGGATGCTGAGCTTTCACAGAATGATACTGCGCCATCATCGGCGTATGGCCGTCGGCGATATAATCGTCGGCTGTTTTCTGACTGGCTGAGGTCACGTTTCTATGGCTCCGGAGATGGCTCAGTATAGAAGAGTGCAGCGCCGCAAAACAAGGGATGGCGCGACTTTCATGGGATATTTCAGGGGATATCGTTATTTTTCTGGCAAATAACCTGGGCCAGTGTTTGGATATGCATCACAGGGAGAAAAAAAATGAAAAACAGGGTGAATCTGGGGGCTGAATTTGCTGGGGGTGCGGATCAATCCGATCCGGTCGTGCTGGTAGTCGATGATAATGACGATATCCGCGAACTTTCCGCCATGCTTCTGCAACAAGTTTATAAATTCAGCACAGTATACACCGCTGCGGATGGCGCAAGCGCTCTGAAAATTTTAGCTGACCATTCTGTCGATGTAATTGTGTCGGATATCAATATGCCGGGTATGGACGGTTTTGAAATGATCCGCCGTATCCGCGCCGACGCAAACCTCACTCACATCCCGGCCATTTTCATCAGTGGCAGAACTGGAAATGAAGAACCAATCCTCGCCAGTGGCGGTACGGCCTTTCTGGTCAAGGCCAGCTATCATGAGGACGATCTTGCCATTCTGATCCGCAGACTTGCGGCCCAGAGCGCCTTAAATCGGGATCATATAGCTATGCCTGATGCTGCGGCTGAGGGACCTTTGCAGGCGCGTCGCCTGAGCTGATCTCTACTTCGTTCCCGTCGATCCAAATCCGCCCGCGCCGCGTGCGGTTTCATCGAGGTCGGCAACCACAGTCCATTGCGCCTGAGTATAACGAGCAATGACCATTTGCGCGATGCGCATGCCGCGCTCGATGGTGAAGGCTTCTTTGCCGTGGTTGATCAGGATGGCTTTGATTTCGCCGCGGTAATCGGCATCGACAGTGCCGGGAGAGTTGAGGACGGTGACGCCGTTCTTGGCGGCGAGACCCGAGCGCGGGCGGATCTGGCATTCAAACCCGGCTGGAAGCGCAATCGACAATCCGGTCGGAACCATCGCATAGGCACCGGGTTCAAGCACGAGTGGCGCATCGATGGCGGCGACGATATCCATTCCGGCGGCCTGTGCGGTGGCGTAGGCGGGCAGGGGCAAATCCCTGGCGTGATCGAGAACCTTGAGCGCGATGCTGACCGAGGGTGAGGCGTTCATATCGTTGTTATTGGCGAGATCTGTTTTGACGATTTGCTGGAACGGCGACATTTTTTTCCTCGATGGCTGAAACGATTTCCGCAACCAGCTGGTGCGCGACCTGATCCTTGGTCATCTGCGGCCATGCGTCCTCGGCTGTGCGTGTCACCAGTATGACGCGGTTCTGATCGGCACCAAAGGCCGGATTCTCAGGTGTCCCCACCTCATTCGCGACAATCCAGTCACAGCCCTTACGCAGAAGCTTTTCCTTGGCATTTTTAAGCGTATCGGCGGTTTCGGCGGCAAACCCGATGACCAGTCCGGGGCGGTTTTTATGAGCTGAGACGGTTTTTAGAATATCCGGGTTCTCAGTCAGGCCGATGGCCGGAGGGGTACCGCCATCGCGTTTCTTCATTTTCTGCGTCACCGGCTTGTCAGGCCTCCAGTCGGCAACCGCGGCGGCAAAGACGGCGATGTCGGCAGGCAGGGATTTTTCGCAGGCGGCGAGCATCTGCTGCGCAGTTTCAATATGAATGGTTTTTACACCTGCCGGATCGGGCAGAGAGGTCGGACCTGAAACGAGCGTAACGTCTGCGCCCTGTGCGCGGAGGGCTGCGGCAATCGCGTGGCCTTGTTTGCCGGAGGAGCGGTTGCCAAGAAAGCGTACCGGATCGAGGGGTTCATGCGTCGGGCCGCTGGTGACGAGAGCGGTCAGGCCCTCAAGGGCTTTTTTTTTAAACTGAGATTGAAGGACGGCGAGAATGTCTTCAGGTTCGGCCAGGCGACCAACACCATATTCGCCGCACGCCATATCGCCCTCGACTGGAGGGATGATCGTATAGCCGCGCGCAGTCAGAGTCTGAACGTTCTCCTGCGTGGCGGTATTCGACCACATCATATGGTTCATCGCCGGGGCGAAGAGAATTGGTTTGTTGGCCGCGAGCAGAGTGGTGGTCGCGAGATCATCGGCAAGGCCATTCGCGAGTTGCGCGATCAGGTTGGCACTTGCCGGGGCAATGACGATCAGGTCGGCTTCGCGTGAGAGGCGGATATGGCGCATCTCGGTTTCGTCTTTCAACGACCACAGATCGGTATGAACTTCCTGTTCCGACAGCGCCGCAACGCTTAACGGCGTCACGAACTGTTCGCCGCCTTTGGTCAGAATACAACGCACGCCGCCGCCATCCTTGCGGATCAGGCGGATCAGTTCGAGCGCCTTATAGGCGGCGATGCCGCCACTGATGACGAGCAGAATATTTTTTCCGGCGAGGGTCATAGGTATTTATATAGCTTGGAATGGGTGCAAAAGCAAAACGACCCCGCATTGCTGCAGGGCCGTTTCAATTCAAATCAACTGAAATTATTCAGCAGCTTTTTCTTCGGCTGGAGCAGCGGCTGGCTCTTCAGCAGCTTTGTCAGCAGCGTCAGTCGCAGCATCTTTAGCAGCTTCAGCAGCGTCTTCTACTTTGTCAGCAGCAGCGGCAGCTGCATCTTTGACTTCTTCTTTGGCTTCAGTAGCAGCGGCAGCAGCGTCATCAGCAGCTTCGGAAGCGGCTTCAGCAGCGTCTTCAGAAACGTTCTGGATGGCATCGCCAGCTTTTTCAGCAGCGGCAGCGGCATCTTCACCGATGGTGGAAGCAGCTTCGCCAGCGGCAGGCATAACGCTGTTAGCGTCTGCAGCAGTTTGGCTGTTGCTGTTCAGGATGCCGAAAGCGGCGAGAGCGACAACAACCGCAGCAGCGATAACGGTCAGGGTGGTTTTGTTCATAGTGGAGTTCCTTTTCCTACTTTAAGATTTTAGTTATTAAAGAGTTCAGCCCCCAAGGCCCGAATTCTGGTCGTAAAAAAGCAGATTCTCCGGCTTTTTGAAAGCAATATTTCTGGTTAAAAAACAGAAAGTTAGGGGCTTTAAAAGGGATTACGGCTAACTGATTGAATTTGCTTATGAAAACCATAAGCAAATTTTATTACCCTTAAACCTTCCAGGCCTCGTGAATAGCCGCCACGCCAAAGGTTAAATTCCGGACGCTGGCCTTGGCGAAGCCTGCGTCTTTGAGGCGCTGGCGGAGGTCTTCCTGTTTGGGGAAGGCGCGGATGCTCTCAACCAAGTATTGATAGCTCTCTTTATCCTTGGCGACGATCTGGCCGATCCGCGGGATGACACCGAATGAGAACGCGTCATAGGCTTTGGCGAGCAGGGGCTCTTCGACGTGCGAGAATTCAAGGCAGAAAAACCGTCCGCCCGGTTTGAGAACGCGGCAGGCATCTTTAAGCGCATCGTCGATATGCGTGACGTTGCGCAGGCCAAAGGCGATTGTATAAACATCGACGCTTGAATCTTCGATCGGGAGTTTCTCGGCGTTGCCTTCGATCCATTCGATCCCTTTGGCCATGCCTTTATTGAGGGCGCGGTCGCGGCCCACCTCCAGCATAGCGGGATTGATGTCGCAGACTTTGATCGCGGCGTGGCCGCCGGTCGCTTTGAAAATACGGAAGGCGATATCGCCCGTGCCGCCGGCGACATCAAGAAACGTCTGGTCGCGGCGGGGGCGAATCTGGCGGATCAGCTGGTCCTTCCAGATGCGGTGAATTCCGCCCGACATCAGGTCGTTCATCAGGTCGTAACGGCTGGCAACGCTGTCGAAAACGTCCAGTACTTTCCGGGTTTTCTCTTGCGGGCTGACCGATTGTCTGCCAAACCATTGGCTCTCAGGATTACGCATTTTCCTCTACCTTTGTGGGACGATATAGCAGATGAAACTCGTCAAAGCCATGACAACCGTCGCGGGTTTCAGCCTCTTAAGCCGCCTGACCGGGATGGTGCGCGATATTATGATGGCGGCAGCCATCGGACGCGGGCCTCTGGCCGATGCGTTCTTCGTCGCTTTGAAGCTCCCCAACATGTTCCGCCGCATCGCCGCCGAAGGCGCGTTCAGCGTCTCCTTCATCCCGCTTTATTCCAAGACTCTGGAAACCGAGGGCGAGGAGGGCGCAGCTTACTTCTCAGGTCGTACCTTCTCCATCATGACGCTGGTCATGGGGATTTTCAGCGTCCTGATGATGATTGCCATGCCGCTGGTCATCAGGGTGATCGCGCCGGGCTTTTATGAAGCGGGGGTAAGCTATGCCCCGGCAGTCGAAATGACCCGGATTACGTTTCCATATCTTTTATTGATGACTCTGACTTCGCTGTTCGGCGGGATGCTGAATGCCCATAACAAGTTCGGACCGTTCGCCGCCGCTCCGATCATTTTCAACTTCTTCAATATCTCGGCTATCTTTGTCGGGCAGCATTTCTTCCCCGAGAGCGACAAAGCCGTCCCGTATCTGTTGTCCTATGCGATTTCGATTTCAGGCGTCTTCCAGCTGCTACTGATGATCGCGTATGTGCGCAAGTACAAGATCAAGTTTCACTGGCAAGGCCTTGTTCCAGATCAGAAAATCAAAAAAATGTTCAAGCTGATGGTGCCGGGCATTATCGGGGCCGGGATTTTGCAGATCAACATTTTCGTCGACACGCTGTTCGCCTCGAAGCTTGGCACTGGGGCGGTGTCGTCGCTCTATTATGCTGACCGCCTGAACCAGTTGCCGCTTGGTGTGATCGGAATTGCAGTCGGCGCGGCCTTGCTACCGCTCCTGTCCCGCTCGATTTCGGCTAATAATATTGCCGAGAGCAAGGATCTGTTTAACCGCTCGCTCGAGCACACCTATCTGATTGCGCTTCCGGCCTCGGTCGCGTTGCTCGTGACCCCGGTGCCCTTTATCGCGTTGCTGTTTGAGCGCGGCGAATTTACCCGAGCCGACACGCTGATCACCGCGCATGTTCTGATGGGTTACGCGCTGGGTTTGCCTGCCTATATTGCCGGGAAAGTCTTTGCCACCGTCTTCTGGGCGCGGCAGGATACGACCACTCCGGTCAAGGTTTCAATTGCCAGTTCAGTTTTAAACATCATTCTATGTATCTGTTTTATAAAACCTTTGGGCGTAGCTGGGATCGCACTAGCAACCGGGCTGTCGGGCTGGTTGCAACTGTTCCTTTATAGCCGTGTTCTCAAGGGTCACGATGTCGGCAGCTATGATGAACGCTTCAAGCGAGTTTTCCCGAAGATCGCCCTGTCGACTTGCGCGATGGCAATTGTTATGGCAGCGTGCGGGTATGTTTTACGCGATTGGTTCCATGGCGATACGCTCCATAAACTCGTGGCCGTGGCGATCCTCTGCGGCCTCGCCGGCCTGACCTATGCTGTCTGCGTCCTGAAAAGCGGCGTCCTCGACATCAACGAAATCAAAGCCTTATTGAAGAAACGTAAAGAAAAACCTGATCCGGCAGCGCCTTTGCCTCCAGATGTATAAAGAGACCTAGAATGAAACGTATCCTCTCCGGCATGCAGCCGACCAACAGACTGCAATTGGGCAATTACCTTGGGGCGTTACGCAACTGGGTTAATCTTCAACATCAAGGTTATGAGTGCCTGTACTGCATCGTCGATATGCATGCGATCACCCAGCCTTATGAGCGCGACAATCTGGCGCAGGCCACGCGCGAAGTCGCGGCGGCTTATATCGCGGCGGGCGTCGATCCGGCGAAATCTGCGATCTTTGCCCAGTCCTCGGTCGGTGATCTTCATGCTGAGCTTATGTGGTTGCTGGCGACGATGACCCAGATCGGCAAACTCAACCGAATGACCCAGTTCAAGGACAAGGCGGGCAAGGACAAGGAAAAGGCCGGGCTTGGCCTTTACGCGTACCCAGTCCTGATGGCTGCTGATATCCTCATCTATAAGGCGACCCATGTTCCGGTCGGGGAAGACCAGAAACAACATCTCGAGCTGACCCGCGAAGTGGCGGGGACGTTCAACCACCGCTATGGCACGGACTTCTTCCCGCTGCCAGAGCCTCAGATTTTAGGTGAAGCAACGCGGGTTATGTCGTTGAAAGATGGGACAGCCAAGATGTCGAAGTCTGACCCGTCAGACCTATCGCGTATCAACCTGACCGACAGCCCTGAGATGATCGCGGACAAGATCAAACGCGCGAAAACCGATCCGCTCAATCTGCCGGAATCCGTCGAAGGGCTGGCTGGTCGTCCGGAGGCTGACAATTTACTGACGATCTACGCCGCGCTCTCGGGCAAAACCAAGGCGGATGTGGTCAAGGAATTCGCCGGACAGCAATTCTCGGCGTTCAAGCCCAAGCTTTCCGACCTGATGGTCGAAACGCTGGCCCCGATGACGGCCAAAATGCGTGATTTGCTGGCCGATCCCGCTGAAATCGACCGCGTGCTGGTGAAAGGCGCTGACAAAGCCCGCTCGATCGCCGCCCCGGTCGTGGCCGAGGTCAAAGAGCTGATGGGTTTCTGGCAGCCGCGCGGCTGATCTTACTTCACGACCGTGAGATGACGATGGGTTCCTACCTGAGGTGCAGGGGCCGTGATGTCGATTGTCTCGATGAATTGATCGGGCGCGAGGTTCTCACCGAAGACGTGGTTGGCGTTGTGAACGAACTTCTCTAGGAACAGCAGGCCTTTGGAGCGGACTTCTTCGTTATCCGTTTCCGTAGCAATCCGCAGGATGCGCTCAGCGATAACATGGAAATTGATATGTTGCGGCAAAGCCGTGCGAACCGCTTCGGCGGCGTTGCCGAAAATATCGGCCAGATTAAGATCGGGCGCCCCGTCAGGCAGAGTGAAATCGAGATCGGGCGTGGCGGCCGGGGCGGCGGTGGCGCTAAATTTTTCAAACGGGGACGCGACAGGAAACTCCAGAACCATGGCGCGCAGATCGTCGGGCACGGTCTTGTCTTCAACGACATCAAGCAGGCCGCCCAGATGTTTGGCGTAGGTTCTAACCGCAGAAACGGCTTCGCCTTCAGGCTGGCTCTCGATGCTGGCGTACTGGCTGGAATAGAGGATCGCTGCGGAGCGGCGGGCCGGCACGGACAGGGCGGGATTGGCAATTTTTTCAGCCAGTTCATTCACATTTTCGCCCCACATCGCCAGACACTCCCTCAGGTCAGAATTAAGATTATGGGAAATATAGTCTGGAGCAGGCTGGTTTGTCAAATATTCCAGGCTGAGGAACTGGTTATATATGCCGTTCCGGGTTTTTCATGCCGCTAATGCCGTATCTCAGCGCACAGGCTTGCAGTTCAGGTTCGTCGGCGGCCTGCCGGGCGATATAGAGGAAAAGCTCGTTGGCTTCGGTGCTGTTCACGGGCTGCAACAGGTCATTCATCGTGATGGTGGCTATTTCATCATAGGCTTTGATTGCTGCCATCCGCACCTGCGCTACGTCCGTAAAGCGGTCAGCGATCACATAAAAGCGCTCAAGCAGCGCATGGCAATCGATATGTGTCGTGATCAGTTCACGCCATGGCGGGACGGGGCCTTCGGCATGCGCGGCCAGAGTAAAGCGCACAGTCGGTGATTGCAGGGATGCATTGACGTTATCGACGGCGATAGCTCTGTCCGCGAGCAGATCAAGAGGGGCGAAAATACCGTCCCAAATCAGGTCTTCGCGAAAGTCCCGGAATTCTGAGCGATCTTCAATTGCCGCCATAAACCATTTCATATGGGTGCTGACGCTCTCGGCGATGGCGTCGAAGTCTGTCGCTGTCACGTTTTCAAGCAGGGACCCGAGGTGACTAAGATACGTATCGAGCGCAGCGTTACGCCGCGCATACGTGTAATAGGGGCTGCCGACAATGCCAGCGCATTCGGTCAGATCATAAAGCGTGGGTTGTTCGGGCATCCAGACTCCACAGTTTCCATATGAATAATGCAGGGTCATCGAAATGTCAAATGGATAGCGGAGTAGGGCAGCCAGTTCCCGTTTGATTTTTGTTCCCGCACACTGCACAATAGCGGCAGAGTTATGAGGGCCCTGATGTTCCGTTTTATTTCCGCCGCCGCAGTTCTGCTGGCATCCGTTACCGCCGTGTCGACCCCAGCCAAAGCCGATTACTTCGTGTGGTCGGATGAAAAGAGCGGCGTGACGCTGTCTTATCCCGATACATGGAAAATGGTCAACAATCAGCAGCCCGATGATGTGTTCACGGTAGCTCTGCCGTCCGGCAACGACAAAGCCGTCTGCCGCGTGCGTGTCAACAAGGACGGACGCTACAAAATTTTCCCGAACCGTTTCGACGACGAGATCCAGCAAATTTCCTACGCTCAACCTTTCTGGGATCAATACACCGCCTCGTTTGATCAAGTGAAAGTGCATCTTTTCCGTGATGCCGCAGCTGTCGGCAAAGGGCACGGCAGCATGGAGCTCGCAACCTATGCGACCGCGCCGGATGAACTGCCTGATTACCGTACTGGCATCATGTTCGTGTCGTTCTATGATAACCATTACTACGTCGCTGATTGCTCTGCCGCAGCGAATGCGTATTCCAAGTATCACACGGCCTTTCTGACCTTCGTGAAAAGCATCGATTTCAAAAAGACCGTGCATGAGTTGACCGTCGGTAACTACCGCGATTTCCTCAAAGACTGGGGCGAACTCGAAGTGCGTTTGCCGAACGCTGTCAGCGTCACGGTTTTCTAATCTCCGGCCCAAGAGTTTGAATTTTTGAAATGCCCCATCGCAAGGTGGGGCATTCTCAATACTTTCTAGGGCCAAATACTTGCGACTAAGAAACTGTTTATGGTATCCTTAAGGAAGGGGCGGTTATGCACCGCCGGATGAGGGGGGACCTTGAAAATAATTTTCAGGGCCGCAGGTGCGAGCGTACGCCGGATTACTCCCGGCTAACCCTAGGATTTCTGCGATTTTTAACGAAAGGTGAACAATTCCAACAATTTAGTTCAAATTTTATATATTTCCATAATTACCATTCTTTAACCCTGCTCCTTTAGTCTAGGGGAACGCACTGGAAGGACTTTTTCCAGAGCGGTCTTTCTGAGGGAGCCTGAATTTTGACTGAACCAGCTACACTTGCCATGAGCACTCTGCGGGGTGTCGTGCCGGAGGACCAAGTCCCGGTGGCGTCCGCGCGTCCTGAGATTCAGGTCACGGCTCCGCAGATGCTGGATCTCCCTGACATTGCCGCCAACGATCCCGACGACCAGTTTGTCATCGATGAGACCGATCCGCGTCATGCACAGACGCGCCTGTTCCTGCGCATGGAACTGCCCGATGTCTTCAACGAAAGCGCCGCACCACCGGGCGTCGAGCATAGCTTCGCGCAGCTTTCCATGGCGACGCAGATGAGCAACGCCTACGGCGAAGCCACCATCGGCGTGCAGGGCGGCGGTGCGCTCTATACCGAAGAAACCGATTTCTACGAAGACTTTGCCGATGACAACGACGATGTCGACTCAAAAGGCAAAAAACGCAAGGGCATGGGCCCGAGCATGAAAGACATCGCAGAAGAAATTCGCCGCATGGATGAATGCGCACGCCAGTGGGATGCGAAGATCCATACAATCGGCGGGCAGCAGATAACTGGTGCCGAGTTGAAGAAACGCTCAGATTACGTCCTCGATCCTCGCAATAACAAGAAAATCGAAGAAGACTTAATAACCAATGAGGGTCTGACACCTGAACAAGCCCGTCAGCGTCGCGAACAAATGCAGGAGCTCGCAAAATTATTGGAGAAAGAGCGTATCGGTAAAATTACCGAAGAAGAGCGTCGCAGGCTCCAAGCTTTGAAAGACGGGCCAGCTGGCCAAAGCATGTCTCAATTAAAAGCCGAAGCTGTTGAATTTGGCCAAGTCGATAGAAAACTCTTAGGCAAGACAGAGGACTCTTTTAGACAAGAGAAAGTAATCGGGGAAGCATTCTCACTTCCTCTTAAAGCCAGTTCGGCGCAGACTTACGATGATACAGAAGTTGCCTTGAGGTTATTGAGGGAATCCCGCGAGATTACTTCCGGTGCTCAAGGAAACGGAATTCTTGTTTCTAAATCGCAAGGTCCTCAAAGTAGCAGTGCTTCAATAGCTACATCTGTTAATGCAAATGCGATTAAAGCTAATCTTGATCTGACGACAACTTATAATGATGCATCCACTCATACAGAACCCGCTGTAGTCTTGGCAGTAGCGAATACTCAGCCAAAGAATACAGCCACAACTGGATCTAAAGTGATCCAGGTTGCAGATTTAGGATTATAGTAAAATTAAGGCTTACGATCAGGCGCTGGCACTAAGTTAGATGCCAGCATAGTTCCAGGTGATATAGGTTGAACGGGAGCTTGAGCCATATCTTGGCTAGTTTTCATACGGGCATACAAAGCCTCGCCATGCTGGGTCAAGACAAAACCTTTTACGGTATAATTACCAACAGATTTGGTCGTAGAGGGGTTAACCTGTTCAACAGTGCCATTACCGTCTGCGCGTGTAAGAACGCCAATTTTATTACTTTTGAACAGGCTACCATTTCGCTCAGCAAGGCTTTGAGCAACTAATGTAAAGCGTGATCCAAGTGAGTAAGCTTTTGCAATATCAGATGCATGAACGCCATCGCCAGAAGTTACACCAAGCCATGTCGGCGGAGTGCTCAATTCTCTGCTAAGTGGCGTTACAGTGGTTAGAATTTCTTTAACACAATATTCTGTTTGCTTCTGATTGTAAGGAAGATTGCCTTTTAAGTCGTAACCTAGGCTGCCATCTTCGTTAGCGTAATAACGTCTGGCCGTGTTTGCGCCATCAACCTCATAAGCCTGTGCAATATTATTTTGTTTATCTTGTTTAAGTAGTCCTGCAATGGTGGCTACATCGTAGCACTTATCAATTTTCAAGCTCTGCGCATTGGCTGTTGCAACACCGAATGCAAGAGCAACGGCGGGGGCGAATTGAGCTACACGAGTTAAGGTCGAACCTAAAGTCATGATGATGTGTCCTGTTTATTGGTCAGTCCCGAGAAATTAACACATTCTTAATAAGAAACGCAAATATTCGCTTTGAATCGTTTCGAAATTAAGAAAAAACCAAGTTTATCTTTGTAAAACATGAACTAAGCCCGGATTTTGGACCTTCTGAGTCATGTTGGCCTCGCGGGGCAGGTGTGCGTTTGAGGAATTGGGTACAGCCTGACTCAGAATGAAAACCTTGGCATTCTGCGGGCGGTGGCCTACATCATTTGCATCATGTTTATACAAACCGAAGTCACACCCAATCCCGCCACGATCAAATTCATTCCCGGCCAGCCTGTGCTTGAAACGGGCAGCGCCGATTTTGCGACGCCTGAGAGCGCTGTCGGGAAATCGCCGCTCGCTGAACGTCTGTTCAGAGTTTCCGGCGTGAAGGGTGTTTTCTTCGGCAGTGATTTCGTATCGATTACCAAAAACGAAGACCGCGAGTGGCTGCTGCTGAAGCCGCTGATCCTCGGCGCATTGTTCGAACATTTCTCGACCGGGCAGGCGGTGATGAGTGACGCGCAGCCTAAAACTGCCGCGTCTGAAGAAGACAGCGACATCGTGCTGCGCATCAAAGATATTCTCGATGAACAGGTTCGCCCCGCGGTCGCCCGCGATGGCGGCGACATTATATTCGACAGCTATGAAGACGGGATCGTCTATCTACGCATGCACGGCGCGTGCGCTGGGTGCCCGAGCTCAACTGTGACGCTCAAATCCGGCATCGAAAGCATGCTCAAGCATTATATCCCTGAAGTCGAAGAAGTCCGTCAGGTTGAGGACTA
>CAYJDG010000040.1:0-19087 GCA_964368875.1 uncultured Pseudobdellovibrionaceae bacterium
AGGCCTTGGCCGATCTGCTCAAGCGCGGCAGTGCACAGGGTGTTCCGCTGATGTATCCGCAAGGTGTCAAAGAGGCCTATGCCAAGCGTGACTATACGCAGTTCTGGACTGATAAAGACAACATCACTAAAAAATCCGTGGCTGCTATCAATGTGCTCGAAGAGTCATGGACGCACGGCCTGTCTCCAGCAGACTACAATGTTAAATTGTTACGTGAGATGTCCAAGGCAAGGCTCGACGGCCCTCAGGCGCTTGAATTTGAAATGCTGCTCAGTGATGCCGTTGCACATTACGGCCATGATATAACTGGTATGCGCGTCAGTGCGCGGAAGCTTGGCGAAGATACCAAGTCCTGGTCGCAGGGCGTTGAGGCCCAGCAGGTTCTGGCGTATGTTTTCTCTGATGCTGATGTCGAAACATCGTTACAGCAACTGGCGCCAAGCGGGCGGCTTTATCAGGCGCTGCGCAAAGATCTGAAGAAAATCGTCAAGGATATCGCGGAAAATCCCGATCAGGATCGCCCCGACCTCAAATATCCGGGTGCGCTGTATCCCGGTGAGAAAGACCCGTCGATTGCTGAAATCCGTTCCCGGCTCGGTCTTTCTGAAAAAGATGGCGAACGGAATACCTATTATGATGATGCTTTGGCGCAAGCTGTGGCCAAATTTCAGCGCGCCAATGGCCTTAAGGGTGATGCCATCATTGGCAAACGCACCTTTGCTGCAATCAATCAGGGCCGCCGCGATAAGCTGATCAAATTAATCGCCAACCTTGAGCGCCAGCGCTGGCTGGATTCACGTCTTCCGTCGCGCTATATCGTGGTCAATATACCGGCGATGATGCTCTGGGGCATAGAGAACGGTGATATCAAGATTGAAATGCCAGTAGTGGTCGGACGCGATAAGCGGCCTACAAACTCCTTTATCACTAACATCACCGGGATCCGCTTCAACCCGTCGTGGAATGTTCCGGATACGATTAAAACCGAAGATTTTTTGCCCGCTTTGCAAAAAGACCCGACGGCCTTGACTAAAAAGGGCATCGAGCTGATCCGCTATACGCCGGACGGTGCTGAAACGATTGCGCCGGAAAGCGTCGACTGGTCGACCATGACTCCTGAAACGATCAAGTCGATTGGTATGGTGCAGGATCCAGGCGATACCAATGCGCTCGGACGCATCCGTGTCCTGATGCCGAACCAGTATAATATCTATCTTCACGATACCAATTCGCCTGATCTGTTTCGCCGCGATTTCCGCGCGCTGAGTTCAGGCTGTATTCGTCTTGCTGAGCCGCAAAAGGTTGCGGCCTTCATCCTTGGCGCTAACAAGGGTTGGTCGGACGACAAGTTGAAAACCTATCTGGATAAAAGCAAAACGGTTGAGATCAGAGCAGAGCAAATCCTGCCTGTTTTCATATTATATCAGACCGTCTGGCTCGATGATGAAGGTGAGTTAGTATATGGCGATGATCTCTATGGGAATGACATAAAACTGGTCCGTGAACTACAGAAAACCGGCCAGTTATCGCTGCCAATTAGTCTTTAAGTAATTGTAAGTACCGGGAAGTAAATACAATTTTGTTGAAGAAAATAGCGCAATTCAATACCCTGTAAGTCTCCGGGGATAGTTCTATCTCCTTACTCAATCGCTGCTTTCTTTATCTTCCCACGTCTGTTAAACAATTCAGACTTTTGACGCGGATACTCAAGTCCCTGTCGCCAACACTGTTCGTATCAACAACGCACAAGGTTCACTATGACTGATTTTTCTTTGCTGAATTCTGTTGAAACTCCTGTCGAGCGCAGAACTTTCCTCAAATCGGGTCTTACCCTTTCTATGGCTGCCGCATTGTCGGTCGGTAGCGTGACCCCAGCCCTCGCATTACCTGCTGGCGGGGAGTACCGGGTTCACTTCAAGAACTGCCACACGGGTGAGACATTCAACGGCACCTACCGCGTCGGTAATAAATACCTGCCGCAGGCCTTCGAGCGGATCAATTACGTCCTGCGTGATTTTCGTGCCAACGAAGTATTCCCAATCGATCCGCGCGCGATCGATATCGTCGCGATCGTTCACAAGATGGTTGGCAAGAATGAGCCGTATACCGTTCTGTCCGGTTACCGCAATCCACAAACCAATGCCATGCTGCGTGAAGGCGGCTCAGGCGTAGCCAAACGCTCTCTCCATATGTCGGGACAGGCGATTGATGTTCGTATGGAAGATGTGTCGGTTTCCCGCATCCGCGATCTGGCCAAGAAACTTCGCGCTGGCGGAGTTGGCTACTACCCGCGCAGTGGGTTCGTACACATGGACTCCGGTGAATTCCGGACTTGGGGCTAACCCCGCGCCATGATCTTCGTCGGCTTGGGGGCCAATCTGCCAAGTAAATTCGGATCCCCAGCCGATACGATTACAGCAGCTTTATCCGCACTTACAGAGTCAGGGCTTAAGGTTCTGGCTTCTTCTCGGCTTTGGTTGACGGCTCCTGTGCCGGTTTCCGACCAACCGTGGTATCACAATGCGGTTGCCCGCATCGAAACCGATCTTCCGCCTCTCGGCATTTTCAGAATCCTCCAGCAGATTGAGAATGATTTTGGTCGGGTCCGTCTGGTACGCAACGAGCCGCGCATTCTCGATCTGGACCTGCTTAGCTACCATGAAACTATTCAGAAAGACCCGCAGCTTATATTGCCACATCCCCGTTTGCACGAACGTGGGTTTGTGCTGCTGCCGCTGCAGGACATTGCTCCCGACTGGACCTATCCCGGGACTGGCGCTACGCTCGCTACCATGATTGCCGCGTTGCCCGCAGATCAGAAGGGTGAGCCGCTATGATCCCGCAGGTCATGGGCATCCTCAATGTCACCCCCGACAGCTTTTCCGATGGCGGGCTCTACCTTGATCCCGCGCTAGCGATAGCGCAGGGGCTTCGAATGATCGCCGAAGGTGCGAGCATCATCGATATTGGTGGTGAGTCCACGCGCCCCGGCTCCGATCCGGTTACGCCTGAAGATGAAATCGCCCGGGTCATTCCTGTTATACAGGGGCTGGCCGGGCAGGGGGCGGTGCTTTCGATTGATACC
The DNA here is from genome assembly GCA_964368875.1 of uncultured Pseudobdellovibrionaceae bacterium. Lineage (GTDB taxonomy): Bacteria > Pseudomonadota > Alphaproteobacteria > Micavibrionales > Micavibrionaceae > CAYJDG01. The sequence goes on from CAYJDG010000040.1 coordinate 3,086, forward strand.
CGCCACGCGGCCACTATGGAAGCGGCGCTCGCCGCGGGGGCGGGGATGATCAATGACATTACGGCATTGACTGGCGATCTGCTGAGCGCAGGTGTCGCCGCTGCCGCTAATGTGCCCGTCTGCCTGATGCATATGCAGGGTGATCCGCGCACCATGCAGAAGAACCCGGTCTATCAGGATGTGACACAGGACGTGCTGCTTTATCTGCTGGAGCGGGCGCAGGGGTCCGGCGTGAAGAAAGAACATATCATTCTCGATCCGGGCATCGGGTTTGGCAAAACGCTCGAACATAATCTTGAGCTGCTGCGCCACCTTGAAACGTTTGTTGCCAGCGGATATCCGGTCTTGCTGGGAGCCAGCCGTAAAAGCTTTATCGCAAAACTGATGGGCGCTGACACAACGGATAGATTGCCGGGATCGCTGGCCGCCGTTATCCGGGGGGCGGAGGCGGGCGTTGGAATCGTGCGTGTCCACGATGTGGCCGCCACAGTTCAGGCGTTGAAGCTGTGGGACGCTACGAGGCCTGCCTAAGGAGTGGGCAGAATTCCGATTGCATCTGTGTGAGGTACTCGCCCCGGGGTTCGAACTGCGAAAGTCGCCACGGAATGTTTTGCTCTGGCGCAGGTTCGAATAAATGCAGGTGGCAATTTTTCATCGCCCCGAATTCCCATTCATACATTTTGCCGATCGCATGGAATGTTCCGCCATGCGCGACGATCAAAGGCGGGCTTTCGAGATCGGGTGTCAGAATAACGTCTAAAACTTTTTTGACCCGCTCCGCGAAATCGCTGCGGTTTTCGCCTCCGGGGGCGCGCTGGTTGGCATAAACAAGGGGTTTAATGACCTCCCAGCTTTTGCCTTCCCACTCACCGAGGCTGTGTTCATGCAGGGTTGGAATTTCGATCATCTCCAGCCCAAGATGCTTGTTCACGCGTGCAGCGGTTTCTTTGGCGCGGATTTGCGGACTGTGGAAAATTTTTGATGGCCGAATTTGCAGCTTCAACATATACTGGGCCAGCGTATCGGCCTGTTGTTTACCGAGCTGACTCAACGGGCTGTCGACACCGCCGCCTGCGGCCAGATTCTTGATATTGGCTTCGCTCTCGCCGTGGCGCAGCAGATAAAAAGGGATGGCAGGGATCATCAAAGCACTCCTAAAAATTCTTCCGGGATCGGCAGGCCGGTCAGTGTTGCGGTTTTAGCCAGTAGTTTACAAGTTCCGGCGCTGAGCGGAATTCCTTTTTCAGCCCGTTGCGCCGCTTCCGTCGTGGCGCGGTCACCTGGCAGCCGGACAGGCTTAGCTGGATCAACCGGTTTAGTGTTTTTCAAATGCTGAAAATATGTCTCTGCCTGTGCTTCAAGATGCTCAAGCCCCGCGAAATACTCCGGATTCCAGATGGTCAGCACAGCATTGTCATGACCGGCGGTGCCGGGGGGAGCTGGGGGCATTAATCCACCGCTCAAGCCCGCGCCGAGCAGATCAACCATCATCGCCAGACCAAACCCCTTATATCCCTGTGCGCCGCCCATTGGTAACAATGCGCCTTTTGGGTCCTTGAAAAGGCAGGACGGGTCGGTCGTCGGATGGCCTTCAGCATCCTGCATCAGCCCCGGCGCTATCTGCTCTCCGGAATGATAGGCAAGGCGGATTTTTCCTGCGGCGACGGCGCTGGTCGACATATCGAATGAAAAAACCTGTCCGGCCGTACGTGGAAATGCGAACGCGAGCGGATTGGTGCTCAGCTTGCCCTCGATTCCGCCGGGTGGGGCAACCTGCATCCACAGCCCATTGTTATTGACCACCAGAAAAGCGGGATACCCTGCCTGTGCGGCTGCTTCGACCCATTCCCCCAGCCGCCCGACATGGCCCGAGTTGCGCAGAGTTCCAGTAACTGAACCGTTCGTCTTGGCTTTTTCGAGCAGGCGTTTCAGCAGTCGCGGCATCTGCACTTGGCCAAGGCCGCCTTGCGCTTCCGCTTGAATAGTATTGCCGCTCTCTTTGAGGATCAGCAGATCAACGCCGCTTCTAACTTCGCCCGCCTTGAGATCGTTGACATAGGCTGCGACACGCATCACGCCGTGGGAGTCATGACCCAGCAGGTTGGAACGGATCAGGCTGGTGGCCGTCAGGCGTGATTCTTCTGCCGTAAAACCGCCTGCTTCAAGCAAGGCTGCGGCAATATCAGTGAGCCGGGCAGGGGCGATAAGTGTATTGTCAGACATGACAGACCGTGTGATTTCCTCCATACTCTATCGCATGGAAGAATGGTCGGATCAAGCTATCGTACTCTCTGCCCGCGCGCATGGTGAAGGCGGCGCGGTGCTGTCGGTTTTGACCGAGAAACATGGCCGTCATGCTGGGTATGTTCATGGCGCGCGTGGCTCGCGTCTGCGCGGCTTCACGGAACCCGGAACGCTCATGACCATCACGTGGAAGGCCCGCACGGCCGACCAGCTTGGCACGATTAGTTTCGAAGATGGTGTCAATCAGGCGGCGATGCTGCTGAATGACCCGCTCAGGCTGTCGGCGCTTTTATCAGCTGCGGCACTCTGCGACCGTGCACTGCCGGAGCGCGAAGTCCATGCAGGACTTTTCCATGGTCTGAGCGCCTTGGTGCAGACTCTTGAAAGTGACATCTGGAGTGCGGCCTATGTTCTTTGGGAGGTTGCGCTGATCAAAGAGCTTGGCTTTGGCATGGATTTGACGCGCTGTGTTGCTGGCGGTGATAACAGTGACCTGACCTATGTCAGTCCTAAATCCGGGTGTGCGGTTTCGACCGAGAAGGCTGAACCGTATAAGGATAAATTACTGGCTTTGCCGGGCTTTATGATTGGCAAAGGGTTTTCGGCTGAACCGGATCGCGAAATCATGAATGGTCTAAGGCTGACCGGACATTTTTTGACGCATTGGGTTTTTGCGCATAATACACAGGGCGTACCCGATGCGCGTTTACGCTTTCAGGGAATGTTCGAAAAATCCCTGCCAGAGGTTATGCCAGAGGCGTCTCTGCAGCAGGCTTGAATACGAACAGCCTGCGCGCCAGATAAACAATCACAAACGACGTACCGATCGCCGCAATCTTGGCTATTTTCTCCGACTGTCCGGCCATATTATGCACTACATAAACAGTCAGGGTCGTAATCACTGTGCCAAGGGCTGTGCTGGCAGCGTACAGAATGAGTTCCTTGGTGGGTTTGTCTCTCAACCACGTGGGCTTGTCTGTAAATACGAAGGCGCGGGACAGGACATAGTGGAGGGCAGCTCCGGTAAGATAAGAAATCGGCGCAGCGACAGGCGCATCCAGTCCTAATTTGATCAAGGCTAGATACAGAATATAATCAAGGCCGAGCGCGGTCGCGCTCACCAGAATGTAGCGAAATAAAATCACTGGATCGGAACCTTGTGGACGGAGGCAAGCGCCTTCTGACGGTCGGTGATGTCTTCGTGGTACTCGGCATCTTCATTGACGTCCCAGACGTCATAAACTCTTTTCCCGGCGATGATATTTTCAGCAGTGAGAATGCCGGTCATCATCGCGTGGTCCTGATTGTTATATTTGTGCATGCCATTACGGCCAACGAAATAGAACTCAGGATACTTCTCGGTAAATTCTTTAACGATCGCTTCGGTCGCAGTTTTATAATCCTTATCATAGACAGGATAGGCTTTAGGCTGACGCACGACGGCGGCATCAATCACATCTTCGTGATTGGCAATGCCGATATACTCCAGTTCTTTTTTGGCGAGAGTGATCAGATCGGCATCGCTGGAGTCCCAGAGATTGTCGCCGGCAAAGCAGAAATATTCGAGACCCAGACATCCAAGGCCCGCCTCAGGCACCATCTCGGGCGACCAAGACGTAAAGTTTTGCACGCGCCCAACTTTGACGGCTGGATCGTGAATATAAATCCAATTGTCATCAAATGTCGGCGGCTTCTTGAGCATGATCGCAATGGTGATAAAGTCGCGATACTTGAGCAGGTTCGCCTGTTCCGCAGAAACAGGGCGTGGCTCAACAGCATTAACGACATCGCGGAGTGGGGCGGATGAGACAATCGCCTTGCCGCTGTAACTTTCGCCTTTTGCAGTCTGCACCTGCCAGTCATCGGGGCCGTTGCGGACGAATTTCGTCACGTCCTGACCCATCAGAATTTCTCCGCCCATGGCTTTGACCTTGGCCGCTGCAGCCTCCCACATCATGCCCGGCCCCATGCGGGGATAGTCGAAGGAGGAGATCAGCGTTTTAACAACCTTATCCTTCTTCAGGCCTTTTTTAAGACCCATAGAATTGCTGAGGGCATTGATGATAGCGGACGCAAGGTTCAGCCCTTTGATCCGTTGGGCCGCCCAGTCTGCGGAAATATCATCGCAGCTCATACCCCATACTTTTTCAGTGTAGGTTTTGAAGAAAATACTGAAAAGTTTTTCGCCGAACTGGTTACGAACCCACGCATGAAACGAGGTCGGGTTCTTAATTGGAAAGGCCCGGGCATAGGCGTAAGACATGACGCAATAGGTGCTCAGGAATGGACCCATGTTGCGAAAGGCTTCGAAGGCCCGCAGCGGATAGCTATAGAATTTTTTGCCGTAGTAAATGCGTGAAACGCGCGGACGCTGGATAAAGTCATCCGGGAGGATTTCCCGCCACAGGCGCATGATTTCTTCTGATTTCGAGAAAAAGCGGTGGCCGCCGATATCGAAGCGATAGCCGTTGTATTTTTCTGTACGGCTGATACCGCCAACATACTGGGGATCCTTCTCAAGGATCAGTACCCGCAGACCGGGTTTGTTTTGCAGAAGTTTGTAGGCGGTTGTGAGTCCGGCAGGGCCAGCGCCCACAATAATGACGTCGTGCATACGTTCGGCTTTCTACTGAATAGCGATGTTTGCTCAGTATAACGCGATAAGCCTGATTTTCAAAAAACTAAAATAGGGTGCTTATTGGGCCGTAACCTTGAAAATACGGGCATTGTCCCAGAATGCACCATCAACGGTTGTGACCAACTCACAATTCCATTTCATTTGGGTGCAGATATAATCGACTTGAAGAGGCTGATTGGTTTCTTTTTGTTTCACTTCAATATATTCTTTAGTCACCAGCACAAACGTTTTTGGGCTGCCGGCTTGAGCATAGGTTTGACGATAGCGCTCAATGCTATGAATGTGGTTCGACCAATCTACAATTCCGTCGGTTTCCGTGCCCATCGGCAAGCTGATGTATTTGATAGCGTGGGTCTGGGCTGACGGCGTGAAAATCTCATCTTCCAGCACGAATATTTTATAATGATCAAGACCTTCCGCTTTGATAGCCGGGTAGAGTTCGGTGCCGTTCGAATAGCGGTTCGTAATATCGAACGCGATGTGGATCAGACCTGAAGCGACACACAGGATCATCATCCCTACCAACAGCTTCTCTCTGAGAGGTTCGGTATGAATCAAATAAGCCGTCAGGATCATCAGCAAAACGAAACCTGAGTGATGGTAGCTGCCGCCATAGACGAAGGAGCAGAACAGCGTGAAAGACAGAATGCAAAAATTTACCGCGGCCCCGAACCAGAAATTTTTGAACAGGCAGAATAGGCAGATGAGCATTGGCACAGCCGTGATCGCGCCAAGTTCCCCAAAAAACCCTAGCATAAAGCTGTTATTGAAGTAGTTCCAATACATGGAAAGGCGCTCAGGGTCGAGCTGCCCGCCGGTATTTCCTGACCCTGACAAATAGATGACATACAAGCTTGCAAGGCAGGGCAGCGCAAGCAAGGACGGCAGCCAGATAGTGCGGCGTTGTCTGAATTCCTCGAAAACAAAAATCGGGATGACGAAGAAGAAATAAAAATGGGTAAAGCTCGCCAGCCAGAGAGCGATTGCGCAAAGAACGATCTGTCTTTTTTGGAAGAAGGCGACTGCGACTAGGATGAACAGAACACCCAGAGTGTAGGACCGCAAAAATATCGCCCAAAAATACACAAACGGGTAAGAAAACAAAAACATGAACAGCAGGACAGGGTTTTTTCTGAGGCCTACCGTGATCAATAGGCCATTGATAAAACCAAGTGCCAGCATGACGTAACGGCCTTGTTCAAAGCCTAAAAATATCTGCACGATACGCAGAAACCAGTAAAATAAAGGGGGATGGCCTTCGCCCGGCACGACGAAAAAGCTGCCGAGAGATGACATCTTCAGAGCTTGGCCCCAAGACTGGAATTCGTCACGCCATGGTTCATGGTGATTGAAGGCTACAGAGATGATCGCCATATAGAGGATATATATGCACAGGGCAGCTTTGCTCTGCATAACTTCGCGCAGGCCAGTCTTGCTGATCGTCTTGTCGGCGAGAGCGACGGGTTCCGCAGGTGCGCAAAGCTCCAGTTTGGCTCTGTAAGCACTGAAATATTCGTAGATTTTATTCATCGCCGCCCTTGGGGGATTCGCCGTCCTGACTAGCCCTTATGACTAGCCATAACCCAAAATCCCCTTTGAGCATACCCCTGAAAACAATAATAGATTGGCTAAAATCCGCTAACTGTCTGTTCAGTCAGAATTTTTTTTGTTAAACACGGGCCATGGCCAAAAAACCGACATTACCTGCTGTTGATACCCAGACGATCATCGACCTGCCGATGACGCAGCTCCTTTCCGAGCGGTATCTCTCTTATGCCCTTTCAACGATTATGGCGCGGTCGCTGCCCGACGTGCGCGACGGACTTAAGCCCGTTCATCGGCGCGTTCTCTTCGCCATGTCGCAACTCAAGCTTGATCCGAAGCTGCCGCCTAAGAAATCTGCCCGTGTCGTCGGCGATGTGATCGGTAAGTTTCACCCGCATGGTGACCAGTCTGTTTACGATGCTCTTGTGCGTCTGGCTCAGGATTTTGCCGTGCGTTATCCGCTCGTCGACGGGCAGGGGAATTTTGGTAACATCGACGGCGATAACGCCGCCGCCATGCGATACACAGAATCGCGCCTGACTATGACGGCAATGTCGTTGCTTGAAGGCATTGATGAAAACGCTGTTGATCTGCGTGCGACCTATGACGGCGAAACGATGGAGCCTGTCGTCATGCCGGCCAATTTCCCGAACCTGCTCGCCAATGGCGCGTCGGGGATTGCGGTTGGGATGGCAACGAACGTGCCGCCACATAACGTTGCCGAGCTCTGTGATGCGATGGAATTGATGCTGGAAAAAGATGCCAGCATCGAAGAAATCGTCAAAATCGTCCGCGGCCCCGATTTCCCGACTGGCGGCATTCTGGTCGAGCCGAAAGAAAGTATTCTTGAAAGCTACCGTACCGGCAAAGGCTCCTTCCGCGTGCGCTCACGTTGGGTCAAGGAGGACCTCAAGGGCGACAACTGGCAGATCATCGTCACTGAAATTCCGTATCAGGTGCAGAAGGCCAAGCTGGTCGAACAGATTGCCAATCTGATCAACGATAAGAAAGTTACGCTGCTGGATGATGTGCGTGATGAGAGCACCGAGGATATCCGCCTTGTCTTGATACCTAAGAACAAAACGATTGAGCCGGAATTGCTGATGGAAGCGATGTTCCGGCATTCGGAGCTTGAGAACCGCTTCTCGCTAAATATGAACGTGCTTGATGGCGGGGTTACGCCGCGCGTCATGAACATCAAGGAGGTTTTGCGCTGCTGGCTTAACCACCGCCAAGAGGTGCTGGTTCGCCGCTCCGAATATCGTTTGGGTGAGGTTGTGCATCGCCTTGAGGTGCTCGATGGCTATCTGATCGTTTATCTCAATATCGATGAAGTCATCAAAATCATCCGTGAAAGCGATGAGCCTAAGCCGAAACTGATGAAGGCCTTTAAGCTAAGTGAAGTGCAGGCCGAAGCGATCCTCAATATGCGTCTGCGCTCCTTGCGCAAACTCGAGGAAATTGAACTGCGCCGTGAGCATGACGCTCTCAACAAGGAAAAAGACTTCCTTGAGAAGCTGCTCAAATCCGAAAGCAAGCAATGGGCTGAAATCCGGAAGCAGATCGGCGATATCAAAAAGCTGTACGGCCCGTCGACCACCCTTGGCGCACGTCGCACTACGATTGGCAAGCCGCCGGCCCCTGTGTCCGTTGATCTCAACGCCGCGATGATTGAGAAAGAACCCTTAACCCTCGTTTGCTCGGCCAAAGGCTGGATCAGGGCGATGAAAGGGCATGAACTCAATCACGCCGACTTTAAATATAAAGAAGGCGACCGCGAGAAATTCGTTGTTGAAGGCCAGACCACCGATAAATTTATCGCGTATGCCAGCAACGGCCGTTTCTATACGCTCGCAGGCGATAAACTTCCATCCGGGCGCGGGTTCGGTGAACCGGTGCGCCTGATCGTCGATATTCCAAATGATGCGGATATTGTCAGCCTCTTTGTCTATCAACCAGATCAGAAATATCTGGTCATCGCCCGCGACGGACGCGGCTTTATTGTATCCAGTAATGATATCCTTGCCCAGACCAAGAACGGCAGGCAGGTCATGTCGGTCGAAGATAATGGGGATGCCTTATTCTGTGCGCCGGTTGCGCCGACGGATACGCACATCGCGATCATCGCTAAAGGAACGCGCAAGATGCTCGTCTTTAAACTCGACCAGATCCCTGAGCTCGCCAAAGGCAAGGGCGTGATGCTGCAGAAGTATAAAGACAGCGAATTCGGTGATGCCAAAACCTTCAATCTCAAAGCGGGCCTTACCTATCTATCTGGCACACGTGAGATGAGCGTGCCTAACGCCAAAGAATGGGTTGGCGAACGGGCAGCAGTCGGCAAACTGCCACCAAACGGATTCCCACGTTCCGGTAAGTTCCAATAATAACAGTACCTTGACTTGATGTTGACATAACCTTTTGCAGGTTGCTAATGTTGAAAAAAAATCAAGGGACGTTTCAATGGGACAAATAACTGTTCGCACGCGCACTGCGGGCGAAGATATCAAGGCGAAATTACAGGAACATGCGTATGTCTTTAGACGCATTCAGGGCGGTGACACTCTCACCGTGAATGAATGCGTAGCTGTACCCAGTCTGCATGAGATCATGAAAAGAAATGCAGAACTCTTTCCGAAGAAACGGGTGGATATAGACTATAGCGAACTCAGAACTCGTGATCTGGTGCTTCAAGAAGCGCTGTTCACGAGGCTCATGCAGGAGGTAGCAACAGCGAAAACATCAGAGGGGATATCCCTTGCATATGCGAATGTTGTGCGCACCATTCAAAGGTTCGGGACTACGCCTGCGGCTTTCGTGAAATCGATTCAAGCTGATGGGCAGCAAACCAGCGTGATGCGGTTTCTTTTTGGTCGGGCTGCTACGACTCTTGCGCGCGAGCAGCTCAATCAGATTTTTACCAGAAGTGCGCTCTATGAAGATGATGTTGCGATCCTTAAGAATGAGCGCGCACCCGCGAATGACCGTCTGAACGCTTTGTTGCGCCCACTCCATCCTAAGCTCGCACACAGCCTTCTGACAGTCTTAGAGGAAGCCCTTGCTGCGGAAGGTGAGGGGCGTGAACTCGACGATTGCGTTCCTGATATCATCCCACCAAATCTTTTTCTAAATGCGCCCGATGACCCGCTTCAGAAACCAGTTGATCCTAAATACATTCCTGTTCGTGTCGCGATGACCCAAGGGATACAGAACATTGGCATGGCCATTGATCATAAAGCCCTGGCGAAGGCCTATGGAGGTATACTCGATACCCTCCGGCAGCATCGTATGACAGTCGAAAGATATCTGGAGATACAACCATTCCCACAGGCCCGCGAGAGCACCTTGGCGTCTCTGCAAAAGGGGGCTTTGGCTTATGTCTTTGTTGGTTTGACTGATCTGATGCTGAAAAAGGAATACCATCCTGGCGCAGAGAATATGAAGATAGCGATTGATCCTGCGGCCCGTTCGATCGATCAGCTCAATGCCCTTTTCTGCAACACGGGCCTTCCTGGCAATAAGTTGCTGACAGTACTTGAGGATGTAGGCTTCGATCTTGAAGAGGATGGCCTGATCAATCGTTTGCTTGCGGTTGGCAGAAAGCCCGAAGTCGCAGCTTTTCCAGCACAACAGCCTGGTTAAGGGAACTGAATATTACCTTGGGTGCGGCGATAGCCCGGATCCTCTGGCGTATTGTTGGTCGAATTGACCGTACCAGATTGCTTCGTCAGAGATTCGCGCAGCAGTACAACGCTGATACGGCGGTTCTGCGGATCAAGCGGATCTTTTGGATTGAGGTTCTCGGTATCGGCTTTGCCGACGACGTTCGAAACTTTTTTCTCTTCGATGCCGCTTTCCAGCAAAACACGGCGGCTGGCATTAGCCCGCTCGGTAGAGAGTTCCCAGTTCGTGTAGTTTGCGCCCTTGTTGTATTGCTTGCCGTCGGTATGGCCGCGTACTGAAACCTGATTGGGCATGGTCTTGATGATTTGTGCGACCATAGACAAAAGTTTCGTCGTTTTTTCAAACGGAATGGCGCTGCCGCTCGGGAACATCGATGCACCGTCCTGATCGACGATCTGAATGCGCAAGCCCTCTGGTGTCATATCGACCTTGAGGTTCTTCTTGAGGTCTTTGAGATCGGAGCTATCAAGCTGGGTTTCGATCTCTTTTTTGACTTGTTCAAATTCCTTGTCTTCTCGTGCCTTGATTTCGTTCTCAAGCTGCTCCTTCGACAATTCTTCGGCTGATTTTGCGTTTACTTCGGAATTGACGTTTGTCTGCGGTGGGACAGTGCTTGGATCGATGCTGGATGTGTCATCCTTGCGCGCACCATCCGATGTCACAGTCATTCCGCCAAGAACGCCACCCGCACCACTGGTGGTTGAGGAGACTTCCATCGGGGTAGGGTCGAAGTATTCGGAAATGCCTTTGCGCTGTTCTTCCGTCGTCGCGTTCAACAGCCACATCAACAGGAAGAACGCCATCATCGCGGTAACGAAGTCGGCATAGGCGACTTTCCATGCGCCGCCATGGTGGCCATCGCCGCCCTTTTTGATCTTCTTTATAACGATTGGGCGTTTAAGTTCTTCTTTTTTTTCTTTAGCCACAGTGCTTACACCTTAGGCCGGAGCAGGGATGGTATTCAGTTTCTCTTCCAGTTCCTGGAAGGTTGGCTGGACTTCGTGTGGCAGGAATTTACGCGCAAATTCAACTGCGACCTGAGGCGCTGCACCATTCAGAAACGCCAATACGCCCACTTTGATACATTTGTAATACATGATTTCGGACTCGCCACGGGCCTTCATCGCGCCGGCAATCGGACCAACCATACCGTAGGCGAGCCAGACCCCGAGGAACGTACCGACGAGGGCTGCGCCAATCATCTGGCCGAGAACTTCAGGAGGCTCGGTGATCGAACCCATCGTTTTGATAACGCCCAGAACGGCGGCCACGATACCAAGGGCCGGAATACCGTCCGCCATACCTTGCACGGCATGACCCGGATGGCTGTGATGGGCTTCAATGGTTGCAATCTCTTCATCCATAAGAGCTTCAATCATCATCGGATCGTCATTGCCGAGCGAGATGATGCGCAAATAATCGCACAGGAATGGCACTGCATAATGATTGTGTGCGAAGCTTGGGAAGTTATTGATGATCGAGCTTTGACCGGGGTTTTCGATGTGGGCTTCAATGGCCAGCCAGCCTTTGCTGCGCACCAGCTTGAAAATCGAAAACTGCAGCGACAACAGCTGCATATAATCTTCTTTTGAGTAGGCTGCCGGTTTAGACAGCGACTTCAGATATGAGATCGTCTCTTTGACGACGCTTTTCGGATTCGAAACGATAAAGGCGGCGACGGCACTACCGAAGATAATCGTGAACTCGCCCGGAAGCGCTTTGCCGATGATCATCATGATCGCAATGAAGTGATCCACATGGAAGTGCATGGCAATAAGCATGCCGCCAAATGTGAAGATCGGGACGAGGGCGAGACCAAGAAACTTCATGATGCCATTCTGGCTCCGGAAACAGATAAGAGAACATCAGCGTTCTCTTATGAAGTTTGCCATTGGGGGCTTAACAGGGATTTAACTAACTATGAAAACTAAGGCGGGACGCAGGACGGCGAGTCAGAAACAAACCTCTGCCATCATCCCTTAGAAGCGAGGTTTTTTCAACCCTGCAACAATGCTTTAGCTGTATCGAGGGCCGCATAGGTGATGATTCCGTCGGCACCGGCGCGTTTGAAACTCATCAGCATTTCCATCATCGCGGCCTCTTCGTCGATCCAGCCATTGGCGGCGGCGGCTTTGATCATGCAGTATTCGCCGGACACATTATAGGCGAAGGTCGGCAGACCGAAGGCGGTTTTGACGCGGTGGAGAATATCCAGATAAGGCAGGCCGGGCTTGATCATCACCATGTCGGCACCCTGATCGATATCGAGAGCGACTTCGCGCAGGGCTTCTTCGCCGTTCGCCGGGTCCATCTGGTAAGTTTTGCGGTTCGCAGGGACAGGCGTGTCGCTCTTGCCGAGGGCACAGCCAGCTGCATCGCGAAACGGGCCATAGAATGCTGACGCATATTTGGCGGCATAGGCCATGATCGCCGTATTGCTAAAGCCATTCTGATCAAGCGCGGTGCGAATTGCGCCAACCTGACCATCCATCATCCCTGACGGTGCAATGATCTCTGCGCCAGCATCGGCGGCAATCAGGGCTTGGCGGGCGATATTTTCAATCGTGCGATCGTTATCTACATCACAGGCATGCGCATCAATCGGGCCGCAATGGCCGTGATCAGTGTATTCGCAGAAGCATGCATCGGCCATGATCAGGACATCTGGAGCTGCATCCTTGGCGCGGCGGATCATGCGGTCGAGCAAGCCGCCTTTTTTCATGCTGTCAGATCCGTCATGGTCTTTGTTGTGCGAAACGCCAAATAACATCACGGCTGGAATTTTTGCGCCCTCGACCTGCTTCATCAGCGCGGCGAGACTGCGTTCTGACTGGCGGTAGACACCGGGCATGGACGCAACGGCCTGCGGCTCATTGATCTCTTCCTCGACAAAAATTGGCAGGATCAGATCGTCGACGGTCAGGGTATTCTCCCGCACCATGCGGCGCATCGTCGGCGAGGTCCGGAGTCGGCGCGGACGGTGAATGAGTTCGTACGATTCGGGCGAGGCTTGATCTGGCGAAATCCGGGCGAAACTCATGTCTTTTTCCTTCTTTTGCAGATGTTTATGCCTTTATTTTATCTATGTAAAGAAAACCGATGCTGAAATGTTGACAAATTTCCAGAATAAATTTAGCAATCTATTAATAGGATGCGTAAAACAGGGACATAATAAAAATGGGATTCGATAACGAGCCGCCAAGAACAACCTATCTTGATGTGGGGGCTCACTTTAATCGTATGGCACCAGGCTATGATGGCGGCTGTGAAAAAGTTGCGTGGAACGGGCCGCAAATTCTGGTAGGCGAACTCGCGGGCTTTCCGTTGGCTGCCAACCGTCCACTCAGGCTTCTTGATTTCGGCGCCGGGACAGGTCTGGTCGGCAAATTATTCAAAGAGCAGTTTCCAGGCAGTCATGTGACAGGAATTGATTTGGCTGAGCGCATGATCGCAGAAGCGCTCGGACATGGCAGAATTGATGAAGGTAAGGTCGGCAGCGTTGAAGCCTTAGAGACAATCCCGAGTGAATCAGTGCATGTCGTCACAGCCAGTGGCGTTCTGGATTTTATCGATGATACGACACCTCTGGTTGCCCAATTCACACGTATCCTTAAGGTAGGCGGACACTTCGCTCTTACATATGAGCCTCTGGGGACTCCGCAGGATGGAGTGAAATCCCTGCAACATTGTCCAACCCGTCTCAGTGAACAGTTTACGGCTCAAGGCTGTACAATCCTGCTCAATCATCAGCATCCGGGCGCGTACATGAATTTTAGAACCCAGCAGCCCGTCACTAACAATGTTATGATCGGGATTCTTCATCAAAAACGCTGAGAACGTCTGCTCAGAAAACCGGGCTAAACTGATCTAGGCCTATTCTTTTCGCTTGGCTTCTGTTTGCTTTAGGGCATTATTCCCCGACAAGTAAAAAAACGGATAAGCCTTAAAATGTCTGATTTACTGGTAGAGCGGCGGAGTGGTGTGATTTTTGTGACGTTGAATCGTCCGGAATCCCTCAATGCTTTGAACTTTCCAATTATTCGCGGCCTTAACGCCGTGCTCGATACGGCTGACTCAGATCACGACGTGCGTGCTGTGTGCATCACTGGCGCGGGAGAGCGGGCGTTCTGCGCAGGCGGTGACATCAAAGCCGCGCGCGACCGCGGGCTCGAATGGAAGGCCGGGCAGGGCACGCTGGAAGATGTTCTGCAATTCTTCAAAGAAGAATATGCTCTCAACCGCCGCATGTTTCATTTCTCAAAGCCGCTGATCGCGTTGATGAACGGTATCACCATGGGCGGCGGCGTGGGTATTGCCGGGGCCTGCAGATACCGCGTCGCTACTGAAAGAATTCTCTGGGCGATGCCGGAAGTTTCTATCGGATTTTTCCCCGATGTCGGGGCGGGTTACTATTTAACTGGCGCACCAGGCTGTGCCGGACGATATTTTGCCCTAACCGGTCAGCCAGTCAGCAATCTTGCCGATCTGATAATATGCGGCTTTGTAACACATTTCGTCCCAGCAGCGCAGCTTGCCGCACTCACCATGAGCATTGCGTCCAGCAAAGATATAGACGATGCGATCGCAGACTATGCACAGCCACCAAATCTGCCGTCAGTGCTTGATTATGAATCGATTGATGCCCATTTCTGCGAAGAGACCGTCGAAGAAATTCTGCGCTCGCTGGATGGAGGTAACGCGTGGGCTAAGGAAACTGCAAATCTCATTCGTACTAAATCGCCGACAAGTCTTAAGGTTACTCTGAGACACCTTCAGCTTTCACTGGATGATAAATTTGAAACCGTCAGTTTGCGCGATGAGCGACTGGTGGGAAAATTTTTAAGCGGGGTTGATCTGTATGAGGGTATCCGCGCCGCGGTGGTCGACAAAGATCGCCAGCCGAAATGGACTCCATCCCGGCTGGAAGACGTCAGCGCTGAAATGCTCGCTGAGTATTTTTAAACTGCTTCTTTTTCAGTCGGCGGAGCCGCCGTTCCACTATTCCAAGCGGGGGGATCACTTGCTGGAAAGGATTCGCGTGAAGCTTCGTCTACCTTGTTAAGCTTGCCAGTGGCAGGCTCGCCAGATTTTGTTTGCTGGTCTTCTGCCCAGGCGCGGGCCTCATCTTCATTTATAAAGCCACGCTCGAACGTGGCACGTTCTTTCACTACTTTATAAACGCCCCACGGCTTGGCGCCGGTGGCGGGTTCGTATTTGACCTGAAATTGCATTGTACGCTCCTGAACTCTATTCAAAGAAACAAACAATTCCATGGCCTTAAGGTTCCGTAAGTGCGCAAATTTGTCGTAATCCGATAAAGAGCGGATTTTAGAGATGTTTATGAGAAAATTTACGTTTGGTAGGCTAGGATACATGGGATAAGATTCAGACGATCTGTCTGGGTTTTCATATCAGGCAAGTCTGCCTTTTTTATTCATTGCATACGGAGCTTACAGAGTGACCAGCCCTTATTACGAAGCGATCCAGTTGATTGAACGTCTCCACCGTTACTTCCTCGATGTGGTGAAGTCAGAACTTGACCGCAAAGGTGTTCAGGACATCAACAACGTTCAGGCAATGATTCTCCACAACATTGGCTTGGATGACCTGACTGTCGGCGAACTGACGCTGCGTGGGTATTATCTGGGTTCCAACGTATCCTACAACGTCAAGAAGATGGCTGAGAATGGTTACCTTGCGCAGGAACGTTCCGTTCACGATAAACGCTCGATCCGCGTCAAACTGACCGAGAAGGGCAAAGAGCTCTACAAAGCGATTGATGATATGTACAAGCGCCATGAAGAAAAGCTTCCGGCAGCTCAGGTAGAAAATGCAGATCTGGTCGACTTCAACGCGACCATGAAACTCCTAGAGCGCTTCTGGTCTAGCCAGTC
>CAYJDG010000041.1:0-18408 GCA_964368875.1 uncultured Pseudobdellovibrionaceae bacterium
AGAAGCTTGTATTAAAAACA
Organism: uncultured Pseudobdellovibrionaceae bacterium; assembly: GCA_964368875.1. Classification (GTDB taxonomy): domain Bacteria; phylum Pseudomonadota; class Alphaproteobacteria; order Micavibrionales; family Micavibrionaceae; genus CAYJDG01. The sequence goes on from CAYJDG010000041.1 coordinate 21, forward strand.
ACAGTACAGAAAATGAGATTAAGGAGAGTCTCGCAGGGGGCCAGAAAATGGAAGTGCAGTCCACCCCTACTATTTTCGTGAATGGTGAAAAATCAGACTCTTTTCATACTCCAGAAGATGCCCGCCTAGAGTTAAATAAACGCCTGAAAGGTCTAGAACAGTGATGAGCCGTCTTTTTAGATTTATCGTAGCTTAGCAAGAGTTAGGAACTCACAATAGCGGCGGCGGCAATATGAGCTCTCTCTGGATATGTTCCTCAATGATGTCATCGGCAACTTCGCCATCATGCTGGCTGTTACAGGTGTCTTTGGCAGAGGGCAGTCTGGCCAGATATTTTTCTCCCTAGATCATAGAATTTCCTGCCCTTCAAGGAACACTCCAGATCGTCCTGAAAACACGGCAGGAAATTAAAACTAGGAATTGAAAACAATTGGGGGCATGATTGGGGGCATGGCAGGTACTGTCAACAAATGTTAAGGTTAAAAATCAGCAGGTTAGAGCTTCGATACCAATCCCCCCCTGCCATCGAGTCACCCCACTTCTTATTATTGGAGAAACCGGTCTCTGTAGCCCGCAATCCGGGCCGCATTCAGGATGCTTGCAGCAAGCCTAACGACAGAGACATCATCTCCAAGCTTTAATCCGCCGTCTTTCTCCAATCCCGAAATCGCCGCTAGGGTTGCCTGAACCAGAATACAAAATTCCCTGCTAACAGAGAAATTAACAGGGAATTTCATTATCCGGCTTTTACGACCAAAGTCGTCAGATAGAAAGGCTAGCACCTAATTTGTGCCCCAATGTGCCATGAGTGAGCGGCGGATCGCGCAGTTCTATACTCTCAATAGGGTGTTATTCTGGATGGCTTCACAGGTAAATAATCTTCTGCTTCTCGCGGATTACAAGCCCAATTTGCGTCTTGGGGGCTGATTGATATATGGAGCCGCCTTGTTTGGTAATCAAGTACGCCCATGACAATCCCCCTAGGGTACTCGGGCCCTTGCAAAGGGTTTTTCGTCATCGGAAAATCAGCGCAAGCGCTGATGAAGCAGTTATACCCTTTTGCATTTGTTGCTGTACCCAACACTTGACCTGCGGGGCCAACTGGTTCCAACGCATAACAGAAATATTTATTTGCGTTGTCTAATGGCCGTTCTACGCGATCCCACCTTACAAAATGCGAACCAAACAGGAAGGGGATGTTTTCATAGGGCGCATCCGGCAAGTTTCTCCATCGATGCGCGTTCTCAGAAATATAAAGTTTACTCACTGGAGTTTTGCTAAATATTTGAGGTTTCCAAGTCTGAGGATCATCTAGTGATTTAACATACCGATCAAAATCAGCTTCCTCGAATGCGAAAATTGCTTCTACGAAGTAACCATCTGGATTGGAAGTATTCTTATTATCTCCTGATTTTGTATCTTTGAGTTTAAGTAACTCAACGTTTGGCGGAAGGTGAAATTCGGTCCGTAAGCGTTGCTCATACTTATGAAGCATCGCGGGGCGGAGAATAGCGCTATTATAAAATATATATAAAGCCGATCCGACCAAAAAAATCAGAATCAAAAAACTTAGAATCTTCGATTCAGGTTTTTCGATAATTGTATTCTTTGTCACAATAGCTTCTCCTCCAGTTTAAATTCCGAATAAAGTTCGTAACACACACGGTTGTTATTCTGAATTTCATCACTTAAATTGTTTTTTATTTATAATTTTTTTTGGGATGCACATGTGCTGGTGCATAGAAAAAATAGGGAGTTATGCCACTATTATTAAAAAAGTACCTCATTGTTACGGGAGTTCTTGCCATATTGGCCCTTGCGGTGCCAGACCTCGTTATAATTGGGGCCATTTTACTCGTTTTACCAGGCTTGATTCTGGCCAATGCACCCACGGCCTTCTTATGGGGCTGCGTCTACGCTACAGCACTATGGGTCACCGTAAAATGGCTGGATAAAAAACGGGCCATATTTGTTGCATTTCTGCTTGCTGCTGCAGTCCTTCTCCTCATTCCCACGCCTTCCATACTTGTGGCCAAGGAAAGGTTGAAACAATATCGTCTTGAGGATGTAGCGGCGGACACCCCGATTCGCCCGCAAGGCGATATTCGCATTGATACGGATTTTCCGAGATGGGATAATAACAATAGAGAAAGACTCGGCTTCCGCCCTTATTCCTGCGAAAATCGCTGCCTTGCTCTCCTCTTCGAACCCGGCGTGCGTAGCGTGACAGTCACCAAGACGAATGCGCCAACTTTTGAAGATATCCGCGACGGCAAAAGCCGGCTTGATAAGTTTGCGCGCACTTACCGTCTGTTGCCCAGAACTCAGTGCAGCGACGGTGGGTTGGTTCCTGATCTCTCTAGCAAGAAGGGATACTTCGGTAAAACTCATACTGATAATGAGGCAATTGCGGACGAGTGGAGTCATAAACTTGCTACGGATGTTTGCTTGGTTGGCGAAGTCGCCATTGATCATTATGATATGCTCATACGCGTGGGTCGGTGGCATTCGGAAACACCATTCCCATCTCTCTGGTCCTTGCCTATGGGCAGAATGTGGTCCAATTACGGGGAAATTCGTGGTACTGAAAACACGGTGCTATTTCGCAGTTTTGATCTACAGGTTTTTTCACTGCATCGCCCCTTATCCATCAATTTTTTTTCCCCCGAGAAAGGTTTTGGATGGCTCCTGAAAGGGTCTAAGATGAAAAGCCCCGACGACTGGGATGCGACAGAAAAAGATACTGACGCTGCACTTGATGTGCAGCGCACTGCTATTGCGCGCTAATTATCGCCATATACATTTTTCGGCTATATCTCAGGATTTTCCTTGGTTTTTGGACTATAATCTATTGCATCTTAGAAAGTCCTCTGGATCGTACGGCCGCCGCGATACTTCTAAATTCTCTTTCAACTTAACAACACCTTCATATGCAGGGCCATCATGCACTCTTCGTTGGTCGGGATAACTAAAGTCTCGCGAAGATTCAGATATGTCAGCCGCTCAGTAATTTTTTCGCGAATGTCAGGAGAGTTTTCACCGATGCCGCCTGTAAAAACCAGAGCATCTATGCCGCCCAAGCTGGTTGTCATCATGGAAATAAATTGCGCGACCTTCAGGGAGAAATAATTGACTGCTAATTTCTCCTGCGCGCCTGTCGATTGCAAAAGTTTCTGCATATCGCCGCTTACGCCTGAAAGCCCTTTCAATCCGGACTGCGTATAAAGCGTGTTTCTGACATCGACGGGGGACATCCCCAGTTGCTCAATCATATATAGCACGGCTCCGGGATCGAGCGATCCGCAGCGCGACGACATCGGCAGGCCATCAAGTGCGGTAAACCCCATTGATGTATCGATACTTTTAGCATCCTGAAGCGCACACACACTGGCACCGCTACCGAGATGAGCCACTACAACTTTTCCTGCCGCAAGCTCTGGATGATCTTCACGCAGGCATTTTGCAATCCATTCATAGGACAATCCATGGAACCCGTGCCGGCATATGCCCTGTTCACGCAATTGCGAAGGAAGCGCGTAGACTTGATACAGAGGGTCATGGTTGGCATGAAAGGCTGTATCGAAACAGCCTATCTGGGGGATATCCTCAATGAGCGTTGCAAGCGCGCGCGCAGCCTCAAGTGCGAATGGCTGGTGCAACGGAGCTTGAGGCGTAAAGCGCGCCAGCTCATCAAGATTATTTGCACTCAAAATAAGCGGAGCGACGAAGTCTTTCCCGCCATAAACTATTCTGTGGCCCACAGCGACAATGTGACTAAGAAAATCCTTTTCTTTAAGCCAACCCACGATCAGATTTAAGGCTTCATGATGTGTATGTATATCGGGTGTAGTTTCTGTGACAGCGCCGTTATGATTTACACTCAAGTGGCTGTTGGTTCCGATACCTGCAACTTGCCCTTTTACAAGAGGGGCAAGAGACTCATCGGCTGCAAATACCTGGAATTTGACGCTGGACGAACCGGCATTCATCACGAGGTAGAAAGCGGTCATTTTATCAATCCCGCTTTGCGGGCCGCCGCAACTTTGACCGCCAATGCGCAGGATGCCAGCTTAGTGACGCTGCTGTCCGCACGACTGGTCAGAATGATCGGCACCCGTGCGCCCATTACAACCCCTGCGGCAGTCGCCTCCCCCCAGTAAAGAAGCGACTTCGACAGGATATTCGCAGCCTCAAGGTTAGGCAGAATGAAAATATCTGCATCACCCGCAACCTCAGACTGAATACCTTTTTCATCCGCCGCGCTGCGGCTCACGGCGTTATCAAATGCCAGCGGCCCATCAAGAATTGCCCCGGTGATCTGCCCGCGCTGTGCCATCTTGCAAAGGGACGCAGCATCTGTGGTTGATGGAATGTGGGAATTGACCATTTCAACGGCTGATAAAAGCGCAACCTTGCACACCCCATTGGACCCGTTTAAAGCACGCCACAGATTGATCGCGTTTTGGCAGATATCCGCCTTTTCTTCCAGCGATGGCGCAATATTGACGGCGGAGTCGCTAACGATAAAAGGTTTTGGATACGAATGATTTTCAAATACATAAGCGTGCGACAGTCTTAACTCAGTTCGCAGTGCGCTGCTCAGGATGAGGGCATGCAGAATTTCGTCCGTATGCAAAGACCCTTTCATTATTGCCTCGACCTCATGGGTTCCAGCCATATCGACAGCTTTCTTTGCCGCGGCATGGCTGTGCTCTGTATCTACCACGTCCCAACCAGATATATCTATTTTCGCAGAGGCAGCGGCGGCTGAGATGCGCGCTGTGGGACCGACCAGAACGGGTATAATCAATTTTCTCTGCATCGCTTCGGCTGCAACTTCGATGTCGCTGGCATGCACTGGATGCACGATTGCCGTTCGCAACGGCTGTCCGCTTGAAGATGTTTGAATGAGATTTTGAAGATAATTGAGTGGGGCGCGAGTAATTTCATTCATGGCAAACAAGACCTATATGTCGATACTTCTGAGATTTGATTGTACCAAGATAAACCCAGTGAGCGCAAACGCAGGTAAGATCTCGATTTCTAATAACCAAGCGATCCGAGCGCATTTTTAATAACCGTCGCACTGCGCTGAAGCGCATCGGTTTCCTGCGCATCAAGTTCAGGAGAAATAGCCCGTATAATACCTTGCGCTGAAATAATATGCGGGAAAGACAGGGTTACGTCCGCAATTCCTGCGACTTCTGCCATAGGCGCACAACACGTCAGGACAGAGCGTTCATCTTCGGCAATCGCCCGCGCGATGCGTGCCATACCTGCGCCAATGCCATACCATGTTGCGCCCTTCCCTAAAATAATCCGGTCGGCTGCTCTGCGCACACCTGAGTCGATTGTCGCCTTGGTCTCTGCCGATAAAAGCAGGCCGGACTGATTAGCAAAATCGAGCAGGCTAACATTGCTCACCCGTGCGGCTGACCAATTGAGAACTTCGGAGTCGCCGTGCTCACCAAGGACATGCGCATGGACCGAATGACTGGATATTTTTAAATGCTGTGCAAGAAGTGTGCGAAACCTCGCCGTATCCAGAATTGTACCCGAGCCAAATACTCTGCCGGGGGTCTGGCCAGCCTGCTCGGCGATCCGTGCCGCCATGTGCGTCATAATATCGACCGGGTTCGTGGCAATAAGCAGAATTGCCTCAGGAGCTATTTTCAAAATTTTCGGAATAATCTCAGCAAAAATATCAGCATTCCGTTTAAGTAGATCGAGCCGAGTTTCACCGGGCTTCTGACCCACCCCTGCGGCGATCATCACGATGCCACTTCCCTGCAACGCAGCCAGCGGCCCGGACGAGACTGGCATGGCTTTAGCGAATGGTGTCGCATGGGAGATATCTTCTGCCTGCGCTGTTGCAAGCAGCTCATTTTTATCAACCAACACAAGCTCGGTGCCAACACCGCGCAATACACAGGCATACGCGCAGGCAGACCCCACTTCTCCACATCCGACAATGCCTATTTTCATCTTGTCTCCCTGTGTTTAAGCCATAATTGGAATACGTGTCTGCGTCCCCTGCCCGGCCAGATACCGATGCAAACCCGGCTGGAATGTCTCACGCCGCTCACGTATGAGCCTCGATACATGGAAAGGAACTTCGACAAGTTCGATGCCACCGTTGACAAGCGCTTCCACAGGAGCCCATGTCAAAGAGGCATCAATCGTCGACGTGCATGAGGTGCAAGAGCCACAATTGTCAGGACGGTCACACATATGGGTTGCAACCTCGTCCGGCACCGCGATCCATGATTTTCGCGCCACATCGTATCTCTCGAGCTGGCTATCCTCGCCAGAGTTTTCCTTCAGCATGTGGTAAAATGGCAGAAGATCGAGATTGTTACTCATCACCTGCTCATTGATATACGGGTATCCGGAAACATTCTGCAGGCTAACCAGCACCAGATGACGCGAGAGCAGATTGGCTGCATGAACCGCATTCCCCTCACAAGCTGCCATAAAGCAGTCCCGGAGGCGCGGCAAATCGGCACCGCTATCAGCAAGGCTCTGTACGATATCTCTGGTTTCGCAGTCCGGGGCCTGACTGAGGTCCGGATGAGCGATCGCGATCTGCGCTCCCCCGCAGAAACTGTGCCCTGAAAGTTTGATCACGGAGATATTCTTCATTTTCCTGAAACTGAACTTGGCGCGCGTATTATGCGGTGCGCTTTCATAGGGCGGTATCACTGCCGAAATTTCCGTGATGCGCACGGCATTATCCTCGAAGGCAAAATTTCCCCCGGCTCTCTCACGCGCATCGATACAGGTAATGCACATGATTTCAGGGTGATGGGGCTGGAACGCTCTGCTGTTAAACCCCTCGATAGCTCTGATGACAGATGATTTGTTACGCATAGTACACACATATTTCTAAGAACTTTTATTTTCTTGCTGCTCTCCTATGCTTATTTTGAGAGTATAACCTTGATATTTATCAATTACATGATTTCCCATCGCTTCTATGTAAAGCTCAATTCAAGATCGGCGAAAGCACCATGACCTTTATATCTGCGTTACAAAAAATTCCCCTCGCGACAGCTATGACCGAGAGCTTTTCATCTGGTTACGGCATCAAGAAGCTCCGAGCCGACCTGATTGCCGGGCTGGTCGTCTCCCTCGTCGCCCTGCCTCTGGCGATGGCGTTGTCGATTGCGGTCGGTTTACCACCGGAGAATGGGCTTTATACTGCAATTGTCGCTGGCATAGTCGCAGCCCTCTTTGGCGGATCAAAAACCCAGGTCAGCGGACCAACCGCTGCGTTTGTGGTAATCGTCGCACCGATTGTTGCCGAATTTGGACTGCGCGGGATCGTCTGGTGCCAGATACTGGCCGGACTGATGTTGCTATGTCTGGGTATTGCCAGACTTGGCAAGATCATCACTTACATCCCGTACCCCGTCACCATCGGCTTTACCTCTGGGATTGCTGTGGTGATCGGAACAATCGCCTTAAATGATTTTATGGGTGTTGCCGCCGCGCCGCCCGGCCACTGGCCGCACAAAATTTCTGCTCTGATCACGTCCCTGCCGCAGATAGATATACCAACCTTTCTCGTCGGGGCGTTTGCTTTAATCATTATGGCCAGCCTCGCCAAAGTAACGAAACTCATTCCCTCAGGGATCGTCGGCATAGTCGCCGCAACTATTCTTTCTGTAGTCCTGTTAAAATTTGGTATTTCAGTCGAAACGATTGGAACACGGTTTAGCTATACGGATGCTCACGGCGTTCTCCAGCATGGCGTGCCACCGTTTCTACCTACTCTCCATATTCCGGGCGTGTCGGCGAATTCTGTGTTTGATCTGCCTACGATCAAGGAATTATCCGCATGGTTTATGCCGTCAATAATCATCGCCATTCTTGCTGCCTTGGAATCACTGCTCTCAGCAACCGTCGCAGACAGCATGAGCGGCTCGCGTCACGATCCTAACGCTGAACTCAACGGAATTGGTCTTGGTAACATTTTCTCCGGCTTGTTTCTCGGCATTCCCGCAACCGGGGCAATAGCCCGGACTGCAACGAATATCAATGCAGGCGCTCTCTCGCCGTTCGCCTCAGTTACGCACGCCCTTCTCCTGCTTCTTTACATGCTCTTCCTGTCGCCGCTCATCGCCTATATCCCGATGAGCGCACTATCGGCTCTCCTGATGCTGACGGCATGGCGGATGAGTCATGTGAAGCAATTCTCACATTTGCTACGCACCGCCCCGAAATCAGACCGCGCCGTTTTGGTCGTCTGTTTCGCCATGACCGTGATGATCGATATGGTCGCAGGTGTTGTGTCAGGATTGGTGCTTGCCGCGATCCTCTTCCTCAAAAGGATTACAGAAGTTACAGAGATCGAATATCACGACTCTTCAGATAACCGGACGGAATATTCGTTACCTGAGAGCGTGATGCTGTTCCGGTTTGATGGGCCGCTCTTCTTTGGCACCGCCGAAAAGGCGTTCAACCTGCGCCCTGATTTTCTCCTGAAGCAAGGAAATCATATCATCCTTGATATGACCGCCGTGCCGATGATGGACGTAACCGCCCTCGATTTGCTTGCGACCTTTATTGCTGATGTCGAAAAGAACGGCAAGACAATCACGCTTTGCCTGCGGGATCAGGTTGCCAAAAAAGTCCGCCTCCGCTTAGGGGAAGCCCTGCTGACCAGGGTCAAAATCCTGCAATCCGTCCCCGAAGCACTCTCAGCACTTGCATAGATAAAGGCAGCTTGACGCAATTCGTACGATCCCGCAAAGTCATCTCATCCGGTGTTACCTAGGAGGACTATTGTGTCGCTGCTGCTGCAATTATTAACTGGCGCTCTCATGATCGGTACGACTGTGATGATCCATGCAGCCATGCTCGACCTGATTATCAGACACGCGCGCAAAGGCGAAAATTTTCTCAAGACTTTGGTCGGTGCACTCTGGAGACCCGTTTTATCTAGCTGTATCGTCGTTTCAATTTTCATGGCGCATATAATCAATATATGGCTTTGGGCGTCCCTTTATATTTTACTTGAGTGCCCGCCTTTGGAGAGCTTCTCCGACGCGCTTTATTTCGCGACCGTGACCTACACGACCTTAGGGTATGGAGACATTATCCTGAGTGAACCATTCCGCATGCTGAGCGGCATCGAAGCCGCAAATGGCTTTATCCTCTTCGGATGGACAACGGCGTTTATTTTTGAAATCGTTTCTCAGCTATACCGCAACGAAGGAAAATCTCTGTAGCCTAGTCATCACAGGGGAAGACATTCGAGCAGGCTGTACAGGTATATTTAATCAGATTTCCAAGATTGACGATCTCAACCGTTCCGCCCTTTACCTTTACGCCTGTATCAGCCTGCAAGCGGCTCAGCGCACGCGAGAAGGTCTCAGGCTGCATCCCAAGACGCGATGCGATCAAGGTTTTATCATAGGGTAAGTGCAGAAAAATCGGTGTCGGCTGCTTGATTTTGCAAAGCCTGAGCAGGAAGCATCCGATCCGCTGCGGTGCATTCATAATCGTCAGGTGCTCAATTTCCCGATCCTTAAGCACATTCTTGGTGGAAATATGCTTCAGCATGGCGAGCGCCAGCACAGAATTTTCCTCAATATATGTCTTCAGTAGCGAAACCGGATACGCCACCAGCTTGCAGGATTCTATCGCCTCTGCCGCGTAAGGATAGGAATCCCCCTCGAACATCACCGTTTCGCCGAATACATAGCCGGCTGGCAGGACATCAAGTATGACTTCGTCGCCATCGAGCGTTTCGCGGAACAGTTTAATCCAGCCGCCCTCAATCATATAAAAGGATTCTGCCGGATCGCCTTGGGTAAACAAGATCTGTCCTTTTGAGAAAGTCACACTTCGTCCGGCCTTGTGCAACGACTCTAGCAACTCAGGGGGCATAGCTGCAAAAAAGTCGATCGTATCGAGCGGGTAATGCTTCTCGGCGGGCAGCTGTTTCTGGGAAGTTGGGCAGCTCATGAGTTTCAACCTTCTAATACGTCCATTTCCCATACCAATTTGATTTTGGTCAAGGCAAAAAGGCCTGGAAACCCGTAATTCTTCGCCCAGTAAAGATTTGAACTGCAAGGATTCGGGCATGGCCCTTTGTTTTGAGAACATTCCACTTGGGTACGGGCTTCCGGCAAGCCTGTTCCTCGCGGGCCTTGCTGGCGGCTTCACCCATTGCATAACTATGTGCGGGCCCTTTGTTTTAGCTCAACAAAATGGCATCAACCCCGCTCAGCCGCGTCTTGCACGCTTAAGCGCACAGGCCTTGTTGCCCTATCATTTCGGACGCATGACGACCTATGTCCTGCTGGCACTTGTCTTCAGCACGGCACTGAACGCAGCCCTTTTGTCTTCACCAGTCAAATCGACACTCGGGGCGATGATGCTGTTTTCGGCCGCCGTGATCTTTCTCGCCAGCGCTATTCCAATAATGCGTGATGTGTTTCCATTTCTGGCAAAATTAAAATTACCGGTCCCATTTAGGTTAATAAACGCTTTGTCAGAGCCCCTGCTCCGCAACCCGTCAGTACGGGGACGCTTCGCCCTTGGCATGCTGCTTGGTTTCATGCCGTGCAGTATGGTGCTTGCTGCGCTCATCGCCGCAACATCTCTCGAAAGCCCAATGCAGTCAGGCTTCGCCATGGCCGCTTTCGCCTTTGGAACGGCCCCGGCGCTGATTATGACCGGGCTTGGTGGCCGGATCGCCGCAAATCGTTTTCCTCAAAGCACACGCATCCTCAAATTTCTGATGCTTATGGTCAGCACCGGCGTGCTGCTCCTGACATCCGGAAAAATGATGTTCTCATAACTGTAAGGCAGACCCATGACAGAGATCACTTCGCCCCAATCACCTCCCTACAATGACGACATCGTCAAGATGTTCACTCTGGCGTGCGTCTTCTGGGGTATTGCTGGATTTTTGGTTGGTGTTCTGATTGCCGCGCAGATGGCTTTCCCTCAACTGAACATAGAACCATACCTGACCTTTGGCAGACTCCGCCCCTTGCACACCTCTGCCGTCATCTTCGCTTTTGGCGGGAATGCCCTTTTTGCCACAAGCTACTATGTCGTTCAGCGCACCTGCGGCGTACGTCTATGGAATGATGGATTGGCCCGCTTCACGTTCTTCGGCTATCAGGCTTTTATCCTGATGGCTGGGCTTGGGTATCTGTTCGGCGTAACACAGGGCAAAGAGTATGCCGAGCCAGAATGGTATGCGGATCTGTGGCTGACCGTCGTATGGGTCAGCTATCTCCTCGTCTTCTTCATGACTTTGGTGAAGCGCAAAGAGCCCCATATCTATGTCGCAAACTGGTTCTATCTGTCATTCATCGTGACCGTGGCCGTTCTACATCTTGGCAATAACATCTCCCTGCCGGTCAGTCTGACGGATGTGAAAAGCTATTCCGCTTTTTCCGGCGTCCAGAGCGCCATGATTCAGTGGTGGTATGGACATAACGCTGTCGGCTTCTTCCTGACCTCGGGTTTTCTCGGGATGATGTATTACTTCGTGCCAAAACAGGCAGAACGTCCCGTTTATTCTTATCGCCTGTCGATCCTGCATTTCTGGTCGCTGACCTTTATCTATATCTGGGCTGGCCCTCACCATCTCCATTACACGGCCCTGCCAGACTGGGCACAAACACTGGGCATGACGTTTTCCATTATGCTGTGGATGCCATCCTGGGGCGGGATGATCAACGGCATGATGACCTTGTCGGGCGCGTGGCACAAACTGCGGCAGGATCCTGTCCTGCGCTTCATGATCATCGCGCTTGCGTTTTATGGCATGAGCACGTTTGAAGGACCTCTGATGTCGATCAAGTCGGTTAATTCCTTGTCCCATTATACCGACTGGACCATCGGCCATGTGCACTCGGGCGCTTTGGGCTGGAACGGTTTTATCACGTTTGGTGCCCTCTACTATATGGTTCCACGCCTTTGGGGCCGCAAAGCCTTGTACTCCAAGAAACTGGTCGATGTGCATCTCTGGGTCGCAACGTTCGGAATCGTGCTCTACATCACCGCGATGTGGGTCTCCGGGATCATGCAGGGATTGATGTGGAGATCCTATGACGATATGGGCTTCCTTCAGTACTCTTTCGTCGAAACTGTCATGGCCATGCATCCCTTCTATGTCATCCGGATGCTGGGCGGCCTGCTTTACTTAAGTGGTGCGCTGATCATGACCTATAATTTCTGGCGCACGATCCGTGGCGATGTCGCGGCAACCGAAACAACCCCTGCTTTACAAGGTGCAGCAGCATGAGCTTTCTCGAAAAACATAAGAAGCTGGAAAGAAACTCAGTACTTCTGCTGGTCTGCTGTGTTCTGGCCATTCTTGTGGGCGGACTGGTCGAAGTTATCCCGTTGTTCCGAACCTCCACAGTAATTGAATCGGTACAGGGCATGCGCCCATATACGCCGCTTGAGCTGACCGGGTTTAACATCTACATCCGCGAGGGATGTTACCTTTGCCATTCCCAGCAGATCCGGCCGCTGCGCGATGAAGTCGCCCGTTACGGGCATTACTCACTGGCAGCAGAAAGCATGTATGACCGCCCCTTCCAATGGGGATCGAAACGAACCGGACCCGATCTGGCGCGAGTGGGCGGAAAATATTCAGATGAATGGCACACAACCCATCTGAAAAACCCCCGCGATGTTGTCCCTGAGTCGATCATGCCGACTTATAGTTTCCTCGCCGATAGAGGGATTGGCTCTTATGAGCTCGATAGCGAATTAGAGACCCTCCGCGCCGTCGGCACGCCTTATACCGATGACATGATCAAGTTCGCCAACAAAGATGTGCTGTCTCAGGCGCATCTGGGCAGCGACAATCAAAGCGACATGGAAGCCCGTTACGGCGGACCACTGAATGTGCGCGATTTCGACGGCAACCCGATGCTGGTCTCGGAAATGGATGCCCTGATCGCCTATCTTCAGGTGCTCGGCACGATGGTGAAATTCCCTGACTATGAGGCAAAACCCGTAGAAGAAACGAAAGGAGCGAAATGATGGACTGGCTGGCTGCACACGCGGGCGTTATCGGCCTGATTTTCTTTCTGGTGTTTTTTCTGGCAACGACAGCCTGGATTTTCAGACCGGGCGCAAAGCAATCCTATCAGGAAAAAGCTTCAATTCCGTTTAAAGAGATGAAAAATGACTGAGCCTCATCAAAAAGAAATCGACAGCGTCTCGGGTGTTGAAACAACCGGTCACGAATGGGACGGGCTGAAAGAACTCAACAATCCCGCGCCAAGATGGTGGTTGTGGGTGTTCTTTATCTGCATCATCTGGGCAATCGGCTACTGGATTCTATATCCCGCCTGGCCTATTCCCGGCGGAGCGACCAAAGGGGTGCTTGGCTGGACCCAGTTTGGCAAGCTGAAGGCTGAACAGACCGAAATCGTCATGAAACAAAACCAGTATCTGGATAAATTTCATCAGGCGACTTTCGATCAGATCATCAACGACCCGGAACTCTATGCCTTCGCGAATGCGGGCGGCGCTGCAGCCTTTAAAAATAACTGCGCTACCTGCCATGGCACAGGCGCCGCAGGCGGAAACGGTTACCCGAACCTGAACGATGATGACTGGCTGTGGGGCGGCAAAGTCGAAGATATTTATCAGACATTGCAATACGGCATCCGCTCTACCCACGATGAAGCACGGGTCTCGATGATGCCAGCTTTCGGCAAAGACGGCTTGCTCAAACCTGATAAAGTCCCAGTCATGGTCGATTATGTGTCCCTGCTGCACTCGGGCGGCGACCTGAGCAAACATCCTGGATATACGATTTTCCAACAGCAATGCGCCTCCTGCCATGGCGCAGACGGCAAAGGTGGCCGTGAGTTTGGTGCGCCTAATCTGACGGATGACATCTGGCTCTATGGCGGCGACAAGGCGACGCTGCAAAAGACCATCTTTTACGGACGCAACGGCGTGATGCCGTTTTGGAAAGGCCGTCTAAAAGACGACACGATCCGGCAATTGACGATTTACGTGCACTCGCTTGGTGGCGGTGAAGAAAGTGAACAAGTGAATGGACCAGTCTACGGACCGACCACTCCAGCAACCTCCGAATGAAGGTATTACCTATTTCGCCAGCAGGGAGAAAATCCATCCTAAAAAGGTAAAGGGACGGTATCGCCGACTCAAATGGCTGGTGATGCTGGCGACGCTCTCAATTTACTATCTCGCCCCCCTACTGCGCTGGGACCGCGGACCAAATGCACCCGATCAGGCGATCCTGATCGACCTTCCTGCTCGTCGTGCGTATTGGTTCTTCATCGAAATATGGCCGCAGGAAGTATATTACCTGACCGCCATCCTGATTTTTGCAGCAATTGCGCTGTTTTTTGCCACCAGTGTTCTCGGACGGATCTGGTGCGGCTATCTGTGCCCCCAGACAGTTTGGACTGACCTCTTTGTAACAGTCGAGCAATGTGTACAGGGTGACCGCGCCGCACGCCTGCGTCTTGATAAAAGCCCACTCAGTTTCGAAAAAATCTGGAAGAAGGCGCTCACGCATTTCTTATGGCTTCTGATTGGCCTGTCAACCGCAGGAGCCTTCGTCTTTTATTTCAATGATGCCCCCCAGCTATGGGCAGATATCCTTGCTCTCAAAATATCACCGACCATTCTGGGATTTGTCGGCGCCCTTACCTTCAGCACCTATGTGATGGCCGGATATTCACGCGAACAGGTCTGTACCTATATGTGCCCATACGCGCGCTTCCAGTCAGCCATGTTTGATAAGGACACATTGATTATTGGTTATGATGAAACACGGGGTGAGCCGCGTGGCAAACATAAAGCCGGAACATCTTGGGAAAACCGGGGTCACTGTATCGATTGCACCGCCTGTGTTCAGGTTTGCCCGATGGGCATCGACATTCGCAACGGGTTACAGATGGAATGCATTGCCTGCGGTCTGTGTGTCGATGCCTGTAATGACATCATGGACAAGGTCGATCTCCCACGGGGGTTAATCCGCTATGATACTGAACGCCGGATTGAGTCAAAATTATCGGCGCAGGCTACTAAGATACGCATATTGCGCCCCCGCACCTACTATTATACCGCTATTCTCTGTCTCGTCGCAGGTCTGGTCATATATGGGCAAATCACCCGCAAGCCCGTTGATCTGCATGTCATGCATAGCCGCAATCCGCTGCTCGTCAGATTATCTAACGGCGACATCCGCAACAGCTATGACATTAAAATCCTCAATAAAGCCCATGCAGATGGGAATTTCACCCTTGCGATTGAGAATTTTCCCGATGCCAAAATCGATATCAACAAGGCCGGCCACGACTCTTCCGCTATACTCCACGTACCAGCTGACAGCGTCGGGACTTTTAAAATCTTTGTGACTGCTAAACCCCAGTCATTCTCATCAGAAGATATTGATTTTATCCTTGTTGAGAAAGATAGCGGGTTTAAAACAACATATAGAAGCATGTTTATAAGCGAGGAGAATTAGAATGAGCCACGTCGTTGAGCATAAGCCGATCGATAAATGGATTCCCTGGTTAGTCGTCCTCTTCTTTCTAACATTCATGAGCGTCGATGCCGTGATGGTAACCATGGCGATCAGGACAAATACCGGAGTTGTGACGGAACAGGCCTACGAAAAAGGGCTTGAATATAACCGAACTATCGAGGCGGCTTCTGCCCAACAAAAACTCGGCTGGAAAGATAACATTTCTCTGGATGGCCATGCCCTGCGTTACACATTACAGGACAAGCATGGAAACTTCCCGACAGGTGCGGAGGTAAAAGCCAAGATCAGCCGCCCAACTCAGGATGGCTATGATTTTGAAGTGCCGTTACAGAGGATAAATGACTCAACTTACGGAACAGATGTTTCTTTTCCGATGCCTGGCGCATGGAATGTCAGAATATTT
The DNA here is from genome assembly GCA_964368875.1 of uncultured Pseudobdellovibrionaceae bacterium. GTDB lineage: Bacteria > Pseudomonadota > Alphaproteobacteria > Micavibrionales > Micavibrionaceae > CAYJDG01. Next base: position 15,935 of record CAYJDG010000041.1, read on the forward strand.
GTTAAATGGCCTGACCGGGACTATCAGTCGAGCGAGAGTGTTCTGGCCCCATGATTGCCTACGAAACATCAAGGGCCACCCCTTACGTGCGTACAGATGATGATAATATTCATCATCTCTCGCTGGCCGTTGATGGTATTCATTGTGCAGGCTGTATCCAAAAAATAGAATCCTCCCTCAAGAACATCTCGCAGGTTAAAACCGCACGCCTGAATTTTTCAACCAGACGCCTTGCCATCAGCTGGAGCGGAGATAAAAGTCTCGCCGATAAATTAAGCGCAACGATTTCAGCTCTGGGCTACAAAAATACGGCTTTCGATCAGCAAAGCCTCAGCCGCTCAAGCGAGAGAGAGGCCAAGTTCCTTCTGCTCTGTCTCGGCATTGCCGGCTTCGCGGCAGGAAACATTATGCTCGTTTCCTTTGCGTTGTGGACCACCGACATCCAGACGATGGGCGTTGCGACACGCGACTTCCTGCACTGGATCTCAGCTTTGATCGCGGTTCCAGCCATCGCTTTCTCTGGCCGCCCCTTCTTCTTCTCTGCCTTCAACGCACTTAAGGCGGGACGCACCAATATGGATGTTCCCATCTCGGTTGGCTTAACCCTGACCACAGGGATGAGTCTTTTCGAGCTTGTTACGCACGGGGAACACGCCTATTTCGATTCAGCAGTGATGCTGATGTTCTTTCTGTTGATTGGTCGCTATCTGGATTTTCTGGGACGCGCCAGTGCGCGGCAGGCCGCCAATGATCTCCTGTCTCTGATGAGCGGAACTGCGGCAGTTCTCGAAGACGGAGTTTTGCGCAGTATCCTGATCAAGAATATCCAGAAAGGCATGACTCTCCAGATTGCCATGGGCGAACATATCCCGGCGGATGGTGTCATCATCGAAGGCAAGACGGATATCGACACCAGTCTCGTGACCGGCGAAAGCCTGCCGCGTCAGGCCGAGACAGGCAGCGAGGTCCTGTCTGGAACTCTCAATCTTTCCGCCCCTATTTTAATCAAAACCCTGCAAACCCCTGAAGAATCACAACTGGGCGGAATGGTCCGCTTGATGGAAAAAGCGGAGCAATCTCAGGCCTCTTATGTCCGCATAGCTGACCGCGTCGCGCGGCTTTATACGCCCGTGGTTCATATTCTTGCACTGGCGGCTTTTCTTGGTTGGCTATTCCTCGGTCATATGATTTGGCAAGACGCGCTGCTGATTGCGGCAACTGTTCTGATTATAACCTGCCCGTGCGCTCTGGCGCTGGCGGTTCCGATCGTTCAGGTTTTGGCGGTGGGCCTGCTGATGAAACGCGGCATCATGGTGAGGTCCGGCGATGTGCTGGAGCGGCTGGCAACGATTGATACAATTATTTTCGACAAGACCGGAACCCTGACCTGCGGCAAACCGCAGCTAATCAACGCAGATCAAATCGACGCGCAGTCCTTCGCAATCGCAGCTGCCATGGCAAGTCAAAGCCGCCATCCGTTGGCCAAGGCGCTGGTCGCTGCTTACCATCTGGATGCAAAACCCATGCAGGTAGATGAGATTCCCGGGTTCGGCTTGCTTGCCACTTATAACGGGCAGGAGTTCAAGCTGGGCAAACGCAGTTGGGCGACTGATCAGGCTTTGCCAGAGCATCCCGATCACATGGAAATCGTCCTTGCAACTGAAGGACAGCACTCTGTTTCCTTTCTATTTAAAGATGAACTGCGCAAGGATGCAGTCAGCGTCATTCAAGACTTTAGAAGGCGCGGCCTGAAAATCCATCTTTTGTCAGGTGATCGTCTGGATATCGTTAAATCAGTCGCCGGCACCCTTGGCATCGCTGAGTTTCAAGCCGACATGAGCCCGGAACAAAAATTTACGTATATGGAGCAGCTCAAAACTCAGGGTCACAAAATCATGATGGTCGGCGATGGCATTAATGATGCCCCTATTCTTGCTGGTGCCGATGTCTCCGTCTCACCTGCCTCGGGCATTGATATCGCGCGAAACGCTTCCAGCGTCGTCTTTACTGGCGACCATCTCAGCCCCCTTCTTCAGCTCTTTAAAATCGGCATTGCCTCACAACGTCTCGTTCGTCAGAATTTTTCCATGACGATCATCTATAACCTGATCGCTATACCAGCTGCCTTTATGGGATTTGTAACGCCACTTGTCGCGGCAGCTGCGATGTCGCTCTCGTCGCTCGCCGTTATCGCCAACGCCTTCCGCATCAGGAGAGTTAAATGAGTATTCTGCTCTACATGATTCCTTTGGCCCTTTTACTTGGTTTGATTGGACTGGTTGGCTTTATCTGGTCTTTAAAATCAGGACAATTCGAAGACCTTGAAGGCGCCGGATACCGTGTCCTGATTTCGGACGAAAATCCTTCTGAAACCCAGGAATAGCTTGATTTTTATCAAGTACAGCTTCGCTTTGGGCCTTCATAGTATGCGCACTTAAAACTGCTACGCTCGTGAGGATCAAAATGAGAAAGTT
>CAYJDG010000042.1:0-8843 GCA_964368875.1 uncultured Pseudobdellovibrionaceae bacterium
CACACCCGTCGCGTGAGTTAGAACGAACTATTATCATCGCCGAGCTGGTCATGGCTCTGGAGCAGGTCGCAACCGAGACCAGAGAGTGGTTTTCGCGCCTTCTCAGGCTGAAGGAGGGGCCTCTCTCCGCTGATCACACCCTTGCACTGGCCGCATAACGTCCCCTGCAGCAAAGCGGTCCGGTTTTTCTTGTACCCACCCCCCTTTGCTGTAAAATAAATCATATAACCCAAGGGGGAATTTGCGATGTCAGGTGGCTTGATAACTCTAATTGTCGTTGGTCTGGTCGTGCTCTTCACGATCACGCTGTATAACCGTCTGGTCGCTCTGCGCCAGCGCCGCAGCAATGCATTCTCCGACATCGACGTACAACTGGAACAGCGGTTCAATACGCTGCCGAATATGGTCGAAGTCGTCAAAGGCTACGCCGCGCACGAAAAAACCGTTTTTGAAAACGTCACCGCCGCCCGCGCTGCCGTCAAAGGCTCGAGCAAAATGGGCGAAGACCGCTTCGCTGCCGAACAGCAGGTTACGACTGCGATCATGGGCCTCTACGCCGTTGCCGAAAATTATCCGGACCTCAAGGCCGATACCCATTTCGTGCGTCTGCAGAACGAGATGACCGATCTCGAAAACAAAATCTCTGCCGCGCGCCGTTTCTTCAACTCGGCTACCTCGGAATACAACACTGGCGTCCAGCAATTCCCGGCGAATATCCTCGCAGGCATGTTCGGCTTCCATACTGAGCCGTTCTTCGAGATCGATGCCGCCAAGGCCGAGCAGATCCGCGAAGTGCCGCAGGTCAAGTTCGGGTCTTAACCCATGCCGACAGGCACGATCGGCCTCGCTACTTACCGCTGGGGCAATGCGCGCAAGGCGTGGTTCCTGCTCGCGCTCTATCCGGTGGTGACGGCCGCTCTGCTCTGGGTGCAGATTTATCTCATCTGCGCTGTCTCGACTCAGGGCGAACGCCTCACGCAGGCGCAGCTGATTGACCGCACCACTGATTTTTATCTGAGCTGGGGCTGGGTTTTTCTAGCCTTGCTGGCAGGCTGGTTCTGGTATGCGTGGACGCATGCCGCCTCGATCATTCGTGGCCTCTGCCTGTCCCGTCCCGTCACCGCCGCCGAGCAGCCTTCGCTCTATGCGATGGTCGAATCCGTCTGTATTTCGCAGGGCATCCCGACCCCCGAAGTCGAAATCGTCGATACGATCGCCCGCAACTCTTTCGTCACCGCGCTCGGCAACGACGACACTTACCGCCTGTTTTTGACGCAGGGGTTGATCGACAACCTCGAGCGCGACGAGCTCGAAGCCGTGATTGCCCACGAGGTTGCGCATATCATCAACGGCGATACCCGCCTGCTCAGCATCTCGATTGCCTTTACCGATCTCTACCCTTTGATCATGATGAATACGGGCCGCAAACCGCGCCTAGATGAATCACCAGCGGCAGCCGCTGCCGATGACAGTCTCGCTTATATCTTTCTGGTTCATCCGCTGGCCTTCGTCCTTCTGATGCCGCTCGCCGTCGGCTTCTTCGCCATGTCGCTGATCCGTGTGTTTCTGTTTCTGCGCCGCGAACATGATGCCGATGCCGTCGCCATCGAAATCACCAAAAACCCTGACGCCCTGATGCGCGCCCTCATCCGCATCAACCGCCGCGCCCGTATCCCTCAGGCGACACAGGATATCCGTTTTCTCTGCATCGATAATCCGCATGGCGGCTTCTTCTCCACCCATCCGCGCCTGTCCTCGCGGGTCGAGGCGATCAGCACCCTGACCGGGACGCCCATCCCCGACCTTGAACCCTCAACGCCAGCCTCGAATCTGAAGCGCTTTCAGGACAATCCGCTGCTCAAGCGTGTCTTTAAAAAAGGTCGCGGCTCTAGCGATCCCAAACCCTTCAACACCCCCTGGAGGTAGATCATGGCGCTGGGCACAATCGGCCTCTCAACCTATCGCTGGAATAACAATCTCCGCTCTATTGGGATATTGCTGCTTTATCCTGTGATCCTGCTCGGCATGAGCTGGGTTCTGGCTGGCGTCAGCGGGTTCTTTCTCTTTGATGCCCGTCAGCTCCCACCCGACCAGTACGCCAACCTGATGGTGTCTTTCGCCAACCATATCATTCTCCAGTACTGGCCGTTCATTACCGGATTTGTCATCGTCTGGTTCAGCATTGCCTGGCTCTTCCACACCCAGATGATGCGCAGCCTCGCCCGCTCGCATCCCGTCACGCGGAGCGAAGAGCCGGATCTCTATGCCCTGCTTGAAAATCTCTGCATCAGCCGGGGCCTGCCGATGCCGGAATTCGATATCATCGAAACCCACGCCCGGAATGCCTTCGCCAGCGGCATCAGCGAAAAAACCTATCGCATCACCGTCACCCGGGGGCTGCTTAACAGCCTCCAGAAAGATGAGCTTGAAGGCGTTCTAGCGCACGAGCTCGCCCACATCATCAACCGCGATGTCCGCCTGCTGGTTGTGACCGTGATCTTTGCCGGTCTTTTTGGTTTCCTATGCCAGTTGGCGTGGACGATTTTCCGGGGCACGCTGCGGATGCCAGTGCGCGGGCGGGATGGAGGGAAGGGAAAAATGGGCATTCTCCTGTTCAGCTTGGTCCTCGCCTTGGTTTTATCGGTAGGTTACGGCCTGACGCTGTGGAGCCGCTTCGCCCTCTCCCGCCGCCGGGAGTATGATGCGGATGCCGGAGCAATTGAGCTGACCAAGAACCCGGACGCCATGATGCGCGCGCTCATGCGGATTGCCGGGCGCGAACAAATTCCCAACGGCCGGGCCGATGTCATGCTCATGTGCATCGAAAACAGCACCCCTTTTCTCGGCCTGTTCGCCACGCACCCTCCACTCGAGGCCCGCATTCAGGCGATCAGCAGGGTGACCAATACACCGATCCCGGCTTTAACCCCGGCCCCTGCCATCCCGGAAGAGCGGGTCGCGCCCCCTCCTGAGGGTGCCCCTCTGGTCAATACGGGTCGCCGCCGCAATCCGTGGGCTTGAAGCAGCATGGCCAGCCCGGTACAATCGCGCATGAGCGCCTCAGTTCCCAAATCCTCTTCCCTGCTTCGTCAGGTCGGCTCCCTCTTCCGGGACCGTGATCTCGAAGCGGAAAATTCACGCCTTGAGGCCTTCCTCAACGCTTTCCCCGGCGAGTATTGCGGGTTCAATGCCGACGACACACTTGCCTATTCACGCGGCTTCCTGGACCTGCTCGGCCTGACCCGTATCGAGAGCATCGCCGATATTCAGAATGCTCTCCGCCCCGGCGACAGCGCTGCTCTGGAAAGCTGTTATATGCGCCTGCGCCAGCAGGGCCAGCGCTTCGTCCTGAAAGTCCGCACTCTGGATGAGCGCCGTATTCTGCGCTTCTCCGGCTCAAGTGGGCAGGCTCTCAACCATACAGAACGCTTTGACATTCTGTGGATTGAGGATGTCACCGATCAGGAAACTGATATTGAAAAAACGCGTGACATGCATATAGCCGCCGAAGGCGAATTGCGCCGCTTACAAGCTGCGTTAAATGCCTTCCGCTACGCTGTATGGATGCGCAACAGCCGCGGCGACCTGATCTGGTGCAATAACTATTATGCTGAGATTCTCAAAGCCACGCCGCAGAGCGTCCTCTTGGCCCAAAAGGAGCTTCCTTTTACTGCCGACAAAAAAGTAACGACCAAGAACAATAAAGAGATGGCAGAACTGGCCCTGCAGACGGGAACCCTGCAAAAAGACCGCCGCCATATGATTGTCGACGGCAACCGTCATCTGATGGATATCGTCGAAATCCCGGTGCCGCATCTTGATATCACTGTCGGCGAAACGTGGGATATCTCACGTGAGGAAGAACTTGAGAAAGAGGCCACACGAAACGCAGCCGCGAACCGCGACCTGCTTGAACAGCTGCGCAGCGCAATCGGCATTTTTTCTGCCGACCAACGACTGGAATTTTATAATTCTGCCTATGCGCAGCTCTGGCAGCTTGAAGACCAGTGGCTGAACACCAAGCCGAAGCTAGGTGAAATCATGGAGCGTCTGCGTGAACAACGCCGCCTTCCGGAACAGGCCGATTTCCGCCGCTTCAAGCAAAGCTGGCTCGATATGTTCACGGGTCTCATTCATGCACACGAAGATATGCTTTACCTTCCCGCTGGTGGCGCGCTGCGCATGCTGGTTGTGCCGCACCCGATGGGCGGCTTGATGATGACCTTTGAGGACGTCTCCAGCCGTCTCGAGCTGGAATCGTCCTACAACACCCTGATCGCCGTGCAGAAGGAAACGCTCGACAATCTTGCCGAAGGCGTTGCTGCGTTCGGTGGTGATGGCCGCATCAAACTGTGGAATCCATCCTTCGCCCGGATGTGGAAACTGAACCCCGAAGACCTCGAAGGACAGCCGCACATCACCCGCGTCGTCGAAAAGCTGGTTGAATTCTTCAGCCCTGAAGACTGGCCAAGCGCGCGCGAAAACCTCCTATCACTGGGGCTCGACAGGACGATGCGTGACGGTATGATCCGCCGCGAAGATGAAACAGTCTTTGAGTATGCCGCCGTGCCTCTGCCAGATGGCGGTGTCATGGTCAGCCTGATTGATGTGACCGATACTGTGCGCGTTGAAAATGCTTTGCGTGAAAAAACCGGCGCACTTGAGGCCGCGGAGCGACTTAAGCTCGATTTCCTTGCCAATGTCTCTTATCAGTTGCGAACACCGCTGAACGCGTTGATCGGCTTTACCGAAATTCTCGACAAAGAGTATTTTGGTAAGTTGAACACGCGCCAGAAAGAATACACCAAGGGCCTCGGCGAGGCAGGTGAGCGTTTGATGAATCTGGTCAATGACATTCTTGATCTCTCTACGATTGAGGCTGGATACATGACCATCGTGAAAGATACGGTCAATGTTCATACCATGCTAAATGCGCTCTATGACCTGACGCAGGAATGGGCGCGCAGCCAGAAAATCGAAGTGCAGCTCACCTGTCCTCCGGATATAGGCTTCGTGCAGGTGGATGAGCGGCGTATGAAACAGGTGCTCCTGAACCTGATCCGCAACGCCATCGATTTTACGCCCGCCGGTGGCCGGATTATGCTTGGAGCTAAGCGCCATGCGGATGGCATAGAACTGAGCGTTACCGACACAGGTCCGGGTATAGACCTCAAGGACCAAGAGCGCGTTTTCAAACCTTTCGAGAGAACCGATGCACCCCGCGATGATGGCGACGGCAACGCACGCGGCGGCGCAGGGCTGGGGCTAACTCTGGTCAAGAACATCGTTGATATGCACGACGGCACCGTGGAGCTCGATAGCGCCAAGGGCCGGGGCACGACGATGCGGATCAGATTGCCGGCTTAATAGGGCGAGAGAGGATCGGGCGGAATGCAGACAGCATATATCTTATGTTTGTCTGTCTTAGGATCCTTATCTGCGCGCAACAGGATCGTTCCAGCAAGGCGGGTCTTGCAGTTAAAAACTGGGATGAGTGTCTTGAGAATGAGTTCGACCTGATACCCTTTGTAAAAAGGCCCCGTCGAGCACGCTTCCGTGCTTTCTCCGGGAGGCAGGCGGAAATTCTGTTCGTGACGTTGCTTGGACCCATCTTTGGCCATCCCATATTCCGTCCGCAGCGACCCGATCATGGTTATCTCGGATGTGTTCTTGATCGTCGCGCATTGCGGCGTCGGTGAAATCAGGTCCATAGCCTGTGCCGTAACAGGAAAAATTATGAGCAATGCGAGCAGGAGAAAGATCTTCATAATAAAGATTATATCCTAAACCTTGCTCCCAGCCAAACCGGGAACGCCACTGGTGGTCGAGTATTCGAAATGCAGGTCACGGTCTGGATTAAGGTATTTATATATGGCATGCGCCGCCTGCGCGGCTTCAGCAAAGCCCGTCAAAATTAATTTAAGCTTATGCGGATAGGTTGCAATATCGCCAATCGCATAAATCCCCTCCACATTAGTTGCGCCTGTAGCGGGGTTAATAGAAATGTGGTTACGCTCAAGCCCTAAGCCCCATTCCGCGATCGGCCCAAGCGTACTTGCCAATCCAAAAAGAGGCAGCAGAATATCAGCCTCAATCCACCGCTCTCGTCCGCTCATATCCTGAACCCCGACAGCAGTAAGCTGGCCAGCTGCACCTTCCAGGTTTGCCAGCTGATATGGGACAACCAATTCAAGGCGTCCCGCAGCTTCCAGCGCATGGAGACGCCCAATAGAAGCAGGAGCCGCGCGAAATTTATCGCGGCGATGCACCAGACTGACGTTCTTGGCAATATCAGAAAGTGATAATGCCCAGTCAACAGCGCTATCACCTCCCCCGGCAATGACCACGCGCTTATCGCGAAAGAATTCGCGATCTTTAACAGCATAAAAGACGGAACGGCCCTCAAAATCAGCCAATCTCTCAAGTGGAGGCTTCTGCGGGCCGAATGCTCCAGCGCCACCAGCAATTATAATGGCTCGGGCTTTAATTACGGTCTGCATAGATGTTTTCACTAACCAGCCACCCTCAGTTTGGTTAAGCGTAATAACTTGTTGGCCCAGCTGATAAATAGGCTCAAAAGGTAATGCCTGCTGTTTGAGCTTATCTATCAGATCTTCGGCCAAAATTAGGGGGTGGGAAGGAATATCGTATATGGGCTTTTCGGGATACAAAGCAGAGCACTGTCCCCCTATATGAGGAAGGGAATCAACCACACAGGTCCTAAGACCTACCATACCGCATTCAAAAACGGCAAATAGGCCCACAGGCCCTCCGCCTATAATTACAACATCTGTTTGAACCTGCTCTCTCATATCTTTATAGATAAAGTATGTCCATTCAGCCGGGAAGCCCTGTCAGCATGACTTCTACGATAATAGTTTCAAACGAGGCTGAAACCTCGTCATTCGCAGCCCAGATTGCGCAACAAGCTAATCCAGGCGATGTCATCCTACTTGAGGGGGAGTTGGGAATGGGTAAAACAGCTTTCGCACGTGGCTTCATACAAAGTATAACCCATAATAAGTCAGAAGAGGTACCTAGCCCAACTTATAATCTTCTGCAAACCTATGACAGCCCTAAGGGCCCTGTCTGGCATTTCGATCTCTATCGCTTGAGGAACCCAGATGAAATATATGAGCTAGGGTGGGAAGACTGTCTGGGATCAGGGATTTTATTGATCGAATGGCCGGAAAATCTTGGCACTCATCGCCCTAAAGATTGCATTACCATTCATATAGAGGCCATTCCAAATAAGCCAGCATCTCGCAATATAACTTTCACGGACCTAAGAGTTAATCGATGAGCAAAATTGTTACCGATCATGCTTTTGTACTGGCCGCCGGATTAGGCACTCGCCTGCGCCCGCATACTGATACATTGCCAAAACCTTTGGTACCAGTGAATGGCAAGCCGCTTTTAGGATATATTTTTGATCATCTAAAAACTGCAGGTGTTCATAAAGTCACAGTCAATCTTCATCATAAAGCTGAGAAACTGAGAGAGTACATTAAGACTCGCCCTGACATGATAATCACAGAGTCTTATGAGAGTGAACTTCTGGATACAGGCGGCGGAGCCAAGAAAGCCCTCCCATCTTTAGGACCAAACCCCTTCTTCATGATTAACGGAGATGCATTTTGGTTAGATGGTGAAAATGAATTGGCATTAAATAGACTCAAGCAGAGCTTCAACCCGAAAACGACTGATATTTTGCTTTTGCTCCAACCCGTCTCCACGATGCAGCTGACGGAGGGAGTTGGAGACTACAACATGCGCGAAGATGGGAATATCTCACGTAGTCTGGATAAAACTGGGACTCATATGTTTACCGGAATTAGGTTATGCGACCCCGCAACATTCAGAAATATAGCTGAAGATAAATTTTCATTCATGGCTTTAATGGATAAATCCCAGTCCGAAGGAAGATTGCGCGGTATCGTTCATGACGGCGCATGGCATCATATAAGCACTCCGCAGGATTTGGCTGCCGTTGACGCTGCTATGAGGGGCTAGCGGGATGTTAAAGCGTCATATTTATAATATTCCATCTGACGCTCCTTTTCTTCAAACCTTGGCGCAAGGTCTTCTTGCGCGAAGTGAAGGTAATTTATTACAAACGCTCATTTTTCTACCAACGCGCCGCGCTTGCCGCTCTTTAAGGGAGGTATTTCTAGATATAAACAATGGTATGCCGGTGCTTTTACCACGCATGCAGCCGCTGGGTGATGTGGATCAAGAAGAGCTAGAGCTTCATCTAACAGGCATCTATGGCGCCGAAAATCTCCCTTATATTGTTCCTGCGATGCCTGAACTGAAGCGCCAAATTCTTTTGAGCAAACTTGTGCAAGCCTACGATTCGTCCCTCAATCATGAGCAAGCTCTTAAACTAGCAGATGCTCTTGCAACCCTCATAGACCAGACCCACACAGAAAACCTGTCGCTTACTGATCTCCAGACACTAGTACCAGAGGGTGATCTTGCTGATCATTGGCAATTAACCCTGAAATTCCTGAATATCGTTATGGAGCGCTGGCCTGAAATTCTGGCACGAGAAGGCGAACTTGACGCAGCAGATCGACGCAATCGTTTAATGAAAGCCCTTAGCGCCGCCTGGAATGATCGACCGCCGCCCTTCCCGGTAATTGCCGCAGGTTCAACGGGATCGATACCCGCAACAGCAGATCTTCTTGATACTATCAGCGCTCTCCCAAATGGGGCTGTAATACTTCCGGGCCTTGATCAGAATCTTGATCAAGAGAGTTGGGAGATTCTAGGTGACACTCACCCACAAGCGACCCTCCGCTCATTGCTTAATAAATTTCAGGTGACCCGCAAGGAAGTAA
>CAYJDG010000042.1:8943-18196 GCA_964368875.1 uncultured Pseudobdellovibrionaceae bacterium
TCAAGCGCTTTAAAGAAGTGGAAAATAAGTGTTGATGATAGCGCTGGCTCTGCTCTATCCACCCTTCCTATGGGGGAATTTATTGACTTTATACTCTCATGCGCGACTGAAAACTTTACCCCCTTAAGTTTAATTAATCTTCTCAAGCATCCTCTTTGTCAGATCGTTCCAGATAAAAAAAAGCTATATGATTTCGAGATCTCCATTTGTCGGGGGGTGAGGCCGCGTCCGGGATTGAAAGGATTGAAAGACCGCGCCCTTGCGCTTTCATTACCCGCGCCTGAAATTATTTCTTTGATTGAACATATAGAAACCATCTTCCATCCGCTTATGTTGCTAAGTAGCGGAGCTCATTCTAGCAGAGTCTATATAGAAGCTCTCTCATCAGTAGTTGATGGCTTGGTGACGCAAGAAAACATTCCTTGGCAAGGAGATGATGGTGCGGAAGCCAGCTTACTCCTGACCAGTCTAAAAGATTATGGGCCCTCGATATCCGATCACGATCTTCGGTCTTTCCAAGAAATTCTTGGCTACTTTATGAGTGCAGTAACTATTCGGTCTCGAGAAAATAACCATCCCAGACTATCCATTCTTGGTCAGCTAGAGGCACGCATGATTCATAGTGATATTATGATACTAGGGGGTATGAATGAGGGTAGTTGGCCTGCAGAAGCGAAGCATGATCCATGGATGTCTCGCCCTATGCGTAAAAAATTCGGCTTGCCCAGCCCTGAGCGTAGTATCGGCTTATCTGCGCATGATTTTTCTCAAGCTTTATGTTCTTCAAAAGTAATACTTACGAGAAGCCTGAAGGTTGATGGGGTACCGACTGTGCCTTCGCGCTGGCTACAGCGTCTAACAACCCTTATCAAGGCAGCTGATATAGAATTCATACCAAATACTACTTATTCTTCGTGGGCGCGACTTGTTCAGCAGAGTGAGAAAGTCGCTAGCCCGGCTGTTCGCCCCGAGCCATGCCCGCCAGTTTATATACGTCCGACCAAACTTTCTGCCACTACCATCGAACGCTGGATGAAAAATCCATATCATATCTATGTAACTAAAATTCTGAACATGTCCCCTCTCCCATTTATAGATCAAGACAACATGGCGTCAGAGAAGGGGGCCCTTGTTCACCGCATTTTGGAAAAATTTCTACATACAGTAGGAAATGGCTCTCTGCCCGACGATGCTTACCAGCAGCTTCTGGATTTGGGGGAAGCCGAGCGCCTGAGTGGTTCTGACAATGTAGAATGGCAGGCATGGTGGCCAAGATTCAAACGTCTTGCCGCATGGTTTGTTACCAATGAAAATGAATGGAGATTTCATGCAACGCCATGGCTCTTGGAACAAACGGGCGTTCATAGCTTTGAAACCGAGCGAGGCCAATTTACTTTAACAGCTAAAGCCGATCGGATTGACCGCTTACATAAAGGCGGAGCAGCAATCATCGATTATAAAACAGGAACTCCGCCAAGTTTAAAAAGTATAGAAAGTGGTGAAAGCTGCCAGTTACCCTTGGAAGGGCTTATTCTTCGTGAGGGGGGATATGGTGAAGTCCAAGTGCCAAAAATCTTATCACACTGGCAGATTAACGGCGGCGCTACGCCCGGAAAAGTCAGGAGTTATGAGCTCGACCCTGTTGAGGATCATACAGACTTAATTACTCGAACATATAATGGACTCAAACGCTTGGTGGCGGCATATGATCAACCAGACACCCCTTATATAGCCCATGCACCAAAAGGGGCGCGCATTTATGATGAGGAGAAGGCTATTGCACATTTAGCGCGGGTAGCTGAATGGGGAAATATAAACAGTGACGATGAGGATGCAGTTGAATGACCACTGATATTGCTCCTCTAGAGGCTTTACCTGAAGCGCCTGATCCTAACCTGCAGCAGCTTAAAGCCTCTAACCCCCACCAAATCGTCTGGGTTTCTGCATCTGCTGGGTCAGGGAAGACCACGGTTCTGACAAGCCGGGTTCTGCGTCTCATGCTACCTGATGTAAATGGTCAATATGAAGGTACGCCTCCTCAACGTTTGCTATGCATAACTTACACTAAGGCTGCTGCCGCTGAGATGGCCTTGCGCGTACAAAAGAAGTTAAGCGATTGGGCAATCATACCTGAGAATGAACTTGTTCAACAATTATCAGATCTCACTGGCAGCACCCCAGATGTCCGAATGATTGCGGCGGCAAGAAGGCTCTTTGCAGAGGTACTCGAGGCTCCTGGTGGTCTGAAATTTCTTACAATCCATTCTTTTTGTCAGTCGGTTCTTAGTCGCTTTCCGTTTGAGGCTGGAATAGCGCCAGGATTTTCTGTTCTTGATGACATTCAAGCAAAGGAAATTTTTGCATCAGCGCTTGAAGAAGTATTGATAGAATCTCAGCTCACTCATGAAGGGGATCTTGCTGTTGCTTTCAGGTACCTTGGTCCTTTTCTACAACTTGATGATTTGCGAGATAACATCCGCGCCGTATTGCGTGATCCGGAAAACCTTAAAAAAAATCTGATTAAGAGCCAGACCTTAAACTCACTAATAGCAGAACTAAAAGTGGCCCTTGGAATTGAGTTAGGAGCAACTTATGAAACTCTAACAAAATCTTTTGTTGCGGCTACTCCCTTTTCCGATCTGCATAAAGCTGCGGAGGCGCTTTCAACAGCAACAAAAACTCTACAGAAAAACGCATCTAAAATCCTTGAATGGCTTAATCTTAATGAAGCCAATAAATCATTTAAACTCAATATATATAGCGAAGCACTTCTAACAGATACTGGCAAGCCTCGCGCCCTTGGAAAATTCGTAGATAAAGACGCTGTAAGCGCCCAAGTTATTGAGGCCGAAGTTGAGCGAATGATGCGCTATCGCGAAAGTATTAAATGCCTAGAGCAGATCAAAACTACAGCAGCCTTAATGGTGCTTTCGCACGCCGTATTGCTCAGCTATGAAAAGCGTAAAATTTTAGCGGGCTCTATGGATTATGATGATCTTATAACCAAAACCGACCACCTTTTAGAGAATTCCAGCGGGAAATGGGTTCATTACAAATTAGATGGTGGCATTGACCACATCCTGATGGATGAGGCTCAAGACACCAATCCCAAGCAATGGAATATCATGAAAAATCTGTCTTCCGAGATTTTCGATAGCCAAAGCTTCTCAGACCAGCGTCTCCGTACGGTGTTTATTGTTGGAGATGAAAAACAGTCGATCTTCAGTTTTCAAGGCGCAGACCCAGTATCCTTCGATAAAATGCGCGACTACTTCGAGGACCGCAGTAAAGAGGCTAACCGCGAATTTACAAAGGTCCCGCTTGAAGTATCATTTCGAACCTCCCCCCCTATTCTAAGACTTGTAGATAACGTTTTTTCAACGCTGTCTTTGCGTAAGCAGATTGGTATCCCGCCTGAAAAGGGATTGCACCACTACAGTCGTCGCAATAAGGAAGCAGGGCTTATCGAAATATGGCCTCTTTATACAAAACCTGAAAAAGCTGCTTCCCTTCAATGGGAATTACCTCTGGGCCGTAATAATAATCCAGGGCCAGGCAATATTATGGCTGAACAGATAGCCCAGGAGATATGGGGCTGGCTTCAGAAAAAGGAGGAGCTTCCTTCTCAAGGACGACCAGTTGAGCCAGGCGATATCCTTATTCTGGTGCGCACCAGAAATGCCTTGGTGAGAGACCTCCTCCGTCAATTAAAGCGTCGCAATATACCAGTCAGTGGCATTGATCGTCTTATTCTAAGCGACCAGATAGGGGTTCAGGACCTTCTTGCACTTGCACGGTTTACGCGCCTGCCATTAGATGATTTTGCTCTCGCCTGCGTATTGCGCTCGCCATTGGTGGGTCTATCTGAGAATGAATTAATGCAGCTCGCTACAGAGCGTAAGGGAGCCTCTCTCTGGGATGTTCTTGAAATACGGGGCAGTCCGGGACTTGTTAATTGGCTCAAGGATCTCATTACTTGTTCTAATGGCGCCGCCCCTTTTGAATTTTTTGAAAAAGCCTTAAACGAAAAATGTCCCGCAGACCCTGAAGGGAGCGGCTGGCGTGCCATGACGGCCAGATTGGGTGAAGACACTATAGATCCTTTAGAGGAGCTTATGTCTCTCTGTCTGCGCCTGGAGGAGCGCGGCTTAAGAACTCTCGAGAGCTTGATTGTTTGGCAACAAAGAACTCCTGTAGAAATCAAAAGGGAGATGGAGGAGGCTGGAAATCAAATCCGTATCATGACTGTCCATGCCTCCAAAGGTCTTGAGGCTCCAATCGTCATTCTTCCTGATACGACCTCAGTCCCTCTTCGTAATACAACGGAACGTTTTATCTGGCCCGAGAAATCTGGCCTGCATGTTCCCTTATGGTCTCCTAACACTGCGGGTGAATGTGAATTATATGCTGCTGCCCGAGACCGCCTGTATGATGCCCAGAAGGCTGAATATGCCAGACTTTTATATGTTGCCCTTACAAGGGCTCGAGATAGGCTTTATGTCATGGGAGTCGAACCCTCTAAAGCACAAATGCCCAATACTTGGTATGCGCACATTGAAAGAGGATTTTTAGAGATTGAGGGTGTTGAGACCCTAGATAATGGTCGGCGACGCTGGTCAACAGGTCAACATTCTACCCCAGAAGGCCGTCGGTTGCCGGCAGTACAAACTTTGCCTCCAGAAACCCCAGCTTGGCTGTTTAGTGATGCTCCCATGGAGAGGGTCTTGGTGAGGCCTTTTGCCCCATCAGCAGAGGGCGCTTTGCCATCGCCTGCCCAATCCGCGTTAAACCTCAAAGAGCCTCATCGCTTCAGGCGCGGCGTCCTGACCCATAAATTGCTCCAGATCCTTCCAGACATTCCAAAAAAAATGTGGGAAGAGGCCGCCAACCAATATATTGCAAAAGCAGGGCATGACCTGCCTGAATCCGTCCGTCAGGAAATTGTCGGGGAAACTCTCACTATTCTCAGAGAACCTGATTTTGAAGCAGTTTTTGGCCCTGGCTCCCTGGCAGAAGTTCCAATTACAGGGCGACTTTCTGATGGGCGCATTATTAATGGCCAAATTGACCGTCTGGTTATTCTTGAGAACAGTATTTTAATCGTCGATTATAAAACCAACCGCCCCGCTCCCCGGACTGTCGAGGAGGTGCCTTTAATTTATTTAAATCAACTGCGCAGTTATCGGGAAGCACTGGCCTTAATATACCCTAACTATTTGATAAAATGCTCACTTTTATGGACAGACCAACCATTATTGATGCCTGTGCCCATCTAAGAACCTGAGCTTGATTTCAGCCCATCTCTCCCCATAATCATTCTTTGATCTAAAGATTCGCCCTAGAAAGAGGTCCCCATGTCTACTCACCACGTCAATGATCAGAGCTTTGAAAACGAAGTTCTCAAAAGCCAAGAGCCGGTTGTCGTAGATTTCTGGGCTGAATGGTGTGGCCCTTGTAAAGCGATGTCGCCCGTGGTCGATGAGTTGGCAGGCGAGTTCGCAGGCCGCGTAAAAATAGTCAAAATCAATATCGATGAAAACCCACATGCCCCAACAAAATATGGGGTTCGCGGCATTCCTACCTTCATGGTTTTTAAAGCCGGGCAACTCGTCGACACGCGCGTTGGCAGCATGTCAAAAGCCCAACTCAGCGACTGGGTAAAAAGCGTTTCTGCTTAAATATCTCTGAAGCTTTGAGACTTCATAATTGAGTCATGTATGGTGACGGCGGGAAATGAAAAAGGCGAATTGCTTTTTTCGTATTTCAAGGTACACTGTGACGAATCATGTTTAACCTCAAACAGGAGATATAAAAACATGGCAGTAGCTAAAAAAGCAGCGGCAAAAAAACCCGCAGCAAAGAAGAAACCAGCAGCTAAAAAACCTGCTGCTAAGAAAAAAGTAGTGGCTAAGAAAACTACAGCTAAAAAAGCAGTGAAAAAGACTGTTAAAAAAGCCGTAGCCAAAAAGCCTGCTGCTAAGAAAAAAGTAGCGGCCAAAAAGCCTGCTGCTAAAAAAGTAGCTAAGAAAAAAGCCGCTCCTAAAAAAGCAGCAAAAAAATAGTCTGACTGTTTTAGTCTAGACTATTTTTTTATCTCTATATTTCACCTTTCCTGCCTTACTCTTTCCTCAATCTGCGTACTTCATGAGTTTCTCAATAATATGACCAAGAGCAGTCTTTTTGCTCAGAAGCGTGTTGTTGTCTGCGTGAGGATGTAAGGCAGAGAAAGGTGAAAGCCTCTCTAGGGCGCTAAAAAACCCGCATTTTGTGCGGGTTTTTTGCATATTGGCCAATACCTTTTTCAGTTATTGAGCAGGTGTTTTAGTTTCAGGTTTGGGAAGGCTGACAGCTGGGGACATCACAAGCAAGATTTGTTTCCCTTCCATCTTTGGCGCCGAATCAATTTTTCCAATCGAGCCAATGTCTTCAATCAACCTATAGACCAGATCCATACCCAGCTTGGTATGCGCCATTTCACGCCCACGAAACTTAAGCGTTACTTTGAGCTTGTCGCCTTCTTCAAGGAAGCGTTTTGAAGCACGTAGCTTGACTTGATAATCATGCTCTTCAATCATTGGCCGGATTTGAACTTCTTTGACATCAATAGTTTTCTGCTTCTTACGCGCTTCGGCAGCTTTTTTCTGAAGTTCATACTTATATTTGCCGTAATCAAGGATTTTGCAGACCGGCGGATCTGCATTAGGTGAGATCTCAACCAAGTCGAGACCTGCATCTTCTGCGGATTTGAGAGCATCACGTGTGTTTACAACTCCCATCATCTCACCGTTCTGATCGACCAAACGGACTTTATCAACACGAATTTCGGTATTTATGCGCGGCTCATTGGCATCGCGTTCTCGGCGGGGTGGGCCACCGGCTAATGGTCTACGTATGGTTATGTCTCCTTTTAATGATTAACCTAGAATGGATTATTAAGGCTATTACCGAAACCTTGCAAGTCGATATGATAGACCTAACGCATTCTGAAAAATATTAATCAATACGGCGGTTTTGCAGAGTCGATCAATTCAGCCAAAGCTTGGGTAAGCGGGGTAAATTCCTGTTTTTGAGAACCAAGCCTACGGATTGCCACCGTCCTTTCAGCTTTTTCTCGCGCGCCTACAACATACATAATCGGCGTTTTTATCAGAGAGTGCTCCCGTACCTTTAAATTGATCGTTTCATTGCGGGTATCAAGCTCAACCCTGAGGCCAGCAGCCTTCAACTGCTCCGCGACATCTTTCGCATAGTCGTCTGCTTCATTGGTGATGGTACAAACAACACACTGAACTGGTGCCAACCATAACGGGAGTTTGCCAGCATAGTTTTCTATCAATATGCCGATAAATCGCTCAATCGAACCAAGAATAGCCCGGTGTAACATTAGCGGGCGATGTCGCGCACCATCTTCAGCGATATAGTGCGCCTCGAGACGTTCGGGCAGATTGGGATCTAGCTGGAGAGTGCCGCAAGTCCATGACCTCCCGATCGCATCCAATATATGAAACTCCAGCTTAGGGCCATAAAATGCGCCATCGCCCGGTGCTATTTCATAGTCCAGACCTGCACTCTCTAGGGCTTCCCGCAAAGCGTTCTCTGCGAAATCCCAACTTTCCTCAGTACCCACCCGCTTCTCGGGACGGGTCGCCAGCTTGACCTTTACGTTCGTAAAGCCGAGATCAGCGTACATTTTGCTAAGCAAATCACAGAATGCCTTACTCTCGCTCGCAATCTGATCCTCGCGACAGAAGATATGGGCATCATCTTGAGTGAACTGACGCACACGCATTAAACCATGCAAAGCGCCATGTGCTTCATTGCGATGACAGCAACCAAACTCTGCCATACGAATAGGCAAGTCGCGGTAAGACTTTATCCCTTGTTTAAATATTTGAACATGGGCCGGGCAATTCATTGGTTTGAGAGCCATAAAGTGTTTGGGCTCTTCAGCAAACACTTTGCCCCCTTCCTCTGTGTTAGGAACGACATCGGGGACAACAAACATATTTTCTCTATATTTTCCCCAGTGGCCCGATTGCTCCCAGAACCGGCTGTCCATAAGTTGTGGCGTCTTAACTTCAATATACCCGCTATCGTTCAAACGGCGGCGAACATAGGCTTCAAGTGCCAGCCAAATTGTATAGCCTTTCGGATGCCAGAAAACTGAGCCTTGTGCTTCGTCCTGAAGATGGAACAAATCCATCTCTTTGCCCAGCTTACGGTGATCCCGCTTTTCGGCCTCTTCCAATTGCAACAAATGGGCCTTTAGTTCTTCTTCGTTACGCCACGCGGTGCCATAGATACGCGTAAGCACTGCTTTAGTAGAATCGCCGCGCCAATAAGCGCCTGCCACCTTCATCAACTTAAAGGCCATCCCCACATGCTTAACTGAGGGCATATGAGGGCCGCGGCATAGGTCCAGCCATTCGCCTTGTTTATAGATTTTGATTGATTCAGTGCCAGGAAGGTCCTGAATTAATTCTACTTTGAAATTTTCACCGCGAGCCTTGAAGAAACTAATCGCCTCATCCCGGGTCCATACCTCACGAGTAAAGGCGGCACCGCGTTCTACAATTTTACGCATTTCTGCTTCAATTGCGGCAAAATCTTCAGTTGTAAATGGCTGGTTGCGATAGAAATCGTAGAAAAATCCATTCTCAATAACGGGACCAATAGTAACCTGCGTGCCAGGAAACAATTTTTGCACGGCTTCGGCTAACACATGAGCACAATCATGGCGAATGAGCCCAAGCGCATCTGCATCCTCGCGCTTAACCAAAGCAATGTGAGCATCTTCTGTTAAGGGGAGAGAAAGATCACATAGCTCTCCATTGATACGTATCGCAATGGCTGCCTTAGCAAGTGATTTGGCAATTTGTTCAGCAATTTGCAAACCCGTCGTGCCTGCCGAATATTCTCGCACCTGTCCGTCCGGCAAGGTAACAGAAATTGTTTTGTTTGGTTGCAACGCAGCAGCGACAGAATCGGGCATTAAGCTCTCTCTAATATAGTGAAAAATGTGTAGATTTACACATAAATGACCTTATTTTAGCTATAAATACAAGCCCACGAAATTTGATGTGCTTTTTAAAGCTGGCATTTTTTAGGGGAGGAGGTTTAGCTTAGGAAGCTGAAATTTTTTAAATTCAGAAGCCTTGCTCTCCGATTATTCCTTTGTCTTTATGACGAAGGGCATGAACCCAATGTATAGGTTATAAGCTGATGTCAGAGACACTTAACCATCTGCTGCCTG
>CAYJDG010000043.1:0-17762 GCA_964368875.1 uncultured Pseudobdellovibrionaceae bacterium
TTGCCCTGCAACACTATGCCCACTTCACCTCACCGATCCGCCGCTATGCCGATCTCCTCGTTCACCGCAGCCTGATCAGCGCCTATGATCTTGGTGAAGGCGGCTTAAGCGATCATGAAACTGCCAAGCTCAATGAAATATCAGGCCATATCTCGGCAACCGAGCGCGCGTCAGCCGGCGCCGAGCGCAACTCCGTTGACCGTTTCACGGCGGCATTTCTGCGCGATAAAATCGGTCAGGAATTTCTGGGCCGCATTGGCGGAGTGACGCGCTTTGGTCTGTTCATCAAACTCGATGACACAGCCGCAGATGGCCTTGTACCGATCCGCACACTGCCCGATGATTTTTACAACCACGATGAAGGCCAGCATGCCCTGATCGGGCGGCGCACCGGACGCATCTTCCGTCTCGGCGCGCAGGTCAAGGTCCGTCTGGTCGAAGCCGACACCCTGACTGGCAGCACACTCCTCGAACTGGTCAATGGCGAAGCCGGGGCCGAGGTCGAAGGTTACAAAGGCCGCTCCACCTTTACCCCCGGACTGCCTGGCGACACGCGTGGCCGGAGTGGCAAAAAAGGGAATCACCGCGGCGCGGCCAAAAAACGTGATGATGGTAAATCCGAGCGCAAACCCCGCCATCCCGGGGGCCGTAATGGCAAAAAAGGGTCGAAATCCGGCGGGACTCCCGGGGGTCGCCCGGGGGGTGACCGGGGTGGTAAAAGCGGTGGAAAACCCCGTTAAAACGGGTGTTTGTCCAACAAAAAGCTATTTTCTTGACTTAAGCTCTAAAATGCTTATGGTCCGAGGCTGAATTCCGAACCACAATAAGGTACTAAAAATGGCTAAAAAAGGCGCAGTCGTCAAAATCCGTCTCATCAGCACCGGCAAAAATGCCAAGGGCAACGCGACGGGCTACACCTATTACATCAAGAAAAACCCGAAGAACATCACCGAGAAAATGGCGTTCAACAAGTATGATCCACGTGCGATCAACCCTGAAACCCAGAAACTCGGCTGCCATGTGCGTTTTGAAGAGAAAAAACTTCCTCCGCACAAGAAGAACTAGAACACAGAGCTTCACGTCTTTTGCGAGACGTGTTGGTTGCAAAACTCAAAAGCCACCTTTCACAAGGTGGTTTTTTTTATACTGGAATTAGGAAGAGTTTACGCCTGCAGCGCACGATCCTGAATCAGGTATTCCTCGGAGTTGAGGCGACCCTTGTTCTCGAAGTACACACAGTTCCGGCCATCATGCTTGGCTTTGTAAAGCTGCTCATCCGCGCGTTTGAGAATATCCTGCAGGCTGCTATCGCCATCGGCTTCGCTCGCCATGACGATCCCGCCAAAGGACGACGTGACCTTGATCTCACCCTCAGGGGCGCTACACACAAACGGTTTATCAGCGATATTGCGGCGCAGGCGCTCGGAAATCAGATAGGCAACATCCGGGGTTACATCCGGCAGGAGCGCGACGAACTCTTCCCCGCCAAGGCGGGCAACCAGATCGAAGCTGCGCAGACTGTCTTTTATCCGCAGTGAGAATGATTTTAGAATCTCGTCGCCGACGTTGTGGCCATAGGTATCGTTAATCTTCTTGAAGTGATCGATATCCATGTAGAGGACACCCAGCGGCTTGTTCGAGACCTTGACGGTCTGAATCATCTTCTGCAGGTGAACCTCGAAATAACGGCGGTTATAGAGACCGGTCAGGCCATCCGTCAGCGCCATCGAGAGCGAGATTTCGTAATTGGCACGCAGGCGTTCCTGGAAGCGCTTGCGGCGTATTTGCGTGCGCACCCGGGCAAGGAGTTCGTTGCGGTCGAGCGGGCGCATGATGTAGTCATGGGCGCCGATCTCAAGGCCGTGCGCGATGCGCGGCATATCTTCTTCGTTGCCGAGCATGATGATCGGTGTATTCCGTGTCCGCTCATTGGAGCGCAGATGGGAGCACAGGCGCATCCCGTCTTCGTTCTTGAGGTTCAGCGAGACGATGATCAGTTCGAAATCATGTTGTGGAATGACTTGCAGCGCCGCCATCCCGCCAGTGGTGATCTGGACCATGTCATTGTCGCGGGCGAGAGTATCGCGGATCTTGGCGCTTTCAAATTCCATGTCTTCAATGACCAGAACACGCGCCTGATCGACCGGCTGGTTCATGACGTTGGAGTTTTCATCGCCGACACCCAGCGAACTCGCGGTGCTTTCACGGGCGCGCCACTCATCGATCGTCATTTTAAGACGCACCAGCGAGCGCACACGCGCCATCAGCGCGATATCGTTGACGGGTTTGCTCAGAAAATCGTCTGCGCCGTTCTCGAGACCGCGCACGCGGTCTTCGCTATCGGTCAGGGCGGTGACCATGACGACGGGAATATGAGCGACCGCCGGATTAGCCTTGATCTGACGGCAGACCTCGAACCCGTCCATACCGGGCATCATCACGTCGAGCAGCACGATATCGGGCTTGGTATCGACGATTTTTTGCAGGGCTTCTGGGCCGCTCAGGGCGGTGACAACTTCATAGTATTCGCCCATCAATTTTGCTTCGAGCAATTTGACGTTCGGTAGAATATCATCAACAACAAGAACTCGCGTCGACATGCGGGATTTTTTCCTGACTTTTTATTAGTGGGTCGTCGTTGTGGCAGCCTGAGGGTATTGAGGCGGCTGTTCACCGAGATATTTTTGTATGGTTTCCATGAACCGGGTCACCGAGATCGGCTTCGAGATGTAGTCCTCGCATCCGCCTTCGCGAATTTTCTGTTCATCGCCCTTCATGGCAAACGCCGTCACGGCAATCACCGGAATGGATTTCAGGTCTTCATCGTCCTTCAGCCATTTGGTGACATCGAGACCGGAGACTTCAGGGAGTTGGATATCCATGAGAATAAGGTCGGGCTTTTCTTCACGGGCAAGCGCAAGCACATTGCGGCCGTCACGGGTTTGCACCGTATCGATGCCATGGGCTTCGAGCAGGTCGTGAAAGAGCTTCATGTTCAGCTCGTTATCTTCGACAATCATGACTTTCTTAGCCACTTGGATACTCCCTAGTTTTTACAGGTATCGGCGCTGATCTTTTCAAGCGCGATCAGTTTCTGACGCACCGAGAAATCACCATATTCTATGATCATATCGCTGATGATGCCGTTTTCGTGGAACGCCATCGTCAGTTCGTAATCTGAGGTTACTTCGTTTTGCAGGGTCGGGAAGAAGGCCATGCGGACGTTCCAGCCGGGACCGAGCAGTTTATCGTCGATGCCGCCGGTTGAGACGGGCTTGAAGCTTGTTTCATGTTTGAAGATATCAGCCTTGTCGCCTTTTTTGAAAGGCTTGCCGATAAAGGAATTGATTTCGACCGGGCCTTCTTCGTCGCTGCCATCGAATATCGAAGTCTTATAGAACTTCTCGCCAGCGTGGGCCGCTTTGAGCAGCGCGATCGTTTGTGTGGTCGGGAACATGACGCCAGCCCCAAGGTCAAAGGTCAGGCCGTCGGGGATCGAATATCGGGCGGTGCCAGTCTTATCGCCGAAACTGGCTTTGCCGCGCAGCTCTTCGTAGATCTCGCCGTCTTTTTTACGACGCGAGGAGAAATTGAGGCTCTTGCCGTCGAACCCTTCAAAGGTCGAAAAGTCGCTGCTGATCGTCATGGCCGGGCTGTCGGCGTAATCATAGGCCAGCGTAAAGCGGTGATTGGTGATCCAGCCTTCGCAGGATGGCTTCCATTCAAAGAACATCTGCCCGTGGATATTGATGATCTGCGAGCCGTTCTTTGCTGACACAAGGCTGACATCATAAAGCGCCTTGTGCGGGGCGAGCCCGGCAGCGGTTGCCGCATCATTTGCTGGCAGCGCCATGGCCTGCGGTGCGGCAAAAATGACCGCGAGTGCAACAACGCAAGATAGGTGTCTCAAGGAGGATGGCCCGGTCATGGAGTCTTTCACTTAAGTATTTGATTCATATTAACAGATCGGCCTTTTGATAGGAAGGCGAGAAGTGGCATCCCTCTTTCAGCAGACCTTCATTCTGCCCGGTAAAGTTTGCCGTCCGGTTAATATGCCACGCAGACGGAATTGTTATCCCACATGGCTTATTTAGCCGCTACCAGCGCAACAGGCTGGACGTAAGCCCCTGATTCTCAAGCTGGATCGGCGTTTATGCAAACTGGCACGGCTTTCGCAATGCTTCAGACACAGGAATACAGCTAGTCAACAACAAGGGTGAAAGTCATGAGTTTATCTTCCGCAGTTTCAGCTCCAGCAAGCCAAGCCGTCGCACTCTACAGCGAACATTTGCCAGCGCTTGATGATGGACGTGAAGTCACCAGCAAGGAAGGTCTGTGGCGTTTGCTCTCGACCACCATGGCGATCCTCAACCACGCTCACAGCGAACTCGATGCCGCGCACTACGAAGTGCAGGAGCTGCAAAGCCGCATCATCGAACTGGAAAGCCAAAACACGACCGATCTGGTTACCGGCCTGAAAAACCGCCGTGGTTTTGAAGAGGCGTTTGCGCAGGAACTTGATCGCGTCAATCGCGGCCAATCCAAAGGCGGGATCATGGTTCTGATCGATCTCGATAACTTCAAAGCCATCAATGACACGCACTCCCACCTTGCTGGCGACGCTGCGCTGAAGCTAGTTGGTGAAGCTCTGATGCAGGAAATCCGCACCATGGATACGGCGGCCCGCCTCGGTGGTGATGAGTTCGTCCTGCTGCTCAGCAATGCCCGTAAGGAAGATATTCTTGCCCGCATCCAGACGATGGCTTCCCGCCTGAACAAACTTTCTCTGGTCTGGTACGGCTCCGAGATTTCGGTCCGTGGCTCGATCGGTATCAAAGACTTCAAAAAAGGTGATGACCCGGCTGCCATCTTCCGCGCTGCCGACAGCGCCATGTACAAGGATAAAGCGAACAATATCAGCCGCGCCTCAGCCAAAGCCCGCGCGACTGGTGTGAACCTGTGCAAACAGCTCGACTTTGAAAGAAGCAAGGAGATCCAGTTCGCGTAACCTTTAAGTTCCCCAACGGTTGCCCTCCGCTGTACTCCCAAACCCCAAAGTCCCCTTGCAGCAGGTAACCCCCAACCAAGCCCGGTTTGCGATCACCCCCTCGCAGCCGGGCTTATTTTTGCCGAGAATCCTCCGTTTTATTTACCATAATTAATTTGACGGTTTTCTGTATTTAGGTTAAGGTAAAGTTAATCAAACATTAAAAAAGTATGAATATCGGCCTGCGGCGGCCTTATAGAGGGACTACCTATATGAGTGAACTTATACTTCCCAAACGGGATTTTACGCAGGTTACCTGGGAAGCGACCGGGCCGATGAGCTGGCGCATGTCCACGCCCTACCCCCTAAATCCGACCCACAACGCCGCTCTTCTTCAAGCTCAGGCCGATTACTGGAAGAAAATGGCCCTGACGGATGAACTGACGGAAATTCCCAACCGCCTTGCCCTGAAACTTCATATTCAGGACGAAACGGCGCACATCGATCATCAGCGTGGGAAGAAAAAAGAGATCTCGATCATGTTTATCGATCTGGACGATTTCGGCCCGATCAATAAAATGTATGGCAACGAAAATGGCGACCGCGCTCTTAAAGCTGTGGCCCAAGCGATCAACTCCGCCATTCGTGAAGATGACCGTGTCTTCCGCAAAGGGGGAGATGAATTCGTCGCCCTTCTATACGGTGCTAACATTAACGACGCCAATTCAACCGTCGCCCGCCGGATTGAGAAACTTCTTGATGAAGGCATTCCGGTCGAGCTGGATGATGGCAGCATTATTCGTGTTCATGGAAGCATTGGTGTGTTCGATTACGACCCCGATCTAAAACTAACCGAAAACGTGGCCGCTGCGGATGCGGAAATGATTGTTTCCAAGCGTCAGCGTAAACTTGAAAAAGCGCGTCGCGCCGATACGGGTTCGGCTCCACCCACTGCCGCACTGGCATCCTCCGGGCCTGCACCAGCCCCGGGCAGCCCTGCCCCCGCTTAAATCCGTCTTCTTCCTGTAATTTCAGGGGTTAAGCCTTAAGCCGGGACTACCGATCCTTCTGCATGGGTGCTATAAAGCCCCATAACATCTGACCAAGCTTACCCCGATGACTTTGATTACCACCAATGCCGCCTTGCAGGATTTCTGCAAAACTCTTGAAAATGTCCCCTTCATCACAGTCGACACAGAGTTTCTTCGCGACCGGACTTTTTTTGCACGCCTCTGCCTGATACAGGTATCGGGACCGGATAAGAACGCGGTCGCTATCGACGTCCTCTCCGAAGAAGACGAACTGGACCTGACCCCGCTCTGGGACTTGCTCGATAATCCGAACATCCTGAAAGTGTTTCATGCCGCACGGCAGGATCTTGAAATCATCTGGCAGCTCACCGGCAAGATCGTGCACCCTCTGTTTGATACGCAGGTCGCGGCGATGGTTTGTGGCTATGGCGAACAGATCGGTTATGAGGCGCTCGTCGCTGATATCACCAAAGAGAAAATGGATAAATCGAGCCAGTTCACAGACTGGGCACGTCGCCCCTTAAGTGCACGTCAGCTCACCTACGCCCTCAATGATGTGATCTTCCTCGTTGATGTCTACCATCACCTGCACAAGAAGCTCGCCAAGGATGGGCGCGTTGATTGGGTCGCCGAAGAGATGGGCATTCTCACCAATCCGAAAACCTATGAGATCGATCCGGAAACCGCATGGGAGAGGCTCAAACTGCGCTCAGCCAAACCGCGCGATCTGGCCGTGTTGAAAGAGCTTTGCGCATGGCGAGAGCTCGAAGCCCAGCGCAAGGATGTTCCGCGCAGCCGCATCATGCGCGACGAGACGCTCATGGATCTCGGCTTCCAGCGTCCGCAGACAGTCGAAGATCTGGCGCGCATTCGCGGCATTTCCGGTGACATGGCGCAAGGCCGCGTGGGCCGCGTGCTCATCGAAACGATTGCCAAAGGTATTGCAGTTCCTGATGACGAATGTCCGCGCCTCGACCCCAAAGCGCCGCTCTCGCCACGTCTCGCACCAGTGGTCGAAATGCTTAAAATGCTTTTGCGGATTCAGTCCGCCGAATGTCATGTTGCAGCAAAACTGATCGCAACCTCGGACGATATCGAGACGCTAGTCACTGCTCCGACGGCTGACAACCAGCTCTCGCATGGCTGGCGCTATGAGGTCTTTGGCAAAATGGCGCAGGATATGATGGCGGGCAAACTCGCGCTGACCCTAGACCAGAGCAAAATCAAGCTCTTGAAGCTGTAATCAGCATTTGACAGAGCGCGGTTCTGACCCTATTTTGTGTGCATTGCAGCAAATAAGGATAGAGTTATGACCGCTTCCAGCCCAACCCAGCTTGTCGAATACCATGTTGGCGACCGTGATACCCGCCCGTGGGGTGAATATGAAGTCACCGCCGTGACCAAAAACGCCGCTGGCGAAGAGGTGTGTGAGAAGAAAATCACTGTACTGCCGAAACAGATTCTCTCGCTCCAGTCCCATGAATTGCGCCGTGAATTGTGGCGCGTCGTATCGGGTGAGCTGACGGTCATTCTGAACGACCGCCGCATCACCCTCACGGCTGGACAGGATATCAACGTTCCACTTGGCAGCATTCATGCGATGGCCAATACCTCGGACGCACCCTGCGTCGTGTTTGAGCGTCAGGAAGGCACCTGCCGCGAAGAAGACATAAAACGCTATCTCGATGCCTATGGACGTGGTGTCGAAGCCAGCGATAATCCAGTTGTCACAGCCAGCCTCGCGGTTTACACAGAAGTGATGAAAGAAATCAAAGCTTAAGAAAGCTCGCCTTGTAATGACCGCCCGCCCTGATCTTCCTGCCTGGACGGCACTGACGCGCCACCAAACTGCGTCTTTCGAGCTCCGCAGTTTGCTCGCTCAACCAGGGCGTATGGCTGGCTTCACTCACGAAGTTGGCGGCGTCTATTTCGATTTCTCAAAACATCTGGCAACACCTGAAACTCTTTCATTGCTGACTGATCTGGCTCGCGCCTGTGATGTAGAAATCTGGCGCGACCGCATGTTTGCGGGTGAAAAAATCAACACCACCGAAAAACGTGCCGTGCTGCACACCGCGCTGCGCTCGCCTGAAAAATCTGGCATCGTTATTGATGGTGAAGATGCACTCGCGTTCATTCATGCGGGCCTAGATAAGATGACGGCGTTTTCTGACCGCGTCCGCTCAGGCGTATTGAAAGGCTATAGCGGCAAAGCTTTCACCGATATCGTCAACATCGGCATCGGCGGCTCCGATCTCGGTCCGCGCTTCGTCTGCGAAGCTCTGCAGGACTATCATGATGGCCCAGCCGTGCATTTTGTTTCCAACGTCGACGGCGCGGCGATGGTTCAGGTGCTTGAGCGCATCAATCCTGAAACGACCTTGTTTATCGTCGCTTCTAAAACATTCACCACCGAAGAAACGATGCTCAATGCGAGCGTCGCGCGTGACTGGCTGATTGCAAAAAGCGGCTCTGCCGCAGCGGTTTCCAGTCATTTCGTGGCCCTCTCGACCAACGAAAAGGATGTTGCCGCGTTCGGTATCGCACCGGACAATATGTTCCCTTTCCGCGAATGGGTAGGCGGGCGCTATTCCCTGTGGTCGCCGATCGGCCTCTCGATCATGCTCGCCATCGGTGCGCAGAATTTCCGTGCCATGCTCGCCGGGGCCTATGTCATGGACACCCACTTCCGCACTGCGCCCCTTGATAAAAATGTTCCCGTGCTGATGGCCTTGCTGGGCGTGTGGTACCGTAATTTCTGGGACTACCCGGCGCACCTCCTGCTGCCTTACGATGTCCGGCTCGCCCGTATTGCTAAATACACACAGCAGATGGATATGGAATCGAATGGCAAAAGCGTCGACCGTGATGGCAACGCCGTCACCTATCCGACCAGCCCGTTTATTTTCGGCGAACCCGGCACAGATTCGCAGCACTCATATATGCAGCTCGTCCATCAGGGGACGACCCCGATCCCGGCTGATTTTATCGTCTGTAAAAAGCCACACCATCACCTTACGGCCAACCACACTAGCTTGCTTGCCAATTGCATGGCGCAAAGCCTCGCGCTGGCTGCAGGGCAAACCCTTGATGAGGCAGGTGGCGACCCGTTCCGCGTCTTCAGCGGTAACCGTCCAAGCACAACCATCGTTCTTCCTGAACTCTCACCTGCCACGCTTGGCACGCTGCTTGCCGCCTACGAGCAAAAAGTGTTCGTGCAAGGCATTCTGTGGAACCTCAACAGCTTCGACCAGCCAGGCGTAGAGCTTGGCAAAAAACTTGCCAAGCCAATCACAGTTGCACTGAACGGAAAAGAATACCTTGCCCTCGATGCCTCGACCGAGGCCCTGATAAAATATCTCAAGGTCTGAGTACCCAGATATATGCCTCTGGTCGGACCGGGCATAAACGCACTACGTCGTTAATCCCGCTGTTTCAAACAATCCCAACTAAGGAGCGAGACGTTGCTGTTGGCTGCTGACTTCTTGCGGCCATGGCTGATTTGAAACCATGAGAGTATAAGCGAACTTCATGACCTCACCTGCATCCGGAACGGCTGTCTGCGCTCCGATTTTGGTACAGGCTAACGATCCTGCCGCAGATCCCATCCGCAAGGCATCTTCGAGGCTCTCACCCCGATCAAGGGCCGCAGTGAGATAACCAACGAACGCATCACCTGCCCCCACCGTGTCCACCGCCTTGACCTTCAGCGACGGTACCGTTTGCAAGCCTTGCTGCGAAGCGCAGATAGCACCGTTAGGCCCGAGCGTAATGATGGTTGTCAGGTTATACCGCCCGTAAAGGGAAGCGGCGAATTCCATTTTATTTGCCGTCGCTATACCAAAACGCTTGCCGATCAGATCAGCTTCGTATTCGTTCAGGACGATAATATCGAGATTGCGCAAGGCGTTTTCGGAAATAGGCTGAGTCGCAGGGGCAAAGTTCATAATCGACCGTACGCCCGCTTTTTTAGCGCGCACCAACAGAGCTTCTGTTTCTTCAATCGGCAACTCCCCCTGCACCAACACGGTGGTGTCGCTGCTCAGAAGATGCTGTGGAATCCATTCCTGCTTTGCTTTGAGGTTTGCACCCTGGGAAACGACGATACGGTGCGTGCCATCTTTCTCATCAACGAAAATGACTGCGATACCGGACGGGCAATCCTCGACGAAGCGGATTCCGCTGGCATCGACGCCGCAACTGACCAGATTGTCGAACATCTGACGTCCATGGCCGCCTTTGCCGAGTGCTCCAGAGAAATAGACCTTGGCACCGGCCTTTGCGGCGGCGACAGCCTGATTTTGCCCCTTGCCGCCGGGAGCCTCATTATGCGTATCAAGGAAGCGTGCCTGATCGCGCGGTGGCAGATCCGGAGTATGAAAAAACTGATCTAGTACGTTTGAACCAAAAACTACAATCATCGTAAATTTCCTAAATTAGTGTGGAGCTACAGCTCTATGTGATACAGCAAGACCATCGGTGTTGTGCAGCCAGGCTATGCCATCATTTGCAGTGGATGTCTGCATGACACGCATAGCGATATTTTTTCTATCGACAAGAGTGCCGTCACAGTCAAAAAGCCATGGCTTCTTTTTCATCGCGTTTATTCGCTCAGGAATTTCTGTAACGCCTTCAACGTACCTAAATCCTCTATAGAATTCAAGTATTTAGTGGTAAGCGCGATAAAATTGACATTTCTGATAGCCACACTGCCAAAGATTTCGTCGATGCTCAGCAGACCCATAGCGTCGCGTGGACCTGCCTTGGCGCGCGCAGTGAGAGTCGCAGCCATTGGGTCCTTGATCTCGATCAGAGCACCCTCTTCATCGATTCCTCTGAGGTAGCGGTACCAGGCAGCAAGCGCGAAGGCCATGTACTTAGTGGATCCGTTGGTCTCGAGCTGATGCTCAAGCGCGGGTACGAGCGCGTTCCGGAATTTCTGTGATCCATCTTCCGCCAGGCGCTGAACCTGATCGCGCACCGATTTGTTGGCAAAGCGCTCGATCAGCGTGGTTTTATATTTATCGAGATCGATGCCGGGCACGGCAGGCAGCGTTGGGGTGATATCATTATCCATGTAACCGCGGACGAACTTCGCAACCAGCGGATCGGCCATCGCCGCATCCACATCACGATAGCCGAGCAGATATGAAATATAAGAAAGAACTGAGTGCGAACCGTTCAGCAAGCGCACTTTCATTTTCTCATACGGCTCGACGTCTTTGACCATTTGCACGCCGACCTGCTCGAGAGCTGGACGTCCTGCGATGAAGTTATCTTCGAGAACCCATTGCAGATAGCCTTCGCAAACGACCGGCCATTTATCCTCAATCGAGTGTTCATCGGCGAGTATTTTGCAAACAGCAGGAGTCGTCACCGGAGTGATCCGGTCAACCATGCCGTTCGGGAAAGACACATTCTTTTCGATCCATTCGACCATGCTCACATCGGCAAGCTTGGCGAACTGCAACAGCAGACGGCGGGTCAGATGACCATTACCCGGCAGATTGTCACAGCTCATGATCGTGACGGGACCGGCATTGCTGTCGCGGCGCATCTTCAGGCCTTTGAGCAGATATCCGTAAGCGGTTTTTGGGGCGTCGGGCAGAGCGGCATCGTGCACGATGATAGGATTGGTCGTGTCGAGATCCTGCTTCTCATTATAGAAGTAGCCTTTCTCCGTGATCGTCAGGGAGATGATCTTGACGAGAGGGCTGCCGACAGCTTGAATAACGGCATCAGGATTACCGGGCGCAAAAAGAACATCTTTGATCGATCCAATAATGCGCACATCATCTTGCTGCGGCGAGCGCTGCAGAACGCTGTAAAGGGTATCCTGAGAAATCAGCGCTTTGATGTTCGTGTCGTCCTGAGGCATCAGGCCAACCGCAGCGATCATCCAGTTCTCGTTGGTCGCGTTCAGGTAATCATCGATATAGACAGCTTCATGGGAGCGATGAAAGCCACCAAGGCTCATATGAAGGATGCCGACCTGCAACGCTGCGCGATCATAGAGGGGAACAGGGTGTAGTCTTGCGAGCTGCTCAAGATTGGCAGTTTTAAGTTGCACTTTGGATGCTCCATCTGTTGAATTTTGGGAATATATAGCCCAACCGCAAAGCGGTTAACAGTACTATTTACCCAAAACAGGGGCTGGAGCGGCAGCGGCGAAAGCAGATTGAACTTCGCGGTCCGGCTCGCGGTGACCGCCGGTTCTGGCGGTATAGGCCTCTTGGAGCTCTTTTTCGAATTCCGGATTGAACCGCAGATTTCCCCAGATTTCATGAGCAAGAATCGGGGCAACCGACCCGTTCAGAGACTTGGCAGCCCGCACGAGCCCCTTATCGTAGGCTTTGCTGTCCTCGATAAAGAAGCTTCCTTGCGGATTATCGGTAGGGTCGGCAGCTTGAAGATACGTGATCCAGTTTGCAACGGCATCCACCAGATGAGCACGCGGGAGATCTCGTGCATAGGCATCTTCGAGCGGACCGACGAAACGGCTTTCAAGTTTATCGAGACCGTTACGGGCCAGACGCTGCAGGTCATCCTTCATGTGAGGATTGCCAACGCGCACGAACAGCGTTTCGATATAATCATCGTAGTCAAATCCCGGAATAGGCGCGAGCGTCGCTTTGACCTCATCCATATAGCCCTGCATAAATGTGCGCAGGGGCGCATTTTCCAGTGCCTCATCGGCGAATTTAAACCCACGCTGACGGCCCATGATACCAAGTGCCATGTGCATCCCGTTCAGCAAACGGATTTTAGCAAGCTCATACGGCGCGACTTCAGGAACATATTGAGCGCCGACGCGATCAAACGGCGGCAGCTTCATGCCAGGCTTGGCCTCGACGACCAGCTGCCATGGTTTTTCTGTCATCACTGGCTGATGATCATGATACCCATAGGCATCCTGTACCTGAGCTGTCTGTTCAGGCTTGTAGGACGGGGTAATCCGGTCAACCATTGTGTTGGGGAATTTGACGTTTTGATCAATCCAGCGCGCAAGACCCTTATCGATCTCGGCAGCATAGGCCTGAACGGTCGCACGCAACACGCCACCGTTATTATTGATGTTATCGCAGGACATAATGGTAATAGGCGGGAGGCCCTGAGCTTTGCGACGCTCAAGAGCAAGAACGATAAACGCGACTGCAGCTTTTGGCTCATCGCGGTTCGCGAGCGAGTGCTGGATTTCAGGGCTATCGATATGGAAGCCTTTTTCCGCGCTGTAGTGATAGCCCTTCTGGGTGATCGTCAGCGTGACGACTTTGGTATCTGGATGAGCAATACGGTCAATAACTGCGCCCGGATTTTCAGTCGCGACAAGAACATCGACCAGAGAACCGATGACGCGGCCTTTGCCGCCGGGTGTCTGCTCCTGCAGCGTGTAGAGATTATCCTGTTTGGCGAGCGGGTCGCGGAAGCGGCCGGAATTCATGCTGATACCGACAACGCCGTAATCTAAGTTGCCTTGGTTGGCGAGATCGTCGGCAAGAGCGACGATGTGGGCGCGGGAAAAAGCGCCAATACCAAAATGAACAATGCCAGGCTTGAGCTTACTGCGATCGTACTGAGGCGTTTGCACGGTGTCAGGAAGACTACCGAGAGTTTCATTGCTCAGTTTCAAAGTTTCTTGGGTCATAAATTACAACTCTCTACTTGCCGATTCTCAGAAGTGTACTTTTATTACAAAGACTAACGTCCCTTTGATTTACAGGGATTTAATATGATTCACACTTCTAACACAAGAAACTTATATTATTGCGGTGCACACGTTAAAAAATTTTCTATTTCTTCTATATTGTCCTAAAATTGGGTACATCCATGTTATGAATAACACACGCTTTTTGATTATCATGCGCCATGCCGAGGCCAAAGACGGGCTTCCGCATGAGGATAAAGCCCGCCTGCTGACCCGGTATGGCCATAGTCAGGCCCAATCCTGCGGCAGGGAATTGCGGGCGGCGGGGTATATCCCTGAGGTGATCATTCGCTCAGATGCCAAACGCATTGAGCAGACCAGCGAGGAGCTGCAGACGCAGTGGGGCGCACCCCCTCAAGTCATCGTCGATTCGCGTCTCTATACGCCGTTGCAGGGGCTTACCGATGATAATCTTCTCCACTTTTACAGCCGGGTCGCCGATCAGGCGGATAACGCGGCCACAACTCTGATGATTCTGGGTCACAACCCGACCATTGCACACGTCGCAGGTCTACTCAGCCGGGGCATGCCCGACCAGCTGGCCACAGGCTACCCAAGCGCGACAGCCTGCGTTTTCAGCTCAAGCGCGCAGACATGGTATGAGGTCAGTCCCGCCAATTCGCGACTTGATCTGATCGTACATGGCGGAGAAAAAGTATTCGGGCCTAGGCATCTTCACCGGGTGAATCGTCCCGAAGGACATCCTTCACCAGAGGCAAAGTAACGCCGCGTTTTTCAGCCGTCGCGCGGGCCGCGATTTCGGCAACGGTTCTTTCCATCGCCTGCCATGACCGCTCCATGCGTCCGATGGCGTAGCGCGTCACTTTATCAGTAACGCTTAAGCCCCGGTCATGCAGCTGCTTGGCAAAAACATAACTCAGCAAATCATCATCTGGCTGATTGATCTCGACCGCAGGCGAAGCCCGCAGCCGCGACGCGAGATCCTTCAAGACAAATTCCAGCTGTGCAGGCGGCACCTGCGAGGTTAGTAACAAATGCTGGCCTGCCGCCTTAAAGGCATTATAGACATGAAAAAGCTTTTGCTCGGATGCTATATCACCAACCAGCTGATCGACGCGTTCAATTGCCAGCGGCTTCGCCTGCTCAATCAGGTCCTCGACCGCGGCCTGTTTAAATTCTTCCGGTGATAAAACCTTTGCCAGGGCGCGTTGCGCCCAAACGCAGGCGAGATGGCTTTTACCGCTTCCCCCTGCCCCGAATAGCGTCAGGGCCGGAAAGCCACCCCAGCCTTGCGGCCACGCATCAACCAGCGCAACTGCGCTGCTGTTACTCGCTGTAATCAGGAAGTCTTCACGCCCGTAAGCGGGCCTGAATTGCAGATCGAGAGGAAGTTGCAGGGCGCTCATTTCTTAGCCGTAGCACCGGTGGTCAGGTAATAGCGGCTATGGCGGTACTGCTCGATGGCAAAAGCAACCAGCACGCTGATAATCGCCGCAACCGGCACGGCAAGCACCATCCCGAGCAAGCCGAGCAGTGAGCCACCGGCAAGCAAGGCGAAAATGATCCATAACGGATGCAAGCCGACGCTTTCGCCAATCAGCTTCGGCGTGATGAAGTTGCCTTCGATAAACTGTCCGACGAAGAAAATCCCGGCAATAATCCCGACATACACAAGGTCCCAGTCACTTTGTAATCCTGCGACTGTCACGCTGGTGATCAGACCGATCGCCGATCCGACATAAGGAATGATCGACAACAGACCTGTTGCAAGGCCGATTACGAAGCCATAGTTCAGTCCGGCAATCGACAGCGCAATCGCATACATACCGCCCAGAATAAAACACACCATGACCTGACCGCGAATAAACCCTGCGATCTTGACGTCGATTTTGGCAAGTAGTTCGCGCACGGTTGCTTCGAGGTGGCGCGGCACCAGTCCATAGACCCATGCCGTGATCGAAGGCCAGTCTTTCATCATAAAGAATGCGACAATCGGCATCAGGAACAGCGCCCCGATAAAGCCCATCACTGCCTGACTAGTCACGGCAACGCCTGCCAGCACGCTACCCATGACGCTCTTGCCTGCGCCGAGCGTCTTGCCAAGATTGTCTTGGACGGCTGTCTGGAGTTGTTCTTTGATTTCGGTGTTCTCACCAACGCCCATTTTAATTCGCAGAAGATCAAGGCGCGGTTCGACAATCGCCCACAGGCGGTCGGCATAGCCTGGAGCAGCCTCGATAAAGTCGCTTGCTTCGCGGATGAGGAGCGGCACGGTCAGGGCAAGCAAAATAGCGACCACGATTGTAAACGCGCCCAGAATCAGTAACACAGCAGTCCGGCGCTTGAGCGTCTTTTTGGTGATTTTTTCAACCAGCGGATTGAGCAGATAGGCGATCGTCGCGCCGAGCACGAACGGCAGCAATACATCTTTGAAGAGGATCAGAAGCCCGATGAACAGGATCAGGGCCGCGGTCCAGAAAATACTGCGTGAAACGATGGTCATGCGTGTCTCAATCTAACGGTAAAACGGGGTGGAGGTCGGGGAGCGGCGCATCAGCTGATAATTTCCTGCACCAGTTCCGTTGATTGAGAGGCCCTTGGCACCAAGACCATTGCTGAGCGATGGCCAGTCGGCGTAGCTAAGATCAACCACAGCCTCATTGGATTTCAGCGTCACGATCTTGACCCCGGTCAGGGCCGGCACGGTGTTGAGGCTGCGGCGCAGCTCCAGCCATTCAGCCAGATTGGTAAAGCGTGTTTGCACACGCACCTGACCCGACATCGGACGATAGGGTTTAGCCGGTTCAGGCACAGCCGCAGCTTCATTTGCAGCCACGTCGCTAACGGTCGGGTCAAGCGACTCGTCGGTCACGATGGTTTCAAGCTTCCAGTTGCCGCTTAAGACTTCTTTGCTTTGGACGATGGCCTTGTTCAGCAAGTCTCCGAGCGTCTTGGAGGAGCCAACTTCGATTTGCAAGGATTTGAGCAACTCAGGCGGTTTGCGATCCGTGCGGTAGATGTCGATCACCACCGGATATTTGTCACCCTGTGTAAAGCGTGCGACCAGAATAACGGCATCACGGGCTTCATAACGCGTGAGGATGCGTTTCAGACCGGCGCGGTTATAAGTTGTGACCTGATTGTCTTTGATGTCCATGATGTCGGATACATCACCGAGCGGCAGCACCAGCGCGGGGTTGCCTTCAAGCTCGGTATGCTGCCACGCGAGCAGCCAAGGATTCTTCCGGGGGTCCCAGAGGACCGCAGGGCCAGTACCAATCTGAAAGAATGGCAGCACCATCAATGCGGCGCGGCGCGTCGGGAGTTCGGAGGCGGCATCGGTGTATACCGGCCCATGGTTGAAGAATCGGTTGGCGACGCTTGCCTTGAAGCGGAAGGTGTAAATACCGACGTACCGTTTGGTAGAGAGTTGTTCGCTCTGCACTTCGAAGTCCTGCACCATCCCGGCAATCGTTTTTGCGTCAGGCGGGGTGAACCCGGTCAGTTGGTCGGGCGACAGGTACCGCGTTGCAAGTTTCAGGAAGGCAGTTTTCTGTGCTTCACCAAAAGCCTTGTCGCGGGCTTTCACAGCGGATTCAGACAGAATATCCACTTTTACGTCACGGACGATGTAGGCTTCTTCAGAGGCCTGTGCGGAAGCCGCCCAAGGGATCAAAAAACCTAATAGCAATAAGAAGGTTAGGACTGTACGGGCCATCACAAAACGTCTAAAAGAGGGTGAAATTATGCCCTGATTTATAGCTGAGAAAGGCCTGTTCTCCAAATGAAACAAAGCGCTTACAAAGATGCCGGTGTTGATATCGATGCGGGGGATGCCCTCGTCGACCGGATCAAGCCTTTGGCGAAGGCCACCAACCGTCCCGGCAATATGGGCGGACTGGGCGGCTTCGGGGCCTTTTTCGATGTCAAAGCCGCAGGTTTCAAGGACCCGGTGATCGTTTCCTCAACCGACGGTGTCGGCACCAAGCTGAAAATTGCCATCGAAACCAATTCCCACGCAACCATCGGCATCGACCTCGTTGCCATGTGCGTCAACGATATTCTCGTTCAAGGGGCC
>CAYJDG010000044.1:0-14584 GCA_964368875.1 uncultured Pseudobdellovibrionaceae bacterium
TATCTGCGCTCAGGGTAATTAATTTCCCGAATGGGGTTATTAATCCTTTCCTTCAGTCCATATTTGTATAAAGTTTAGGTAAGGCGCAGCGCCGTCACCCCATAGTTTTTCATATTTCGTGTGAGGCTTCATGACCGAAGGTTTTCTCTTTTACGCTCTTATTTTCCTTCTCGCCGCTGTCATCGTCGTACCGATTGCTAAACGCACAGGACTTGGAGCCATTCTCGGCTATCTGCTGGCCGGGGTTGCGATCGGTCCGTATGTTCTTGGGCTAATCAAAAAGCCTGAGGATATTCTCCATTTCTCAGAGTTCGGCGTCGTCCTGATGCTATTTCTGATCGGTCTGGAGCTTCAGCCTGCGACACTATGGCGCCTACGCAAATCTATTATAGGCCTTGGGGGCAGTCAGGTGATTGGCAGCACGCTGATCATAGCCATCGTCGCCAGCCTACTGGGCCTAAGCTGGCCAGTTGCTCTCGGCATCGGGATGGCGTTGTCGCTGTCTTCAACCGCCATCATCATCCAGTTGATGACTGAACGTAACCTTATGCCTACCTACCCGGGTCAATCTGCATTCTCAGTCCTCCTCTTTCAGGATATTGCCGTCATTCCAATTCTGGCTGCGATCCCGCTGCTGGCGACGATGGGTGAAGGCTCCGCGATGACGGAAGTCCTTAAAGCCGTCGAGGCCGAAGGTGACAGCTCCCTGTGGGAAGAGGCCCTGAAAGTTATCGGGCTTGTCAGCCTGCTGATTTTTGTTGGTCACTTCGGCCTGCGTCATGTTCTACGTTTCATTGCCCAGACCCGCGTGCCGGAAATCTTCACTGCGACCGCCCTGCTGCTAGTCATCGGTGTCACCTTCCTGATGCAAACGATCGGCCTCTCCCCTGCCCTTGGGGCGTTTATCGCCGGTGTGATCCTCGCCGATTCGGAATATCGTCATGAAATCGAAGCCCAGATCAAACCATTCAAAGCCCTGCTGCTTGGCCTCTTCTTTATCTCGGTCGGCATGTCGGTGAATTTTGATGTGCTGGGCGACCATGTCATGGTCGTCATCATGGGTGTCGTTGCCCTGCTCACACTTAAATTTTCAGCGATGGCAGTAATCGGTAAAGGGTTCGGCATGCAGGCCTATCAGTATGTCCTTTTATCCATGCTGCTGGCTCAAGGTGGTGAGTTTGCATTCGTTATTTCCCAGTATGCTCATCAAGTGAACCTGTTCGATGCTGAATTAACCAATATTCTGAACGTCACAGTCGCAATCTCGATGCTTCTAACGCCGCTGCTGATGATTGCCTATGATAAGTTTCTGCAAAAACGCTTCAGTGGCTTTTCATCGGTCGATCTGTCGCAGATGCAGAAAGATAAGCCAACGGATCACCATGATATCATTATCATCGGTTATGGCCGGTTCGGTCAGATCGTAGGCCGCCTGTTGCATGTCAACGGCATTAAGGCGACCATTCTGGACCATGATCCGGATAACATCGAATTCCTGCGCAAGTTTGGCTGGAAAGTCTTTTATTCGGATGCTGCCGATATGGAAGCTCTGGATTCAGCTGGTGCAGGAAAAGCCCGTCTGATCGTGCTGGCGATCGATGATCAGGAAAATGCTATCAAGACAGCCAAACGCATCCGTGAGACCTTCCCACACGTCAAAATCTATGCCCGTGCACGCGACCGCCGTCATGCTTATGAGCTAAGCAAAGCTGGCGTAGATTACTTTGAGCGCGAGACCTTCGAGAGCGCAATCCATATGGGACAAGAAGTGATGAAAGCGCTCGGGTATAAACACGAGAGCGCCTGGAAACTGTCTCAGAAATTCGCCCAGCATGATCGCAAGGCCCTGCGCGATTCATTCGAGATTTTCGATGATGAGAAAGCTTTGATTTCCTTTGCCCAGTCAGTGCGTACCGATCTTGAGAATATCTTCGAGGCTGACCGCGCCGACCCGAACCTTCATAAAGAAGATGGGACAATCGAGCAGAGTTCTTAGAGTCGCTTTTTAGAGAATGCGCGACCTGATGCAGTTTTAAGATATTTCTCGAAGTTTATCGCCTGATACTCATCAGAAAACGCAGTATAGGTCTGTATTTTCCATGGAAGATATTTAGATGTATGCGAAACCTTGCCGGAATTGTGCATCTGTAGGCGGGACTTCAAATCATCAGTGATGCCAATGTAGTGACGATCAGGAAAGCTTTCTGAAACGAGAATATAAACGTATTTCATGAAAGTCCGCCTACGCTAAAGCTCCGTCGTGACAGCCTTCGCCAAACTTATGGCTGCAAAAGCGCATGTCTCGCTTTAGGAGTTTCATGGCTGGCTTGCCAAGCCGTAGCCGGCAGGCGAAGGCTGGTGACCGCGGTGGGGATCGAACCCACGACCACATGATTAAAAGTCACGTGCTCTACCAGCTGAGCTACACGGTCAATTCCAGCGTGCCGCCAAAATAGGGATCAGACCCTCTTACGTCAAGGCCTGATTTTCAGGAATTCACAGGGGCCAAAAACATCAGGAAAATCGCGTTTTTAAACGCTTTTCAACCGCCGGGGTGACGAATTCCGAGACGTCCCCGCCCAGCGTTACGATCTCTTTGATGAAGGAGGAGGACACAAATTGCCACTTATCGGAGGCCATCAGGAAGACGGTTTCGATGCCCGGATCGAGCTTGGCGTTCATCCCGGTCATCTGAAATTCAAATTCAAAGTCTGAAATGGCGCGCAATCCCCTGAAAATCAGCGTTGCCTGTTTCTGACGCGCATATTTGATCAGGAGGGTTTCGAATGATTCGACGCTCACTTCGCCGGCTTTGTCCGGGAGATTCGTTATATCGGTGCGGACCATGTCCAGCCGCTCTTCGATATTAAAGAGCGGGGTTTTCCGGTCGTTGCTGGCGACAGCCACGATCAGGTGATCAACCAGGCGGCTGGCCCGTTTGATGATATGGAGGTGGCCCTTGGTGATGGGGTCGAAGGTGCCGGGATAAATGCCAATTCTCTTAACCATGTCAGCACTATAACCCAACTTGCATCCCCGGCAACATACCTTTAGTTTCAGGGTATGAACCCGCTGATTACCCCCCTGATTGCCGACCCGTGGAGCGATTATGCCCTCCTCGACAGTGGCCATGGGCGCAAACTGGAGCGCTATGGCCGCGTCACCGTCGACCGCCCCGAGCCACAGGCCCTGTGGGCCCCGTCCCTGCCCGAGCGCGACTGGCAGAAGGCTGACGCCCGCTTCACCAATTCCGGCGACGATGCCGATGGCGACACCGGCAAATGGAAGAGCCGCGACGGTCTTCAGGACAGCTGGCCAGTTACTTGGCAGGGCGTAACCTTTATCTGCCGCCTGATGTCATTCCGTCATATGGGCCTGTTCCCTGAGCAACTGACGCACTGGGACTGGGTTGCCGATCAGATCACCGCCAGCAAGAGCCCTTTGAAAATTCTCAATCTGTTCGGTTACACCGGAGCCGCCTCGCTTGCTGCCGCCAAAGAAGGCGCACAGGTCACGCATCTGGATGCGTCCAAGAAAGCCATTCAGTGGGCAAAAGATAACCAAGCTGAAAGCAAACTTGCTGATAAACCGATCCGCTGGATTTGCGATGATGCGAAGGCGTTTGTCGCGCGCGAAATCCGACGCGGCAGCACCTATGACGGCATCATCGCCGATCCCCCGAAATTCGGACGCGGCCCGGATGGCGAACGCTGGCAGCTGGAAGAAGACCTCGCCCCCTTCATGGCCGATTGCGCCAAGCTGCTGTCGGATGACGCAAAATTTATGATCCTGACGACCTATGCGATGCGCATGTCCTCGATCTCGATTGGCTCGATTCTGTCTGATGTAACCAAAGGGCGCAAAGGGGCCGTTGAGAACGGTGAACTGCTGATCCGGCAGGGAACAGGCGACCGCTTCCTCTCGACCTCGCTCTATGCGCGCTGGAGCGCGTCATGAGTGATGAACTGATCACGTCACCTGCCAACCAGACGATCAAGGATATTCGCGCCCTCGA
This sequence comes from uncultured Pseudobdellovibrionaceae bacterium, assembly GCA_964368875.1. GTDB lineage: Bacteria > Pseudomonadota > Alphaproteobacteria > Micavibrionales > Micavibrionaceae > CAYJDG01. The sequence goes on from CAYJDG010000044.1 coordinate 4,016, forward strand.
GATGCGTAAACGGCGCAAGGAAACCGGGCTGTTTATGGCCGAGGGTCTGCGCACCATCATCGAGGGCATGGAGCTGGGCGCACAGATGCAGAATGTCGTCTACCTGACGACGCTCTCCGCCCGCCCGGATATCCGCAAGGTGCGGGATTACTGTATCTCCTGCGGCGGCCGCCCGCTTGAAGTGACGCAAGCGGTTCTCGAAAAACTCTCGCACAAAGATAACCCGCAATCGGTCATTGGCGTTTTCAAACAGAATTTTAAAACGCTGGCCGACGTCAAACCGGGCAAATGCTGGGTCGTACTCGAAGAAGTGCGCGATCCGGGTAACCTTGGCACGATCATGCGCACCATCGATGGCGTGGGCGCGGACGGTGTCATTCTGGTTGGCAATTGCTGTGACCCCTACTCCGTCGAGGCGGTGCGCGCGACGATGGGATCGCTGTTCTGCGTGCCGATTGTGACCGCGACAGGCGATGAATTCATCGCGTGGTCGAAAAACTGGCCCGGATTGATCGTTGGCACGACGTTACAGGACTCGGTCGATTACCGCACAGTTGAGTATAAACAGCCGCTGCTGCTGGTGATGGGCAATGAACAGGCTGGACTGACCGAGCCACTGCGCAAGGCTTGCCACAGCATCGTACGCCTGCCGATGAATGGCCGCGCGGACAGCCTGAACCTGTCGATTGCGACCGGGATCATGCTGTATAAAATGCTGGAAGACTAAGGTTTCGTGATGCCGCAGCGCAGCTTGCGCTCGAGAATGCGCATCCATGTGCCTTTGTGATTGAGGATTGGCATCATCTCGGCGGCTGGATTGTCCTGATTGGCGATCAGGTAGGTCGGAATCTCATAACTAGGCGCGCCGACTTTCATCACCCGGGCGCAGGTTTTCGCAATCTTCACCGGATCGCGCAAACTTTTGGCGAATTTCGTCCGGAACGTCTGCGCCCTTTCCTCATTCACCGAAATCATGGCTTCCGTGGTCAGATCGGAAGAACGGGTTTCAGCTTTTGGATCAATTATCCGCTCCATGTCGTAGCCGAGATAAGACGTTGAAAAGGCAAAGAGCACGATCGCTTGCTCGTAATTGTTTTCATTCAGGCAGGCAGCTGTCGCTTTATAAAAATCCGGCGGCATCATCTTGGTGGTGATCTGCTCATCGCTCAGGCAACCGGATGCGTGCGCCGGAGTGGCGCACACGGTCAGCAAACCTAGACAAAGAAAGCTCAGACAAAATTTCATCCAGCCAGAATAGCACAAAGCCTCCCGATTGGGAGGCTTTGCAGCAATAATTTCGCAGCAAACTCAGCCGCCGGGAGAGTTCATATCCGGGCCGCTTGGTGCAGGGGCTTTGTTCTCTGGTTTCGGGAAATCACCTTTGGCAGCGTTCGCCATATCGCCACAGGTGCGCAGAACGTTCGCTGCCGCGACATTCGGTTTATCGCCGATCTTGGCATCTTCCAGCGCTTTATTGATCGCCTTGAGATCATCCTTGGCAAAGTCACTGAGAGACGCAAGCTCAGGGCGGCCCTGCGCAACGAGAATTTTGTTCACTTCAACGAGTGTCTGCGCATCAGGCTTGCCATCGACTTTGACTTTGCCACCAAGCGCGTTGACCGCTTGCTCGACATAAACTTCCATCTTGGTGCTTTTTGCCAGATCGAGTTTGTCCGGCAACTGGCCGATCGCGACAACGCGGGCGGCGGCGACGGCTTTCTCAGCCAGATAATTCCCTGCCGTCGAAACCGCATTGTTGACGGCCTGTCCGGCCTGATCAATCCCAGGCTTCGCGGCCTGACCAACTTTGTCGCCGGCAATCTTGCCTGCGGCGGCTCCCAATTGATCTTTTAAAGCACCTAAATTCCAGTCAGGCATAATTCACACACTCCTCAATTGTTATTCTGTATTGAGGAGACTATAGGATTATGGTTAATAAGTTATGAAAAGGCCTGTCAGCGGCTCAAATCAAGGGGTGGCAGGGGTTTGCCGGTTTCGAGGAGGGTTTTGAGACCGCTCAGGATGGCGGCCCAGCCCTTCTGCCCGGCCTCGATCCATTTCTGCGGCATGCCCTCGCCGTGGGCCTGTTCGAGGCGCAGGCGGGTAACGCCGTGGTCCATGTCCTCAATGTACCATGTCACATGGCCCTCGGGATAATCCTTGAACTCCGGCACCCAGACGACGCGCCATGTATACGAGAGCACAGCGCAGGGAATGCAGGCAGTGACCAGTCCTTCGCTGTCGGTCACACCGTCCTCCATGACAAGCTTCCACGGCGACCCGACCTGCCAGTCAGACTCAATCATCCGGCCAAAGAAATATTTCTGCGTGACCACGCCGTTGGTGAGCGCATCCCAGACTTTCGCCGGGGTGGCGACGATATAGGTGGTGTAGGAGGCGGTGGTTACGGATGACATTTGAATTTGCGCTCTTGCTCGAGAGAGTTAATGGAAGAAGTAATAAAGCACGCCCGCAAGCGCGATTAAAAACAGTGCAATTACAACTTCATGAAACTTCACATCATTCGGCAGACCTCTTGCGTTATGAGGCTGCCCTTCGGTGGTGACATTATTTATAACAGTATCCCATTCAACCTTTCCTTCTTGTTGGAGAGGTTCATGGCGCTTTGCATTCAATATTTTTAGACCAGCTTTAAAGTTTTTAAGCATGAAGGTCTCCGTTGGTGAGCGCATCCCAGACTTTCGCGGCGGGGGCGACGATGTAGGTGGTGTAGGTGGCGGTATAATTACGAGTTATGATGTGTGAAGCTCCATAAAAACATAACGTAGAAAAAGGGATAAAATACAATCATTAGCAGAGATAACATATTTCTATTCAACAGGTAGCAACATATAGCTGTGACTACTAATCCAAAGAAATAAGCGTAAGAAGAAATCGGAGTAATTTTTAAATTACGACTGTTTTTAAGCTCTAAATATAAATTTCCTAACACGATGGCCATGAATGCAATTATCGCAGATACAACCCAACTATCTTTGGACATCTCAAGAAAGTTAAAGGCAGAAAAAAACAATACGACACCAATAAAGATGTCTAGAGCACTACAAATCAAAAGAGATTTAACAGGAAAGTCCCTAGCGATTTTCCAAACATTCACAAAGAAGCTAGAAGCATCACTAGTTGAACTATCTGTTGATGGCGGATTATTCGTCTGACTCACCCAGATCTTCCCCTTCACTTACATCCGTAGGTTCATTGTTGATCTCGCCCAACGGCTCACTCTGAACAACCACGTCCGGGTCGCCTTCGACTTCTTCTTCGGCGTCTTGTTTGAGCCAGGCGACGGAGACGACGTGTTCGTCTTCGGCGACGCGGAACAGGGTGACACCTTGGGCCGATCTACCCGTGAAGCGGATGCCGGAGACGGGCATGCGGATCATTTGGCCGCCATCTGTTACCAGCATGACCTGATGCTCTTCGGTGACCGGGAAGGTGGCGGCAACTTTGAGGCCGTTCTTCTTGGTCAGACCGATATTGGTCACGCCCTGCCCGCCACGACCCGACAAGCGGTATTCGTAGGCGGAGGTGCGTTTGCCGAAGCCACCTGTGGTGACGGTGAGCAGGAACTGTTCACGCGCCTGCAGATCGCGGAAGCGTTCTTCGGAGAGTGTGCTTTCGACTGCGCCCTCTTCCACTTCCATGCCTTCAGTATCCGCACCACGGAGAGCCGAGGCACGTTTGAGATAGGCTGTACGTTCGTCCGGTGTGGCATCGACGGCCTTGAGGATCGACATCGAGATGACTTCGTCATCCTTGCCGACCAGTTTGATGCCGCGCACCCCGGTTGAGGTACGGCCCGCGAAGACGCGCAGATCAGTGACCGGGAAGCGGATGGCGCGACCGAGACGGGTTGCGAGAACGACATCTTCGTCGTCCTTACAGATTTTCACGTCGATCAGGCTTTCATGGTCTTCGAGCTTCATCGCGATCAGCCCGTTGGAGCGGATGTTGCGGAAGTCGGAGAGTTTGTTACGGCGAACCGAGCCATGGGTTGTCGCGAAGAGGATATCGAGTTTATCCCACAGCTCTTCGTCTTCCGGCAGGCGCAGGATGACCGAGATGTTTTCCCCGGCTTCGAGCGGCAGCATATTCACAAACGCCTTGCCGCGCGATTGCGGGTTGCCGAGCGGCAACTGGTAGACCTTCATGCGGTGGACGATGCCCTTCGAGGTGAAGAACAGGATCGGCGTGTGGGTCGAGGCAATGAACAGATCGGAGACGAAATCTTCGTCCTTGGTGCCCATCGCGGCGCGGCCCTTGCCACCGCGTTTCTGGGCGCGGTAGGTGACGAGCGGCGTGCGTTTGACGTAGCCGCCATGCGAAATGGTGACGACCATGTCTTCGCGCTGGATCAGGCTTTCGATATCGGCTTCGAATTCGACATCGAGAATTTCGGTGCGGCGCGGCGTGCCGAATTTGGTTTTCACTTCGATCAGTTCGTTCTTCATGATCTCGAAGAGTTTTTCTTTCGAGGCGAGAATGGCGAGCAGTTCCTTGATCTGGTCGGTGATCTGTTTCAGTTCATCGGCGATCTTGTCGCGCTCAAGACCAGTCAAGCGGTGCAGGCGCAGTTCCAGAATGGCTTTGGCCTGAGCCTCGGACATACGGTATTCGCCCTTGTCGTCGACGAAGTATTCCGGGTCATCGATCAGTTCGATCAGCGGACCGATATCCTTGGCCGGCCAGTCCTTGGCAAGGAGGCCTTCTTTCGCGGCCTGCGGGTCCGGCGCATTGCGGATCAGGGCGATGATTTCATCGATGTTGGCAACGGCAACGGCGAGACCAGCCAAGATGTGGGCGCGGTCGCGGGCTTTGCCCAGTTCGAAAATGGTGCGGCGAGTGATGACCTCTTCGCGGAATTTGATAAACGCGGAGATCATCTGGCGCAGGATCAGAGTTTGCGGACGGCCCTGATGCAGGGCGAGCATGTTGCAGGCAAACGAAGATTGCAGCGCGGTGAATTTGAAGAGCTGGTTCAGGACCACTTCGGCATTGGTATCGCGTTTGAGTTCAACGACGATACGCACGCCCTGACGGTCGGACTCGTCGCGGATTTCGGCGATACCTTCGACGATTTTCTCACGCGCGACTTCGCCCAAGCGTTGCAGCAGATTGCCCTTATTCACCTGATACGGGATTTCGTGAACGATGATGGCTTCGCGTTTTTCGCGGATGGTTTCAATCGAGGTCTTGGCGCGGAGCGGCACCGAGCCTTTGCCCGTCATATAGGCAGACTTGATGCCCATGCGTCCGAGGATCTGACCGCCGGTCGGGAAATCAGGACCGGGAATGATTTCCATCAGCGCTTCGTTTTCGATCAGCGGATCGGCAATGAAGGCGAGACAGGCATCGATGACTTCGGAAAGGTTGTGCGGCGGAATGTTGGTCGCCATACCAACGGCAATACCGCCAGCGCCGTTGACAAGCAGGTTTGGAATACGGGTCGGCAGAACGGTTGGTTCGAACTGGCTTTCGTCGTAGTTCGGGCGGAAGTCGACGGTGTCCTTGTCGATATCACCGAGCATCGCATCGGCAGCCTTGGCCATACGGGCTTCGGTGTAACGCATCGCCGCAGCCGGATCGCCGTCCATCGAGCCGAAGTTCCCCTGCCCGTCGATGAGCATGAGGCGCATCGAAAAGTCCTGCGCCATACGGACGAGAGATTCATAAATCGCGCTGTCGCCATGCGGGTGGTATTTACCCATGACGTCCCCGACGATACGGGCGGATTTTTTATAGGGCTTGTCCGAGTGGTAGCCGCCTTCCTGCATGGCGAACAAAATCCGGCGGTGGACAGGTTTCAGACCATCGCGAACGTCCGGCAAGGCCCGGCTGACGATGACGCTCATGGCGTAATCGAGGTAGGATTTCTTCATCTCTTCGGTGAGCGAGATGCCGGGGAATTCCTGTTTAACGACGTTCTGGTCTGACATTCAGATTGGTCCTTGAATACTTCTAAATTTGGGATGTTCTGTCATAGCAAATCCCCCCTGCCCGAACAAGCTTAACCGCCTGAAATATGGGGAAAATACCGGGATTTCTGGGGGTAAAAACGGGGTGTTTTCTTACCAGTTCGTTTACCAGTTCGTTTTGCAGTTTTTCAGAGGTCTTATCAGTTTGATCGTCGTTCCAAATTTTTGGGTTTTGGAGCCTGAGGGCCGATCTTATCAGTTTGTTCGTCAGTTCAATTTTTCTCAAAACTCACCTCCAAAATTCAGCCCAAAAACAAAAAAGACCGAAGGCCGGGGGCATCATCCCGACTCTCAGTCTAACCAAATAAGTGTATGATATTATTCGGGTTTTGTCAAGTTTTTTCGTAGGTTGCCCAGTCGACCAGGGACGCGCGCTGCGCCCATTTTTCGTGCGTCAGGCTTGGGCTGGGGCCAGTCTTGGGGGCAGACCGGGGCATCCCCCGCACCCAGCTGCGGCGCTCGTCTTCGTAATGGTCGACCAGCTGTTTGAGGGGATCATAGAGGGAGGGTGAATAATTGCGGCTCATCCGGTCCAGCATATCGAGATAGGAAAACATCGCGGTCAGCCCGGGGACATTTTCAAGGCGGCGCTGGAACTGGAAGGTATGGGGAATTCCCTGCGGGTCGAATTTCAGCGGTTTCAGGGCATCGATCACCCATTCCCGGTCTTCGCCAATCTGGCGTTGGGAGGCGCAGGCAAACAAAGCCGGGGCGCGGCAGGAGCGGCACCAGACCTGGCGCAGGATTCCGGCTGTGCCGAGCTCCGCGCCGTCCGTGTTCAGGATTGTCATTTTCCGTGCCATGCAGGGAGCATGCACCAAAATAAAAAGTTTCGTCAAATTCTATCCTGAGACGTTAGGATAGCCACGGCCAAAGGAGACAGTCATGCGCGTGATGGTATTTGTGAAAGCAACCGAAGACAGTGAAAAAGGCGCAGACTTCAGCTCGCCTGAGATGCAGGAGATGATGGAGGCGATGGGTAAGTTCAATGATGAGCTGGAAAAGGCTGGAATCATGGTCACCTGTGGCGGACTGACGCCCTCCTCTGAAGGTAAACGCGTGTCGTTCAATGGCACTGGGCGCACCGTGACTGACGGACCGTTCGATCACCCCCGCTCGCTCGATACCGGGTTCTGGATCTGGGATGTGAAGGATATGGATGAAGCGGTCGCGTGGGTGAAGAAATGCCCCAACCCGATGGCAGGTCCCAGCGACATTGAAATCAGGCCGTTTTATGAGATCGGTAATCCCCAATAACACACAGGGTTTCCTGCAAAACTGTGCATAACGCTTTGTTTTATTGACATATTAATAATGTTTCGCTATGCTTTTGCCCACTACCAGCCATCTTAGAGCGTGTGTGTAAGGAGTTATTCCATGACCATTTCTACCCTGCTGGCCGATGCCGCCACTCCGCCAAAGCCTGACGTAAAATGGGAGCCGATTACTCACGCTCTCTATGATAACGACGGCGTCAACATCGACAGCGAAACTGCCGCGATGCGCGTCATGGATGATGAAGGCGTCAAGCTTGTAGAGAGGTATGTGCCGGATCATGGCATGGAACAGGATCACATTTATAAAACCTATCCGGGGACCTCGACCGACAAGATCGTCCTCGCCCTGATCAAAAAATTCGATCTGCCCGTTGAACAGATCAAAGAAGATTTCGGCCTTGATAAAAATCTCTCGGTTGAAGATGTTTCCATCGCGATTGCCGACGACATTACCATCAAAACTATCGCTCACTTTAAAGAACACCTGACCGCCATTCCTGGTGTTGCCGAAACCTTGCCGGATGTACGCGCCAAATTGGGCGGCGATAATGTCGCGTTGTGCACAACCAGCCGCGAAGACCGCATGGACGTTTCGCTTGATGAAGCGCACCACCCTGTCACTGGCGCGAATGCCGGATTGGGTCAGCTTTTCCCGAAAGGCCCGCTACGCATCAGTGGTTATGAGGTGAGCAACAAATACGATCTTGGTTTCAAACTCCTTGAAGATCGCGGCTTCCGCCCAAGCAATACTGTTGTTTTCGAAGACAGCGAGTCCGGCGTCGAGAAAGCTAAGAAAGGCCGTCCGGAAGTGCGTGTGGTCGGTACGGTCGCTGCCCAATTTTATCCTGACAAAGAGCTACAGGCGAAAAAACTCTTTGCTAAGGGCGCAGACATTGTCATCAGCGATATGCGCGATCAGGTCAAAGCTATCGACTGGCTGAATGCCAAACTTGAGCCATCGCAAAAACCGACCTTTTCGGGCGATGTTTTCCTGCCCGCCAAGGATGAAAAAGGGTTCGCTGTGCAGCCGGTTGTTTACCGCGCCCTTACCGCCGCATAAAGCCATCAGACACAGAACAGCAAAAATCCCCGGAGCGATCCGGGGATTTTTTTACGCTGGAATAACGGAGGAAAACCGTTGTGAGCGTAATTATTTGGCAGTGGTGTGATCGTCGATCTCGTCGCCGATTTCTTCAACCGCTTCACCAACCGAGTCAGCAGCTTTTTCAACGCCACTGCGACGATCGACGAATCCGCCTTGTACAACCATGACACCGAGAATCCCGAGCAGGATCACAGCGATAAAAATCATGATGCCTTTATTATTTGAGCTATTCATTTTTATTCTCCTTTAAACTTTTGTGCCGAATAAATACCCAGCGAGTGTCGCGAGCGCGACGGACGACTTCGGATAGTTGCGGATCGGATCTTCCATCTCTTCCGAAACCGCTTCGATCGCCTTGATGACCTTAATCTTCAGTTCATCCGTCACTGCCTCGACCTTGCTTTTGCGAGCTACGTTATACGCGTAACCACATGCGGCAACCAACAGGGCTAAAGACAAGACAGTTCCCGCAGTTACCAGGGCCGCAACTTCCGGCGTGTATTGAGTCTTGAGCCAGTAAGACATGGCTATAATCAAATACACCATCGATACGACACCCAGCACGGCAGAGAAGCCAAAGATTGCCAGTCCGGTTTTATCCTGACGACGTGGCTGCATCTGCCCACCGATAGCGCCCATCATCAGGAGCTGCTCGGCCATTGGTAATAATCTGCTCATCTTAAGTCCCCTGTCTCTTTGGCTTAACGACGCGACAGAAAGCCGACCACGAAACCAACACCAGCGGCCATCAGAACGGCTTTCAGTGGATCTGCATGGACTTTGGCTTCAAGCTTGTCAGCTTGTTTGCGGGTCGTTGCTTTGATAGATTCATAAGTCTCAGACGCTGAGTCCGAAATCTGATGACCGACTTTGCTGGCGAGTTCAGAGCCATCGGCTTTGACACGGGACAGCAGGCTGGTGGCATCATCTCTCAGAGCAGCGGCATCGCTTTTGATGTCTGCAACTTCTGGGTAGTTACGCGCCTCATTGGCGGCATTTTTAACGTCGGCTTTTACTTCATTGATACGGCTTGTCAGCATGATTGTTTCTCCTCTGTATGGAAATCATGCAGTACCAACGCGGCTATAAGGAAAAGGTTGCATTGCACCCGAGATTAACGGGCAGGTTGTCCACCGAATTGAGCATCAACCAGCGCGGCATCTATGGCCTTGCGGACTTCAGGGGAGACCTGATCGATATATTGGCCCATTTTGGCCTGTGAGGATTTCCCTTCAGGCGACCCGAAATAGGCGATCAGAGCCTTTAGTTCAGGCACTGTGAAAGTGTTAGCCATGGCCGCAATCGAAAGTTGCTCAATTTTGTCATAATCTATGCGGATTTGGATAGCCGTCATATATTTTTCCTGCTCCTCAGGATTGAGGGGCGCAGCGCCAGAGGCGATATCCTTGTTGATGATCTCACGGATATCGACGAGGTCATGGTAGTCGGTCGCGAGCTTGGTGCGCTCTTTCATCTCTTCAGCCGGGATAACGGGCGCAGCCACGGGCGCGGGTTCCGAAACCGGGTCGGCCAGAATTTCATTTGCCGCATAGGCCGTAACGGGCATCAGCAGCGCAAGAGCGAGGACAAGTTTGAGCATAGGGGTTCTTCTCATCAAAACGGGATATCGTCTTCCATCTCATCAGCTTTGCCGGAGCGTCCGCCAGCCGCACGGGCCGGAGGTGCAGAGCCGTACTCATCGCCATAACCGCCGCCGTCATTGCTCGGCGCGGCAGACGAGCCGCCGCTCTTGCCATCGAGCATGGTCAACTGGCCGTTATAAGCCTTGAGGACGACTTCGGTCGTGTACTGGTCTTTGCCGTCTTTATCCTGCCACTTGCGGGTTTCGAGCGCGCCTTCGATATAAACCTTGGCACCTTTTTTGAGGTAGTTGCGCGCGACGTTGACGATGTTCTGGTTGAACACGACAACTTTATGCCACTGGGTTTTTTCTTTGCGCTCGCCTGTCGCCTTGTCCTTCCACGTCTCGGAGGTGGCGATGGAGAGGTTGGCGACTTCGTCGCCGGACTGCATGGAGCGGATATCCGGGTCGTTGCCGAGATTTCCGATCAGGATTACTTTGTTGACACTTCCAGCCATGCTTTGCCTCTTCCGACTATAAAATTGAGATATGGCACCGTAGCGGCAATCAAAGACTTTGTTAATGAAAAAAACGAGGTTTTCCCGGAATCTT
>CAYJDG010000044.1:14684-17229 GCA_964368875.1 uncultured Pseudobdellovibrionaceae bacterium
GCCGCTGGACCGCCGTCTGGACGCTGACCGGGTACTGGATCAGGGCAGCGGCATCGACATTGCGCTTCTCCGAATCCGCCGATCCGCCGCCGGAGCGAGTCGACGAAGTCACCGCATAGGAGAGAGCGGCAAACAATGCCACAGCGATCAAAATTAAAAACAGCACATTGCCGGATTGTGTTTGGTCCATAAGGTAACTTGCCCCCCTATAATTTTCTTCTATGTGACTATAACGCCCGAAAACACGGAATGGTTGAGGGTACAAATGAGAACCGCAAATTGTTCTTGATTTGTACTCATGCGCACTTATATATAAGCGACAGAGGATGATATGGGTTTAAAAACGATTTCGGTAAGGGGCGCACGCGAGCATAACCTTAAAAATATCAATGTCGACATCCCCCGCGACAGCCTGACGGTCATCACCGGGCTGTCCGGTTCGGGCAAGTCGTCGCTTGCCTTCGACACGATCTATTCGGAAGGCCAGCGCCGCTATGTCGAGAGCCTGTCGGCCTATGCCCGCCAGTTCCTCGAGATGATGCAGAAGCCGGATGTTGATTCCATCGAAGGCCTCTCACCCGCCATTTCCATCGAACAGAAAACCACCAGCCGCAATCCGCGCTCGACGGTCGGCACCGTCACCGAGATTTACGATTACATGCGCCTGCTGTGGGCGCGCGTCGGTGTGCCCTACTCGCCCGCGACCGGTCTGCCGATTGAAAGCCAGTCGGTTACGCAGATGGTCGACCAGATCAAGAAAATGGGCGACGGCACCAAACTCTATATCCTCGCCCCCATCGTGCGCGGGCGCAAAGGCGAATATAAAAAGGAACTCAAGGAGCTGCAGGCCAAAGGCTTCCAGCGCGTCAAGATCGACGGCACGATGTACGAAATCGACGACTCGCCCGTGCTCGACAAGAAACTGAAACATGATATCGAAGTCGTCGTCGACCGCCTGGTGCTGCGCGACGATCTCGGCAACCGCCTGCCGGACAGCGTCGAAACGGCGCTGCGTCTTGCCGACGGTCTGATCATCGTCGAGGATGCCGACAGCGGCAAGCGCGACCTCTATTCAGAAAAATTCGCCTGCCCTGTCTCCGGCTTCACTATTCCCGAGATCGAGCCACGCCTGTTTTCGTTCAACTCGCCGCATGGTGCCTGCCCGGATTGCGATGGCCTCGGCGAGCGGCTTTATTTCGATGAAGACCTCGTCGTGCCTGATGCGACCCTCAGCCTTGCCGAAGGCGCAATCGAGCCATGGTCGAAAAGCTTCGCGCCGTTTTATATGCAGGCGGTCAATGCGGTTGCCAAGCATTATAAATTTAAGACGACTACGCCGTGGAACGAGCTGAAAAAATCTCAGCGCGATATCATTCTATATGGGTCTGGCGATGAAGACATCCGCATCACCTATCAAAGCAAAACCGACAGCACGTGGAAGAGCAACAAGCCCTTTGAAGGCGTGATCCCATCCCTCGCCCGCCGCATTCTCGAAACCGATAGCAACTCGGCGCGGGAAGAGCTGTCGAAATACCAAAACAGCAGCCCGTGCGAAACGTGCCACGGCCAGCGCCTGAAACCCGAAGCGCTCGCGGTCAAGATCAACAAGTTTCATATCTCGCAGGCAACCGAGCTTTCGATCTCGGAGGCGCAGAAATGGTTTTCGGCTCTGCCGAAGACTCTGACCAAACAGCAGAACGAAATCGCCATCCGCATTCTCAAGGAAATCAACGACCGTTTGAATTTCCTCGTTAATGTCGGATTGGATTACCTCTCCTTAAGCCGCTCATCCGGCACGCTGTCCGGTGGCGAGAGTCAGCGTATTCGTCTGGCCTCGCAGATCGGCTCGGGCCTGACGGGTGTAATGTATGTGCTGGATGAGCCGTCCATCGGCCTGCACCAGCGCGACAACCACCGTCTGCTTGAGACGCTCAAGCACCTGCGCGATATCGGCAATACCGTTTTGGTCGTTGAACACGACGAAGATGCAATCCGCTCTGCCGATTTCCTGATCGATATGGGACCGGGCGCAGGCGTGCATGGCGGCGAAGTCGTCGCTATCGGCACACCAGATGTCGTTTTCAAAAACAAGAAGAGCATCACCGCACAATATATGACGGGCGTGAGGTCAATTGAGATTCCCAAAGACCGCCGCCCCGGCAAGATGCAGGGCAAGAAGCCGCAACTGCTGAAAATTATCGGCGCGAAGGGCAATAACCTTAAAAACGTCACGGCGGAAATTCCGCTCGGCACGTTTACCTGTATCACGGGTGTGTCAGGCAGCGGCAAATCGACGCTGACCATCGATACATTGTTCAAGGCCGCCAGCCGCAAGCTGATGAAATCGCATGAACTGCCCGCCGAGCACGACAAGATCGAGGGCCTTGAGTATCTCGACAAGGTGATCGACATCGACCAGTCGCCGATTGGCCGCACGCCGCGCTCGAACCCGGCGACCTATACCGGATGCTTCACGCCGATCCGCGAATGGTTCTCTGGTCTGCCAGAAGCCAAAGTGCGCGGCTATGGCCCTGGGCGCTTCTCG
>CAYJDG010000045.1:0-16864 GCA_964368875.1 uncultured Pseudobdellovibrionaceae bacterium
AATCCGGTGACAGTGGCACCGCGGTGATCAACAAGAACATCGAAGCGACGGGGACAGCGAACCTGCAGGGCGGGATCATGCTGGCGGACAAGGCGCTGATCACGTGCGATGCGACGACCGCTGGCGTGATGGCGATGAACGGTAACGCGATCGAGATCTGTGACGGCGCCGGGGCCTGGACGGCGATCACGGGTGGAGGCGGGGCCCTTGGAACAACCGCGACCTGCGCCGCGCCTGCGGATGCGGGCAACATCAGATATAATACCGTTACGGGCCAACCTGAGTTCTGTAATGGGACAATCTGGGTGCCGTTCACCTTGTCATCGCAAGTTGCCAATCTGGTCTTCACGCCGATGCAGTATAACGCGATGAACGTCGATGGCGGTAATAACCTCGATACCACAAATTGCACGGTTCCAAGCGGGTATTCCTGTGGGGCTATTTATACATTTACCCTGCAGAACCAAGGCGGGGCAGCAAGCACTTCGATCAGCGTTTCCATGACTAACGTCACCAATTTTGTGAAAGTTTCGGATACCTGCAATGGAAACACGCTGGGTATAGGAGCCAGCTGCACTATTGGGTTACGCCCAAAAGCCAATGGCAATACTTCATATAGCGGCGTGATAAACATCACAGCAGAAAATAATCCGTTCGCAACTATGCAAGGTGTGGCCACGAATTTCGGATGTTTTCCAGGACGTCTCGGTCCCGGAGGAATTTATGCGGGATGCGGTCTGGCTGATCCAGACGGCAGTTTCGATCTGGTTATAAACCCGGGTGGATGCAGCGGCGCGGTCACCAATCCAAGCTGTACCTTTGGCAATGATACGGGCGCCGTTTCGCGTACGTTTGGCGGATCTGGCGTTGTCTTTCCTTATGTCGTAGACAGAACAGGTGCCTGGGGAGCGCGCCAGCATCAGAACCTTGTCGCCTATTCTACCATCTCATCGACTGTTCTTTCAGCGGTTCAGTATTGTAACGATATGGTTTACGCTGGATATTCCGACTGGTTCCTGCCCTCGCGTACCGAATGGGATTACGTTCAGACTGCCTTTAATGCGGGGCAGATACCCTTTGTGTATGGAGCGTATAAGTTATCGGATACCTACGAGTACTACGGTTTGGGCAATATGAGTCAGGAATGGGTATCAGCTCCCGGTGCTCCGTATTATCGCGGAGACTGGCGGACCAGCGCTCAACCAGTGCGGTGCGTACGCCGGGAGAATCTGCCGCTGCCAGCGGCAGTCGCGGATACCGATCCCGATACCGTTTCAATCCCTCCCGTGGTTGTGACGTCCGCCAGTGCGCCAGGAACATCAATAACGGTAACACTTGCGGGCTTCCTGCAGCCCGTGACGGCAACGATTTCCGGCGGTTCCGGTATGGACATCATCAAGAACGGGACCCCTCAGGGCTCGACTTCGGTTGCCGGGCTTAAAGTAGGCGATACTCTTTCTTTCCGCATGAATGCACCCGCGGTATTAGGCACAAAATCCAATGCTACCGTTACGATCGGTAGCGACACATACACATGGTGGGTGGGTTATGCCGATACATCCAGAACAGTGAAGGTTTTTGTCGCGCCTGGTACGTATGGCAGCAAAGGCGGACTGCCTGGCGCGGATGCGTGGTGTAATTCACAGGCCGCAGCGTCGTCACTTGGCTTGTCTGGAAACTGGAAGGCGATCCTGTCATCGAGCAGCATCAATGCCGCCGACCGGATTCCGTGGAACTGGGGCACTGCCCAGGCAGTGAATGGGTCAACCATTGTCGATGGAGGATTGCCGGACATGTTCGATGGGGCACTGGATGCGCCACTGAATATCAAAGCCGATGGAACTACCTATAACGGGTTCGTTCACACCGGGTCTTCCGCGTATGGCGTTTCTTTCAACCAGAGAGGCACTGCGGCACTTTACTGGTGCAATGACTGGACGTCCAACGCGTATTATGGGGCAGGCGGTACAGTTGGCAATGCAGCTTCTGCATCGCAGGCATTTTACTACGATTCCGGCGATGCCTACTGGTGTTCGGGTGACCCTGGCCCGTTAGGTGTTTATTGTATGGAAGATATCGACAGTGCGTCCGATACGCTCCCGTCGCAGATCGTAGTTCCGTATAAAATTCAGGTTGCTGTCAGCACACGCACCTCTTCCGATCCGATTGTTATCGGCGGAATGAGTCCCGCGGCTACGCAAACTCTGAGCGTAAGCGCAACTGGCGGTACGCCGACGTTCACGATCAATGGCGGAGGCGAGGTTGCATCAGGTTCTGTGAGTAATGGCGACACTATCGTCTTCAAGATGACTTCTGCGGCGACGGCGAGCACCAGTCAGAAAATGACCATAACAGCAGGTTCAATGACTGCTTACTGGCGGGTGTGGACGGGAGATCCGACGGGCAGTGTGACCAAACGGGCTTTCGTTACCAACGCAAACTATGCTGGTAATCTCGGCGGGCTTGCCGGAGCAGATGCAAAATGCCAATCGCAGGCAGCCACTGCTGGGCTTGGCGGGACTTGGAAAGCATTGCTTTCTGATCCGGCTGATGAAAATAACTGGGCGATCAACCGCATCGGCTACAATTGGTCTACGCTTGAACTGGTAGATGGAACCGATGTCGCCACGGCAGGGCAAATCTGGTCACCGCCTTTGCTGAGCCCGCTTAACAAGAGCCAATCAGGTGCAGTTCTGTCTTCGACAAGCACGTATTCCAACACGCTTGCCAATGGCAGGCCATATTCTACAAATCCAGCCTCTGCCTGTGGCAGCTGGACCACTGGTAGTAATGATTATGATCAGACATGGGGCGTAGTTGGGGCCACGACCAGCCAATGGGTTGCTGGTGGAAATGTCACGGGTTGTTATCCATGTTCGGATGGCTGTTACCGTCTGACCTGCATTGAACAGTAATCGACTGAATAACCGAATGGCCCCATGCGGGACCATTTTTTTATCGATCAGATTTTTTAAATCGTTTCAGGTGCTGGACATTGAGGCAGGCCAGTATCAATGATTGCACTGGCAGTTTTTGTACCTCCTCCAAAAGGCAGCACAGTTCCGTCAGGTAAGCGCGGCGGCATACCGCAGACAACCTGGCCGGTTTCCTCATCGAAATAAACTGTGAAGCCTCCACCGGGATTGAATGCCTCATCAATTGGAGCTGCCTTAATCGGTTGCTGCACAGGTAGCGTCCCAAGATCGGATTTTTCCTTGATCTTGTCGCGCAGGGCAGCCTTGAACGTATCAACCTGCGCGGCAGTGTAGGCGGTCTCAGTCGACGTGGTGGTCCCAAGACGCGAGGTCCGTGTGGCAGAAATGGTCACGCCCCCATCAGCCGATGCGGCAGTTTTGACCGATCCCGAGACAGTTTTGCCGGTTGCGGTGGTTTTTTCGTAAGTGACTTCGCGGCTGGTGGGGTTGGTCTTCATCTGTAAAGTCAGGGATTTACTCCAGTTGATGGAGCCAGAATGGACTGTTGTCATATGTAAATTCTCTTTTCTGGTGAAACTTGCAAGTTTTCAGAGTGGGAGAGAAGCAAGTTTTATGCCGCAAGGGGCATTTTTTCATATTATTGTAACTTGGGATATTTAGGGGTCTTGTCAGGCCCTTCCGCTCCCGCCATATAAATCATGCTTTTTTCTCTAGACATCAGAGGTTTGATCCGTTAAGACCACGCTACACCCGGCGGAAAAAGCATATTTCCGCCGTGTTTTTATCGCGGACTATCGGGCAAGACTGACCATACCAAAGAATTGTCGCACAGTGTTTGAAGGACGCCGCATCCCTTCGAAACTGCGCTGACGGGATGTTGTGGTCAAAGATCTCCCTCATGAAAAAGTTTTAACGGGCTCATATTATTTGAGTCTTTGAACGCTGTAAGGGCACACGCATGAAAAAGACCGCATCTGTTAAGCAGAAATCTCCGATCCTCTCACCAGCCGCCATCGTGAACACGTTCACAGGTCGCAAGCGTATCCGCCGCTCGTTCGGCAAGATCCGCGAAGTGACGCCGATGCCGAACCTGATCGAGATTCAGAAAGATTCCTACGAACAGTTTTTGCAAATGAACGTTCCGGCAGAGCAGCGTGAAATGCGCGGCCTGCAAGAAGTTCTCTCTTCGGTCTTCCCGATCAAAGACTTCTCCGACAAAGCTGAAATCGACTTCGTCAAATACGAACTCGAAGAGCCGAAATATGACACTGAAGAATGCTATGCCCGTGGCATGACCTTCGCTGCCCCGCTGCGTGTGACGCTGCGCCTGTCCGTATTCGATGTCGATGAAGAAACCGGTCTGCGCTCGATCCGCGATATTAAAGAGCAGGACGTTTATCTCGTCGACATGCCTTTGATGACTGGTAACGGTACATTCATCGTCAATGGCACCGAGCGTGTCATCGTATCGCAAATGCACCGCTCACCTGGTGTGTTCTTCGATCACGACGGCGGCAAAACCCATGCATCGGGCAAGTACCTCTTCGCAGCCCGTATCATTCCTTACCGCGGTTCATGGCTCGATTTTGAATTCGATGCGAAAGACGTCCTGAACGTCCGTATCGACCGTCGCCGTAAACTTCCGGTCACCACTTTCCTGCGTGCGCTGTATTCCGCTGAAACGGAACAGTACATCCTGAAGTGCCAGCAGAAGGACAAGCCGATTGATTCATTGCTCATCCAAGGGATGACCAATGAAGAAATCCTTGGCATTTTCTACAACAACATCACCTACACCCACGATAAGAAGGGTTGGAAAACAGCTTTCGACGGCGAGCGTCTGCGCGGCGTCAAACTGACCCACGATCTCGTCGATGCGAAGAACGGTAAAGTCGTTGCTGAAGCTGGCACGAAGCTGACCCCGCGTCTGGCCCGTAAACTTGCTGAAGATGGCCTCAAAGAGATCATCGTTCAGGAAGAAGAACTGGTCGGTATGTACCTTGCTACCGATATTCTCGAAGGCAAGAGCGGCATGGTCGCCTATGAGGCTGGTCATGAACTGACTGCCGAAGACATCGAGAAAATCCTTGATGGCGGTACCAACGCTCTGCCAGTTCTCGGCATCGATCACCTGAACATCGGCCCTTATATCCGCAACACTCTGCAAGTCGATAAATGTGATACGCGTGAAGAAGCGCTGATCGACATTTACCGCGTCATGCGCCCGGGCGAGCCGCCGACAGTTGAATCTGCCGAAGCGCTCTTTCACTCGTTGTTCTTTGATCCCGAGCGTTACGACCTGTCGGCTGTTGGCCGCAATAAGCTGAATACCCGCCTCGACCTCGAGACGGATCCGCAGCTGCGCGTCCTTCGTAAAGAAGACATTCTTGCTATCCTGACCTACCTGCACGAACTCAAAGATGGCCGCGGTGAAGTCGACGATATCGACAACCTCGGCAACCGTCGTGTTCGTTCCGTTGGTGAATTGATGGAAAATCAGGTTCGCCTCGGCCTGCTCCGCATGGAGCGCGCCATCCGCGAACGTATGTCTTCGGTCGACATCGACAACTACATGCCGCACGATCTGATCAACTCGAAGCCAGCGCAAGCTGCTGTCCGCGAGTTCTTCGGCTCCTCGCAGCTGTCGCAGTTCATGGACCAGACCAACCCGCTGTCTGAAATCACGCACAAACGCCGCCTTTCGGCTCTCGGACCTGGTGGTCTGACCCGTGAGCGCGCCGGTTTCGAAGTGCGTGACGTTCACCCGACCCACTATGGCCGGATCTGCCCGATTGAAACGCCGGAAGGCCCGAACATCGGTCTGATCAACTCGCTCGCCACCTTCGCCCGCGTCAACCAGTACGGTTTTATCGAAAGCCCGTACCGCCGCGTCGTGAACGGTAAAGTCACCGACGAAGTCATCTATATGTCGGCGATGGAAGAAGCGAAGTACACGATCGCTCAGGCCAACTCGGCCATGACGAAAGACGGCGGTTTCGCTGACGACCTGGTTTCCTGCCGTAAGGCCGGTGAAAACCTGATGTCGACATCGGAACAGATTGAATTCGCC
Source organism: uncultured Pseudobdellovibrionaceae bacterium (assembly GCA_964368875.1). GTDB lineage: Bacteria > Pseudomonadota > Alphaproteobacteria > Micavibrionales > Micavibrionaceae > CAYJDG01. The sequence continues at coordinate 6,007 of CAYJDG010000045.1, forward strand.
GACGTGTCGCCGAAACAGATCGTGTCCGTTGCCGCCGCTCTCATCCCGTTCCTCGAAAACGATGATGCGAACCGCGCGCTGATGGGCTCGAACATGCAGCGTCAAGCTGTGCCACTGCTGCGCACTGACGCGCCGCTGGTTGGTACCGGTATGGAACTGCCTGTTGCCCGTGACTCCGGTGCCGCAGTTGCTGCGCGCCGTGCTGGCACGGTCGTCGAGGTCGATGCAACACGTATCGTTATCCGTGCAACTGAAGACATGGCATCGTCAGAAGCCGTGGTCGATATCTATAAGATGCTGAAGTTCCAGCGCTCGAACACCTGCATCAACCAGCGTCCGCTGGTTAAAGTTGGTGATCAGTTGAAAGCTGGCGACATCATCGCTGATGGTCCATCCACCCAGTTCGGTGAACTGGCGCTTGGTCGCAACGTGCTCGTCGCCTTCATGCCATGGAACGGCTACAACTTCGAAGATTCGATCCTTCTGTCGGAACGTATCGTTGCGGATGATGTGTTCACATCCATCCACATCGAAGAGTTCGAAGTGATGGCCCGTGACACGAAACTGGGACCTGAGGAAATCACCCGCGACATTCCTAACGTCGGTGAGGAAGCCCTCAAGCACCTCGATGAGAGCGGTATCGTTCACATCGGTGCGGAAGTTGGTCCTGGCGACATCCTGATCGGTAAAGTCACGCCAAAAGGCGAAAGCCCGATGACGCCGGAAGAAAAACTCCTCCGCGCCATCTTCGGTGAAAAAGCCGCTGACGTGAAAGACAGCTCCCTGCGCCTGCCGCCGGGTACTGCTGGTACGATCGTCGAAGTTCGTGTGTTCAACCGTCGCGGTATCGACAAGGACTCTCGTGCCATGTCGATCGAACGCGAAGAAATCGACGCGCTTGCAAAAGACCGCGACGACGAACGCAAGATCATCGAAGACGGTTTCTACAGCCGCCTGAGCGAACTGCTGTCTGGTCAGAAAGTTGCCTCCGTGCCTAAAGGCGTCGGCAATCTGTCCAAAGGCGACAAGCTCGATGCGAAAGTACTGGAAGCCATCGAAAAACGCGGCCTGTGGCGTCAGATCGGTGTCGAGAACGAAAGCGTCATGGCTGAAATTGAAGCCGTTGGCAAAACGTTCGATGACAGCGTTGATAACCTCAAAGCCCGTTTCGAGAACAAGGTCGAGAAACTCCAGCGCGGTGATGAACTGCCACCTGGCGTCATGAAAATGGTCAAGGTCTTCGTTGCGATCAAACGCAAGATCCAGCCAGGCGACAAGATGGCCGGCCGTCACGGTAACAAAGGGGTTGTTTCGCGGATTATGAAACGCGAAGACATGCCTTACCTCGAAGACGGTACACCTGTTGACGTCGTGCTGAACCCGCTTGGTGTTCCATCGCGGATGAACGTCGGTCAGATTCTTGAAACGCACCTTGGCTGGGCCTCTGCCACGCTTGGTAAACAAATCGGTCAGCTGATCGATACGTTCCAGGATCGCAAGAACCCGGTTGCTGGTGAAATGACTGCGCTCAAGGCAAAACTCAAAGCCGTTTATGGCGACAGCGAATACGATCAGAAAGTCATGCTTTTGAATGACAATCAGATCGTTGAGATGTCGAACAACCTGCGCGGTGGCGTGCCGATGGCAACGCCGGTCTTTGATGGCGCTGAAGAAGACGACATCACGGCTCTGCTTGAGCAAGCTGGTCTGCACCGCTCCGGTCAGGTTTCCCTGATCGACGGTCGTACGGGTGAGAAATTCCATCGTCCGGTGACGGTTGGGTACATGTACGTGCTCAAACTGCACCACCTTGTCGATGATAAGATCCACGCCCGCTCGATCGGTCCATACTCTCTCGTGACGCAGCAGCCTCTGGGTGGTAAAGCCCAGTTCGGTGGTCAGCGCTTCGGGGAAATGGAAGTCTGGGCCCTGCAGGCATATGGCGCGGCGTACACGCTCCAGGAACTGCTCACCATCAAGTCGGATGACGTGGCTGGCCGTTCGAAAGTCTACGAAGCGATTGTTCGCGGCGAAGACAACTTCGAAATCGGCGTCCCTGAATCCTTCAACGTTCTGACCAAGGAACTTAAAGCCTTGGGCCTGAACGTCGAGATGAAGCAAGTAGAAGAATAAGGGTTTGCGGCGGGCGCATAAGCTCGCCGCCCCTCTCTGAAGACAGACACAAGATTTTAGAACGCTAGGAAAACGGCCATGAATGAACTGATGAACCTCTTTGGACAGCCTACTGGTCCACAAAGTTTCGATGCCATCCGCATTTCGATCGCCTCCCCTGAACAGATCCTCTCGTGGTCGTTCGGCGAAGTGAAGAAGCCAGAAACCATCAACTACCGGACCTTTAAGCCAGAACGCGACGGCCTCTTCTGTGCCCGTATCTTTGGCCCGGTCAAAGATTATGAATGCCTCTGCGGTAAATACAAACGCATGAAGTATAAAGGCATTATCTGTGAGAAGTGCGGCGTCGAAGTGACCCTCACCAAAGTCCGCCGCGAGCGCATGGGCCACATCCAGCTCGCCTCGCCGGTCGCTCACATCTGGTTCATGAAATCCCTGCCTTCCCGTATCGGCCTGATGCTTGATATGACTCTGAAGGATCTGGAGCGCGTTCTGTACTTCGAGAACTACATCGTGATCGATCCGGGCCTGACCTCCCTGAAACAATTCCAGATGTTGTCGGAAGAAGAATTCCTCAACGCTCAGGACGAATTCGGCGACGAAAACTTCCGCGCCGGGATCGGTGCCGAAGCGATGAAAGAGATTCTCTCTGCCATCAATCTCGAAACTGAAAAAGTTAAATGCGAAGAAGACCTGCGCGACACGGCCTCTGAAGCCAAACGCAAAAAACTGGTCAAGCGTCTGAAACTGATCGACAGCTTCATCACCTCGGGCACCCGTCCTGAGTGGATGATCCTTGATGTCGTGCCAGTGCTGCCGCCAGAACTGCGTCCGCTCGTTCCGCTCGATGGTGGCCGTTTTGCGACCTCGGATCTGAACGATCTGTACCGCCGCGTCATCAACCGTAACAACCGCCTGAAACGCCTGATTGAGCTGCGCGCGCCGGACATCATCGTCCGTAACGAAAAACGCATGCTGCAGGAAGCCGTTGATGCGCTGTTCGATAACGGCCGTCGTGGCCGCGTCATCACCGGTGCCAACAAGCGCCCGCTGAAGTCGCTCTCCGACATGCTCAAAGGGAAACAAGGTCGTTTCCGTCAGAACTTGCTCGGTAAACGCGTCGACTACTCCGGTCGTTCGGTTATCGTCGTTGGTCCTGAACTCAAACTGCACCAGTGCGGTCTGCCGAAGAAAATGGCGCTCGAACTGTTCAAGCCGTTTATCTATCACAAGCTCGAACTGTACGGTCTTGCGACCACGGTTAAAGCCGCGAAGAAAATGGTTGAGCGCGAGCGTCCGGAAGTCTGGGATATCCTCGAGGAAGTCATTCGTGAGCACCCGGTTCTCCTGAACCGTGCGCCAACGCTGCACCGCCTTGGGATTCAGGCGTTCGAACCAACCCTGATCGAAGGTAAAGCGATCCAGCTGCACCCGCTCGTCTGTACGGCGTTTAACGCCGACTTCGACGGTGACCAGATGGCCGTTCACGTACCTCTGTCGATCGAAGCACAGCTGGAAAGCCGTGTTCTGATGATGTCGACGAACAACATTCTCTCACCAGCCTCTGGTAAGCCGATTATTGTTCCGTCACAGGATATCGTTCTCGGTCTTTACTATCTCTCGCTGGCCATTGACGGTCTGCAGGGTGAAGGCATGATCTTCCGCGACATGGGCGAGATTTATCACGCTCTTGAAGCCAAGGCGATCCACCTGCACTCCAAGATCAAGGCCCGCTACAAGACAGTCGACAGCAATGGTGATCCAATCACCAAAGTGATCGAAACCACCGCTGGCCGGATGATGATGGCGGATCTTCTGCCACGTCACAAAAACGTGCCGGTCTCGGTTCTCAACACGGTCCTGACGAAGAAAGAAATTTCGAACCTGATCGACGTGGTCTATCGCCACACCGGTCAGAAAGAAACGGTCATCTTCTGTGATCGCATGATGAAACTCGGTTTCCGTCACGCCTGTCTCGCCGGTATTTCGTTCGGTAAGGACGATCTCATCATTCCAGAAGCCAAAGGCAAGCTGGTTGGTGAAGCCGAAGACAAGGTCAAGGAATACGAACAGCAATATCAGGACGGTCTGATCACCAAAGGTGAGAAGTACAACAAAGTCGTTGATATCTGGTCGAAATGTACCGATGACGTCGCTGACGCGATGATGAAAGGGATTTCCGATGTCTCCAAAGGTAAACTGAACTCGGTTTACATGATGGCCCACTCGGGTGCGCGGGGTTCCGCCGCCCAGATCCGTCAGCTCGCCGGTATGCGCGGTCTGATGGCCAAGCCATCGGGTGAGATCATCGAGACGCCGATTATCTCGAACTTCAAAGAAGGTCTGTCGGTTCTCGAATACTTTAACTCGACGCACGGTGCCCGTAAGGGTCTCGCCGATACCGCTCTGAAAACTGCCAACTCCGGTTACCTGACCCGCCGTCTCGTCGACGTCGCGCAGGATGCTGTGATCACGCAGGACGATTGCGGTACCGAACGCTTCATCACGATCCGCCCGGTTATGTCTGGCGCTGATATCGTTGTCTCTCTCGCCGAACGTATCCTCGGCCGGGTTGCAGCAACCGATATCGTTCACCCGCTGACCGGCAAAGTGATCGTTCCGCGCAACGACCTCATCGACGAATACAAAGCCGAAGAAGTCGAAACCGCTGGTGTTGATTACGTTCAGGCGCGCTCGGTGCTGGTTTGCGATACGCAGATCGGTGTCTGTGCGAAATGTTACGGCCGCGATCTGGCACGTGGCACCACGGTCAACCACGGTGAAGCTGTCGGCGTTATGGCCGCACAGTCGATCGGTGAGCCGGGTACACAGCTGACCATGCGTACGTTCCACATCGGTGGTGCCGCTCAGAAAGGTGCTGAGAAATCAGCCGTCGAAGCGACCATCAATGCGACTGCCGACATCCGTCACTATAACGTCGTCAAAAACTCCTCTGGCGTGAATATCGTCATGGGCCGCAACATGGAGATCGTACTGAAAGACGCGAAGGGCGCTGAAAAAGCCGTCCACCGCGTTCCGTACGGCGCACGTCTCCTGATCGAAAATGGCGTCAAGGTTTCACCGGGCATGAAAATGGCCGAGTGGGATCCGTTCACCATTCCGATCGTCACGGAAAAAGACGGGGTTGCCCATTACTTCGATCTCGTCGAAGGCGTTTCGATCTCGGAAAAAGTCGACGAAGCCACGGGTATTGCTGCAAAAGTCGTCATCGACTGGCGCTCACAGCCTAAAGGCGGCGATCTCAAACCTCGTCTGTCTCTGCTCGACAAGAAAGGCAACGTCATCACGCTGCCAAACGGTCTGCCAGCCAACTACTACATGTCGGTTGACGCCATTCTGTCGGTTGAGAACGGTCAAGAGGTCAAAGCAGGCGACATTATCGCACGTATCCCGCGCGAAACGTCGAAAACCCGCGATATTACGGGTGGTCTGCCGCGCGTTGCTGAACTCTTCGAAGCCCGCCGTCCGAAAGACGCCGCGATCATCTCGGAAATCGAGGGTCAGGTTGAATTCGGCAAGGACTACAAGAACAAGCGTCGCCTGATCGTTCAGCCAGCCGACAAGTCGGTCGAGCCGAGCGAATACCTGATCCCGAAAGGCCGTCATCTCGCCGTTGCCGAAGGCGACTACGTCCGCAAGGGCGACCGTCTCCTCGATGGCGCGATGGTGCCGCACGATATTCTGGATGTGATGGGCGTTGAGGCTCTGGCCGACTACCTCATCAATGAGATCCAGGACGTTTACCGTCTGCAGGGCGTTAAGATTAACGATAAACACATCGAAGTTATCGTGCGTCAGATGCTGCAGAAAACGGAAATTCTCGAAGTGGGTGACACCACCTACCTCGTCGGCGAGCATGTCGAGCGCGACGAATTCGAGAACGAGCGTCAGAAGTATCTTGCCGACGGCAAACGTCCGCCGGTGGGCCGCCCGATCCTGCAAGGGATCACGAAAGCCTCCCTGCAGACCCGTTCCTTTATCTCGGCTGCATCCTTCCAGGAAACCACACGGGTTCTTACGGAAGCTGCAACCCAAGGGAAGTCGGATACGCTTAATGGCCTTAAAGAGAACGTGATCGTTGGTCGCCTGATCCCAGCCGGGACTGGTGCTTACGTGAACAGCCTCAAGAAAATGGCCGGTAACCGCGATAAGGTTGTCCTCGCTGCCCAGCAGCAGGCACAAGCCGACGCGATTGCTGCCAGCGGGTCAGCGCCTGAAGCCGCCATTCCGGCAGCCGAAGATGCAGAGCCAGCCAAGCGCAAAGCCAGCTAAGCCACGCTACATAAACTTATAAAAAAGCAGCCTTAACCGGCTGCTTTTTTAATTCCCAACTTGCCGCATATGACAAAGAAGATTATTGGTAAAAACGGAGATTTCACAGACTGGACGAAAAAAATGACAGCAGCAAAACACTCTATGCATTCCAAAGCCGGCCAATATGCGGCGCAGCTGGGCGTCGGGGCCTTTGCCAAAGCGGCGAAAAACACCGCAGAGTCGCTTCCGCCACTTGTGGTTCCAACCTCGCTCCCGCCAACGAATTTTCCTTGTCCTGACAACATCATGGTAACCGATAATCAGGGCACTATCCGGATCAGTCTCCAGACTGACGGGTTGATTTTTAAATTTGTCAGTACGCCCGGTAGGAAATTCTTCGCTCTTGAACGCGTGACCGATAAAAAAGGCACGTTGACCAACCGGGAAATGAACCGCCAGGAAGCTGAGTATGGTTTGGATGTGATTGAACGCAAACTAAGTCCGTTTGAACTGACAACGCTAAAACCGAAACTCGATGAGTTAAGAGCGGCTCTCCCCGGCACCCCATACCCGGATAAGCCGATCAAATATGATGAGAACAAAAGAGAATATACCTTCACCCGTTATGGTTATGAATTTAAAATCAGCCGGGTTGCGCCATATCCCGCAACTGTTGCGTTCCGCGATGGATATGGCAGTTCGCACAGTTCTCGGCCCATGCAGGCTGGCGAATTACTGACCGCGCGGCGCGCCATCTCCTGCTCAATGAATTTGAGTGATAGTGTTTCACTGAAACCCTTTTTGGAAGTGCTCGAGAACCGCCAATACGATCTGGCGACACCGGCTCCGAAAGCATAAAGACGGAATGAAAAAAGCGGCCCAGCAAGGCCGCTTTTCTTTTGTCTTAACGAACGCCTAGAAGTGATAGGCCATGCCGAGGCGCAGATTGTTTTCGTCCGGATCGATGCCGTCTTTTTCTTCATAGAAAACATGCGTGTAATCCAGACGAACGCCGATTTTTTCATAGGCATAGACTTCAGTGCCGACACCCAGTTCTAGACCGTCATAGGTCTCATCGTCAGACAACCCTGCGCCGGAAGCATCAAAATTGGCCGAGCGGTAGCCGATGATACCGTATGGTTTCAGGCCAAACGGGCTGTTCGCATCCAGTACACTGAATCCGGGACGGAAGCTAACCCCCCAGTCATAATCCTTGGAAACATCAAAGGCGCCTGCCGAATCGTCGGCATTCGAATCTGTATAATAAGCTTCAATCGCCCCGTTCATCCCGATGCCAAGGCGGCCCATGGTCTGATCTAGAAGCTGATCGATCTGATAACCGACAAAGAACCCGTATTCATCGCCATTGGCGTCAAAATCGGCTCCGGCGACATCGGTTTCGATATCGTTCCAGCCATAACCGACATAAGCCCCCATATATAGGCCGGTTAAAGGCGAATCCGTGTAATCGTGGTTAGACGTATATTGTTGTGCATTGGCACTGGGCGCGAAGGCCATAGTTGCTATGCCAAGAGCCACAAGCAGAAGAGGGTTTTTCATGAAGTTTCTCTGGGTCAGGGGTTGCAGTCCCTAGCTCAACGAAGGATAAAATGAAAATGCTGAGATAATTCTCAGATATTTATAAATTAGGGAGACCTAGTTACCAAAAGGACACAGAATTGAACTCTATGATTGCGACGCTCGATGCCAGCTGGATGAATCATCTGGAAAGCGAATTTTCCAAGACATACATGCGCGCACTAAATGATTTCCTAAAACAGGAACTGAATAGCGGTGTTCTGGTCTATCCGCGCAGCACGGATATTTTTAATGCGTTTAACTTGTTGCCGTTCGACCGTGTGCGGGTGGTGATCCTTGGTCAAGACCCGTATCATGGCGATGGGCAGGCCCATGGCCTGTCCTTCTCGGTTCCTGACGGGGTCAAATTGCCGCCCTCGCTGCGCAACATCTATAAAGAGCTTGAAAGTGAATATGGCTGCAAGATGCCTCTGAGCGGCGATCTCAGTGCTTGGGCAGAGCAGGGGGTTTTGCTACTCAATGCCACACTGACGGTGCGGCAGGCCATGGCTGGATCACATCAGAAGAAAGGCTGGGAACAGTTTACTGACAGCGCCATTCAGGCCCTCAATGCGCAGCATAAACATCTCGTCTTTATGCTGTGGGGATCTTATGCGCAGCAAAAGGGTGCTTTCATTGACCGCAGCAAACATCTTGTTCTGGAGGCGCCGCATCCGTCGCCGCTCTCTGCGCACCGGGGATTTTTGGGCTGCGGGCATTTCAAGAAGGCCAATCAATATCTGGCGCAGCATAACTTGCCCATAATAGACTGGACGAACGCCTAGCGGATGTCCAATCCAGCAGGGCTGACGTTAGCAGGCCTGGAAGTTTCAGCAGCGTCGCGTCGTTTCCATACCAGCGCAATAGAGCGCCCATCAAGAAAAGGATTGGCGCGGTTTAATTGTGGTTGCGCGCGCAGCATTTCCCCCGGGCCGCCGGGGCCAACAATACGGCCATATTCACGCAAGCCTTGCGCCGTAATCTGCACATTCGGGATATGGCTCGCATGTACGGATTCGCGCGCCAGTTCGAGCGTGCCGGTGGCAATCATATTGCGCACCAGGTGCAACAGCCGATCATTACCAACTCCCTCTAATTCGGGAAAATGACACCCTTTATGCGTGGCGGCATGAACCAATAATGTCGTGACCACGCGCCGGTCTTCAATAACCGGGTCTTTTCCTTGTCGCAGCAGCAGATCGCATTCGTCCTGATAGCTTAACGGGCCTTGAGGGGAGGCAAGCTCTGCCTCCTGTGCCGGTTCTTCTATGGCTGGCTCAGGTTCAACCGCCGCATCCCATTGCGGAATCAAAGGGGGGATATCCCGGGCGAAAGCCGATGCGTAATGTTGTAACATTATAGAAAGTAACCCCTGCCTTAAGTATTTTTTGCCTGTTTTATGGCCGGGTTCTTTTAAGTCCGGTTTCAGGTCTATTGATTGAAAGTATTACCCAAAATCACGGCTCCGCAATCGAAAACTGGATAGCTGACCTGTAAAATGCACAGGCTTGAGCGGATGTTTTACGGGAATCTGATAAAGTTCCGAAAATCATGTTGACACTTTGTTAAGAGTCGACATATAGTCCGGCCACATTGTAATGGATGCGCTGGTCGTAGGCCGCTGAAGGCAAGGATAAGTCCTTGATTTTAAAGGCCTAAACGCTGTGCTAAAAATCTCCTCGGAGATGTCCGTGTCTGGCCCTTCTTTAGAGGCGTCAGGGTTGTAAAGCCCTTGACTCTCCGGTCTGTACGCGGTACGACGCCACTCATCCACAACAATTTTGATGACTCTAAAGGGAATAAGGGCACCACAATATGCCAACGATTCAACAGCTTATACGTAAACCACGCGCTAAACAGGTTGTACGCAAGAAGAACCGGGCTCTGAAACAGAACCCTCAGGTTCGCGGTGTCTGTACCCGTGTTTACACAACCACCCCTAAAAAGCCGAACTCGGCGCTCCGTAAAGTCGCCAAAGTGCGTCTGACGACCGGCATCGAAGTTATCTGCTACATCCGCGGCGAAGGCCACAACCTGCAGGAACACTCTGTTGTTCTCGTGCACGGCGGCCGCGTTAAAGATCTTCCCGGTGTTCGCTACCGTATCGTTCGCGGTGCGCTGGATACACAGGGCGTTAAAGACCGTAAGCAATCACGCTCCCATTATGGCGTGAAGAAGCCCAAGTAATTAAGAAGGATTTGAGAAGATGTCTCGTCGTCACAGTGCCAAAAAGCGTGAAATTCTGCCGGACCCAATGTTCGGAGATCTCGTGCTGTCCAAGTTCATCAACATCATCATGACCCGTGGCAAAAAATCTGTCGCGGAAAGCATCGTTTATGATGCGATTGAACTGATCAACAAAAAAGCTGCCAATGATCTCGACTTCGGGGCATCCAGCGATCTCGCCAAGAAAAGCAAAGGTCTTGCTGTTCTGCTGATGGCGCTGAACAAAATCAAACCGACCATTGAAGTTCGCTCCCGCCGTGTTGGTGGTGCGACCTATCAGGTTCCGGTTGAAGTCCGTGCCGACCGTGGCATGGCCCTCGCGATGCGCTGGTTGCGCGACTACGCCCGTAACCGTGGCGAAAACACGATGGCAGAACGTCTGGCTGCTGAAGCTCTCGAAGCTGCCAATGATCGTGGCTCTGCAATCAAGAAGCGCGATGACACTCACAAAATGGCTGAAGCCAACCGCGCTTTCGCTCACTACCGCTGGTAGAAATCAGGACAACAGGAACTTTAAATTATGGCTCGCGAATATCCTCTGCAAAACTATCGTAACTTCGGCATCATGGCGCACATCGATGCTGGCAAGACGACTTGCACCGAACGCGTTCTTTACTACACAGGTAAAGAGCACAAGATCGGTGAA
>CAYJDG010000046.1:0-16660 GCA_964368875.1 uncultured Pseudobdellovibrionaceae bacterium
CACCTCATCGGCTCCCTGCAATCCAACAAAGCCAAAGATGCAGTCGCCTTATTCGATGTCATTGAAACCGTCGACCGCGTAAGCCTCGCAACCGAACTTGCCAAAGAAATGCAGCGCCAGCAGCGCTCATTACCGTGCCTGATTCAGGTCAACACTGGTGCGGAAGAACAAAAAGGCGGGGTTAGCCCTGCGGACCTGCCCGCGCTGCTCGAAGTCTGCCGCGCCTGCGGCCTGACGATCACCGGGCTGATGTGTATTCCCCCCGTCGATGCCCCGCCCGAACTTCATTTTGCGCTGTTGAAAAAACTTGCGGCCCGTCACGCCTTGCCCGACCTCAGTATGGGCATGAGCCACGATTACCAAGAAGCGATCGCGCTGGGGGCGACCTCAGTGCGCATCGGTGCGGCGCTGTTCGGGGAGAGGGCGTAAGGACTTGCTCAGTCGTTGTAATGCGGCTGCCGGTAGCTGAGGTTGGCGACCGCCAGCGTGGTATCTGATGTATCCGCAACCGTCGTGCCAGAAGAAGACGGTTCGCCCATCACCAGACCCATCACATTGCCGCCAATATCCTTACCCGTTTCGGTCTGTACGATCGCATTGGCAATCCCGCCAACTGCGCCAAGCGGACCACCAAAGGCAGTACCGCCGACGATCTGGGCAATCGGCTTGATTTCATCCCCGGTCAGGGCACGGTAAATCGTTCCTACGACCGGAATGTGTTGAAGCGGATTGACCATATCGACCAGATCAAGAAAGCCGAAAGAATCGTCTTTAGGAGGGGTGTCCTGCGCATTCAGCGACAGCCCGGACGGGCTTGGTTGTTCTAGCGGGGCGGCAAGGGCGGCCTGAACCTGATCCTGCGGGCTCGTGGCAGCCTTCCACACAGGAATAGACCCGTTGATCCGGTCATTGCCACTTTCCAACGAAAAAACACGTCCCGTGCCGGATGCGGAAGGTCGGGCTGGGGCAGCTGTGGGCGCATTCAAAAGGGTTTCGGAATTGATCCGCATGTTTGTCTCCACCACGTTATCATGCAAACCCCGTACCAGATAATTATCATTATATTTCAATGGCTTGGAAATTTTGATCCACAGACGGGGCAGGGCCTGCCGGGCAGGGCTTACCGCGCCAATCAAAAGAGGGTGCTTTCAAGAGGGGTGGCCTGTCTGCGTCTTCCGTTTTACTGTGCAGATATGAACACACCCAAGACCATCTACCTCGATCTTCCGTCCCCCGATCTGCGCCTGCTGATTTCCGAACAGATTGCCAGTCTGCCCGGTGTGACCTTGAGCGAAACTCTGCCAGCCGACCTGGTGATCGCCGAGAAGGAAAGCGATGTGCCTCACGCGCAGCTGGTGCTTGGCAAAGGCGGGGCAGTACAGTTACCGGTCCGCCTTGGCGCCGTGACCGATCAAATACGCTATCTCCTCTCCACCCGCCTCAAGCACGCTCCCCGTGACCATGCGCCGCTTCCGCTTGGGCCGTTTATGCTGCATGCGGGCGATAGCACTTTGCACCATACTGCCAGCGGGGCGGTCATCCGCTTGACGGATAAAGAGCGCTTGTTCCTGCAGACTCTTCATGCAGCGCCCGGACAGGCGCTTGACCGTAAGACTCTGCTCGATACGGTCTGGGATTATGCCGAAGGTGTGGAAACCCATACACTGGAGACGCATCTTTACCGTCTGCGCCAGAAGCTCGAGGTCTGCGGCGAGGCTGCACTCGTCTCATCAGCCGATGGAATTTACAAACTGAAAATATAAAGCGATCAGGCGGAGGGAGCGGCTGGGTTTTGCTGCGCCTGGGCGATGCCCTGCGCCACGCTATCCAAAAAGGTCAGGCTTCTCTGAATGGTCAGTTCGTGGACGCCGCGGCGCTCGAGCTCGATGAGATCGGAGACGAATTTTTTAACCTGCGCCAATTCGACCTCACCAAAATCAGTCCCGAGCATTGTGGTATCAGCCGGAACCGGGGCAGGTGGGGCAAGGTCTGCATCGACGTTGCGGTCATGAACAGCCCGCCCCATCGTCTGATAGGCCCCCGTGGCCCGTGCGCCAAGCGTGGTCGGACTGTGGCGCGGCTCAGTGGCATCGGCTGACAAGGTAACCGGGGCGGCAGGCGGTGCGCTCCCCAGCAACAGGCTTTGCAGAAAAGTTTTAAGTGACGCTGTCGAAACGGCTGCCACGTCTTCCCACGGCACGGGTGTATATTCATCGCCGCTACCGCTGCCTTTACGGCCTCCTTGTTCCTTGCTCTCGTCGCGACGGATGGCAAGGCGCGTATCCGTACTTTCCGTACGGCGCGTCACCGGGCGCAGCAGAGGCTCAAGGCGCGAAAACATGCGTCAAATCTTCCTAATTTATAATTTTATAATAGCAGAAAGCCGCAGAGCGTTCCACTTCACGCCTGCTTAAGGGGGCTTACCAGCCGCCGGTCGAAGTATCCGGTTTCGGCACTTTGTTGGGTTTGCCTGTATTCAGAGGCTCAAACCCTGGCGTGACAACGCCTGCAGCCCCATGAAGGTTGAAGATCTTCTGGCCGCCCTTGCGCACATAGCCGGGGGCCTGAGAGCTCCAGATTTCATCAAGGTAGTTGTTATAAAAACCGATATAGCCGATCTCGCCGATCATCAGCCATTGCCGGACAGAATCCAGCATAACCGGGCCCCGGCCTTCGGCTTTGGTCGGGACGATCTCAACCACCATGGTCGCCATTTCGTTGTAATCGATGCGGGAACTGACCGCTGTGGCTTCGGTTTCGGTGAGCGGAATTTTGCGATAAAGGTCGATGCCATTCGGAATGACCGAGATATTTTGGCCGCCGAGAACGTAAGGGAAATAAACAGCGCTTTGCGACGGAAACACGATTTCTATGTATTTCTTGGTATCGCCCGGCTTGGTTTTCACCGTGATGCGGACCGAGGTGCGCACGACAACCGCAGATTGTTTGGGATCCAGTGTCTTGAACTTACCCTCTAGCTTGGAAACTTCACCGGCGATCATCTTTGGCTGGTTTTCGGGCGGAGCCTGAATGTAGGCCGGTGTATCCTTGACCCATGCCGCAAAATCAGGCTGGCGGTTGATCATCTTGTAAAAAATAAGCCCGACGTCAAAGGGTGTGGAAGCCGGAGTCAGGCTGCCGCCCTGAGCGAATGCCACACCGGTTGCAGCTGTAAAAACAACCAGCGCCAGACATAAAAGGGAGCGTATTTTTTTCATGAAATTCCTCTAGACTAAACCCAGTATAATGCATTGCCTGCTGCGAACCAAGATTTGAGATGAGTCCCCGCAAACCCCCGCCCCAGCCGCCCGGCCCTGACGAAGATGAAAGCCAGCTCTGGCAGGCGGCGACCAAGGACGTACATAAACTCGCGGATGACGGCAAAGCTGCTCCGCACGGGACGCCCAAGCGGATCAGGACAGCAAGGCCCGCCGCGCCGCAAGCTCTCTCCGTAAGCGGCAACGGTCCGGCACAGGGCAAAGGGCTCGATGGGCGGACGGCACAACGGCTGGCGCAGGGCAAGCTGCCCATCGATGCCCGCCTCGATCTACATGGCCGAACGCTGGCCGAGGCCCATGGGGCGGTGCGGGCCTTTATTTTGCAGGAATATGCCCGGGGCAGCAGATGCGTTCTTGTCATTACAGGCAAGGGTGAACGCGAGGCCGCTGGCCCTTGGTATGAAAGCCCGCGGGGAGGCATTCGCCGTCATTTGCGCGGCTGGCTGGCTGATGCAGATCTGGCCAATCTGACGCTGGCCCTGACCCCTGCCCGTCCCAACCATGGCGGTGAAGGCGCGTTTTATATTTTGCTGCGTCGGCAGCGGCCTATTTCAGAATAAGCTCACGCGTTATGTGCTCGGTGCGGGTATCGCCATTTGTCGTTACCCGTGTGACTTTGGCGGTACCGGTATAAGTGCCTGTCAGGGCAGGACCGCTCTGCAAACGTCCGGCGAAGTAATACTGGCGCGCTTGCGCGCTCTCCTGGGTAATCTGCTGCTGGGCCAAAATCTGTCCCTGCGGTGACGTGAGAGTCACATCAATTCGGTCGCCTTTACGCGCAGCAAAATAAGCAAACCAGAAGACCAGCTTCTTCGCCTGACGGTCAGGCAAGGGCGGCTTGAGACCTTGCGAAATCAACGCGAAATCAGGGGTTTCCGGGGCAAATCCCGCATCATAGAGATTATATGAGTCGAGCAGAACGCGCTCACCCCACAGCGGAGTGCCACCCATGCCGCAACCCGCCTTGGGCTCGCGCCCGGTAAAGGGGTCGATCTCATCCCCCTTATAGCGCACGGTCAGTTGCAAGCTTGGGTGTTGCGTAAACCCTGACAAGCCTATCTGCGCCAGCGTCTGGCTGGCTTTCACCTTATCGCCCTGCTTGACCTTGAAACTACCTTTTTTAAGATGGCAGTACTGCGTGGTCCAATTGTCGCCATGATCGATGATCAGGCCGTTGCCGCAATCACGCCCGCCTTTATGAAGCTTTTCCGCATCTGCCGGAGCCCGGAACACATCGTCTTCGCCATCACGCAGGCGCTGGACGGTGCCTGCAGCCGCAGCAATCACATCGACACCCGCTTCCATGGCGGCGCGGTCTACCGTCGCTATATCGGTTCCGCTGTGCCCGTCATAGGTCTGCGCACCGCACATGAAATCCTGTGCCTTGCCTTTCTCTGGCGCAACATCCGGAACATTCATCAGCCAGCAATCAACCCCGAGATTGCATACGACTGGAAAGCGCAGGCGGGGAGGCTCTGCAAAAGCTGGATTTTGCGGCAGGGCGACCCATATCAACATCAAGATAAGGCAGCGATAATACAGTTTCACGACAGGCCCACTTTCGCTTGTTTCGGGAAAAGTCAGACAGTATAGTGGCCGGACGTAACTCTTTGGAACCCCTGATGAATCACGCCACTATGGTTGACTTCCTACTCCATGCCCAGTTTTTGGGACAAAGTGCTTTTATCTGGCTGTGTTTCATGGCCATCGTCGTCATTCTTCTGGTGCTCGACCTCGGCCTGCTCAATCGCAAGGATGAGGTGATCGGAACCAAGAAAAGCCTGATCTTCGCGGGCTTCTACACTTTCCTTGCCATCGTTTTCGGGTGCTGGATGTGGATCACGCAGGGGCGCGATGACGGGATTGATTATTTTACTGCCTATCTGATCGAAATGTCGCTCTCCCTCGACAATTTGTTCGTCATGTCTGTCGTCCTCTCCTACTTCGCAGTTCCGCGCAACTATCAGCACCGCGTCCTCTTCTGGGGCATTATCGGGGTGCTTGTCATGCGCGGCCTGATGATCGGCTTCGGCACAGCCTTGATCAATTCCTTCAGCTGGATGCTGTTTATTTTTGCAGGCTTTCTCGTCATCACCGGGATCAAGATGTTGCTGATGAAAGATGACGATGAAGAGGGCGGCGGCCTTGAAAACAGCAAGCTGGTGCACTTCTTTCAGAAACACCTGCGCTGCACCAAGGAAATCAGCGGCCACGCCTTTTTTATCAAGCGGCCCCACCCACAGACGCAAAAGCTGGTCAGCTATGCCACACCGCTGTTTATGGCGCTGATCTGCATCGAATTTCTTGACGTGCTGTTTGCGCTCGACAGCGTCCCCGCGGTCTTTGCCATCACCACCGAGCCGTTCGTGGTCTACACCAGCAATATCTTCGCCATTCTCGGTCTGCGCTCGATGTACTTCGCCATGGCCGCCGTGCTGGAGCGCTTCAAGTACATGAAATACGCGCTTTCGGTGATTCTGATCTTTATCGGGGCGAAGGTGTTTTACGGCCATATGCCAGCGCACTTCCAGCTCTTTGGCAAAATCGAGCCGCTTTATTCGCTCGCCATCACCATCGTTCTGCTGCTCGCAGGGGTGGTGTTCTCGCTGATCAAAACCAAGGCCGAACAGTCGCGCCTCGAAGGCCGCTAGGCGATGCGCAGCGCGACCGTCAAACGAGAAACCCGTGAAACCTCCATCGAGGTGAGCGTCAATCTTGACGGCACCGGTATCACCGATATCCAGACCGGGATCGGCTTTTTCGACCACATGCTCGACCAGCTCGGACGGCACAGCCTGATCGATCTCACCATTCGCACCTCAGGCGATCTGCATATCGATGCCCATCACACGGTTGAGGACACAGGCCTTGCGCTCGGACAAGCCCTCAAAGAAGCTCTTGGCGATAAGGCCGGAATTGCCCGCTACGGCCATGCCATGGTGCCTATGGATGAATGTCTCAGCCGCGTCGCGCTCGACCTCTCCAGCAGGCCCTATCTGGTCTGGAATGTGCGCTTTACTCTTGAGCGTCTTGGCGAACAGATGGAAACCGAACTGTTCCGGGAGTTCTTTCAGGCCCTCTCTCAGGCGGGCGGTATCACCCTCCACGCCGAAAACCTGTATGGGTCCAACAATCATCACATCGTGGAATGCACCTTCAAGGCCTTGGCCCGTGCGCTTCACATGGCGGTCACAGTTGACCCGCAGGCCGCAGGCCGTTTGCCCTCCACCAAAGGCATCCTGTAAAATCTATTTACATAATTGTTGACAAATCCTTAAGGAATGGTTACGCTCTTTGTACAATTCAGCGCGGATCAGCTCAAGTTTAAGGGCTCCGCCAGCAGGAGACGCAAAGATGACAAAAACGAACGATATTCTCTCTACGGCCCTTTTGGCTCTTGGCATCGGCACCGCTCAAGCCCAGCCCGCCTCGGCCCCCGCCTCCGCTCCCGCAACCACCCAGGCATCCGCCAGCTGTGTCCTCGTCGGCCAGCCGGGCGGGCGCTATACGGCCAATATTTTTGACAAAGCCGCCTCGGCCCATGGTGGCCGCGAGCAAGGTGAGGCCACGGAAATGTCCGGCTCGCTGCGCCTCGCTGGCACGGCGACAAAATTCTTTGCGCCCGGCCAGACCGGAAAGTTTGTACCTAGCGATGATAATATGGTGGCGACGGGGCGCTATACTCAGGAAGAACCTAATGCGGTTGTCACGTGGCTGGGCAACATGCTGAAACTGCCTCCTGCCAAACCCGAGCCGCTCACCTATACACCACTGCCGGGTCGCGGCATTGAAGTCACCGTGACTGGCTGGGACAATGGCGTTCCGCGCGGGAACTGCCAGATCACCAGCAAGGATAAACCAATCGGAACGCCACTCCCGATCACTGGCATAACCAACTACACTATGTAAGTTGAGTTAGTACCGCTTGCGCAGCACGTCCGCGTGAACCTGAAAGCCTTCATAAACGGTCAGTCTTTCGACATCCGGCGCAAGCGCCGCGAAACCGTCTTTGGTGACTTCCGAGAGTGAAGAACGCTTGAGAAAATCCCACACGGACGTGCAGCTATAGGTATGCGCCCAGCCGCCGGTCGGCAGCACATGGTTCACACCCGTGCCGTAATTCCCAAGAGAAAACGCAGTCCATTCCCCGATCAGAATTTCGCCGCAATTGTTAAGCTTTTTGATTACGCTTTGCGGGTCAGCGACCTTCAATAAGACGTGCTCAGCGGCATAGAGATTGGCGACCTCGATGCTCTCTTCAAGCGAACGCGTCAGGACAACGCCGCCGAAGCCAGAAAACACTGTTTCCAGCCAGCCGCGCTGGGGCTCTGGCACAGCGGCGATGGCCGCTGGAAGAGCCGCAGCAATTTTTTTGGCAAGGGCTTCGTCATGCGTGATCAGAAGAGCTGCGGCATCCGGCCCGTGCTCGGCTTCGTTCATGAGATCCAAGACCGTCGTCTCCGGATTGGCGGTACCGTCACAGAGCACAATTGCCTCGCTGGGTCCGGCTGGCATGCCCGGATCGATATGCGATGAGAGCAGGACTTTTGCTGCAGCTACATACGGGCTACCGGGTCCGACAACCTTGCGTACCGCAGGGACAGTTTCCGTGCCATATGCAAGGGCCGCAATCGCCTGCGCCCCGCCAACCTTATAAACATTCTTGATACCGGATAGCTCAGCCGCATAGAGCGACGCATCATCTGCAGAGCCATCGGCGCGGGGCGGTGTGACCACCGCAATCTCAGGCACGCCCGCAAGAACCGCTGGCACGCACAGCATATACATCGCGGATGGAAACGCGTTTTTTCCGCGCGGCACATAAATCCCGACCGATGAAATCGGGGTTACTTTTTCTCCCGCAAAAACGCCCGGTTCGACTTCCATCATCCAGTCCACTTCGACGCGCCGCATCTGCTCGGCGTGAAAGCGCCGCACGTTACTGCAACAGCGTTCAATCGCGGTTTTCAGGGCGGGATCAAGGCGTTCGCGGGCCGCAGCAAATTCCGCGGTGCTGACCTTGATCGTGTCCGGCGTAAGGCTCGCGCCGTCAAATTTGGCCGCGTAGCGGATCAGGGCGTCGTCGCCGTGGTCTTTGACATCCTCAAGGATCGGGCGCACGGCACCCACAACCCCGTCGATGGTTTCCTGGGACCGGCGCAAAATGCGGGTCCGGGTGGCGGCATCAAGCTCATGCCAGCGGAAGAAATTTATCGTCATAACAGCCTCTGTCTGGAAAAATACATGACATGATTTCCGGCTTTATGCTACTTGGTTATGCGTCATGTCAGGTACCATCGCCATCATCGATTACGGGTCTGGAAATCTGCGCTCTGCAGCCAAGGCCTTCGCGCATGTGGTCGGTGACGCCAACCTCCCGTTCAATGTGATTACTACCAGCGATCCTTTCGAAATCGCACAGGCCGCGCGGATCGTTTTGCCGGGGCAGGGCGCCTTCGGGGACTGCATGACAGGGCTGACCGCCAACCGCGCCTTGCATGATGCGCTGGTCGATAGTGTGCAGCATAAAAAAACCCCTTTCTTCGGTATTTGCGTCGGCATGCAGCTTCTCGCAGAACGCGGACTCGAGCACGGCACCCATGCCGGACTGGGGTGGCTGAGCGGCGAAGTTGTGCGCATGACACCTGCCGATCCCGTTTTAAAAATTCCGCATATGGGATGGAACACTTTATCCCTTACGCAGCAACAACATCCTGCGCTGCAGCATCTTTTGCCTGAAGATCATTTTTATTTTGTTCATTCTTTTATGGTTGAATCGAAAGACACACACGACATTCTGGCGACGACAGAGTATGGTGGCCCCGTGACCGCAATCATCGGTCGCGATCACATTCTCGGGGTGCAGTTCCACCCTGAAAAAAGTCAGGATGCGGGTCTGCGGTTGATCCGCGGATTCTTGGAAACGTAAAGCAGGGAAGCCCCAACTGTTATGACGACCGACTCACAAACTCCGCAAAAAAAACTCAAACCAATCCCGTCCGTAGAATGGGTCACCGAACCCCTCTCGATGGCGGATCTCAATGATCTGTGCGATGCGACCGATGCAGCAATTGAGGCCGGCGGCGGCTTCGGCTGGATCAAAATGCCCAACCGCGATATTCTTGAAAGGTTCTGGCAGGGCGTGATCGCCATGCCAGCGCGGATGCTGTTTGTGGCCCGTCTTGATGGCGTGGTCTGCGGTGGGGCGCAGGTCGTGCGGCCACCCAAGAACAACGAAGCCCAGTCTTTTACAGTCCACCTGACCGGGCTGTTTATTGCACCTTGGGCGCGTGGGCAGGGTCTCTCGCGCCGCCTGATCGATTTCATTGAGAAAACCGTCCTCAAGGAAGGTTACGCCGTCATCAACCTTGATCTGCGCGAAACACAGGAAGCGGCTATTAGCCTTTACGAAAGTACGGGTTACAACCTGATTGGCGAGCACCCTTATTATGCGCGCGTCGATAACAAAGTGGTCAAAGGCCGCTATTATTACAAACTCCTCGACCCTTCGGTGGAGACATAACGTCCGGACATAATCCTGCGCTGCGGTAAGGCCTTGTTAAAGTCCCATAAGGTAAGATAAAAACCTACCTTAACGCTCTCGCTTTTCAGACAGGACGCCTTCTGATGATTATTTATCCGGCCATTGATCTCAAAGATGGGCACTGCGTTCGCCTCACCCGCGGGGATATGGCTGCCTCGACCATTTATAATGAAGATCCGGTCGCGCAGGCTTTGAGCTTCGAACAGTCGGGCTTTAAATGGCTTCACCTTGTCGACCTCAACGGCGCGATTGAAGGCCGTTCCGTCAACGCCATGGTCGTCAATGATATCCTCCATAATGTTTCTATCCCTGTGCAACTCGGCGGTGGCATTCGCAACATGAAAGCGATCGAACGCTGGTTCGTCTCAGGCGTCAGCCGCGTTATTCTCGGCACGGTCGCTGTGCGGGAACCGCAACTGGTCAAAGATGCCTGCGCCAAGTTTCCTGGACGCATCGCCGTGTCGATCGACGTCCGTGGCGGCAAAGCTGCCGTGTCGGGCTGGGTGGAGAATTCCACGCTTGATCCAACTGAACTTGCCAAACGCTTCGCCGATGCTGGCGTTTCCACCATCATTTACACCGATATCGACCGTGACGGCACCGGCAATGGCCCGAACGTTGAAGCGACCGCGGCGCTTGCCGCTGCTGTTTCCATTCCAATCATCGCCTCAGGTGGGGTTGGCTCCATCGAGCACATCAAGGCCGTCAAAACGGCTGGCTTGCACGGCGTGATTGTCGGACGCGGGCTCTATGATGGCAGCGTCGATGCGAAAGCTGCGCTGAAAGCCTGATCTCTTTTAAATAAAACGCATATCCGGACGGGGTTGTAGTGATTCCGTCACAGGCTTCATCATCGTCTCAAAGTCGCGCATCGCTCTGGCATAGCGGTCGATAAGGTCGGTGGAATTAATAGACAGCGGCAGCCCGCCGGTCGCGTTAAAAAAATCTTCCGCATCATTAGCGAGCATCGACATAAGACTATCAGTGTAATGAGGGTTGCACCTGTGCACGTGCCCCATTTTGAAATGGGCGATTTCCTGAGGCTCTATATTGTCGCTCTCATTCATAAAAACGCGCAATCTATGCACATAATGCAGAAACTTGGGCAGCATGTCATAGGCCCCTACTCGCTTCGTGAGCAGTTCTTCATGACTGGTTGGGCGCGGGCGTTGTTGAATGCGTTCTGCTGAAATCCGGTAAGGGGCGGCGTAGCTCCACATCTCAATATCCTGATAATCGAGCGCTTCGAGAAGCTGGATGAGAGCGATCGTTCCCGGGCCTGAACTGGTGATGTCGATGTACAGGTCATGTTCTCCGGCTAAGGCACATTTCAGCGTTTTGCTGCGGATGAACTGGGACAAAGGCTGGAAATCAAGCCAGTGCTGACGGCGTGCTTCCAATGTGCCGTGCGTAGATTTGGCGTGCTGGCCATGTAGACCTGCCTCAATCCTCATAAGCCCCGCAACATATTCCTGAATGTCGTAAATTGCCCCGAACTCATCATAAGAAATAATCGCGGTGGTTCTCGCCCGGTCCGGCTCAGTCTGTAACAACTCTTCCAGTCGTTTCATCCCACTGTAACTTTTTCCTGACCCCGGAGCGCCGTGCAATAAGATCGCACGCTTGTTAGTCGATGGCTCTTTACCCTGAAGTGGTAAAAGGGCGCATTCGTGTACCGCCTCGGCCGGATATAAAACTTTTTTACCTTCTGCGAGGTAATATGGCGCGCCTTCGTCAGGCAGCGCATCGATCAGGACGTTTTGATAGTGACTAAGCAAGATAAACTCCGTTTTTTGTTTTCATAAAGAAGTCATTCAAAGGTGTCAAATTGTCATTGCGGGGATACGCCAAGCCCCGTATTGAACTAAGGATGCTTAAAGCCCGTGTCATTCCCTGCCTTGATGTAAAAGACGGACGTGTCGTCAAAGGCGTCAATTTCGTCAACCTGCGCGATGCAGGCGATCCGGTCGAGCAGGCACGCCTTTACGATGCGAACGGGGCCGACGAGCTTTGCTTTCTTGATATAACGGCGAGCGTCGAAAATCGCGGCATCATTCTCGATGTGGTGCGCGCCACCACCGATCATGTGTTTATGCCGGTCACCGTCGGCGGCGGCATCCGCGAATTGCAGGACATTAGAAATTTACTAAATGCCGGGGCCGACAAAGTGGCCGTCATGACAGCGGCGGTAAAGAACCCGGATTTCATTCGCCAGGCCGCCGATAAATGCGGCAGCCAATGCATCGTCGCCGTGATCGATGCGCGCCGTCAGCCCGATGGTCGCTGGCACGTTTTCACCAAAGGCGGCCGCGATGACAGCAGTCTGGATGCGCTGGAGTACGCCGTCAAAATGGCGGAGTACGGGGCGGGTGAATTGTTGGTGACATCCATGGACCGCGATGGCACCAAAAGCGGCTTCGATCTGGAACTGACGCGGGCGATTACCTCAGCGGTGAATATTCCGGTGATTGCCTCGGGTGGTGCGGGCACGGCACAGCATCTTGCTGAAGGTATTACTCTGGGCGGCGCGTCCGCGGTGCTTGCGGCCTCGATTTTTCACTACGGAGAGGTTACCCTGCACGAGGCCAAAGAGGCGATGAAAGCCGCCGGGATCCCGGTGCGCGAAACCGGACAGAGGACTGCGGCATGAGTGATGATATTTTAAAACAGCTGGCGGTCCTGATCGAAGAGCGCAAAGAGGCCAATCCGGACTCGTCCTATGTCGCTGGCCTCTATAAACTCGGCACCGCCAAGATTGCGCAGAAGGTCGGCGAAGAAGCCGTTGAAACCGTGATCGAAGCCTTGCAGCTTGATGCTGGTCACGCCGGGGCCAAAGATCGCCTGGCCGAAGAATCCGCCGACCTTGTCTTTCACCTTATGGTGCTATGGGCGCATCTCGGGCTTAAACCCGAGGATGTGCTTGGCATTCTCGAAAAAAGGCTCGGTAAATCAGGCCTGACACGTTCCGAGTAACGCCAGCGCCGTTAAGCTATGCAGCAGCATGGCTTTCGGCGCACGGGCATCGCCGCTCATTTCAATATAGACCGAAATCCAGCCTGAAATTGAGCGCAGCCGTGTCGGCGGGCGCACCGGGTTGTCCATCTCAGGCAACAGTTTTCCGGTCGTGTGATATTGCTGGCGGATGGTCTTGAGGCGGCTGCGGAGTTTTTCAATCGCGAGGTCAGGAGACGGGGCGATTTCGGCGATATCTGGAAATGAGGCGGATGAAGCGGTGTAAAGATCAGGCGGCAGATTTTGCTGAGTTAGCTCATAGCCTGCATCCAATGGCACGCATTCAACCCAATACCCGTTTTTTGGCATTTTCTGGTCTCCCTAGTTTCATTTTTTATGATTATTAGGATCATCTTATATCACCTTTTTTGTCTCCTTGCAAAAAAAGAGTCACATCGTATCGTAATATGGTATTCTCATAAGTCTTGCTTGGGAATTTCTGAAGTAACGGCAAAATTTGATGCGCCGCGCACCTGAAATTTGACCGCGCAGGTGGAAAAAAATTAGAGTTAGACAAATAATTTTCTAAAAAAAATACAGGGACCGTCTTTCAATGACTTTATTGCGTCATATGTTTGCCGCCGCTTTGCTGGCGGTGCCGCTTATGGCGGATGCCGGGACGGCACAGAAACAAAAAAAGCCGCAGCCTCCCGAAGTTAAAAGCTCCGCGACAGCGTCCATCAGTTTCAAAACATCCGCGCTGCCAAAATTGCATGACTGTACGAAAGAAGAAATCGCCGCCCGCCCGCGCGTTGATGTGATCACGGATCTTCAAACCGGGGAAATTCTATATCTCAGCAAAAACCTTACCAAGGACACGCTGGATAGCACGAAGATTTATCCAGCCTCCCTGACCAAGATTGAAGCGGTCAAGGAAATTGCCCGCCGCATCCGGGACAAGATCTGGACGCCTTCAACCGAATTCAATGTCGCTACCCGCAACGGCAATCGTTCCCGCCCATTTACATTGGTACAAAGCGTGCTGATGTCACTCGGACCCTCTCTCAACGTCTTGGACGATATTGCACAGGCAAGCGGACCTGATTTTCTCGCCAGTATGAATGCCCATATGCTTAAAATCGGTATGAAGAGCAGCCATTACGCCAGCCCGACCGGCAACCCTGATAATCCCGCTGTTTATCCAGATGTCCGGAAAACTCATGTAACGACTGTCGGGGACATCTTGCGCTCTATCCAAGATTTCGAATTGGAATATGCCACTTCCTCGGCATCGCAAGACACCTTCGGCCTGGAAAAGATAACTGGCATCTGGCAGATCCCGGTCAAAGGGCTGCACCGCGATACGCACCCTTTGACAGTCCTTGAAACTGCCCAAGGGCCGAAAGCGCATCCCTACCAAGGCGTCACCAGCGGCAAGAGTGGCTATGTTTGCGTTTCGGGGTTTATCTCATATGTCCGCTATGACGATCATCTGACCAAGCGCCCCTTTATCGTATTTACCTCTGGCCATCCTACCGCGCAGGCGCGCGACCTGCATACAACGGCGCTGCTCAATGACAACATGGGGTGGTTGCGCAGCTTTGCGGAAGAACAGAAATTGCGAAACTCAATTCTGCCGCCTGCTCCCGCTGTACCTGCCTCTGCCACTTTATCCGCCGAGCTGAAATAAATTGCGCTGTAGGCATGTCTGCAGGTAAAATAAAGTGAGCAGGTCCTCTGCTTAAAGGTACAGTCCCCGATGCGGCTTTTTCCCCTCCTTAGTCTGCTTTGTCTGCTGACCTTCAGTGTCCCGGCCTATGCGGGGTATACTTCTGACAGCTGCCCCAAGACCAAAGACCAGAACCGGGTCCGCGCCGACCTCGTATTTGATTTGAGCACCGGGAAAGTGCTGATCGAAAAGAATGCGGGGGCCGTGTTTCATCCGGCCTCGCTGACCAAACTGATGTCACTGGCGCTGATCTTCGATGATCTGCGCGCCAAAAAGATCAATTATACGCAAAACGTCTCTCTGGTGCGTCGCCCCGGCCAGGTCGACAACCGCACGGCCAGAATTTCAAAAATGAACGTGCGTGAAGCGATCAACGGCGTGGCGACAGCCTCGCTCAATAATGCGCTCGATGGTCTCGCCCGCCTGACCGGGCCCGAAAGCGCGTTCGTCGCGCGTATGAACGAAAAAGCCCGCTTGTGGGGCATGACCCAGACCCTCTTTGCCAACACCACGGGCTGGCCCACACCAGAAAGCCTCCAGCTCCAGCGCACGACGCTGAAGGATTACGCACGCCTCGTGGGCGCGTTGTGGACGCTCTATCCGAGAGAGATGAAGGAATTCTCAGGCAAACCTGAAATCGCCATCTCCGGGCTGCCCAAGCCGCTGCAATCGACCAATCATCTGCTGGAAACGGCCAAAGGCCGCATGGCCTTACCCTATCCTGGCGTGATCGGCGGCAAGACCGGGTATATTTGTTATTCCGGCTGGCATCTCATCACGGTCTATCAGGATAAATCGCTGGGCGGTCGGCGCATAGTCGCGATGACGGTCGGCCACGCCACGGGCCGCGCCCGTGACCTGCATATGAAAGAGCTGCTCGATCAGGCCCGCCCGAAACTCGCAAGCTTCGACCGCGAAGAAAAACGCCGCATCGCGCGTGAAAAGATCGAAGCGGCCAAGGCCGAGAAACTGCGCATCGCTGCCGCCGAAAAAGCCAGCCGCGAGGCTGCCAAAGCGGCCCAGAAACTCGCCTCACAAAATGCTGGCGTTCCGGGTCAGGCGCGCTAGTATTTGCTCCGGCCCCACGGAGACCCATCATGCCTTATGACGACACCAATATTTTCGCCCGCATCCTGCGCGGAGAAATCCCTGCGAAAAAAGTTTTTGAAGACGACCATGTCCTCGCGTTTCACGATATCGGCGCGAAAGCCCCTGTGCATGTGCTGGTGATCCCGAAGGGCAAGTATGTCAATGTCGCTGACTTTGGCGCGAACGCGTCACCCGAAGAAATCACGGGCTTCTGGCGGGCCGTTTCAAAAGTCGCCCATGATCTGGGTGTGGCCGAAACGGGCTTTCGCACCATTGCCAATACGGGCCTCAACGGCGGACAGGAAGTGCCGCACTTTCACGTGCATATTCTGGGGGGGCGTTCGCTCGGGCCGATGCTGGCCGCTTAAGCGCGGGTTTTAAAACTTGGAAATGGAATGACGTTATCGACGAAGACGGCGGGTTCCAGAATTTCCGGCTCGAATTCAAAATCTTCCAGCGCCTCGGCATGTGCCAGCGCCTGATCCTGCAAAATGGTGCAAAGCTCCGCCGCAGCAGGTGACCCGTGCCCAAAAATATCCGTGCACATCATCAACAGATCCGACATCGCCTCAAGATCTTCTTGAATATAAACCGACCAGTCTTCGCTGACCGGATGCGGATTGGCGCGGCGTTGCAGCCACAGCGGGCCGTAATCATCGAGCACGAAATTAGCTTGTAAGGTAAGGGACGCGGTCAAGGCGGCATCGCCTTCGATGCGTGATGCGATAATCTGGGTGCAGCAGGCAATCGAGATCAGCGCCTGCTCCGCGCTCATTTCCGAGAGCATGATGGTGAGTGCAAAATTCTCGTCGTCACACAACGGTGTTGCGCGATCCAGCAGATCAGCCACCACCACCGGCGCTTCAAGGCTGGTGTAGATGGACGCCAGTTCTTTGGTCGAAAGCATTGCGGTCATCACAGGGCGGTCCTTTGTGCCGCCAATAAGGCGATTCAAACACCATAAACCTGAATCAATCGTTAACGTTCCCAAACGAACGGTTATTGAAAATTGAAAGCAGAGGAAAACCCACTGGTGCCGCGCAGAATCAGCGGCTAGAAAGGATGATG
>CAYJDG010000047.1:0-16312 GCA_964368875.1 uncultured Pseudobdellovibrionaceae bacterium
GGTGTGGCGGACGCTGCATAAGGCCCGGCCTGCGCATCTTTGATCAACGGGTGTTTTTCGACCACGCGCACGAGCAGAGCGTGGGCATCTTCAGGGCGTTTGAAAATCATCCGGCCTTCGTTGTGATCCGTGGCATCGCAAATGATGTCGGTCAGGCCCGGGGAGGTATAAGCCGCCATGCGGTCGATGTAATTGATGACTTTTTCCCGGAGCGCGATATCAACTTCGCCGTCAGGCTTATGCCATGAAAAATGAATGATCAGCGGCGACCAGCGCTCAGGATTGGTGGTGGAAATTTCCGGCATCGTGACCGGCGCACCTTCAAAAAAAGAAAACAGGTCGGTGAATGTTGCCGTGAAGCTGCGCGCCGCTTCAGAAAAATCTGTGACGGTCACGCCAGCACGCGCAGGCTTGCTGGGAGGGGTTTTGAAATCATGGCCAACACGCACACGGCTTTTCATAAAGACAAAGGTCCTGATTGGTTCGTCTGTAATCTAGCTTAAATCTATCCACAGGCGAACGCATTTATTGGAAATTAACTATTTTTCTCCAAACTCGGGGTATAAACGGGCTCTTTCTCCATAAATACACTTGAGATGATTGACAGGGGGTCGGTGTCCGGTTATAAACACCTTGTCTTTACGAAACTCCTGAAAATTTGAACTTATTACAGCGCACCGCGCATCAGGCAGTCAGACGCCGCATTTGAGTTGATCGAGCCTTTTGTTAGCGATCTCTCCGGCAAGGACAAACCCCCACAGAGAACCGCACCGTACTTTAATCTTCCCCAACCAGAAAATACTTCACACAATTTCCCTCACCCAACCCCCCGACATTTCACGAGCATCACCCATGAATTTGCAGGATCTTAAAACGCGATCCCCAGCCGAGCTTCTCGCTTTCGCTGAAGAACTCGAAATCGAAAACTGCGCCTCGATGCGCAAACAGGATATGATGTTCTCAATCCTGAAACGCCTGGCCGAACAGGGTGTCCCGATCGCGGGTTCCGGCGTTCTCGAAGTGTTGCAGGACGGCTTCGGCTTCTTACGCTCCCCTGAAGAGAACTACCTGCCAGGGCCTGACGATATTTATGTGTCCCCATCTCAAGTCCGCCGCTTCGGCCTTCGCACTGGCGACAGCCTTGAAGGTGAAATTCGCGCTCCCAAAGATGCTGAACGCTATTTCGCCCTTTTAAAGGTCGATTCAATCAATTCTGAGCCGCCTGAGAAGCTGCGCCACCGCATCAACTTCGATAACCTGACGCCGCTCTATCCAGAGCGTAAAATCAAGCTTGAGCTCGCCGATCCGACTAAAAAGAATATGACCCAGCGCGTGATCGAACTGACCTCACCGATAGGTTTTGGTCAGCGTGCGCTGATCGTTGCTCCGCCGCGCGTCGGTAAAACCGTCATGCTGCAGGATATTGCCCATTCGGTCGCGACGAACCATCCGGATGCATACCTGATCGTCTTGCTGATCGATGAGCGTCCGGAAGAAGTGACCGATATGGCCCGCTCAGTCCGCGGTGAAGTTATTTCATCGACGTTCGATGAACCAGCTGCCCGCCACGTGCAGGTTGCCGAGATGGTCATGGAAAAAGCCAAACGCCTCGTCGAGCACAAGCGCGATGTTGTGATCTTGCTGGATTCCATCACTCGTCTGGCCCGTGCCTACAACACTGTCGTTCCGTCATCGGGCAAAGTCCTGACCGGCGGTGTCGATGCCAACGCCCTGCAACGCCCGAAACGGTTCTTCGGGGCCGCCCGTAATATCGAACAAGGTGGCAGCCTGACGATCATCGCGACAGCCTTGATCGATACCGGGTCGCGTATGGACGAGGTCATCTTCGAAGAATTCAAAGGCACCGGTAACTCGGAAATCGTCCTTGACCGCAAGATCGCCGACAAACGCGTCTTCCCGGCCATCGACATTCAGAAATCCGGTACCCGCAAAGAAGAACTTCTGGTTCCGAAAGAAACTTTGCAGAAGATGTGGTTGCTCCGCCGTATCCTCAACCCGATGGGCACCGTCGATGCGGTCGAATTCCTCATCGACAAGCTCAAGGACACCAAGGGTAACGACGATTTCTTCCAATCGATGAACCAGTAAGTCTGAGAAAAATCTTTTCGCAAAAGCCCCCGCATTCCGGGGGCTTTTCTTATGGTAGGTCTGTAAGCCGCGCAAGTCCGGGCTTCAAAAAATTCATCTCAAATGCTTGATAAATTTGCCTTTTCTTTAGTCAAAAACCGAAACGAAAGTAGTTGTCATAAGTACATATCCCGTGATGCAATGGAAGTGTTGGTGCTGTTGTCGCACCGCCAGAAAAGAAACAAGTTCAAACGAACAAACTTAAAAAAGCGTCAGGGTGTATTATGGCTGGTCTATCTCATACCGTTTCAGGACATCATTTCCGTCTCTTCCGCAGGCTCGTCGCGCTGTGGATTTTCCTGTTTGGTGCCACGCTGGTCGTTGCCCTCGTCGCCATGCCGATGAAACGCGCTAACGCCATGGAGCCTTTACCGTTTCCTGAAGTGACCCGCGAGATCGTTGCGCCTCAATTCGTTCAATTTTCTACAGTTCCCCCCCAGGGTCTGGCTGCCGACCGGTGCCAATCCTTCCTCAAGTCCGTTCGCCAAAATACTGTTCAGGACAACCGGTCTGATAGTGCTGCCAACCACCCAACCCGGCGCCCGGCCGGTACTAATGTGCAGATGGTGAGAATTGAAGCCATCAAAGCATATCGCCAGTGCAAGAGCCAATCGGCCCTTGAAGAGCTGGCAGTCTGGCGCTGGTCGCGGTGATGGATGCCCCTGCTCGTAGTTTAGAGCCTTCATCCGACGACACTTGAGCTCTCTTCCAAAAGTGCCCTTGCGTCTTGCCGCCCCTGTCAATCGACAGGGGCGGCAGTCGTTTATAGCATGGCGCGAAGTTGCAGAACCCACGGCGGGGCGAGTGCAGGCTGATAAAATCCAAGATAGAGCAGCAGGCCGGCGACAATCAAAACCGAGCCAGCAAGCGCCCAGTGAATGCTTTTGCCTGCTTTGGGCATCATGCGCGTCATCAGCTCAGGCGGGGCGAGACCCGCAATCGCCTTTTTCTGCACGAACATGCCGCAGAACTGCGCGCTGAGTGTGCCCATCATCATGCCAACCGGAATAAGCAGGGCATCAAGAGCAATCAGCGCGGCTTCGGGAATATTCCGGGCTTCAAGGCCCATGCGGGCCTGGGGTTGCATGAAGTAGGTCGCCACCAGCCCGCTAAACACAGCCAGACCGCCGAGCAGGCCGAAGATGCGGGGTTTGCGGGTAATCGCCTTCAGCGCGAGATCGGCCTGCAGCAGCAGCGCAAGCAGTCGTTCGCGGGCAATCCCGGTTGGATACCGGGTGGCGAGAATATCAAGCGCCTGACGCTGGCGTGCCTTGCCAGCCGCCTGAATGATCACATCGCAGAGCATACGGTATTTGGCCGCGCGGCGGACTTTATCGGCAACATTGCCAACCCCGTTGGCCGCCTCGCCCAGAACCTGCTGGCCTTTTTTGGTGATATCGTCGAGGAAGCTCGGCGCTTCGATCAGCTTGCCATGGTAGCCAAACAGGATTGCCGGAATGATGCGCTCGCGGATGCGGAACTGGATCGGGCCATACGGAGCTTTGCCGTGATAGTCGATAAAAAGCGTGTCCGGAGGCTCTTCGGTTTTCTGGATTTCTTCAGGCGTGAGGGCGGTTGGGCGCAGGACGACTTCGATATCGCCTTTTTCGACAAGCCGTGAGCCGAATGCGTCGATCATGCGCGTAACCTCGATAGGGAGGACGTGGCGTTCGAAATCGAAGTGCATCTGCGCCTCCATTTCCACATGAGCCAGATGCGACAGCCAGCCGGTTCCGGCGCATTTCTCACATTGCAGCGAACCTGAGGCCGCGCAGATGCTGCATTTCATCTGGCCGCGCCCGTTGCAGCGCGTGCAGGCAATCTTCCCATCGCCGTCACAGCGGTCGCAGCTGCGATGGCTGTTGCCATGAACAACCCGCCCGGTCGAGCGGCATTGCGGGCAAATAATCTGGTTGCGGCCATGGCACAGATTGCAGGTGATCATGCCATCGGCGCCGCATTTCTGGCATTTTACCCGGCCCTGTTTGCTGCAGGTGATGCAGCCTTCATGCATGACCAGATCACGGGTCAGTTTATGAAACTTGACCTTCTGATCCTTGATGCCAAACCCCTTATCAGGGCGTTCAAACAGGAAATTGACTATCGACTGCCGGCGTTCCGGGACGGTGCGGGCATCGACGACTGTGTTGGCCAGATCGCGGTTGAAGGCTTCGAGGCCGGTCGAGAGCTCGGCAATCTTATTCATGCCGGGTTCGATGCGTATGCCGTAGACGGGGGCCAGTTTGACGAAGGTTCTGGCCGCGAAAGGATACACCTGCGCCTGACAATCCTCGAGTTTGACCTCTTCGACGGGTACGCCGTTGCCTTTGATAATCCCCTGAATGCGCTTGAGGGCGCGCTCTTTCAGTTTGGGATCGATCAGGTTGACCGGGGCTCCGGGAACCTGCTGTTCCGGCGGGACTAAATCATCTGCGACAGGAGAAACAGGATCATCGACCATGCCGTACTTAATCACAATTCGTGCCCTGAGTGAAACATGAATGAAAGATAGACTTTCCGGTAGGGTTGGTCTTTGATATGGCCATTACCAAGCCCGACACATATTCGTAGCCGCGAGGATTCCATGCGCTTCCAGATCAATCTCGATTGCACGCCTGAAGAGGCCCGTCAATTTTTCGGCCTGCCCGACATCGTTCCGCTCCAGCAGACGATGATGGAAGAGTTGTCAAAACGCCTCAGCGAAGGCATCCATACGCTCGAGCCTGACGTGTTGATGAAAACCTGGGTACCCGCGATTTTTCAGGGCTGGACCCAGATGCAGCAGAACTGGTGGACGCAGATGTCGAGCCAGATGAGCAAAGCCGCCCCCGGCAAATTCAGCACCGCCTTCTATCCGGAGACCCCGGCTGAGGACGAGGACGAGCCTGTGCGCTCCCGTAAGAAATCCCGCTAAACCGCCATGAGTGCCGCGAGCGATACCATTTATGCCTTAAGCACGCCGCCCGGTCGCGGCGCGGTTGCGGTGGTGCGCGTATCAGGCCCTCACGCTCTTATCAGTTTGCAGGCCCTCACCCCGGGGCAGACCGCGCCGCTGCCACGTCAAGCGCAGGTGCGCCTGATCGCCAATACTCAGATACCGATCGATGCCGCCCTTGTGCTCTCTTTTCATGCCCCCGCCAGTTTTACGGGCGAGGATGTGGTCGAATATCACCTCCATGGCGGCGTATCAGTGGTGCGCTCTCTATTGCAGGCGTTGGCGCAGCAAAGTGGACACCGGATGGCTCTGCCGGGCGAATTTACGCGCAGGGCGTTTGAGCACGGTAAACTCGATCTGACCGAAGCCGAGGCGATTGCCGATCTGGTCGATGCCGAGACGGAAGCCCAACGTTTGCAGGCCCTTGATCAATTATCAGGCACACTTGAAGACCTCTATACCAGCTGGACGGATCGCCTCAGCAAACTGCTTGCTTTGATGGAAGCCGATCTCGATTTTTCGGATCAGGATTTGCCAGACGATTTGTTGCTGCGCGTACGCCCTGACTTGAGCGACCTGGTGCAGCAAATCTCAGAGCATATGGATGATAACCGGCGTGGCGAGCGGCTGCGCGACGGCGTTAAAATCGCAGTGCTGGGAGCCCCGAACGCGGGCAAATCGAGCCTCGTTAATGCGCTCGCCCAGCGCAATGTGGCGATTGTCTCGCCGACCCCCGGTACAACGAGGGATGTCATCGAAGTACATCTCGATCTGGGCGGATATCCGGTCATCATTGCCGATACGGCGGGTCTGCGACCTGAACAACTGGGCGAAGACGGGCATGATGCGATTGAGGCAGAAGGAATTCGCCGCGCCTTGCACACGGCGCGCACCGCCGATCTTAAAATTCTAGTCTTTGATGGCTCCCAGGCACCCGATCCGCATACGCTGGCGCTGATTGATGAAAGCTCGCTGCTGGTCATCAATAAGGCAGATCTTGCAACTGATCCTGATATTCCTGCGCATTTGAGTTTATCGGTTCTCACCGGGGCGGGGATCGATCTTTTGCTGCAGCAGATTCAGGATCGTCTGGATGCTCTTGTTGGCAGGCGTACAACGCCGACCCTGACCAGGGCGCGGCACCGCGAAGCCTTGCAGCAGGCACAGACCGCGCTTATCCGTTCGATGGACGCTCCTTTGCCTGAACTGGCGGCTGAAGATTTGCGCCTCGCAGTTCGCCATCTCGGCGCAATCACTGGCAAGGTGGATATTGAAGATCTTTTGGATATGATTTTCAGGGATTTTTGCATCGGCAAATAAATCTGGTTCTGGCGGACTGGCCTGTGGTAAGTCAGAAAACACACTGTTTTATTGCGTAAAGGACGTCTTTTATGGCTGACCAATTTATTCTTATCCGCCATGCGGAATATGATGGCAGGAAACTAACAAGTGATGGCAGCGCTCAGATGATTATTTTGGCCAAGAATTTGAAAGATGCCAATCTCGTTCCTGATCGCATTATTGTCACCTCCCACCCTGCGGCGCGGCTCTCTGGACTGCAATTGGCGGACGCGTTCAAATATTTTTCCACCCTAAGGCCGCTGGTGACAGGAGGGGATATTTATACGCCAGCAAAGGCGGATGAGGCAGAGTTTCCAGCAACACTTGCGCGCATGGCTGCCCGCAACACACCCTTACAGTTAGCTTTCGTTGGCCCGCACTATCTGACCCACCGCACCACCCGCCATCTGGGCAATGTGGTCTCGCTTCCACATGGCGCGGCGGCTGTTCTACCTCTTGATGCGACGCGCGAAAGATTTGACGGCAGCACGATCAAAGTTATTTTGCCTGAATTGAACGGACATTAGTTGCGTTATTTAGCCCTGTTTATATTTGCTTTTTATCCACAGAGTCCGGTATGTAAACGGCCATGGGCGTAGCGAATTTATCCTTTGATGTTGTCGTGATCGGTGGCGGGCATGCAGGTTGTGAAGCCGCTGCGGCTGCGGCGCGCACAGGTGCCAAAACGGCGCTGCTGACCAATAAGGCAGCAACGATTGGTGTGATGTCCTGCAATCCTGCGATTGGCGGACTTGGCAAAGGGCACTTGGTTCGTGAAATCGATGCGCTTGATGGTGTGATGGGCCGCGTCATTGATCAATCCGGTATTCAGTTCCGGATGCTCAATGCCTCCAAAGGCCCGGCAGTGCGTGGTCCTCGCGCGCAAGCAGATCGCAAACTCTACCGCGAGGCTATGCAAGCCCTGCTTTCAAATTATGAAAATTTAACCATTTTAGAAGGATCTGCCGAAGATCTTATTGTTGATGAAAAACAAGGAGTTAAGGGTGTCCTGACTCAAGATGGCCGTTCTCTTACCTGCGCATGTGTGGTTTTGACCACGGGGACGTTCCTGCGCGGGATTATCCATCGTGGAGAAACTCAAACCCCGGCAGGTCGTGTCGGGGAAGCCCCCTCAATCGGGCTCGCCCTGACGCTAGAAAAATTAGGCTTACCTCTCGCACGCCTGAAAACCGGAACACCTGCCCGTCTCGACGGACGCACCATCAACTGGTCTATTCTCGAAGAGCAGCGCGGCGACGACCCGCCCCAGCCGTTCTCGTTTATGACGGATAAAATTCGCGTCCCGCAAATCCCCTGTTTCATCACCTATACGACCGCTGAAACCCACGCCGTTATCCGGGAGAATGTTGGCCGCTCACCGATGTATTCCGGTCAGATCAAGTCCCGCGGCCCGCGCTACTGCCCGTCGGTCGAAGACAAGATCATGCGCTTTGCTGACAAAGAGCGGCACCAGATTTTTCTGGAGCCAGAAGGTCTGGATGACCCGACCGTCTATCCAAACGGTATCTCTACGTCCCTGCCTTCTGATGTGCAGGATGCGATTATCAAGACCATTCCCGGCCTAGAGAACGCCGCTGTGTTCGAGTATGGCTATGCCATCGAATATGATTTCTGCGACCCGCGGGAGTTGAAGGCGACTTTGGAATCCAAGCGTCTGCCGGGGTTGTTTCTAGCCGGACAGATCAACGGGACGACCGGCTATGAAGAGGCCGGAGCCCAAGGTTTGATGGCTGGGATTAATGCCGCCCTTCAGGCCGGAACCGGAGTTTCACGTGAAACTGCCGAAACATTTACTCTGGATCGGGCCGAGGCCTATATCGGGGTTCTGATCGACGATCTGATCACCCGGGGGGCTCCGGAGCCCTACCGCATGTTCACCAGCCGGGCGGAATACCGCCTGCGCCTTCGCTCCGACAACGCCGACCAGCGCCTGACCAATGCAGGCCTGCTAGCGGGATGTGTAGGGTTTGAGCGGGCCAAAGTCTGGCAAGCCAAAGAGGCCACCCTGCTGGCGGCCCGTGCTCAGGTGACCTCCCTTAAAATGACCCCAAATGATCTGGTTAAAGCCGGGTTGCCCGTTAATCAGGATGGCCAGTGGCGCTCCGCGTTCGACCTTCTCCGCTACCCCCAGATCGCGTGGGCGGATGTTGTGAAGGTCTGGCCAGAGCTTGGCGCGATAGCCCCTGATATCGCCGAACAGATCGACATTGATGCCCGGTATTCCGGCTATCTGGACCGCCAGGATGCCGATGTGGAGGCCTTCCGCCGTGATGAGG
Organism: uncultured Pseudobdellovibrionaceae bacterium; assembly: GCA_964368875.1. Lineage (GTDB taxonomy): Bacteria > Pseudomonadota > Alphaproteobacteria > Micavibrionales > Micavibrionaceae > CAYJDG01. The sequence continues at coordinate 8,722 of CAYJDG010000047.1, forward strand.
CACTGGTACTGCCCGCCACACTGGACTATGCCCTTGTTGGCAGCTTGTCGACCGAAATACGCCAAAAGCTAGAACAGGCCCGCCCCGAAACGCTTGGAGCCGCATCGCGGATTCCTGGCGTGACACCGGCGGCGATTATCGCCTTGCTCCGCTTCGTTAAAAAACGGCCTGTCCGCAATGCCGCCTGATGCACGCCCTGTTTCACGGGAAATAGACACAAAGCTGGATCAGTACGAAGCCCTTCTGCGGAAGTGGCAACCCAAGATCAATCTCGTTAGTCCGGCCTCCTTGCCAGATGCCCGGATGCGGCATTTTGAAGACTCCCTCCAGCTTGCTCCCTATATTCCGGCCTCAGCGCACACACTCTACGACCTTGGCTCAGGGGCGGGTTTTCCGGGCCTCGTTCTGGCCATGGTCCGCCCCGATCTGGCCGTGCATCTCTTTGAAGTCGACCAGCGCAAGTCGGCCTTCCTTCAGACGGTTTCACGTGAAACCTCGACGCCTGTGACCGTCCATGTGAGCCGCGTCGAGGCTGTCACCGTCCCGGCGCCAGATGTAATTACTGCCCGGGCTCTCGCCTCTCTCAGCGCCCTTTTAAAGCTGACCGAGCGCTGGTGGGAAGAAAACCCGGATTGCGCCCTGATATTGCCCAAAGGGGCCGCCTATGCCGATGAAGTGACGCAGACGCAAAATCTCTACGAGTTTGATGTGGCTATTCACCCCAGCTCCACCGATTCCGCCGCGCGCATTCTGGTGCTGCGCCACATGAAAAAGAGGCTGTGAATAACTTAATGGACCCCCCGACTCATCTTGACCGCAAGGCTATGATTTAACTAAGGTAAATCCATCCCAAACATCTAGTGACCCAAGGACCTGCCGCTCATGTTGCCAGCCACCCGGATTGTCTCTGAAATGCCCCCGCAGCCTGAAGTCAAGCTGCCCCGCCTGCTTGCCATCGCCAACCAGAAAGGCGGGGTCGGTAAAACCACGACCGCAGTCAACATGGCAACAGCTCTCGCCGCCGTTGGCAAACGCGTGATGCTGATCGATCTGGATCCTCAGGGCAATGCCACGACCGGTCTCGGTGTGAACCGCTCGAGCATCCGTAAGAGTGCTTATGACTTGATGTTCGAAGAAAACCTCAACGCCGCTGAGCTGGCGATTGCGACTAAAGTTCCGGGCCTCTTCGTTGTGCCATCTTCCATTCACCTCTCGGGCGCGGAGATCGAGCTCGTGACCGAGCGCCGCCGCGAGTACAAGCTGCGCGAAGCCTTGCGTCGTCCGCTGCCCTTTGACTACGTGATCATCGATTGCCCGCCGTCATTGTCGCTGGTCACGTTGAATGCGCTGGTCGCGGTCGATGCCGTGGTGGTGCCGTTACAATGTGAATTCTATGCGCTTGAAGGCCTGTCGCATCTCGTTAAAACGATTGAGCGCGTCAAGCAGCACTTCAATCCGAAGCTTGATATCCATGGCATTCTCCTGACCATGTACGATCCGCGCAACCGTCTATCCGGCGCAGTGGCCGATGACGTGCGCGAGTTCTTTGGTGACAAGGTTTACAACACGGTCATCCCGCGCAATGTCCGCCTGTCAGAGGCGCCGTCCTATGGTTTGCCAGCGATTGTCTATGACATGAAATGCCCCGGTGCGCAGGCCTATATCAAACTTGCTGGTGAAGTCATTCGCCGCGAAAAACAACTCGTCGTCGCGGCCCCTGCCAACACGCAAACCCCTGAGCAGGTCGCCTAGATATGACACCTACGGATGAGACACCGAAGCGGCGCGGATTGGGCCGAGGCCTCAATGCACTGTTTGGCGACGAAGAGAATTTTGCAGGCGAAGAGGGTGCAAGCCCAGAAACCATCATCTCTGATGAAGGTATCCCGCTACCTGTCCCGGGCCGCAAAATGATCGCGGTCGCACAGCTCCAGCCGGGTGAATTTCAACCGCGTCATCAATTCAACCAGAAAAGCCTGGAAGAGCTGGCAAGCTCGATCCGTCAACATGGCCTGCTCCAGCCGATCCTTGTCCGTCCGCGCGGTGATAGCTATGAAATCGTTGCCGGCGAGCGCCGCTGGCGCGCGGCGCAGATCGCGCAAATTCATGAAGTGCCTGTCATTATCCGTGATCTGGATGACGATACCACGCTCGAAATTGCCCTGATCGAGAACCTGCAGCGTGAAGATCTTAACCCGATCGACGAAGGGCGCGCTCTCCAGCAACTGGCCGTTGAGTTCGGCTACAGCCATGAACAGGTGGCAGAGAAAGTCGGTAAATCGCGCAGCTACGTCGCCAATATGTGCCGGCTGATGGAGCTCAATCCAACCGTGATCGCCATGGTCAATGATGGCCGCCTCACCGCTGGCCATGCCCGGCCGCTTTTGTCGCTAACGCCGGATCAGCAGGACGAGCAGGCGAAAAAGATCATCGCGCTCGGTCTCAATGTCCGTCAAACCGAGCAGCTGGTTGGTGAATTGCAAGGCCGTCCGGTGAAACGCCGGACCGGCACACCGCCCGCCTCAGGCAGCAAAGACGTCAATACGCTGGCGCTTGAGCGTGAAGTCTCGAATGTGATCGGCATGAAAGTGTCGATCGATATGAAAGATAAACAACAGGGCGCGATGGTCATCAGCTTCAGAACCCTCGACCAATTGGACGAAGTTCTGCACCGCCTGTCCCACAATCCGGGACGGCTCGCGATCAAGGGTTAGCCTTAACGGCTTAACCCATCGCCATTTCTGGTTTAATTCCCGGAGCCGCTTCTGCCACTTTCGTCCCAGGAGCGCGAGGTGGTGCCACTTTCAATTCCGGACGAAGAGGTACGACCGGAATTTGAATCGAGAAGTCAGGATCATCGTGACGAGGATCGTCAATTTGACAGCCTTTTAGCTGCGGCGTCTTTTGATCTTTATCTTGAGAATATGAAAGATTTAAACTGAATGGAGATCCTGCAAGACCTAAAGGATCATCAAATCCAGGCTCACCAGGTTTACGGCTGAGCACGAGGCGACCGGCCCGATCTGGGGGTGGTAAACCTAAACCTATCATATCCAGAGCGGCGCGAGCCGCCCTATCCAGAGCATCCTGTTCCGGAGGCCCGGCCAAAACATGATAAACAGCCAAGCCAGTTTTTCGATTGAATATCGTGGCGCCGCCATTGTTGTCGGTTTTTGCCGTAGACGGGGTGTTCGGGTCGCTGCCCTGATAACACACCAAGTCAGGCTGACCCTTCATATCTTTTAATTCTGCCATTTTAACACATCTCCTCTGCCACGTTCTGAGTGGTCTCGGTTCAAATGATGTGCCAATTATGCCGCTGAATCCAGTAAGAAATTACTAATAAGCAGCTCGACGGGTTGGCCACTTTGCTTGCTTTTTACTTCTAAAGCATTGATTTTAAATAATAATTCCCGTAATTGGGAAAGTGAATAAAGGCGTAATTGAGCTGCAAATTGATCGGCCTGTTTGAAAAAAACGGGCGGCTGAAGGGTTTTCATGGCGTCAGGCATAGATTGGCCATGAAGCTCCATCAGGCTTTTCACCGCATGAAGCCGTAAAACATGATTTTGCAGCGAACGGATAATGGTGACGGGAACGACGCCTTCTTCTGACAGGCGGGTAAAGGCGCGCAAACTTTGCTGCGCTTCCCGGTTGCCGAACGCATAGACAACATCGTCAATACTCTGAGTTCCCAGCTCTCCACAGGAGTTTTTGACATCCTCCAATGTGACGTTTTTATGCTGCGCTTTTGCTGCAGCATTATACCCATCCATATAAAGAACCAGCTTCTCGATTTCCATGCGGGCACGCAGGCGGTCACCCTTGATATTGGTCGAAAACCACGCCAGAGCATCACCCTGAATGGTAATCTGCATCTCTCGCAGACGGTCTTTGACCAGTGTCGCAAGGCCACGCTCATCTTCGACATAGCAGGGTAAAGCCGCAGCATTCGGTACTTCTTCGCAGAGTTTGCGCAGCGCATCTTTGGGCTTTAGATCCCCGGCCTCAATAATGATCACGCACTCGGGATTAGGATTGCCCTTCAACCAGACCTTCAAGGCAGGTGAGATATCATTCCCGGCAGACGTAATGCGCAGTAGGCGCATTCCTCCCATAAGGGACTGGGCATTGGCTTCATCGGTGAGGCGGGCCTGATCTGCAGCAATAATCTCGCCGGTGAGATGGGCCGCGTTGAAAGGATCGTTGACATCCGCAACCACCTGTTTGCAGAGCGCCATCGCCCGTTCCTGCACCAGCCCTGAATCCGGGCCGTAGACCAGCACAGCGCGCATCTTGGGATCAAGCTTTTTCAGAAAGGCATCGATGTCACGCCAGGCGAGCTTCATGGGCTGACTTGAGGGGCAGGTTTGCTGCGATTCAGATAAAGCACGATATTCAGCTCAATCTGCCGGGCGAGGTCGTTAAGACCGCTTAAGCGCGCGCTGTCTTCAGTCACGCGCGTCGCAAATTCGCTTTCAAGAACGTTGTAGCTGTTGATGCTGGACAGAGGGCGCACCAGCACCGGCTTGGTCGGATCCGCCGCATCATAAAGCTTAAGCGTGGTCGACAAGGTTAATTGATTACGGGTGGCTTCCGAGCTTTTGGTCAGATCGAGATCGCGCTGAACTTCTTTAACGGGCTCGACGCTCAATGTATAAGCCGGCGCAACCGGATACCCGTTTGTGTAAAAGCGGTCGATCAAAGCATTGCGTAGATACACACCTGAGCGGTCAGGGATATTCGAAATTGCGATGTTGGAAAGGGCGGCTGTACTCGCCCCGTTTGCTGCGCCTGCTGGTGCCGCGTGATCCCCATACATCGGCGCGAAACCACAGCCCGAAAGCGGCAAAACTGCAGCAAAAACCAGAAGGAGACGGCTACAAGAAACAGGCAGCATGATGATAAAGCCTTCTAAAAATAGGGGTTCAGTCAGGCGGATTGATCAGATCACGCCACCACCACGCTGACAATCCGGTTCGGCACGGCAACAACTTTTTTAACCGTTTTGCCATCGAGCGCCTTTTTCACGCTGTCATTGGCCATCGCCGCAGCTTCGGTTGCCTTCGCATCCATATCGCGTGGCAATGTAATCGTCGCCTTCACCTTGCCATTGACCTGAACCGCAATCGTAACCGTTTCGTCAGCCAGATATTTGGGATCAGCCTCCGGCCACGGGGTGCGGGCTAGAATGGTTTTATGGCCCAAAATTTCCCACAATTCTTCCGTCACGTGCGGAATCATCGGATTTAAGCCCTGAATCAGCAGGTCGAGGGCTTGCCGGAAGCCAGAGTAATCCGCATCGATCTTGTTATAGAAGACGCTGTGGATTTTGGTCGCCTCGAGCGCGTTCGAAAGCTCGCGCAGCCGGGCAACCGCCTTGTTCATATGAAAGGCTTCGATATCTTTGGCGACTGCAGCAATCGTCTGATGGGCCTTTTTGAGAATATCCTCGATTTCAGGGCTCATAGGCCCTTTGACGAAGTCTTTGCCGGCCTCTGGAATATCATGGCACAGGGTGTGCAGCGCGTTGATATACCGCCACGCCCCTTTCAGGCCGGATTCAGACCATTCCAGATCGCGGTCGGGCGGGCTGTCTGAAAGGATAAACAGACGCGCAGCATCCGCGCCGTAGGAATCCAGAATATCCTGCGGATCGATCGTGTTGCGCTTGGACTTGGACATTTTCTCGACGCGCCCCATCGTTACGGGAGAGCCATCTTCTGTCTTGATCCATTGGCCGTTTGGGCCTTGCGAGACATCTTTCGGATAGAGCCAGCCGCCCTTTTCATCCTTAAAGGTGGCGTGATTGACCATGCCTTGCGTGTAAAGTCCAGTGAACGGCTCATCGAATTTGCTTTCGTTCGGGAAGTAGCCGCATTCCTTAAGGGCGCGGGTAAAGAAGCGCGAATAAAGAAGGTGCAGCACGGCGTGCTCAACCCCGCCGATATACTGATCGACAGGAAGCCAGTAGGCTGCGGCCTCTTTCGAAAAGCCAGTGGTTTTGTTGTGGGGATCGGCGTAACGCGCGAAATACCAGCTGGATTCAAAGAATGTGTCAAAAGTATCGGTTTCACGTTCCGCAGGTTTGCTGCAGGACGGACAGGTCGTCTTTTTCCAGGTCGGGTGACGCGCCAACGGGTTTCCGGGGGCATCGAAGGTGACATCATCGGGCAGCTCAACTGGCAGCTGGGCGTCCGGAACCGGGACGACACCGCAATCAGCACAATGTATCATCGGGATTGGGCAACCCCAATAGCGCTGGCGGGACACACCCCAGTCGCGCAGGCGGTATTGCGTCACGCCCGTACCGCGGCCGAGGCTCTCCATCTTGGCAATTGCTGCGGAAATTGCTGCATCGACATCAAGCCCGTCAAGGAACCCGGAGCCCGTCAGTTTACCAGGCCCGGTATATGGCTCTTTCTGCACATCGACGGCCTCGCCCTCGGGGGCTACCACGGCTTTGATAGGGAGTTTGTATTTAGTAGCGAAATCATGGTCGCGCTGGTCATGCGCCGGACAGCCGAAAATAGCGCCGGTGCCGTAATCCATGAGCACGAAATTGGCGATATAGATCGGCAATTTGATCGACGCATCGAATGGATGAACCACGAAATGGCCAGTATTAAAGCCAATCTTTTCAGCCTGTTCGATGGCTGCTTCCGAGGTGCCATTGGCCTGACATTTCGCGATAAAGTCTGCAAAACCGGGCTTGCCCTCGGCGAGCGTCTTGATCAGGGGGTGGTCTGGGGCGATCGCCACGAAGGAGGCGCCGAACAGAGTATCCGGGCGGGTCGTAAAGACTTCCAGCTGGTCGGGGCTGTCCACGATATCGAATTTAAACTGGAGGCCCTGCGATTTGCCTATCCAGTTTTCCTGCATCAGGCGGACTTTGTCCGGCCAGCGGTCGAGGGTTTTGAGAGCTGAAATCAGGTCTTCGGCGTAATGGGTGATCTTCAGTGCCCATTGATTGAGCTTACGACGCTCAACCGGAGCTCCGGTACGCCAGCCTTTACCATCGATGACCTGCTCGTTGGCGAGAACCGTGTTATCGACCGGGTCCCAGTTAACAACGGATTCTTTGCGGTAGGCGAGGCCTTTTTTATAGAAATCGATGAACATTTTCTGTTCATGGCGGTAGTAGTCCGGCGAACAGGTCGCCACTTCGCGCGACCAGTCGATGGACAGACCCATCTGCTTCAACTGGGTGCGCATCGCTGCGATGTTTTCATAGGTCCAGGTTTTAGGATGCGCGCCGCGCTCGATGGCGGCGTTTTCTGCTGGCAGACCAAAGGCATCCCAGCCCATCGGATGAAGAACGTTAAACCCCTGCGCTGTGCGGTAACGGGCAACGACATCCCCTAAAGTATAGTTGCGGACATGGCCAACATGGATGCGTCCCGACGGGTACGGGAACATCTCAAGGACGTAGTATTTCTCTTTGGATGGGTCTTCCTTGACAGCGAAACAGGCCTGATCGTCCCAGGTTTTACGCCATTTGTCTTCGGTCTCGCGGATATTGTAGCGGGTCACAGTCATAACTCTCCAGTAAAGAGAGAGTTATAGCGGGTGGAAGGCCTGTGTATCAAGG
>CAYJDG010000048.1:0-16166 GCA_964368875.1 uncultured Pseudobdellovibrionaceae bacterium
TGCACTTCCTGCCCGATGTCTATGTGACGTGCGAAGAATGCGACGGCAAACGCTATAACCGCGAAACGCTGGAAGTGAAGTACAAGGATAAATCGATCAGCGACGTGCTGGACATGTCGATTGAAGATGCCGCAGCGTTCTTCAAGGCCGTGCCATCGATCCGTGAAAAGCTGGAACGCCTTAAAGATGTCGGCCTTGGCTATATCAAGGTCGGGCAACCCGCGACGACGCTCTCGGGCGGGGAAGCCCAGCGCGTCAAACTCGCCAAGGAACTGGCGAAACGCGCAACCGGACAGACGCTTTATATTCTTGATGAACCGACCACCGGTTTGCATTTCGAAGATGTGAAGACGCTGCTCGAAGTGCTGCACAAGCTGACCGATCAGGGCAACACCATGGTCGTGATCGAACACAACCTCGACGTCATCAAAACCGCCGACTGGATCCTCGATATCGGCCCCGAAGGCGGCTCAGGCGGCGGTCAGATTATCGCGACCGGAACGCCCGAGGATATTGCAGCGGTCAAGAAGAGCTATACCGGGCAGTTTTTGGCGCCGATGCTGAGTGCGAATAAAGCCCGTAAAAAGGCCTGATTATTCTGCCTGTACGTCTTCTTCAAGCTTCCTAATCAGCACCTTATCAATGCGGTGGCCGTCGATGTCCATGACTTCGAAGGCGTAGCCTTTGTATTCGAACATCTGTCCCGGTTTGGGCACGGCGTGATAATGATTGAGGATATATCCGGCGAGGGTGTGGAATTTATCGTTGCCAAGCTTTTCATTGAGGCCGATTTCTTCCAGTGCATGGTCGATCAGGATACTGCCGTCCATCAGCCAGCTGCCGTCTTCACGGACGATGACTTCGTCGCCCATATCGCCGTCGTCGTTCACACCGCCCGTAATAATAGCCAGAATATCAGTCAGGGTGATGATCCCGGCGAACGACCCATGTTCATCGACGATGATCGCAAAATGGATCGGCGAGGCCCGCAACCCTTCGAGGACCATCATCGCGTCTGCGCTGTCGGGGAAGACCGGGGCTTCGACAAGGATTTCGCGCAGCTTCAACGGCTTACCTGCAAGCACGCGGTTGAGAATATCCTTGATGTGGACGATACCGAGGATTTTATGTTCGTTTTCATGGTCGCGCACGGGGAAGCGTGAATACCCATGCTCGGCCATCGCGGTTTTGAACTCTTCAATGGTGGCATCGCAATCAAGTGACGTGACATCGACACGCGGCTTCATGAAGGCGCGGATCGGTTTATCGCCAAGTAGCATAACGCCGCTCAGCATCGTGCTTTCGCTTTCGTCGAAGACACCGAAGTCGGCCCCCTCTTCGATCATGGCGCTGACCTCTTCCTGCGTGACCGTCGATTCCGGTTTGTCCCCGGCGCGGATCAGCCAGAGCACGAAGCTGGAGGATTTATTGAGCACCCACACCACCGGCCAGGTCAGGCGCGAGAGGAGATAAATCAGCGGCGTGACAAACAAGGCCATGCCTTCGGGGCGGCGCAGGGCCAGTTCCTTCGGTACCAGTTCGCCGATGATCAGGGTCAGGTAGGTGATGGCGACGACGATCAGCGACACGGAGATAAATTCCGCCTGTTCGTGATGCAGGCCGAATTGCTCGAAATAGATCGTCACATAATCGGCGAGCGTCGCGCCGGAAAACGCGCCCGCAAGAATGCCAATCAGGGTGATGCCGATCTGCACGGTTGGCAGGAAGCGCCCGGTGTCTTCGGAAAAGGCAAGCGCCCGGGCTGCATTCTGGCTGCCCTCGTCGGCGAGTTTGCGCAGGACATTTTTTCTGGATGACACAATAGCAAGTTCCGACATCGAAAAAACGCCGTTGAGGACAATCAGCAGGAAGATGACGATAATTTCGAAAATGGGCATGAGAGTTCTAGTTTACCTTTCAGGTGGGAAATTTATGCATCGCCATCCGAAGGGATGTTGAGGACTTTGCCGCAGTGTTTGCAATGTATAGCATCATTTTCGTGCCAGAACAGGCCGCAGTCGTCGCAGTTAAACCGCACCTTGGCCGGGCGAAAGATGCTTTTGAGCAATCTTAAAAACAGCGACACGCCGCAGATCATGATAACCACCGAAAGCAAGCGTCCTATATTGCCTTGCAGGGTGATGTCGCCAAAACCCGTGGTCGTCAGGGTGGTGACGGTGAAATACATCGCATCCAGAAAATTGCCGATATTCTTATTGATGCCAACCTGCGTGATGAAAACGATCTGGGTCATCAGGAAAATAAACACGCACATATGCGTTGCACTGACGATCAGGTCTTCGTTCTTGCGAAAATAATTTGAATCTTTTCTCAGACGTTCCAGCACATGATACGAGCGCAAGAACCGCAACACGCGCAAGGCCCGCAGGAACGCCAAGTTCCCACCCACCAGCGGCGCGAGGAATGATAGCGTTGCGACCAGATCGGCAATGTTAAGGGGGTTGATGAAAAAGGACGGCTTTTTCTCGGCGAGCCATAACCGGGCGCTATAATCAGTCAGGACATACAGACCGAAAACAAAATCGAGATATTCGATCCATGTCTGGCCATAAAAAAACGTCGATACAACCAGAAAGCCAATGGTGATGATATCGATGAGCAGGATGGCATAGCGAAAACGGTCGGACCGCTCGGAGGTGCCCTCATACAGGTCGCGGATCTTGGCTTTCAAGGTAACGGGGGACGGCATGACGCTCCAGGGGGTTGCGGGTCAGGCCTTATTAAAGCGTAAAACCCTGTGGCAAAACAGCAGAAAGACTTGCATTGACCAAATTCATATGTAAATTTTTTATATGCCTGACCCTGAGTTGACTGCGCAAGACCTCAGACTAATCAAATGGGCCTACACATCGGCACCGATGTTTGGGCTCAAAGCGGAACACACCTTTAATTTTCCTGCCTATGTTCGCGGCACGCATGCGGAACTACTGTTCCGGGTTGCGGCGGAGTGCGGCACTTTGCTTGACCAGCACGAAGACGATCCCTCAGGGCTAAGTTTTACCAAGGCCGATGCGTGGAGTCTGGTGCAGGGGTATCTGCAGATCGTCCTGCTCAAAGACCAGTCAGAAATGCCCGAAATTTCCCGCGTGGCCTTTCAGCAAATGGCCGAGGCCCTGACCCGTATTTACGACCAGCATTATCACACGACCCAAATCATGTCGGTTAACATGGAGGTTGCTTTCGCGCAGGCGGCGATGATCCGCTCGGATCTCGAAGCTGCACTTGAGAACGGCGAAGTCGACACCCTGATTGATCATTACGCAGATAAGCTGGGGTTTGACTTGCCAGAGACGCAGACAGGACGCGTCGTACCGCTGAATGAAAAACGGCGGCGGCAGGAATTGACGCAAACTTTTGCCGCGACCTACCACGCCCGCGCACCGCAGACGGTCGAGGACCTGATCGGATGGCTGGATACGCCCTCGGACCTTGCAGAAGCGGAAAGCCGGCTGGGCGATCCGGTGGTTCTTGAGAGAAAAATGCGCCACACCAAAGCGCTGGCCTACCTCACGACAAGTCTGGAGGAGGCGTTCAACGGCCCCGCTCCCGTATCCCGGGTTCTGCCCTTTAGAGAGCAACGTGCGCCTTAGCGTTTCGCTTTGGTGATAAATTTATCGAGCTGGTTGGCGAAGGCTTCGCGGTCTTTGGCAGAAAAGGCTGGCGGGCCGCCGCCCTCTTCGATCAGACCACCGCGTAAACTATCCATGAAATTCCGCCGGGCGAGGATCGGGCCGATATTGTCGGCGGTATAGAGCTCGCCGCGCGGATTAAGCGCGGTTGCGCCCTTCTCGACCGCGAATGCCGCGAGCGGAATATCCGCAGTCACCACCAGATCCCCCGCCGCGCAAAGTTCCACAATCCGCGCATCAGCCACATCAAAGCCCGCTTCGACCTGAAGCATTTTTAGGTTCGGCAGCCGCGGCAGATTGAGATAGGAATTGGCGACGAACACCATCTCAACCCCGGTGCGCTCGGCCACACGGTAGAGAATTTCCTTCACACCCTTGGGCGTGGCATCGGCATCGACGTAGATTTTCATGGGTTTGTTCCAATTCGTCCGCCTTCGTTTCTTCGAAACTACGGCGAGACAGCCTCCGCTTCGCTGCTCGTTTCAGCTAGGCTTGCCGAGCCGAAGCTCGCAGAGCGTAGGCTGGTGCCCCTGGTCGGACTCGAACCAACACACCTTGCGGTACCTGATTTTGAGTCAGGCGCGTCTACCATTTCACCACAGGGGCTTCCTATAAGTGGCAAAACATACAGGGTTCCGGCCCAGAATCAAGAGTTTTGCGTTTACTCTGTAAATCGCGCCCGAAACTCGGGTATGAGAACGGGACATAGCCCCTGAGGAGTCGGCGCAAGGCGTTTACGAACTTTACCCACCCCGTCATAGACCAGATCGCGCAAGACTGCGGGGACGCACCACAGTAAAAAGCCAATCGGACGCCACAGCCCCTGCATCGCCATAAGCATCTGGGCGACGGCTGAGGATTTCAGGTAAGTTGAACCATCATTCATCCGCAGGACGATGCTATCCGGGAGGGCCGCAATTTCGGCTTCAGTGAAGAATGTTTTCAGGTGGCTGCCCTGCAAGGGAGCGAAGCTAAAAATATTCTGTTTATCTTCTGCCAAAAGAAATCTGACGATGGTATGACAAAAACCGCATTCGCCATCGTAAAATAGAGTCATTTTCTGCGCCTTCGGGTTTGCCTTTATCCACGCGGGATCGAAAGTAAACAGATGGAAGAGTAGCATAGCTGCCGTCAGATCGAAGAAATTCAACAACAGCGCAAAGCCGATTTGTATGAGGAGCATCAAAGTCCACATGACCGGGCGCAGTTTCTTGAACAAAACAAGCGGAAGAAAGAACAACTCTATGACCAAAACTCCCCACGTTGCTAGCTTAAGAAATATCGGCGGCAACCAGAGGAAGAGATCGCGCAGAAAATAGTCTCGCGCCAAAGGGTTATTCAAAACAAATTGTATATTATCTCCAGACACCCACGAGGGGCTAAGAAGCTTGGTATATCCGCTGTAACTATAAGTCAGCGCCAGAACTATCCACGCGCCGAGGATAACATCTTGCGGCATGACCCAGCCACGCCCCAGATCATCGCGACCCTTTGCAGCATGGGAGCCATAAGCCCCTGAAGGCACGAACAGCGAGGCCAGCAACATAAACCCCACATACGGCAAAGCAGGATTTGCAATTAGCGGATTACGTCCGAACAGAGATGCCAGCACAAAGAGGCACCACACGGCTGCCATTTTCTGACGATAGCCGGCCGTAAAGAGTAGTGAGGCGGCAACACCACTGATTACAACACCCTGCACAAACTGAGGACTGTCATTAAGAAGGAATATATTTGGGAAAAGTCCGATCAGCGGACTAAGTCCGCCATCACTCAACATTCCCGCAGAAGAAAATACTTCAGGCGCCCATGGCACCAGATCAAGAAAATGGATGCAAAGATACAGGCCGAGCAAAATTCTGAAGAGGCTAAACTGCCCCCCAGTCCAGCCGTTTTCAAGAACAGGAAATTTCATAATCTAACTTCCATTGGTGATGTTCGGGCAAAATCTGGCGCGGCTTAATACGGATAGTTACAGGGCCATAGACTGTAGCTGCATCAATGCCAAGTTCCCTGAGGATCGGAGCCTTATCACACAAAGCATAGCGCGAAACGGATTCGAACATCGGACGAGTGGCAGGATTGGCATACAACACTGGCCCATAAGATAACGCCGCTCCATACGCATTGCGGCGATTATATGGCCCTAGCACGCCATGGTAGTATTCCTTGGGTGTTATCCTCAAGCTATGGGGCACATGATAACTGTCTTTCCATTCGACATAGAATTCTGAGGAGTAGGTTTCGAACCCTTCCTGCGCGGTAAAAACTTTGGGGGCTGGCGACATATGCCACGCAAGAGCAACAGCTTTAAGTGCAGGCAAGTGGCCAAGATCTCCTACGACCTGCAGGCTACCTATTGCTACAAGCAAGGCGAGGACCGGGAGACGCAACCGGTCACGCAGCTGCGGATCAATTTTTGGTTCAGTTTTTTCTGAGGACATCATGACCACGGAGCATTTCACCGAGACGAGTTTCACGATTATCTGAGAAGCCGCATAGGCCATCGAAATCTTTAGGATTGTTAAAAGTGCCAAACAGTATGTCCCAGAGTGGCAGATCGGAAAAATTCTGACGGTGCCATCCTTGTTTATGATGAATGCAATGGCTTTCAGGCCGCTGGAAAATAAAACCAAGCCAGTATGGCGTCCGAACATTCCAATGATAAACAAGCTCACCGATCCCAGTGAGCAGCACAGCCAGCGATGACGCTTCCGGGCCCAAGCCGAGGCCAACATGAAGAATGGCACTGGACAGGCAGCTATTGATTAGAATTTCCATTGGGTGTTTGTAAAATGCTGTGATGATTTCAATGCGCTGAGCACTGTGGTGAATTTGGTGCAGATGGTTCCATAAAAATTGTGATTGATGCCGTGCGCGATGCCACCAGTAATAAATAAACGTAATGACGAAATATCCAAAGAACGCCCCGCCATTTACGCCGAAATAGTCTTCTGCATGCCAGAGTGCAGTGTCAGCAAACCATTTATCCCACGTATAGACTGCAATAAAAACACTCGCGACCTGAAAAAGGTTTAACAGCAGCGCCCGCGTCCACCAGCCGGACACTTGCACCCATTTACGCCCAGGCCGCCTGATCTCGACTATGATCATCAGCATTGCAATTGCAAAAACTATCCCTATAACAGCCACGGCAAACTCTTCCATTCCTCACTTGCGCAAGACCTTCAAACCATACAGACTTGGCTTCTGTAATCAAGTTTTTAAGAAAAACCCCGATGCCTGACCTGCACCACGACAAAGTTTCCACCATTCTTCAGGACTTCATCGATACCCATACTGAAGAAACCCTGCCGATCGGGACGCTGGTGCATGCGTTCGGGGAGCGCGGCATGGCGTTTATGCTGTTGGTCTTTGCGCTGATCTGCGCCATTCCCCTGCCAATCCCCGGCATCCATATGTTTCTGTCGCTGCCGCTTTTTTATATCAGCTTCTACCAGATGATCGGGCGCACCGAAGTCTGGCTGCCGAAAAAGGTGATGGACTATCAGTTACCGCGCAAGGCCTTCACCGATATCAGCCTGAAGGCGATTCCGTGGATTAAAAAAGTCGAGGCTCTGAGTAAGCCGCGCCTGAATTTTATTAATGAAGGTTTCTTCTATCGCTTTTTCGGCGCAGTGATTTTCGGTATCACGGCGGTGTTGTCGGTCCCGCTGTTCCTGACCAATTTCGTCCCGGCCATCGCGATTGCCCTTATGGCGCTCGGCATGCTGATGAAGGACGGGCTGCCAGTGATTGCCGGAGCGATCCTCGGCATTCTGTGGTCAATATTTCTGTTTTTCTTCTATATCGGCCTTCTGGTCATGGGGTATTATCAGGCCGTAGCTTTTTTCGGAGCCTGATCTAGATCATTGCCATGAAATATCCATCCCCACCCCTCGCCGCTTTGTTGCTGGCTCTTTTCTCTGCCAGCGCCCTCGCCGCTGCCCTGATCGGGCAATATGGTTTTAACCTTCATCCCTGTCATCTATGCCTGATCCAGCGCGTGCCGTTCGCGGTCATCATCGTGCTCGGGCTGCTGGGATTTTTTGTGAAGCGTCTGGCGATGTGGATGGTGGGCTTGAGTGGCGCCGCGTTTTTCATCAATGCGGGGATCGCGTTCTATCATTCCGGGGTCGAGCGCAAATGGTGGGCCGGGCTTGAGGGCTGCTCCGCCCCCGATATGAGCGGATCGATCGAAGACCTGATGACCCGCATCCAGAACGCCGCAGTGGTAAACTGTTCGGAGATCCAGTGGGAGTTGTTCGGGCTGACCATGGCGAATTACAATGTCGCCATGTGCGCAGGCGCAGGTCTGGTCTGCGCCGTCTATTGCCTTAAGCTTGCGCGCCGAGCGCCACAGTAATCAGGGCGAAACAGCCGAGATAGAAGAGATAAAAGACGACGGCATCAAGGCCGGTGCGTTTCTTCGAAAAATCAAACAGGTCGCGCAGCATGGCGTGGCTCCTTCAAAAACTCAGTAAAATTATCATGAATGTCACTGGTTGTAGAGGATTCGCGCGCGTTTACGCAAGAAAAAAGGCAAGAAAAAGCCGGATGGAATTTCACCCGGCTTAAGTCTTACGAACTAACCTTTAAGGTTACTTGTGGCTAAGAGTGGTCAGGATCGCTACCGGGACCATCCCAAGCATCACATTGGTGGTGTAGGAAAGGTATACACCAATCACAACGAGCAGGATCGAGAAGAGGTCGCTCGTCAGTTTCCGGCCCGTCAAGATCAAGCTTGAGAGTACCAGAATAAAGGCCGTTCCGATGAGTGTGTGAATGTGGCTGCCTTCAAAGAAAGTACCAACATTGGTGGACACACCGGTAATGGTCAACACGTAACCGAGCACGGTCGAGAAACCGACCAGTACGATCAGCGACATGATATAGAACCATACGGCATCAGTGGTTGAACGAGTTGTGTTCACATCTAACATCTTACCAAACATGACAAACCTCCTTGGTTTATAGTGTCATCCGCGACACTTCTAGTTTCAGGCCTGCTCTAAAGGTCAACCAGCTCAGTATCCCAGTAGAGGAAGTCCATCCAGCTT
This sequence comes from uncultured Pseudobdellovibrionaceae bacterium, assembly GCA_964368875.1. Classification (GTDB taxonomy): domain Bacteria; phylum Pseudomonadota; class Alphaproteobacteria; order Micavibrionales; family Micavibrionaceae; genus CAYJDG01. The sequence continues at coordinate 8,711 of CAYJDG010000048.1, forward strand.
TCATGGAGAAAACTGGGCGGAAACTTCCGGCCCAAGTCCTGGAGTTTATGGATCGACGGCTGTTTCGGTTCCTGCAACGGGAACATGCCACATTCGCTCGGCATGTAGTTTCCCTTGGTCGTATTGCAGTCCTGACAGGCCGCGACCACATTGGTCCAGGCTGTCCGTCCGCCACGTGATCGCGGAATCACATGATCGAACGTCAACTCTTGTGTTCTGAATTGCTCCCCGCAGTACTGGCAATGCCATTCGTCGCGCAGGAACACATTGAAACGGGTGAAGGCCGGGGAGCGCTCGAGAGGGATAAATTCTTTCAGCGCAATCACGCTCGGCAAATTCATTTCGAAACCGGGGGAACGTACAACGCGCGAGTACTCGGCAAGTACAGTGACCGATTCACGAAAAATGGCCTTAACAGCTTCCTGCCAAGACCATACGGATAAAGGGTAATAACTTAAGGGGCGAAAATCGGCGTTCAGGATAAGTGCGGGACACATGTCCAATGGGGTCGTCGTATCAACAAATGGTTCAGCAAAAGAGGGGATAATCACTGAGCCCTCCTGAACTTGTAATCATGTGTGTCTGCCTAAACGTCAGTCTCATGATGAAAGGCTCCTATCGATGCCTTATAATTTAATTATACAAAATTTGCGGCGAACCGTACAGATAATGATTAAAGTTTCGTTGCTGTGTAGCAATATATTATGGAATTATTCCAAATATTTAGGTTGCGCCTGACATAAAATTACAACCCTTAAGCGATGATGAACAAATCTGGCAGCGCACACCTTGCAGGAATCGGCGGTTGCAGTAGGGTTACAGCCTCATCTCCTTGCGGCAGAAAGGCTTTTACCGATGTCTGAGAAAAAACAATTGCTGATTGCCGCCGGGATTGTGGTCGCCGTCATGGTCGTTTGCATGATCGTTCTGATGACGGATAAAAAGCCTCCCGCGATCCCCGAGACAGCCTCGATTGAGACCCCTCTGCTCGATCCGCGTGTGACCATTCACGAACAGTTTGCGACGATTGCCTTCGCTGATGAGAGCGTCGTCATCCCTGCTCCACCCGGCTATTGCTTCGCCGATCAGACTCAAGAAATAGACCGCGCCCTGATCAAAGTTATCGCCGACATGCAGACCTCCTACGGCAATCATCTGTGGTTGGCCTATGCTAATTGTGAGCAGTTGAAAGCCGTACGCGTGAGCCGTGACATGAATGCGTACATCGCAACGGGCATGCTGGTGACACCGCTGACACTCCTTGAGGAAAAAACATCCGCGCAGGTATTCACTGGCCATCTGCGCCAGCAAATTCAGGCGCTCGATCCGGTCGCGTTTGAAACGCTGGTCAATGGTGCCGCGCAAAAGAACATGTCAAAAGACATCGAGATTAAAAGCGGCCAGCCGCTGATCTTCCGCGACACTCTGACCGATCTGATCTTCATGCTGCGGCACGAATTGACCGATCCAAGCACCGGACCGTTCACCATCACCGAGTTCGATGTCGTGACGTCGATCAAGGATCGACCGCTGGTGGCAATTTTCACTTATAAGGATCTGACCGATCCGACAGAACAGAAAGCATTCAGCGAGGCTTATCTGGCTGAGTTGATCGCGGCAAATGCGGCCCAGACGGCCGAGCCCGTTGCCGTTCCAGCGCCGCCTGCCGCCCCTTAAGGGCCTTCGGTATATTTCAGGACTTTTTGCAGGAAGTAGAGCCCATCCTGCAGACCGCGCTCATCAATCGTGTGCACCAGCCCGCGCGTGACGTTACCGGTCACGACGTAATTCGCTTTTCTGAGCAGGTCGGTTGCCTGATACCACGCCGCAACCGTCACGACCGGGTCGAGGTCACCGTGGATCAGGTGGATCGGCATACGGGCCGCAGTTTCATCTGTCGCCAGAGCTTCACCGCCAAGCAGCGCGCCGGAATAGCCGAGCACGCCAGCTATCGGAGCCGCACGGCGCGGCGCAGCAAGCAAGGCCATCATCGTACCCTGTGAAAACCCGACCAGCACAACGCGGCTTGGGGCGACATCATATTTTTTGATCGCGTCAGTGATAAAGGCATTCAAACGGTCAATCGCCGGAGCCGCGGCATCGAGCATGTGCGCTGGCACCCAGCTGGTCAGCGTGAACCACTGATACCCCATGCCCATCTCGCAGGGGGTGAAGGCGTCGAGCGCCAGAAATTCGGTGTTGGGCAATTCTTTGGCCCAATATGGCGCGAGGCCCATCAGATCTTCCCCGTTCGAGCCGTAGCCATGGAGCAGAATAACCAGACTGTCAGGTTTGCCGGAAACGGCTTTGTGGACGTATTCGCTCATGTTCTCATTCTACAGGGTCAGGGGGAGTATTCAGGTTCACTTATGTTACAGGATTGGGCCTTAAAGTAAATCGCGCTATAGCCGGGCAAGCTGGGCCGAATGCCAGCGCGACAGCGTCACAAGCGCAATCACTGCCCCCGCCCCCGCCAGCGCCATGTCTTTCTGGGTGTCCCAGATATCGCCCTGGGTGCTGAGGAATTCGTCGGCATGACCCCCTTCGATCAGGGCGGTGACCCATTCGAGCAATTCATAAATCGCGCTAATCCCGAAACACCCCATGACTATTATCACGAAGAGCCATTTGCCAGGCTTCAGGGGTGAGGTGCGCAACAGCAATTCGCGAATGCCGATCGCCGGAATAAAGCCTTGCGCAAAATGGCCGAGGCCGTCGTAACTGTTCCGCGCTGTGCCGAGCCACTCCTTGATGTCATTAAAAAGCGGCACGCGGGCATAAGTATAATGTCCGCCGATAATCAGGATCACACAGTGAATGGCGATCAGCACATAGAGAAGAGGGGTCAGGGGAAATCTTTTCGCAGTGAAGAGGCAAAGCGGCACAATGATCAGCACCGGGAGAACTTCCATCCACCATGTCGCCCGGTCGAACGGACCGATCGCCGACCACGCAAGCGTAGCGAGGACGATCAGCAGACAGAGTTTCGGCAGGAGCGGGAGAGATGGTTTCATCGTGGGCAGAGTATGCCACAGCGTTCCGCCTGAAGGCCACTTACTATATATTAAGTGAGCAATCATGGATTTAACCTTATGAAAATGACGCGTTTTGCCCCTTCCCCGACCGGACTGCTCCATGTCGGGCATGCTGCATCCGCGTGGTTTACATGGGACCATGCCGAACGTGATCCCGCGCAGTTTATCCTCCGGCTTGAAGACATCGACACGACGCGCTGCCGCCCCGAGTATGTTCAGGCGATTGTTGAGGACCTTCAATGGCTGGGTATTTCATGGACGCAGCCCGTGCGCAAACAGTCAGAGCATTTCGCCGAGTACCGAGATACGCTGCATAAACTTGATACCATGGGTGTGACGTATCCGTGTTTTTGCACGCGCAAGGAAATCGAAGAGGAGATTGCGCGCGCACCTTCTGCACCGCATGGACCGGATGGATTTTTATATCCGGGCACGTGCCGCAGTTTAAGTGCCAGTGAACGGGCGGATAAAATCGCATACGGGCTGCCCTATGCCATTCGCCTCGACCTGCGCCGGGCACTCGCCCGAACCGGGGCTTTGCGGTGGCATGATCTGGAGGCGGGGTGGCAAGACGCGCAACCTGAGATGCTTGGCGACGCCGTTCTCGCCCGCAAGGACACGCCGGTCAGTTACCATTTGTGTGTCACGCATGACGATGCGCTGCAGGAAATTTCCCTCGTCACGCGCGGGGCTGACTTGTTTCATGCGACCCATCTGCACCGTGTTTTGCAGGCCCTGCTCGGTCTGCCAACCCCTCAATATTGCCACCATCCACTCCTGACCGGACCTGATGGCAAAAAATTCTCCAAACGAAACAAAGACTTAACCCTGTGTGCGGTGCGAGAGAAAGGCTTCTCAGCCGTCGAGCTTCAGCGTATGCTCCGCTCCAACGCAATTGAAAAGCTTATATAAAAGACATGTCACAAACAGAAAACGACCAGCCGAAAGGCAATGCCGCTCTCAAGCTCATGTTCGGAGCAATCGGTGTGGTGTTCGGCGATATCGGTACCAGTCCTCTTTATGCGTTCAAAGAATCTTTTCTTGGCCGCAGCTTCACCACCGATGAAAGCCATGTCCTTAATATCCTGTCGCTGATTTTCTGGTCGGTCACTTTGGTCGTGACCCTCAAATATGTTTTCCTGATTATGCGTGCCGACAACAAGGGTGAAGGCGGCAGCCTGTCCCTGCTCGCGCTCGCCAGCCGTATCACGCATGAAACCAATTGGCTGAAAGCCCTCATCCCTATTCTCGGCCTGTTCGCCGCCGCTCTCTTTTATGGCGACAGCATGATCACCCCGGCAATTTCAGTCCTCAGCGCGATCGAGGGCTTGAGCGTTATTTCACCCAACCTTACGCCTCTGATCATTCCGATCACGCTGACGGTCCTGGTGTTTCTGTTTGCCGTGCAAAGCGGGGGCACCGCCAAGGTCGGTGATTATTTCGGTCCGATCATGTCCCTGTGGTTCATTACGATTGCGGGTCTGGGCGTCTGGCATATCATCGATAATCCGGTGGTCCTGAAAGCCATAAACCCTTACTACGCCATCGAATTCTTCATGCGCGAGAAGATGATCGGCTTTATGACGCTTGCTTCGGTCGTCCTCGCTCTTACCGGGGCCGAGGCGTTGTATGCCGATATGGGCCACTTTGGCCGCAAGCCGATCCGTAATGCGTGGCTGTGGATTATCTTCCCGGCCCTGATGCTGAACTATTTCGGTCAGGGTGCGTATGTTCTGAAAGATCCGGCTGGCGCTGCAAACCCATTCTTCATGATGGCTCCGAAATGGATGGAATGGCCGCTCGTCACCATCGCCGCGCTAGCCGCAATCATCGCGTCGCAGGCGGTGATCACCGGCGCGTTTTCAGTCACCAAGCAAGCCGTTCAGCTCGGCTACCTGCCGCGGATCCGCATGGAGCACACCTCCGACCGCCAAATGGGCCAGATTTATATTCCGTTCATCAACTGGATCCTGTTCTTCTTCGTCGGCTGCCTTGTCATCGGTTTCGGCAGTTCAAGCAGCCTCGCCCATGCCTATGGCGTGGCCGTGACCGGGACGATGCTGATCGATGCGATCCTGCTTTCGATCGTCATTTTCAAACTGTGGAAATGGAAGCCGCTCTATGCGATCCCGCTCTGCGCAGTCATGATTTTCGTTGATCTGGCCTATTTCCTGTCCACCAGCAGCAAGATCTTCCATGGCGCATGGTTCCCCTTTGCCATCGGTCTGGTCATCTTCGTTCTTCTGACGACGTGGAAAAAAGGCCGCCTGCTGGTCATTCAGAACACGCGCAAGGATATGATGCCGACCGAGACGTTCTTCGCCAGCGTCTGCGACAACATCCCGCGCGTACCCGGAACCGCCGTGTTCATGTCACAGATCGAAGACGGCATTCCAATTCCGTTGATCAACAACCTGCGTCACAACAAGATCCTGCATGAGCGCAATATCTTCCTGCATGTTTTGGTCGAAGAGCGTCCCTATGTGAAGCTGGAGAAGAAATTCGAAGTTGTAGACCTCGGCCACAATTTCATGCGCCTGACCATTCGCTATGGTTTCAAGGATGTCATCGATATTCCGGCGGAACTGCGCAAGACCCATATTCACGGCCTAAGCTTTATCCCTGACGACACGACATATTTCGTCGGCAAGGAAACCATCGTCCCGACGATCCTGCCGGGCATGGTTATCTGGCGTGAATATGTGTTCGCCTGGATTTCGCGTAACGCGTCCTCGGCCATCGACTTCTATAACCTACCGAGCCACCGGGTGATGGAACTGGGCACGCGGATCGATATCTGATCAGCGGCGCGACAGCCCGCCGAGAATTCCACGTAAAATCGTACTCGTGATCTGGCGGCCAACCTGGCTGCCAGCGGCGCGAATGACGGATTTGACCAGAGCCTCGCCTGCTGACTGGCGGTTCGAGGCGCGGGGTTCACGAGTTTCGCGCGGTGCTGGCCGGGCCGCCTCCTGTGCGCGCTCGGCTGACTTGGTCGCCTTTTCAGCGCGGCCCTGCAGAGTCTCATAGGCTGAGTCCCGGTCAATCGTTTTGGTATACTGCGCAGCAACCGGGCTGTTTTGCAGCATCGTCTGGATCACTGCGGCATCAGCGACACCAAGGCGGGACGACGGCGGGCGGATCAGGACGCGTTCGGTGATGGTCGGCGTGCCGCTTTCATCGAGCAGCGACACTATCGCCTCGCCGACTTTCAGTTCCTGTACCACCGCATCGATTTTTAAAGCTGGGTTAGGGCGGAAACCGTCCACGACCGCCTTGATGTCTTTCTGCTGACCTGGTGTGAAAGCACGCAAGGCATGTTGAACTTTGTTACCAAGCTGTGCCAGCACCGTTTCAGGAATATCGCCGGGGCTTTGCGTGACGAAGTAGATGCCGACACCCTTCGAGCGGATCAGGCGCACGACCTGTTCGATCTTTTCCATCAGGGATTTGGGCGTGTCTTTGAAGAGCAGATGCGCTTCATCGAAGAAGAACACCAGTTTCGGTTTAGCGAGATCGCCCACTTCCGGCAAGTCTTCGAACAATTCCGAGAGCAGCCAGAGCAGGAAGGTCGCATACAGACGCGGGGTCTGCATCAGTTTGTCGGCGGCGAGGATATTGATAAAGCCGCGCCCGTCATAGGCGGTGCGCATCAGGTCTTTAAGATCGAGGGCCGGCTCACCAAAGAATTTCTCGCCGGCCTGTTCTTCCAGACGCAGAACCGAGCGTTGTATGGTCGCAACCGAGGCGGGCGCGATATTGCCGTAGGTGCGGGAAATTTCGGAGGCATTGTCAGAGATATGCGTAAGGAGCGCACGCAGGTCTTTGAGATCGAGGATCAGAAGGCCTTCGTCATCGGCGACACGGAAGGCGACATCGAGGACGCCCTGCTGCGTATCATTCAGATCAAGAATGCGCCCGAGCAGAAGAGACCCCATTTCCGAGATGGTGGTGCGGACCGGATGCCCCTTCTCACCATAGAGATCCCAAAAGATGCACGGCATGGCCTGCGCGGTGTAGGGAGCGAGACCAATATCAGCGGCACGCTTAACCAAAAAATCCTGCATCTGCGAGGGCTGGCAGAGGCCTGTGAGATCGCCTTTCACATCGGCCATAAAAACCGGAACGCCTGCCGCGGAAAACCCTTCGGCCAAACCCTGCAACGTGACAGTCTTGCCCGTGCCGGTCGCCCCGGCGATCAGACCGTGGCGGTTGGCGCGGGATAAAAGCAAATTAAGCTTATGATCCGGTTTGTCAGTCACGGCCCCGATGAATAGTCCTGTATCCCCTGCCATAGTCTAAATTCCTTAAGCTGATAATCGGTCATGCTGGAGCGCCGGGATCGCAGTGCGGGCCCGGTCTACAGCGGTCAAATCAATGTCACCATAAATAATTTCGGGCGAGCTGCCCGCTTCGGAAAT
>CAYJDG010000049.1:0-10477 GCA_964368875.1 uncultured Pseudobdellovibrionaceae bacterium
TCCTGAATCGCCTTCTCGCAGAAAGCATCCAGATCATCCGGCTTACGGCTGGTGACGAGGCCGTTGTCGACGTGGACGGGTTCGTCCATCCATGAGCCTCCGGCATTGATGATATCGGTCTTGAGGCTCGGCCATGACGTGACGACGCGGCCTTTCAGAATACCGGCTTCCACCAGCAACCATGGACCGTGACAGATCGCGGCAATGGTTTTTCCGGCGGCGAAGAAGTCTTTGACAAACTTGACGGCGTCTTCGTTGACGCGCAGCGCGTCCGGATTGGCGAGGCCGCCCGGAATCACCAAGCCGTCATATTCGGTCGCGCTCACGTCATTGACCGTGCGGTCGACCTTGAATTTTTCGGCTTTATCCAGATGCGCCACGCCCTGAATTTCACCGTCTTTGAGTGAGACAAGCTCGACAACCGCTCCGGCGGCTTTGATATCGCGCCATGGGCGGGTCAGTTCAACTTGCTCAAAGCCGTCGGTCGCGAGAAAAGCAATGCGTTTGCCAGTGAGATTAGCGGTCATGGAAGGCTCCTGAGATAAGGTGAAAATACACCGGAACCAACGGCTGGCGGGCCGCCAAAGTTCCGGCACCTCAAAAAAGACTGGCATCCACCGGGGCGGTCATTAAACTGCGTCTATGGTTCGTAACTGCATAATTTCCCTCGTTCTTCTTCTGACGCTCACCGGGTGCGGCACCATTCCGCTGCACACGACTCCCCCCGAAGATAAAGCCGCGCAGGCGGTTGTCTCGGGGTTCAGCCCCAATATCCGCGCCTGGGGCGATGTCGCTCCGCATAATCTTGACGCAGTCGTGGTCAAGCGCCTCGCGGAATATAAACAATCTCATGCGGCGTATTTTGCCGAACACGGTGTCTATCCGCCGATGGATTATCTGGCCCTGTCTGGCGGTGGTAGTGATGGCGCGTTTGGTGCAGGGATTTTGTGCGGCTGGTCGGCATCCGGCAAGCGCCCTGATTTCACCATCGTGACGGGTATCAGCACAGGCGCACTGATCGCGCCGTTTGCGTTTCTCGGGTCTGACTATGACCCACAACTCCGGCAAGTTTATACCACGCTACGCTCAGAAAACATTTTCATGGGCACACTCTCGACCGTTCTGGATGGGCTAACGGGCGGCATGGCGCTGACGGACACCGCCCCGCTTGCCAAAAAGATCGAGGAAACGATCACGCCCGAGATGTTCACCCGCATTGCCGCAGAGCACCGCAAGGGCCGCCGGCTGCTGATAGGCACGACCAATATGGAAGCACAACGGAGCATCATCTGGGATATCGGGTCGCTCGCCAATTCCGGCAATCCGGATGCGCTTAAACTTTTTCACCAGATCCTGCTCGCCTCGGCGGCCATTCCAGGTGTGTTCAAGCCCGTGTTCATCGACGTGACGATTGATGGCAAACACTACAACGAAATTCACTCGGATGGCGGCGTGACCGCGCAGGTTTTCCTCTATCCCCTGCAATCAACCAGCCGCGAAAGCGCCCTGTTCAAGGAAAGCGGTATCGAGCGTCATTTGTATGTCATCCGCAACACCAAGATCACACCGGAATACAGCGAACTGCAACCGAACGTCAGGTCGCTGTCGCAACGTTCGATTGAAACCCTGATCAAATATCAGGGCATCGGTGATCTGTTTAAACTCTATGTCGGGGCGCAGCGCGACGGCATCGCCTATAATTTGATTCAGGTCCCGCCCGAATTCTCCGCCGAGTCCAAAGAACTGTTTGATCCCGTCTACATGTCGAAGATTTTCGAGCTGGGCTACAAGATGGGCGCCGACGGCGTGCCATGGCAAAACAAGCCCCCGGGCGCGGCGTATGTTGATGACGTGCCGGTTGCGGCGAATTAGTCGCGGCAATAGCCTTCGTTATCCCTGACGATCAGGCAGTCTTTCTTATCGGCCAACCATTTCATACCTGTTTCCGCTCCTGTCCCTTTACGGATCGTGGCCGGGTGTCCGTTGCGCGAAAATTCAATCTTGCCATCGACAGCTTTGCCGAAATATCCAACCACGCCATCCAGATCCTTGATCTGAATGTTATAACCGTCACCTTTGCTTTGCGAAATCAGCAGATAGGTGCCTTCAGGGCCGAGCCACTTGCCCATATAGCTCGGGTCAAGCGGTTCGGACATCGTGAAGGACGAGCACGCGCTCAGGATCAGGGTCGTTGTCAGCAGGGCGATTTTTTTCATGTCCCTACCTTAACGAAATCACCCGGTCGAGAACAGTCCCATCCCATTTGGAAACAAGAAGAATATCGCGGTTGACCCACACATAGCGTGTGTCGGGGTGCGGGCGTGGCAGGGATTTCGTCACATTGCCGGGCAGGTTCCAGGTTATGACACCCGGCTCAAGTCTCCGGCCAACCTGATATGGCTGTAACCGGTCACAGTCATAATAGCCGCGCCAGCCGATGTTGCTGCCACACTGGCGGTTGTAGGCTTCGTAGAATCTGCGGCTGACATCTTCACGTTCGCGCGGGGACAGATTCACATTCCAATAATTATAGCTACGGTTGTCACGGTCGTGACGGTCATATCGGTCGTGCCGATCATACCGGTCATGGTCTTTATCGCCATAGCCGTAGCGTTGATAAGACCCATACTGATTGCCGTTATTATTGGTGTCGTGCGCGAACACAGTGCTGCCACCTGTGGCAGACAGGATCAGAACTGAGGCTGTAAGAACAAGGGAGCGCAGGCGAGTCATGGTCGGTATTCCTTTTATGTATATCGACGCTTCACATGAAGCGGATACAGGAATAACGGATTTGGCCCTGCGCTCCCCCGGCTTTAGAGGATCACAAACTGTGACAGATTACTTCTGCGCTGGCGCAGCAACCTTCGATGTTGGGGGCAACGTTGCCGCAACGTCTGGTTCCTTGCCACCGCAGGTTGGATGACCATAGCCGCTCGGGCTCTTGCCGGCGGACACGTCATAAATGATCTGGTCATTCTTGGTCGGGGCAACGCCTGCCGTGACGTAATCCAGCTTCAGCGTCGCGCGGGTGCGCCAGGCGATATTATGATCGGCACATGACGTGTCACCGCTCACACCCAAACCACCGACAATACGTCCGTCTACGCCGTACAAGGCCAGACCGCCGCCAAAAACGTTGACACCGCCAACAACCGATCCAACCATTGGATCGACGTTCTTGCCGAAGTCATCGAAGACACCTTTATAGGCCGCGGCAACATTGACCGGATTACTTTCTTGCAACCCAAACAGTGAACCACCTGGCTGAACCGCAGAATAAAGGTTCGCTGTCGAAAGGGCCAAGCCATCGAGGCTGAACGCGTTTGCAGTGTAGGCTTTTTGCGCTGAAATCACGCGGCTGCCGGGCCATTGCGACCCCGGCATTGCACCTGTGTATGCCACAGCGCAAACAGTTCCGGAGCGGTCCACAATCGTGCCCCACATATCGAGATTGAGGCCGCCGTTGTTTTGCAGACGCGCAGCCTTAAGCGCTTCGACAAGCGACTCATATTTCGGCAGCTCATTGCACGAAGGATAATCGGCAGCCTTGGCTCCGGTAGCAAGACACATCAAAGCGAGGGTGCTGGAAAAAGCGAGGCGGTAATTCATGGGTATTCTCCTTGGTGGAATAAGCATTTTAAAAAAATCAGTCTGTAAGATACACGAAAAGCCGACATTGAATGTCGGCTTTCTGTGTTCGACCTAAAAGCGTTAAGCTTATTGGCCTGAGGAAGACGATGTATTATTCAGCGAAGCCGAATTATAGCTCTGCAATTCAGCAGAGGTTACTTTGCCATCGCTGTTCTTGTCAATCGACCCGAAGGTGATGCTGCCGTTGGCACGGGCTGTTGCACTGTTGTTCAGCTCTTGTGAACTGATAATGCCGTTGCCGTTCGTGTCAATCGAACCGAAATCAAGCGCCGTGTTGGATGACGCTGAGGCATCACCTTGCGCGGTGCTATCGGTTCCAATTGATGGAAGCGTCGTGTTGGTATTGACATCTGCGCCCACATTAACGCCAGCACTGCCGGCAGTTGGGTTGCTGACTGTACCGCTGGTACCAGCAGACAGGCTAGTGCTCGAACCTGTAGAGCTGCCTGAGGTTGTGCTGGAAGCCGAAGCCGGTGCAGCGCTCAGAACGGCAATTACAGCCGCAGATAGGTAAAGTGATGTAGCTTTCATCAATGTTCTCCTTCTTCTGTTTTGAGTAAGCACCTGCCTAATGGCTGATCGCCGCACATGGTTCCAGATTAATTTCCCTGTACAGAAATTGTGGTGGATCAAGTGTTTATGGAACCAATCGCGCTCGGGCGCGTTAATCCAGTACTTTTCTTATTATTATCATTGGAGATAAACATGAAATTTACAAAACCCGCCTGCGTAACCCTTCTGACCCTCACTCTTGCCCTTGGTGCCTGCAGCAATGCAGACATCCGACCAGCCTCTCAGGCGCCGCGCACCTATGTTTCAGCGCACGATACAATTGATGGCGAATGCAGAAGCGAAGTTTCTCAGGTTGGTACTGGCAGCAATGTTAAACATTATCGGAATGACGGGCGCTTTACCGTTGAAGATACGTTGCCGATGAAAGGCCATTTCGTTCGCTGTGCGACCGAGCAGACCACTCAGCCAACGGAAAACAAACCGATGCATGCTGAAGAAAACAGCGTTAACCGTAGCGAACCACATTACACCGTTCGTGACACTCACAACGGCGTACGCGTTGATCGTAACGGCAACCGCTACTAAGGCTTGATAAGTATTGGCGTACCTACGTCGACAAGGGCGTAGATTTCTTCGATAGATGCGTTACGCACCGTGATGCAGCCCTGCGTCCAGTTGGGCTTCATCCGGTCGAAGAAACCGGAAACACCGCCCTTGTCGCCGTGAATGCCAACCATACCGCCTGGGTCAACGCCCAGGCGTTTTGCGTAGGCCTTGTCGGCCTCATTAGGATAGGAAATGCGCAGGAATTTCTGAAATTTTTTGCTGTCGTGTTTCTCATCGATTACATACAGCCCTTCGGGCGTGCGTCCGTCCCACTCCTGAACCTTATGGCCGATAGGACTGCTACCCAAGGATAGAATGCTGTAGGATTTCACGATATGTCCGCCTGACCACAGCGTGATTGATTTGCCGCTTTTTTCCATGACGACATAATCGACTTTGATATCAGACTGCATCAGCTTCCTCGATGGACCGGGAGCGCATGCGCTCAATGCCAGCATGACGGTTAGCAGGGAAACGACCCGGAGCATGCTCACCCTGCTCACGCGGCGAGAGCTTTTTTGATTGTTTCATTGAGAACGTCGAAATCAATCGGCTTGGAGAGATACGCGGTCGGCTCAAGATGGGTGACCGAGTGACGGTCGCGCGGATCGCCAAGCGCTGTGAGGAAAATAAACGGCAGGTTGCTGTATTGTGGATAAACCCCCCGGATGCGCTCCAGCAACTGATAGCCTGACATGACTGGCATGGCGCGGTCGCAAATAATCAGGTCGGGTTCGATTTCCTGTAACTTGGACATCCCTTCCTGGCCGTTATAGGCCAGCACGACCTTATACCCCTGCGCGCTCAGTTCGGCGTTAAGGATTTCGCACAGCGCGGCTTCGTCTTCGATGACAAGGATAGTTTTACTCATGATGCGAGATGCTCCCGGACGGGGTTGGCAGTTGAAGTATCTGTTGGGAAGAATACATCAAAACGGGTTCCCTTGCCTACGGTACTTTCCACATGAATCGTACCGCCATGCAGAAGAATCAAGTCGCGCACGAGGGCAAGACCCACACCAGAGCCGGGAATCCCGCTTGACGTCGTCGCCCGGTAGAATCTGGAAAAAACGAGCGTCAGCTCGTCTTGAGGAATTCCGACTCCGTTATCGGTGATGCTGAGTTTGATACCTTTGGCATCCTGCGTGCCGGTTACCTCGACCACCGGATTGATCACGCTGAATTTAACTGCGTTGGACAGCAGGTTGGTCAGGATCAGTGTCATGATCTTGGGATCAAGGTAAACCAGTTCCGGCAGCCCTTTCATGTCGCAAACAATCTTGTGCTGGGCCGACAGGTCGGCCTGCTCCTGACACATTTCTTCAATCAGACGCGCAAGGTTGAAATCCACAGGTTGCAAATCCAGCTTTCCGGTTTTCAGCATATTGGATGACAGAACCGCTTCCATCATGTTCACCAGTCGCGATACTGCGCTGCGAATGGTCTTCAGGCGCTTTTGCGTTTCCGCAGGTTCAATCGTCTCGACGCGGCGCTGAAGAATTTGCGCGTTGCCATCCACGATACTGAGGGGCGTGCGGAATTCATGGCTGACCATGCTGATGAATTGTTTTTGCAGCGTGCTGGCTTCCTGCTCGTTGGCGAGGGCCGCTTCCAGTTCGACCTGCTTATCGGCCAAAGCTTTTTCCTGCATTTTATAAAGGGTGATATCGGTTGTGGTAACAATCGTCCCTTCGCCTCCGGGCATGGGGGCGGCTGAAATACGCAGCACACGGTTATTGCTGATATGAAATTCAAACTGGCCCTGCAGCGATGACCAGAATTTCTTCGCTTCCTGATATCGCGCTTCTTCTGGACGCAATCCGCTTTCCTGTGCCGCCGCCTCGAAAATAATATGGACGGGAGCCCCGCGCACGAACAGGTGGGCGCTGCGCGGATAGACTTTATTATAATGTTCACTGACGAACAGAACGCGTTTGTTTTTATCGAAAACTATGAACGCATCCGGACTGACTGACAGGTAGCCCTTGAAGCTGCGGTATTCGTCTTCCTGAATCCGGGCATTCAGACGCATGATCCCTTTTTTTAACTTGTGTAGAAAAATATGCCTGAAGTCCTCAGTGCCAAGAATTTCCCAGTTGAAAATGTTGTCATAGTTATAAGTCAGCATATGCAGGCGGCGGCGGATTTCCTGCTCTGGCGTAATCGCGATAATATCGGCGACCACACCCGGCATCATGCTCAGCTCACGGGCCAGCTCGATATTGTCGTCGGTCGCGTCTGCGACCAGCACGAAGACGATGGCGCTATGATAGACTTCCTCAATCAAGGCTTCTTTGGTCTCAGGCATCGCAAAGCGCACATCCTGACCCGGGATTAATGAAAAGAGTAATTTGCATAACTCTTTCGCCCGCGTGTCACCAAACACTGTAACCGCTGGAAGCGGTTTTTTACGTAGATCGACCGGTGCAACGAAGGTATTGGATTCCATAGACATTTAGGCGGAGAGCCCCTTCCGACCCCCTACTTTGCTTGACAGGTCCCTAATAAATTGTTTATAAAGCGCAACCTAACTAATAAGGATCTCCTTAGAGAGATTTTTGACAACAGAATCAAAGGTTTATAAAATGTTTGCGATTATCCGTACTGGTGGAAAACAGTATAAAGTTTCCAAGGATACCTATCTTAATGTCGAAAAGCTGGAAGGTAACGTCGGCGACGCGATCAAAGATATCGAAATTCTGATGATCTGCGATGGTGATAAAACCACCGTTGGCGCGCCAACTGTCTCAGGCTTCACCATTGCTGCCGAAATTCTCGAGCAGTTCCGTGACGAGAAAGTCATCATTTTCAAAAAACGCCGCCGTCAGAACTACCGTCGTAAGAACGGTCACCGTCAGCACCTGACCAAAATCAAAATCACCGACATCAAAAAAGCCGCTTAAGTAGAAAAGCGAAGAAGGATCCAAAACCATGGCACACAAAAAAGCAGGCGGTAGTTCCCGCAACGGTCGCGATACCGCAGGTCGTCGTCTCGGCGTTAAAGTTTACGGTGGCGAAACCATTCAGACTGGCGGCATCATTGTTCGTCAGCGCGGCACCGCGTACAAGCAAGGCAAAAACGTTGGTCTCGGTAAAGACCACACTCTGTTTGCCCTGCTCGATGGCAATGTTGTTTTCACCCGTGACCACAACGACAAACCAGTCGTTCACGTCATGCCGGCGAACGACACGGCTCAACGGGCTGCTGCCGAGTAACAACACCTCTTTGTTATTCCCGCTCAGGCGGGAAGCTTAGAGCAAATAAGAGCGCGACGCCCTGATGCGTCGCTCTTTTTTTAGGACTGAAAATGAAATTTCTCGACGAAGCTAAAATCTTTATTCAGAGCGGAGACGGCGGTGCCGGCTGCGAAAGCTTCCATCGTGAGAAATTCGTGGAATATGGCGGTCCTGACGGCGGCAATGGCGGACGCGGCGGCGATGTCTGGATCGAATGCGTCAAAGACCTCAATACGTTGATCGACTTCCGCTATGCCCAGCATTTCAAAGCTGAAAAAGGCCATCACGGCATGGGCCGCAACCGCACTGGCGCGGACGGCAAAGACATCATCGTGCGTGTACCGGTCGGCACACAAATCCTGACCGAAGACAAAGAAACCGTTCTGCTCGACATGACAGAACCGGGCCGTAAAATCCGCTTCCTCAAGGGTGGCGATGGCGGCTTCGGCAACCTGCATTATAAAACGGCGACCAATCAGGCCCCGACCAAAACTCTGCCCGGCTGGCCCGGCGAGGAAATGAACATCTGGCTGCGCCTGAAACTGATCGCTGATGCTGGCATCGTGGGTCTACCTAATGCTGGCAAATCGACGTTTCTCGCTGCGAACTCTGCCGCCAAGCCGAAGATCGCCGATTATCCGTTCACGACTCTTTATCCCAATCTCGGTGTCGTGAAACTCGAGAACCATGATTTCGTCATGGCCGATATTCCCGGCATGATCGAAGGCGCTGCCGAAGGCGTCGGCCTTGGCGTGCGCTTCCTTGGCCATGTCGAGCGTACCGCCGTGCTGCTGCACCTCATCGATATCACGCAGGAAGATCCTGCCGAAGCCTACCGCATCATCCGTGGCGAACTCGAAGCCTATGGCGAAGGGCTGATCGACAAGCCTGAGATCGTCGCCCTGAATAAAATCGACAGCTATTTCCCTGACGAAGCCGAAGTTATCCGCGCTAAATTCGAGGAAGAAACCGGGATCAATCCATTTATGATCTCTGCGGTCAGTAAAGAGGGTCTGCGTCCCCTGCTGTTCAAACTGGTTGAATATATCAATATCGACAAAGCCCGCCGCGAAAAAGAAGAAGGCCCGCAAGACCTTGAACCAACCGGATACGCGCCGGAAAACGCCTAATTCGCACCTTCGCGGGGCTGCATTTTGGTGCTAAATTCTTCCCATGAGCACCGCCCCCGATCTTCTACGTAAATCACGCCGCCTGATTGTAAAAATCGGCTCCGCTCTTCTGGTCGATACAACCAACGGCCAACCCCGTCTCACCTGGCTAAATGCGCTCGCGGACGATATCTCCGCGCTGCAGAAACAAGGCATCCAGATCGTAGTGGTCAGTTCAGGTGCCATCGCGCTTGGCCGCAAGGCGCTCGGCATCCCGTTCGATAAACCCTCCCGCGACATCGACCTTGAACAGAAACAGGCCGCAGCTTCCGTCGGGCAAATTCATCTCGCCCAGCTCTACCATGAAGTCTTCGGCGCACGTGGCCATGCGGTTGCGCAAATTCTGCTCAGCCCCGGCGATACCGAGAACCGCAAAACCCATTTGAATGCCCGCGCCACGCTCAATGAACTTCTGGTGCACGACATCATCCCGATCATCAATGAGAACGACACCACCGCCACCGAAGAAATCCGCTTCGGCGACAATGATCGCTTGGCCGCGCGTGTGGCCCAGATGATTTCTGCCGATACGCTTCTAATCCTCTCCACGACGGATGGCCTTTACACGGATGATCCCCGCATCAATCCTGCCGCCCAGCATATTCCGCTCGTGGACTCTTTGTCTGATGACATTATGGCACAGGCCAAAGACGCGCTGGCTGGCGTGTCTACTGGTGGTATGAAAAGCAAAATTGAATCCGCCAAGATCGCCGTGACCGCAGGCACGACCGTCATCATCGCCAGTGGCAAAAACGCCAACCCTATATCTGCCCTGCTGGAAGGCCGTGAAAAATCGACGCTGATTATAGCCAACGAAAAACCAGCCTCGGCCCGTAAGCGCTGGATTCTCGCGCACGTCAAACCACAAGGGTCCGTGACCGTTGATGACGGCGCCATCAAGGCGCTCAGTGATGGAAAGAGTATGCTCCCCGCTGGAATCAAGGATGCATCCGGTTCCTTCGATCAAGGTGATGCCGTGCATATTTTGTCGTTAAATGGCCAGAAACTGGCGATTGGTCTGGCGAAATACAGTTCCACTGAAACAAAAATTATTATGGGCCGGAAAAGCCATGAAATCCCCGCCCTGCTTGGCTATACTGGCGCCGATGAATTCATTCACCGCGACGATCTCGCATTCCTGGAGTAACTGACCATGCGCACCGATGCCCCCAAAGCTGTTTATCTCAAGGATTACACGCCGCCGGAATATCTGGTGAAGAAGATCGACCTGATCGTGCGTATTTTCGACACGCACACCGAAGTCGTGTCCTCAACCGTCTATAAACAAAACACCCCCGG
>CAYJDG010000049.1:10577-15863 GCA_964368875.1 uncultured Pseudobdellovibrionaceae bacterium
CAAGGCTTCCGCTGGATCACCTATTTCCCTGACCGCCCCGATGTCATGACGATTTTTTCAACGCGCATCGAAGCCGACGAAAAGAAATTCCCAGTTCTCCTGTCCAACGGCAATCCGATCGACGCTGGAAAACTCGAAAAAGGCCGCCATTACACGCTCTGGCACGATCCGTTCCCGAAACCGTGCTACCTGTTCGCTCTCGTTGCGGGTGATCTGCAATATATTCAGGACAGCTTCACCACCATGACGGGCCGCATCGTCGATCTGCGCATCTATGTGAAGGACGGCGATCAGGAACAGTCGTGGTATGCGATGGAATCCCTTAAACGGTCCATGGCATGGGATGAAACCGCCTTTGGCCGTGAATACCAGCATGACCGCTTTAATATCGTCGCGGTGTCCGATTTCAATTTCGGTGCGATGGAAAACACCTCGCTGAATATTTTCAACACCGCCCTCGTGCTCGCACATGCCGATACCGCAACCGATGGCGATTTCTACCGCGTCGAAGGCGTGATTGCGCACGAATACTTCCACAACTGGACCGGCAACCGCATCACCTGCCGTGACTGGTTCCAGCTCTCGCTGAAAGAAGGCTTCACCGTCTTCCGCGATCAGGAATTCTCCGCAGACACCAATTCGCGCCCAGTACAGCGCATTGATGATGTGAGCTTCCTGCGCTCTTATCAGTTCCCCGAAGACGGCGGCCCCCTCGCCCACCCGATCCGCCCGGACAACTATATCGAGATCAACAATTTCTATACGACGACCGTTTATGAGAAGGGCGCGGAGATCATCCGCATGCAGAAAACCCTGCTCGGCGCTGAAAATTTCCGCAAAGGCAGCGACCTTTATTTCGACCGCCATGACGGACAGGCCGTAACCTGTGATGATTTCGTCAAAGCAATGTCCGATGCCTCCGGCGTTGATCTCACCCAGTTCAAACTCTGGTACAGTCAGGCCGGAACGCCTGAAGTCACCGCGACTGGCAGCTATGACGACGCGAAAAAAATCTATTCTCTTACTCTCAAACAATCTCTCCGCCCGACCCCAGGTCAGCCTGACAAAAAACCTATGCATATCCCCGTTGCTGTAGGTTTAATCTCGGCAAACGGTGATGAAATTCAGTCCACGCAAATTCTGCACCTGACTGAAACCGAACAAACCTTCACCTTTAAAAATATCGCGGCCAAACCTGTGCCATCGATCCTGCGGGATTTCTCGGCTCCGGTGAAACTGACCACCAATCTGACCGACGATGATCTCCGTTTCCTGCTGATCCATGATACGGATGGCTACAACCGCTGGGAATCTGCGCAAACCCTCGCGCAGCGCCTGATCAATGCGATGCTGGATGCGGATACGACTGCTGTCGATCCGGCATTCCTTAAAACTATCGACTTGCTGCTTGATCAATGTCTCGATGCCCGCGCTGACAAAGCCCTACTGGCGCGGATGCTGACGCTACCGGAATTTTCAATCATCGCGCAGGGGCGCAGCACGGTTGATCCTGATGCGATCAATACTGTTGTCACCGCGATTGAGAAAGCGATCCTCAAATCCTGCGGCGCGAAACTGCAATCGGTCTATGATGCCCACCAGACTGTCACCACCTACTCGCCTGATCCTGTCTCGATGGGGCAGAGGGCGCTTAAAGGTGCAGTGCTTAAATATCTCTGCGCCGATCATGCCCAGCATGGCATTACCCTCGCCAAGTCCTTATATGACAGCGCCAACAACATGACTGACCGGATTATGGCGCTAGCCAATCTGGTCGATACGACCTCCTCCGAGCGCGAACAGGTGCTGGGTGATTTCTACAACCGCTTTAAACAATACCCGCTCGTCATCGACAAATGGTTTTCGTTTCAGGCCCGTGCCGCGCGTCCGACTGCCGTCGACGATATCCGCAAGCTCGCCAAGCACCCGGACTTCACGCTCAAAAATCCGAACCGCGCCCGCTCTCTTTACGGTGCCTTCGCGATGGGCAACCCGGTCTACTTCCACAACCCGGACGGCAGCGGCTATGCGCTTCTGACCGAAGCGGTGAAGCTGCTTGATCCGATCAATCCGCATGTCTCATCGCGTTTGATGACGTCGATCCGCGACTGGAAACGCTTCACCCCTGATCGCCAGACCGGCATGAAAGCCGTGCTCGAACAGGTTGTCGGTACCCCCAACATTTCGACCAATACCTATGAAATCGCCAGCAAAACCCTCAAAGCCTGATTTCAGCCGTGAATGCCCTACACTTGGTATCGTTTGCGGCGTAGACGAAGCTGGGCGCGGACCGCTGGCTGGCCCGGTTTATGCCGGATGCGTCTATGTTCCTCCTGAACAGCGATCCCATCCTGTCTGGAAAGAAGTCCGCGACAGCAAAAAACTCAGCGCCACCCGCCGCGAAGATTTGTTCTCAATCATTCAGGGCCAAAGCTGCTTTGGTATTGCTTCTGCGTCTGCTGCCGAAATCGATGAAATCAATATTCTACAGGCAACTTATCTTGCCATGTCCCGTGCGATTGAAGACATGTGCAAAAAGTTTTCACTCACCCCTGCACTTGCTTTGATCGATGGCAACCGCGCCCCCAAACTACCTTATGCCACGCAGACAGTCGTGAAGGGTGATGCCCTCTCGATTTCCATCGCGGCCGCCTCGATCCTTGCCAAGGTCAGCCGCGACCATGTCATGCATGACCTTCATCAGCAATTTCCTGCTTATAACTGGGCCTCAAATGCGGGGTACGGAACAGCGGATCATCTGCAAGCCCTGCAACAGAATGGCCCAACTCCCCATCACCGCATGACTTTCGCCCCTCTTAAGGCAGCATAAATGGACCAAGCCTTTAATTATATTTTTGAAAATGCGTTCCCTGCTTTTTTTCAGGTCGCCATGCTGATGTTTGGTACGATCTGCCTTGCGTTTGGCGGTTTGTTTTGTGCCGGGAAATTTTTTACCCGGAAATCCGGTGATCTGAGAGTTAAGGCCCGCATCGTCGCCATCCGCGCTGGCACATCCAATCTTGAGGATAACAAAAGCGGCATGTTCTATCCGGTATATGAGTACATCGCCCAGAATGGCTCTGCCGTCCGGGCGGAATCCGACTGGGGATCCTCTTCGCTGACCGATAAGAAAATCGGCACGTCCACCTATGTCTATGTCGACCCCGCCAATCCCACGAAAGTAAAAACCGAAATGCCGATATTGTTCGTGATTGGGCTGTTTTTTCTGATTTTCGCCGCAGGGCTTTATTATGCAGCATTGACAATCTTCCCTGTCACACGCTTTACAGGCTTTGGCGTTCTTGCTGCACTTGTGATTGCGGCCTACAAGTTCAAAAAAATCATCATCCCGAAACATCTGCGCCTCAGCAAAGACGACTTCCGGAAGAAGATCGACGCACGCTTTATGCAAGAGCGGCAAGCCCTGCCGCTCTTGGGCCAGCAAGAGGTCACAAAAGTTCAGCGCACGCAGGATGGCATGGTACGTAAAGCCGCCCCCATATTACTTATCCTGGCACTCGGTCTGATCGGCGGCGGGTTCTTTATGGGGCATGAAACGATTTCGCTGACGCTTGATGGCGTACCGACGCGCGGCAAAGTCGTAGACTACAAATCCATTCAGGGCAAAAAGGGAACGTTTTATTCCCCCGTCGTGTCTTATATCGATGCACAAGGAACACCTCACACCTTCGTAAACTATGTGAGCGCATCCCGGAGAATGTATTCCATTGGTGAGGATGTGCCCGTTGTCTATCTGGCGGGTCAAGAAACTGCGATGATCGACGGCAGTGTCATAAGATGGCTCCTCCCATGCTTCCTCTGGATTTGCGGCGTCCTGACGCTTTTTTCCGCGTTCAGCAGTTTCAATAAATCCAGCCGTATCTAGGCCCTATCTTGACATAAACCCCATGCTCGGGCATTGATCGTTTCGTGAAAAAGCCGCTGCATTTATTGATTCTTTTCGCATTTTTGATGCAGGCCATGATCCCTCTTGGGTTCATGCCGAACCTGTCTGCCGACAATGCAGGCACGGCTTTGGTTATCTGCTCCGGTGCCGATCAGAAAACCATCTATCTCGACGATCAGGGCAACACCTCCGACCATGCAGGCATCAGCAAACCCTGCGCCTATGCAACTCTGGCCTTCTTTGATGCTCCAGCCACGCCCGTGGTGGTCGTTCACGAAGCCACTCTTCTTACTGTCGCGTATCTCACCACCAAGAGTCAGTCTTTCGCAGCGACATCCCATCTTCTCCCTTATGCCATCGGACCACCTGCCGTTCTTTAAATCACGATCTTCCCTTCAATTGATTTAGAGAGCTTTTAAAAAATGGCAGCAGCTTTAACTGCGCCCGCAGCAGCGGCGCACGGCACCGGACTTGGTTCGGTCATGATGAAACTATTTCACTGGACCTGTATCGGGTCGATGGTCTTTATGGCCGCCGCCCATGGCGGTTCGCTCCTGACGATGGCCAGTAACTTCGTCAATATGCATATCATTCCGGGCCTCGCCGCAGCGCCCCAGGCGATCACCAATCTCGGTTCGGCCTTTGCCCATGCGGTCGGAATGGGTGCGGCCCCGGCCATCGATCCCGGCATCGTGATGGATCACACCGGGCATATCGCGCAGGCCTCCGCCCCGCATTTGCAGGCCGAATGGTTACAGGCCGCCAATCCCGACCTGAAGGCCGCCTTCAGCGCCCTGCCCCCGGATTTGGCCCAGCAATTTAACCAGCAATCCCCGGCCCTCAAAAACTTCGTGATTGAGAACTATACGGACATGAGTGCGGGTGGTAAAAGATCACTGGCCAGCATCATCACGGATGTCTGTCAGCCAAGATAAGGATACCGCCATGGGACAAAGTTGTTGCGCACACCAGCCTGAAGTTAAACAGAACGCCCTCAAAGATAAGGTCGTTCTCTATAAACCGTTGCTGGTCATCCTCGCGATCTCGCTGTTCACCTCGGCGGCGCTTAATCTTGCGGGGCATGACTCCTATATGGATGGCGTGATGGGCCTGTTCCTGATCATGATCGCGATGCTGAAGCTGATGGATGTGCGGGGCTTTGCCGACTCGTTTGCGCGTTATGATCTGCTGGCGGGTAAGGTCCGGGCATATGCTCTTGCCTATCCGTTCATCGAATTGCTGTTTGGCGTGCTGTTTCTGTCTGGTCTGGTGCCGCTGATCACCAATGTCGCCTTTTTGGTGGTCATGGCGGTTGGCACCGTGGGCGTGGTGAACACTCTGCGCTCCGGCAAATCCTTCCAGTGCGCCTGCGCGGGCTC
>CAYJDG010000050.1:0-15696 GCA_964368875.1 uncultured Pseudobdellovibrionaceae bacterium
TTCATATCGTCCCAGAATTCCTTCATTTTTTTGAAGAAGGTTTCTGATTCAGGGGTGTTTTTGCGTCCGGCTTTTTCAAGGCTGTCATCAAGCTGTTTCATAATTTCAGCCTGTTTCTTGTCGAGGTTGATCGGGGTTTCGACGAACATCTCAATATACATGTCACCACGGGCATCGGAGCGCATGACGCCCATACCTTTGCCCTTGATGCGCAGTTGCTGGCCTGTCTGGGTGCCAGCGGGAATTTTGATCTTGGTGCGTGTGCCTTCGATGGTTGGTACATCGACTGAGCCGCCGAGCGCGGCAGTCGTCATCGGGACAGGAACGCGGCAGAACAGGTTTGCGCCATCACGTTTGAAGAACGGGTGAATTTTCAGGGCTATCAGAACAAAGAGATCGCCACGCGCCCCGCCACGGACTCCAGCTTCGCCTTCGCCCGCAACACGGATGCGGCGGCCTTCTTCGACACCGGCAGGAATAGACACTGAGAGAGTTTTTTCACCGCGCATGCGCCCAGCGCCGCCACATTTTTTGCATGGCGATTTGATGATCGTTCCAGCGCCGCTACAAGTCGGGCAGGCGCGTTCGATCGTAAAGAATCCTTGTGTCGCACGGACGCGGCCATTGCCATCACAGGTCGGGCATTTCTCAGGTTTGCTGCCGCCTTCAGATCCAGAGCCCTGACAAGCTTCGCAGGGATCGACGGTTGGGATTTTAAGTTTGGCGTCTTTACCTTTGAATGCATCCTCGAGTGAAATTTCGAGTGTGAACTGCATGTCAGAGCCACGCAAAGGCCCTGAGCTGCGCCGTCCTGCAGCACCCATGACGTCGCCGAACATATCTTCGAAAATGTCGGTGAAAGCCGAACCGAAGCCCGAGAAATCGCCGCCCTGGAAGCCACCACCACCGCCACGGGCACCCGTGGTTCCAAAGCGGTCATAGGCCGCACGTTTATCCGGATCTTTCAACGTGTCGTACGCTGCGCTGACTTCCTTAAAGCGCGCTTCGGCTTCAGGTTTATCTTTGTTGCGGTCAGGGTGAAATTCCATCGCCAGTTTGCGATAGGCTTTTTTCAGTTCTTCATCGGTGGCAGTTTTCTCAACACCGAGAATTTTATAAAGATTTGTTTCGCTCATATCCGGTCACTCATAAAAAGCCAGGACCAAAACTGGCGAAGACCGCCTTGCTGGTGTCCTGTGTTGTCATTGCCTGCGGTAAGGCGGGTTTTCTGGCGCTTTAACATCTGGTCATAGCGTTTACGTGAGTCCCTGTCGCGAAGATGGGCGTAGGCTTCATTGATCGCCTTAAGCTTGAAATCAGCGATACGCGAATTAATACGATTGCGATCAGGGTGCCATAGCTTGACCAGTCGCCGATAGGCCTGTTTGATTTCCTCATCCGGTACGGTTGGAGAAATTTCAAGGATGTCGTAGTAGGTCACATGTTTGTGCGGAGACTTCTGCGCCATCGGTGCTAAAAACCAGACCTCTCAAAAAACCTAAAAAGGGCGTGACCGGATGATTCTGGTCACGCCCTCTAGATTAGGCGTTTTTCTTCTGGTCGTCATCCTCGTCGAGTTCAAGGAAGTCGGCATCGACGACATTGTCAGGATTCGGGGTATTTTCTCCCGAATTCGGGGCATCAGACGCTTGAGAAGCATTATCGGCCTGACCGGCTGATTCTTCCTGGGTATTGCGATAAACATGCTCGCCCAGTTTCATCGCGACCTGTTGCAGGGCTTCGGCTTTAGAGGCAATTGCCGACTTGTCTTCACCAGCAAGAGCGGTGCGCAGTTCGCCAATCGCAGTTTCAGCCGCCGCTTTCTCAGCAGCAGGAGCCTTGTCACCCAGATCGGAAATCGCTTTCTCAGTCTGGTGGATGAGGCCTTCAGCCTGGTTACGGGCCTCAGCAAGTGCACGGCGTTCCTTATCGGCTCCGGCATTGGCTTCGGCATCTTTAACCATTTTCTCGATGTCGGCATCGGAAAGACCACCCGAAGCCTGAATACGGATCTGCTGTTCCTTGCCAGTCGCTTTATCTTTGGCGGTGACATGAACAATACCGTTGGCATCGATATCGAAGGTTACTTCGATTTGCGGCACGCCGCGCGGAGCAGGGGGGATACCCACCAGATCGAACTGGCCGAGCATCTTGTTATCTGCCGCCATTTCACGTTCACCCTGGAAGACGCGGATCGTCACGGCGTTCTGATTATCTTCAGCCGTTGAGAACGATTGCGACTTTTTAGTAGGGATCGTGGTGTTGCGGTCGATCAGACGTGTAAACACGCCGCCGAGAGTTTCGATACCAAGCGACAGAGGCGTAACATCAAGCAGGAGAACGTCTTTGACGTCACCTTGCAGAACGCCGCCCTGAACGGCTGCGCCGTCTGCCACGACTTCATCCGGGTTAACGCCTTTGTGAGGCTCTTTGCCGAAGAATTCGCGAACAGTTTCGATGATTTTCGGCATGCGGGTCATACCACCGACGAGAACGACTTCATCGATCTCGGAAGGTTTGACGCCGGCATCTTTGAGCGCCTGTTTGAGCGGCTCAACCGTACGACGCACCAGATCTTCAACCAACGATTCCAGTTTGGCACGACTGATCTTGACGTTGAGGTGTTTAGGGCCGGATGCATCCGCCGTGATAAACGGCAGGTTGACTTCGGTCTGTGTCGTTGACGAGAGTTCGATCTTCGCTTTTTCAGCGGCTTCTTTCAGACGCTGCAGAGCGAGTTTGTCGTTACGCAGGTCGATGGCTTGCTCTTTTTTGAACTCATCCGCGAGGAAGTCGATGATGCGCGCGTCAAAGTCTTCACCACCAAGGAAAGTATCGCCATTGGTTGATTTAACTTCGAAGACGCCATCGCCGATTTCGAGAACGGAGATATCGAACGTACCACCACCAAGGTCATAAACAGCGATGGTGCCATGGTTCTTTTTGTCGAGGCCGTAAGCGAGGGCCGCAGCGGTCGGTTCGTTGATGATGCGGAGAACTTCGAGACCAGCAATGCGGCCTGCATCTTTGGTGGCCTGACGCTGAGCATCGTTGAAGTACGCTGGAACCGTGATGACGGCCTGCGTAACGGTCGTGCCGAGGAAACTTTCGGCAGTCTCTTTCATTTTCTTCAGGACCATGGCGGAGATTTGCGACGGCGCGAATTTCTCGCCGTTGACTTCAACCCATGCATCGCCGTTTTCGCCTTCAACGATTTTGAATGGCGCGTGTTCTTTCATCTTCTGGACTTGCGGGTCGTTAAAGCGTCGGCCAATCAGGCGCTTGATCCCATACAGAGTGCTTTCAGGATTGGTGACGGCCTGACGTTTCGCAGGTTGGCCGACCAGACGTTCGTTGTCCTTGCTGAAACCGATCATTGACGGCGTCGTGCGCGCACCTTCGGAGTTTTCGATGACCCGCGGATCTTTGCCATCCATGATGGCCACGCAGGAGTTGGTGGTCCCTAAGTCGATACCGATAATTTTAGACATGTCTTCTACCTCTAAGTTTTGCAGTGGCAAATCCCAACGATCTCACCATGAGCCCCGCCGGGGTTCCCTCAAGGGCAACAGCGCCCTTTACCCGATGACATATAGACTAAAGGCTCCGCAATGGACACCCTGACTAACGCTTTGGATACGAGGAATCTACAGGTAAAAACTAGGATTTATATCCTGAAAAGTCAAGGGGATCAGTTAGATAATTATAAGCTTACCAGCCTATAACCGCGGTTGCTGCCCCAATTCTTACCAAGAGTATTTTGTAGAGTTACGATCAGGCGCTGGTGTCTATCTGGTGCTCGGCAGGCGCGGCACCAGGATCGGCTTTGGCAACCCCTACGCGAGCCGGACGCAGGAGGCGGTCATGGAGCATGTAGCCGACCTCGATCAACTGAATGATCGTGCCGCCAGCTTTACCAGCTGCAGGCGCTTCGAACATGACTTCATGGAAATTCGGATTGAACGGCTCATCGAATGGTTCAATTTTTCTGATGCCATTACGATCAAAGGATTTCAGCAAAGCGCGTTCGGTTGCCTCAATACCTTCAACCAGAGGCTTGATTTTTTCATCCGCTTTGAGTTCGGCAGGAATAGCCTCGAGTGCACGACGGAAATTATCAGCCACATCGAGCAGATCTTTGGCAAAGCCAGAGATGGCATACTTGGAGGCATCTTCGCGCTCACGCAGAGAGCGTTTGCGCAGATTGTCCATCTCGGCGACGGTGCGCAGCAATTGATCGTTGCTCTGGACGAGCACGGCTTCTAGGGCTCTGACTTTCTCAACTAGAGCTTCGCCGAAATCAGGATCAGCCTCAGGGCCAGCATCCTGCTCAGACGCAGCTTGCTGACGGGCTTTGAAGGCAGCAGGACCGCTCACTTCATTCAAACCAGTCAATGGTTCGTCTGCTGGCGGCACTTCGGGTACGGAATCAATCGGATCGGTCATAATCACTGAAAATAGGGAAGGCGGCGGATAAAATCAACCGCTTAGGTTTTTTCAACCAAAACGCCGCCCAGCAGGCGCTCCATAAGCTGGGCCGTATAGTCCACAATCGGAACAATCCGCTTATAATTCAGGCGTGTCGGGCCAATGACCCCGGTGGCGCCGATGATCCGGCCTGTTTCATCATGATAGGGGCGGATGACAGTTGACCAGCCCGCGCCAACCTTGTTTTCGTCAAACATATGGTTTTCGCTGCCGATGAAAATCTGTACGCCCTGACCATCCCGCACTGCATCCATAATATCCAGCATGTTCTTTTGCTGCTCAAGCATCAGGAGGAGACCGCGCACTTCGTCAAGGACGTTGGCATCGGTCAGCAACTGCGATTGACCGCGTACGAAAATGTAATCCTCATCGAGCGTATTCATTGGCAGGATGACGCCTTTTTCGATCAGCGTCGCGGTCAGCTTATTCAGCTTGTCTTCCCCGCGGCCAATATCAGTACTGAGAATGGTACGGATTTCACCGACCGTGCGCCCAACAACGCGTTCGTTGAGGTAATTGGAAGCTTGTTCAAGTTGATCGCGGTTGACGCCAGGCATATCAATCAGGCGGTTCTCTACCAGACCATCACGCATTACCAGAACCACCAGAACTTTTTCAGCCTCCATTTTCAGGAATTGAATCTGGCTGATTGGTTTGTGCATTTTCGGCGCAAGGACAACGCCGACACAGGACGACAGTCCGGAGAGCACGCTGCTAGCGTTATCGTAAACTTCTCGCACCGTGCTGCCATTGCCATGACATTTGGCTTCGATCTGCGCACGGTCGACTGCGGATAGTTCTCCGCGTTGCATCAAGGTATCTACATAAAAACGTAAACCGGATTGAGTTGGCTGACGCCCTGCAGAGGTGTGCGGGGAATAGATAAGATTGGCATCCATCAGATCAGCCATGACATTGCGAATGGTCGCAGCTGACAACGTTTTTTCCAGACGCTGCGACAGAGTGCGTGAGCCCACGGGTTCGCCCGTCGAGAGATATTCCTCGACGATCCATTGCAGTATTTCGCGTGAGCGCAGGTCTAGGTCCATGGACATAATCGGTTAATTTATATAGGTTCACGGGAGAATAAAAGAAGTATCGGACTCCCCATGACCATCCCTACGGATTTAGTGCCAGCCAGCCCGTCTGCCCGCAGCTGGGCGTATCTGGTGGATGCGACGCTGGCGGCGATCCTGACCGGAGCCTTGTGCGGCTGGATCGACAACCTTTACATCGCGGGTATTCTGGCATGGGTCATCCCAGCGGCCTATTACGTCCTGCAACAAAGTTCACCTGCCGGGGCGACGCTCGGGCAACGTCTGTTGAAAATAAGGGTTGGCAATATTTTTGGTGAAAAGCTCAGCGTGGGGCGAGCTTTGCTCAGACACGTCGCATTTACCCTGCCGTTTTTACCGCTGACGCTTTTTGAACTGACGCCCGGATATATTCACAGCATGGAGCAGGCTTCAGGGTTACTTGAGTTGCTCGGCAACCCTGAGCAAATGCTGGAGCATGCAGAGGGGCTAATTACGCCCGCGGCAAAAATGGATATGGCACTGACCGGACTGGCTGGATTTTTGAGTGTTATTTTTGTTCTGCCGATGTTTGTGCGGCGCGACAAGGCCGCCATTTATGATCTGCTGAGCGATACGCGGGTTGTGAAATCCACTGATTTGACAAGCGCCGCCGGGTGAGGCTTTATGCCTCTCGTATACTTTGAAAAGCATTGAAAGGACCCTCCATGTCACGCCCATCCGGCCGCCAGCCATCTGCGCTGCGCACAGTTGAATTTATCACCAATGTCTCCAAACACGCCGAAGGGTCGTGCATCGTCAAATTTGGCGATACGCATGTCATGTGCACAGCCACCGTCGAGGAGAGTGTTCCCGGCTGGATGAAGAATACCGGCAAAGGCTGGATCACGGCTGAATACGGCATGCTGCCGCGCGCAACCGACAAACGCACCGACCGTGAAGCTGCCAAAGGCAAGCAGACTGGGCGCACACAGGAAATCCAAAGGCTGATCGGGCGCGCGCTGCGCTCGGTGGTCGATATGCAGAAGCTGGGCGAGCGGCAGGTGCGGCTGGACTGTGATGTTCTGCAGGCCGATGGCGGCACGCGCACAGCGGCGATCACGGGAAGCTATGTTGCCCTGTATCAGGCGTTTCAATATCTGCAGACGATTGGCCTGCTCAAAGAGCTCCCATTCAAGGACAGTGTCTCCGCAATCTCATGCGGGATATTTCAGGGCGTGCCAGTTCTTGATCTGGATTATGCAGAAGATTCGAATGCGGATACCGATGCCAATTTTGTTTTAACGGGGAATGGCGGGATCGTGGAAATTCAGGGTACCGCTGAAAAAGACCCGTTCACAGAAGCACAGCTACACGAGCTTATGGCCTTGGCTAAAGCCGGGTGTGCGGATCTGATGGCGGCTCAGAAAAAAGCTCTTGGGATATAAATGGCGCGGAAATTTACCGAACTCAAACTGGTGCTGGCTACGCACAACAAGGGCAAGGTTGCCGAGATTTCTGACCTGCTCAAGCCGTATGGTATTGAAGTAATTTCTGCCGGAGACCTTGGGCTGCCTGAACCGGAAGAAACCGAAACGACGTTTATCGGCAACGCAACGCTGAAGGCGCGAGCAGCTGCGCAGGCAGCAGGCTTACCATGTCTGGCCGATGATAGCGGCTTATGCGTCAACGGCTTAAATGGCCAACCCGGGGTTTACTCTGCGAACTGGGCGGGCCCAGGCAAGGATTTCAAACCGGCAATGGAACGGGTGAACCGGGAGCTTGGTGAACAGATAGATCGTTCAGCCTATTTCATTTCAGTTCTGGTTCTGGCCTGGCCGGAGGGAGATATCGTCACCACAGAAGGCCGCGTAACCGGGCAACTCGTCTGGCCGCCGCGTGGGACGAATGGTTTTGGTTATGATGCAATGTTCGTACCCGACGGTGAGACTCGCACCTTTGGCGAAATGGATATGGCAGAGAAGAAAAAATACTCACATCGGGCCAAGGCGTTTTCCGCGTTGATGGAGATTTTTGGCTAGGATGAAGCGTTTTATAAACCGTCATTCCGTTATGATTTTTTTACTGAGCTTGCCTGCTTTGCTGGCAACCGGATGGGTATTCTCTGCATTTCTTCCGGATCAACTTTATTATAGTCCCTTGACGTTTTCCCTGAGCATCATTCCGTTCAATCTGCCGTTTCTAGTATTCGCGGCAGTCCATGTTTTTGTAATCGGAATATTTTCGATTTTCCTGCAAAGACAAAAAACTTCTATTAAAGCGATCATGTGGTGCGTTTTATTGGTGGCGATAGCAGTGGCAGATTTGATCGCTGTGATGGCGTCACTTCAATTGCCGCGTAAATTCTATCCCGGTCATGCGTATTGTGAAGATGTGCTGATTGCTACGGTTGAGCGCTGTGAGGGCACCGATAAAGGCTTTATGCAGGGTCGGCTCAGCGCTGTCGCGCGTTTCGGGCAAGGAAATGCCGAAGTCGTCAAAAAAATTACGGCCTTACCTGATTACGCCTTATTGCAGACAGATTGCAAAGACTTGCCGGGTGGCTTTGGTGAAAGCTGTTATACCGGGTCATACCAGCGCCATACTGGCGATACAAATTATATGAATGTCTATGTGCATAACGACAAAGTTCTGGTCGTTGAAACCGAGAATATAGTTATCAATGCCGTGCCGGGCGATAAACCCGCATTCATGCCTGGGCAGGAGCCTCAGCTGGAAGACTTTCTGCAGCTGTCACGGTTTTCAGGCGATATGACGAAATGACCTACGGCATATATTGTCATTGGCCATTCTGCCTTTCAAAATGCCCATACTGTGATTTCAATTCGCATGTCCATGATGCCATCGACCATGAACGTTGGAAAATTTCATATCTAAGAGAGCTTGAGCATGCAGCGTCTTTGAGTGCCGGACGCATCGTTGATACAGTATTTTTTGGTGGTGGGACGCCGTCTTTAATGAAGCCTGACACAGTGGCTGCGATCATTGAAAAGATCAAAAGCCTATGGCCGGTGGCGAATGATCTCGAGATTACGCTTGAGGCTAATCCGACCTCGGTCGAGGCTGAAAAATTCAAGGCGTTTAAAGCTGCAGGTATCAATCGTGTGTCGCTGGGGATTCAGGCCTTTAATGCCAGTGACCTGAAATTTTTAGGTCGTACCCATGACACCGCGCAGGCCAAGGCTGCAATTGAACTGGCAGCCAGTACCTTTGATCGTTTCAGTTTCGATCTGATCTATGCGCGCCCCGGTCAAAGCGTTGCGGCATGGCAGGCGGAACTGAAAGAAGCGCTTGAATTAGCGGTCGGCCATTTATCGCTCTATCAGCTAACCATCGAGCAGGGGACGCCATTCTACATTCAACACCAGCGCGGCGAGTTTCGTATTCCGGAGCAGGAGCTGGCAGCTGATCTCTATGATGCGACACAGGAGACATTGGATGCGGCAGGCCTGCCAGCATATGAAGTGTCAAACCATGCGCGCCCGGGACAAGAGTCGCGTCATAACCTGATTTATTGGCGCTATGGTGATTATGCCGGGATTGGTCCCGGTGCGCATGGCCGCCTGACGATCAATGAAGAAAAATTTGCCACCCGCGCCCACCGGGCACCGGATATTTGGTTGAATAATGTCGATACTGTGGGCCATGGCTGGCACCCTTTCGAAGCCATCGACCGCAAGCAACGCACCCTTGAAGCCCTAATGATGGGATTGCGCCTGCGCGAGGGTGTGCCATGGGCGCGCTTGAGCAGCGAATATGGCGGCGATCCTTTTGAGGTCATCGATGCCAAGAAGTTACAGACTCTGATCGAAGAGGGTCTGATGGAGCGGAATAACGAAACCCTGCGCACGACGGCGCAGGGTCTCAAGAAACTCAACGGAGTTCTAAGCTACTTACTCCGTAGCTGAGGGAGGGGCTTCTTCCCCGGCAGAGGGGCCTTCCGCACCCGGAGGTACGCTCATATCCGTTGCCGGACCAGGCTGTGGGGCGCCGCCACCCATGCCCATGATGGTCGAAAGGTCAGACCCGTTCAGCATGGTTTTGCCTGTTTCATCCACAGTCAGATGATAGGTTCTGGTGTCCGGTGCATCAGGTTTCTGCTGGCCGACCATCTGCATGATCGTGAGGGGGCCGAGGACGCTTTGCAACGCCTGTGCTTCAACATTACCGGGCTTAGCCATTTCTTCATGGATTTTTGCAATCACTTTATCCAGACCCGTAAACTCAGCGTTTTGTTCAGCAGTGAAGCCACTGATCGCCTTCATGTTGGCGGCGAGAACGCCGCTCCCTTTGCCCTGATAAGTGTTGGCGGCGAAATCAAAACTTTGCTCAAGCGTTGTTCCGGCATCAGTTAGAAGTTTCGGCACTGTCGCCATCGCGGTCATGCCTGCCATTTGGGCTGCCTGAGGATTTCCTGAATTGGCGGCCATCGTGTCACGACCCAGATCCACAAGTTGCTGGAATGGCAGGTTGTTGACCGTCAGGTTGACGTTGGCGGTGAGCGGAATGATATCCTTATAAGAGTCGTTTGGATCGTTAAGCTTGAGATCGCTATAGCCGACTTTCAGGCCGGTTTTAACGGCTCCGGCACGGAAACCAGACATATCGAAACCAAGTGCAACTTTGCCAAGCTCAAAGGTCTCCATCACCTGCGTCGTTTCATTCGGGCCTGTTATAGCGAGACCGTCCATGCTCATCGCAACGCTGAACGAGTCGGATGACTTGCCCATCAGGTTGGTCATCATATTGTACATGGCCATGCCGCCCTGAGCTGAAATAGCACTGTCGGTGATTTTTTGGCCAGCTTGCCCGATCGCACCAATTTGTTCGTTAAAAGACTTAGCGACCAGAGGGTCGAAATCTTTCACCGCTACATCGATGTTCAGAGATTTAAGGGAGCCAGTAAGTTTGTCATCAGGGGACTCGAGTGTCCAGTTCTGCAGGATTGCCTGCGCCGGACCTGAAAGATGGCCACTGCTTTCACGGCTTAGCTGGTTCTTGAAGCTGGCTGTACCAATTTTAAATCCTGCCGGGCTTTCATCGCTCTTGAAAGCAATGTCTGTATATTGGGCGTCAAGACGGATGAAAGAGCTGAGATCAGTATCCCAGACGCCAAGAGCACGTTGGGTGGCGATGCTGATTTCACCAACTTGTTTATTATCAGCACCGATGATGCGGATTGGAGTTGGAATGGCGATAGCCGCTTTCCATTCTTTATCGTTAGCTCCGGGGATGACGTTGGCGGCAACCATGCCGATATCAAAAACTTTGCCAGCGGCATCTTTCATTTTGATGTGGGGCAGGGTGACAGCATAGTAAGAGTCCGTCGGTTCAACTTTCAGTTCACCTTCGGTGATGTACTGACCGCCAGCTGCTGACTGAACATTCTTACGGAGGTCGATCTGGGTCTGAATGAGGGTTTTGAGCTTCGCCGCCCCTTCAGGGGTGATTTCAGCCGCAAAAACTGGCGAACTGATCATAACCACGGCTAAAGCCGTACCGGTGAGCTTCTTCAAGCTGGAAAACATTGATTTTCTCCCTCTAAGGACTGGACGATTCATGAAAATTGGCCACATTTAAGCAGAAACCCCATACACCTGCCAGCAGCGATTTAAAGATGTCCATTACCAATCGTGCCGTCCGTACAGGCGGCCTTGTGACTGCCATTCTGGGGCCAACCAATACCGGGAAGACCTATCAGGCAGTGGCCCAGATGCTGACGCATCATTCAGGTATTATGGGATTTCCATTGCGTTTGCTGGCCCGTGAGAATTACGACCGGATCGTATCATTAAAGGGCGAGGCTGCAGTGGCATTGGTCACGGGCGAGGAAAAGATCGTTCCGGCAAGCGCACAGTATTTTCTCTGCACTGTCGAGGCAATGCCGCTCGACCGGGGCTTTGATTTTGTCGCGATCGATGAAATTCAGCTTTGTGCAGATCCCGACCGGGGACATATTTTTACCGATCGCCTTCTGCGGGCGCGCGGCCGTAAGGAAACCATGTTCATGGGGGCGGATACGATTGCGCCTCTTTTGAGATCGCTGATCCCTGATATCGAGATCAGGGCGCAGTTGCGCTTTTCACAGTTAACCTATAACGGGCATAAAAAACTGACACGCCTGCCAGCACGGAGCGCGATTGTCGCGTTCACAATCAATGACCTTTACGAAGTTGCCGATCTGATCCGCCGTCAACGTGGTGGAACAGCAGTAGTACTGGGCGCTCTTAGTCCGCGCACGCGCAATGCGCAGGTAGAGATGTATCAATCAGGAGAGGTTGAATTCATGGTCGCAACGGATGCGATCGGTATGGGCCTGAACATGGATATTCATCATGTCGCTTTTGCCTCAACGCGGAAATTTGACGGCCAAAGATTGCGCGCCCTGAATGCCGCGGAGCTAGGGCAGATCGCCGGGCGTGCCGGGCGGCATATGAAAGATGGCACATTCGGAGTGACCGGGCCGGTTAATGAGCTGGACGAAGAACTGGTTGATGCGGTTGAGCATCATGAGTTTGAAACGCTGGGTGCTTTATGCTGGCGTAATGCCGAGCTGGATTTCGGCTCACCGCGCAGCTTGCTGCGGTCGCTGGAAAGCGGATCGGGATCGGCGCAGTTGATCAAGGGTTGGCCTGCTGATGATATTCAGGCGCTCGAAAAATTGATGCAGCGGGACGATATTATGGCCCCGACGGGAACCGAAGAGCGGGTCCGATTGTTGTGGGATGTCTGTCAGATACCTGACTTCAGAAAGATACTCTCGGAAAGCCATCAGGAGCTGCTGGCTCAGGTCTATTTATACCTGACTGGAGCAGGGATGATTCCGGATGATTGGGTGGCCGGGCAGATGCTGCGGCTTGACCGGACGGATGGGGATGTTGATACCCTGATGAACCGGATCGCCCATATCCGGACATGGGCCTATATTGCCTGCCGCCCGGACTGGCTGAAACAGCCGGGTCACTGGCAGGAGAGGGCAAGGGCTATCGAGGACCGATTGTCGGATGCGCTGCATGAGGGGCTGCTCCGTCGTTTTGTCGATCGGCGCTCGACAAAGTTAATAAAAGGCCGGGGGGAGGGGAAACCTGCCCTGCTGGCAGGGGTTAAAACCGATGGCGCCGTGGTGGTCGAAGGACATCAGGTTGGACATTTGGAGGGATTCCGGTTTATACCGGATACAGCTGTAACGGGCGCTGATCGGAAGCTGATCATGACCGTGGCCAGAAATACTTTAAAACCTGAACTCGAGCGACGTCTGCAAATGATTTTGACTGCCCAACCTAAGCAATTCTCCGTCAAAGATGACGGCCAGATTTATTTTCAGACTGATGCCAGCAATCCTCTTCCCGGCGCCCCCATCGCGACCGTGACCAAAGGGGCTTCGCTCCTCCAGCCGGGGATCGAGCTTCTGAATGCTGATCTGCTTGAAGGCCAGGATAAAACGGCAGTTACTGAGCATATCCAGACTTGGCTGAAGTCGCATATCTTCGCCGTGCTAGAACCGCTCTTCGCGCTTGTGACTGATGAAACTCTGCCAGCCTCGGCAAGAGGCATCGCCTTTCAGCTTTTTGAAGGGACTGGAATTATTCCGCGTGGGCAGGTTGAAGACCTGATCACTGCGCTCGACACGGAAGGCCGTCAAGCCTTGCGTGCCAAGAAAGTTAAACTCGGACCGCTTCTGATATTCCTGCCGGATCTGAACAAGCCGCTGGCGGTTCGTCTACGCGGATTATTGTGGAGTGTTTTTAACGGCCAGCCTCTGCCAGCGCCACTACCGCGCGATGGTGCAATGTCTGCCCTGATTGATCCAGCGGCCATCAATGCCGATTTCTACCGGGCCATCGGGTATCCAGTTTATGGCACTCGCGCCGTGCGGATCGATATGCTCGACCGGGTCATCAATTCGGTTTACGACTCTGCCAAAGATGGAAAGTTTCAGGCGCAACATGCGCAGGCTGAATGGATGGGTGTACCAATCGCCGATCTTTATGGTGTTCTGGAAGCCATGGGCCATCGCCGCATTATCAAGCCTGTCGTTGAAGCTGCTCCGGCCGTTCCTGCGGATCCGGTGGCTGCGGTTGCGCAGCCTGTAGCGAACGAGACTGCCCCTGCTGAAGGTGAAGCGGCCCCAGTTGCCGCACCCAAGCCACAAATCAAACCTGAGCTGGACTGGTTCTTCCTACGCAAAGGCAAGATCCATCAGGAGCAAGCTGCTCGTGCTCCGCGTGTTGAAAAGACAGGCGAGGATGCCGACCGGAAGTTCACAAAGAAATTCGGCAA
The DNA here is from genome assembly GCA_964368875.1 of uncultured Pseudobdellovibrionaceae bacterium. Lineage (GTDB taxonomy): Bacteria > Pseudomonadota > Alphaproteobacteria > Micavibrionales > Micavibrionaceae > CAYJDG01. The sequence goes on from CAYJDG010000050.1 coordinate 13,803, forward strand.
CAAGGACTTTACTAAAAAAGACTCCGCACCGAGACGTGACCGCCCATCCAAGCAGGTTGCCAAGTTCGATAAGTCCAAAGAAAAACCTCAGCCGAAGGTTTATTCGGCTGAGGCTAAATCAGAGGATAATCCTTTTGCGGTGCTCTCTCAGCTTAAGCTGAAATAATTCCCATCCTTATTGACAGACACACGAGTGTATCTTGAAGCCTGACGGCGAGTCAGGTTCCCAGCAGGCTTGCAGTTCGCCAGCTGTATTCGTGACCATACAGTTGGTGTTACATGCTGAGCCTTTGGCATATGGTCCGTGACCAGGCTGGCCAGAGAGTGGTGTCGAGGACGCGAGAGGCTGCCAGGAGAATGATTTGGCAACACAGGTCGAAGGATCGCTGTAGTCAAAAATCTTCGTACAGCCAGGTGCACCATAGTGATACCAGTTTTTAGCTTGGACAGTTTCGTTCTGACAAGCTGCGTTACAGGTAGATGGTGCTACTTCAGAGAACGGTGTTGGGTCGCAGGTACATGCACTTGTATCCCAGGAGTCGAAGTACCAGCCGCACGCACCAACGGTCGCGTTGAACCTTTGGATTTCCGTCGCATTACCCGCATACCCTGCAAAGCCGGGCAGGTTTTTACACAGAGTAACGCCAGGGCCTGGCCTTGTAGCTCCTGCCGTAGTCGGTGGAACTTCATTTGCCGGATTACAGGCGCAGGTTGATGGATTGGCATTCCAGTTACAAACGGCCGGATTGGGATCCCATGTCCATCCAGGAACCTGCAGACCGGTATTATATCCACCGCCACAGGCGACTGTTGCAGGGGCGGCGCCTGGGGCAGGGCAGGTACATGTACCAATTGTAGGCACACCGCCAACCCATCCACAGTTTACAGCATCAAATGTGTACGGAATCGAAGTGGCACCGGTAGCGTAACCTGCACATGCACCTGTGCCGAAGCAGGACGGAGAGATCGGGGTGGTGGTGCAGTCAACATTGTTCGGTGGCAAGGTTGGCATGCATGAACACAGGCCAGCGCGGTTACCGGTTTTAAGCCAGTTGCCGTTGCTGCACAAAAACTCAGCTCGGGCTTTGTTCAGAGGGTAGGAGCCTGCATCAAAAAGGTAATAAGCGACGTTGTGAATTCCGTTCCCGGCATCAGGAACAGCCTTCGCGCTGGTTGGCGTAGGATTGGTTATGCCTGCTTCGTTGCTGCTTTTCAGTTGGAAGGTTGCGTAGCTGCCTTCACAAATCTGGACGTTGCTAAGCGTGCAGTTCGTGCTGACTGCCGCGCAAATAGGCACTCCAGCAGCGGTCAAACCAGTCAAAACGTTAGGAGGCTGACAAGAGACACGAATGGGTTTGCATTCAGCTATAGCATTGGTCCCATCCCCTTTGATCCCGGTCATGTATGTGCCAGCAGGACAGGTTGCAATCCCTGCGACTGAAGCAAAATTTTCTGGTCTGAAACAGTTGGTTCCCGTCTCGTCACAAATTTTATCGGCATTAATGCCGGTTTCATAAGGCAGACCAGCTATAGTTTTAGTCCCTGTTACCCTTACGCCACCTTGCCATGTATCGCCCACGCCAGGGATAGCAGGGGAACCGCCATTTTGACTAATTTCAAGTGCGACGCCAGGAGTTGCAACACCTACACCGACATTCGCGTTCGTAATGGTTTGTATATCGTCAGGGTTGGCATTGGTGCGGCGCCATCTTGCGGTCACGTTGGTTGCGAAATATTGAATGATGTCGTCAAAATTGTTTGCGGTTCCACCTAGGTAGGCTTGGCTTGATGCAAATCTGGTTGGGCTTGCGGGCGCAGCAGCCATATCTATACAGTTTCTGGTTTCAAGATCGCCAGCAACGCAGCCAATACTGACGTTCCCACTTGAGTTATA
>CAYJDG010000051.1:0-8600 GCA_964368875.1 uncultured Pseudobdellovibrionaceae bacterium
GATACCTATAACGTGTGGAGCAACGGCAACCTGACCCTCTACGTCAATCAGGCAGCTCTGGGCGTAACTGGCCTTTAGGATCTATTTGCTGGTCGCTATAAAGACTCCGTCCCAGTCAGCTGCGGGCGGAGTTTTCTTGAGCGCGTCCATGCGCTCGCGCATCATTGTATAATATCCGGCTATGTTCGCCGGAGCATGTGCGAGACAATCGATGATGCGCTCCTGCGCGAGGTCAAACTGGCCATCACGGTATAATTTCAGCATTTCATCATGGGCAAGACGCAGGACATGGAATTCGCTGTCCATCGCCGCCTCATGACCACCCAGCAGCGTGAAAATCCGCGCTGGCTGGAGCTTGCCCTTGACGCGCATCAAGTCTAGCTCAAGCACCGCGAAATCGCGCACCGCATTCGCGGTCGTCTCCCCGATCAGGATATCGACGCCGTAGGCTTTGGTCTGGCTCTCAAGGCGCGACGCCAGATTGACCGTATCGCCGAGAACGGAATACGCAAAACGTTGACGCGAGCCCATATTACCGACCGCCCCGGGGCCGGAATTGATGCCGATACCCGCCTTAAGCTGTAGCGGCGCTTTTCCTGCCGCCTCGGCCTGCTGAACCAATCGCGCATTAATCGGCGTCAGTGCGTCGTTCATGGCCAAAGCAGCGATACAGGCATGGCGTGGATGCTCAGGGTCTTCGATAGGCGCGTTCCAGAACGCCATCATCGCGTCGCCCATATATTTATCGATGGTGCCCCGGTTCGACATGACCATGTCCGACATCGGGGTCAGGAAATCATTCATCAGCTGGATCAATTCATCCGGTTTCAACTGCTCGGAGATGCCCGTAAACCCGCGAATGTCGGTAAACATGACACTGATATCTCTGATCTCGCCGCCAAGGCGCAACTGATCGGGATTTTCAGTCAGGTCTTTCATATAGTCCGGCGAGATATACAACCCGAACGCATGGCGCACGGTGCGTCGCTCGATCTCGGTGCGGATATAGGTCAGCATGACCGCTGAGACGAATAGGAAAAAGACCGTGAGCGATGGAAAAACCGGATCGAGCAGCAAGCCGCGCGTGTCGAACAGCCAATATGACATCCCACCGATCCCAAGCATCGTCAGCGCCGTGAAGACAGAGAGCAGAACCGCGTTGATAAACGGTGCCAGCAGAATGATCATCAACCCGACGAACAGGATAAAGATCGTCTCGATGCCGATGATCGAATTCGGGCGGGACAGAAAACGGCCCTGCAAAATCTGCTCGATGATATTGAGATGAATTTCCACCCCCGGCACGAACAGGTTGAGCGGGCTCGACCGGATATCCTTCAGGCCGATGGCGCTCGTCCCGACCAACACGATCTTGTCCTTAATCTTGTAGGACTCAACCGAATTATCGACCACCCTCCACGCCGGAATATACTGATCGGGGCGGGCTGGGGTGAAATGAACATAGAATTTTCCGTCATCATCGATCGGGATGCGGTATTTTTTATCGATGGCGATTTCAAAATTGGGTGAAAAAACGCTGGCATCCTTATTCTTGATCGGCCTGACAGCGAGGCTCGAATTATCCGTCTCGGCGATGCGCAGGCCCTCGAGCGCCAGCATGGCATAATACGAGGGTGGCTCGCCCGGCTGAACTGCATCGAGGCGCTGCAGCAGAGCGGCGGAGCGGATGATGCCGTCATAATCTGGCTCGGTGCTGAAAAATCCGTTTCCCGCTGCCGCCGCCTCCAGTTCCGGCAGGGTCGTCACTGGCGCACGCACGGTAGCCATCCGGGTTTTCAGCGGATCGGTACCCTTCATGAACTGGATATTGCGTGGCACGCGCGGTGTATGTCCGGCTGTATGAACCGATCCGGACGAGACGAAGCCGGTCACGACGTTACCAGCCTCTTTGAACGCTGCGGCAAGTTGATCATCATGATCAGGAAGTGCAGTCAGCTCGCCTTTGGCCTCGGCACTCAAGCTGCCCTCGGGCATTTGGCTGAGGAGGGCTGTAGGTGATGTGCGATCTTTCTCAGAAAAGACCATATCGAACACAATCGCCTTGGCTCCGGCGGCTTTGAGATTGGTGACAAGCTGCGCCATTACCGTGCGCGGCCAGGGCCACTGGCCGAGGCGGTCGTCGCGCAGGGACGCTTCATCGATATCGACGATCACCACCTGATCAGTGGTTGGGCGCGGCGTGATGCGGTTATACGCATCGAAGGCTTGATAGCCGAAGCCTTTCAGCCATGGCGCATCATATTGACGCACCAGCAGAGCACCGCTGAGCAGCGCCAGCAGGAACAATGTGTGAATCCAGCGGCTGGTAAGAATCCATTTCATAGGCGTTAGCGCTCCGTCAGCGCGCGGTCCTTAAGACGCAGAACCGGGCGCAGCAGATATTCAAGAATACTTTTCCGTCCGGTGATGACATCGACTTCGGCGACCATCCCGGCGGTGATCGGCAGCGGGTGGTCGGCAGTGCCGAGATAGTTCTGGGTCGTGCGCACTTCGATCTCGAAGAAAACCTTGTCGTCTTCGCCCTGTGTGCTGTTCGCGCCGACCCTTACCAGCTCACCCGGCAGGTAGCCATAGCGCTGTGAGTCATACGCCGTCACGCGCACGCGCGCTTTCTGTCCGACTTTCAGGAAGGCGATATCATTGGGTGTCACTTTTGCGGTGATTTTCAGGTCGTCGCCGACCGGAATGATTTCCGCCACGCGCATCGCAGGCTCAAGCACGCCACCCACGGTGGTAATCGCAAGATTATTGACAACGCCATCGACCGGCGATTTTATTTCCGCGCGGTTGACCTTATCGCCGACCGTCTTAAGGTTTTCGGAAAGCCCGGTCAGCTCGGTTTCGGTGTTGTTGAGTTCACCGAGAGCCTGCGAGCGGAATTTATCGGCCTGATCTTTCTTTTCTTTCTGGGCGGAGCTGAGTTCGGCCTCAAGCCCGGCTTTTCTCTCCTTCGCGCCACGCAGACTGCCTTGCGCGTCGTTCAGTTCACGCTGCAGGCGGATCTCCTCGATCTGCGGCGCAGCTTTCTGCGCGACCATGCGCTGGGTGATCGCCAGTTCTTTCTGAATCAGGCCGATATTCTGCCCGTCGCGGCTGATCTGGGAATTGAGTTCCTGTATCTGCGCACTCACGCTCTCGATCTTGTTGCCGATCATGTTCAGCGCGTTCTGGTATTCTTCCTGCCGCGATTGGTACAGCTGTAGTTCAGTTGCGGCGATTTTCGGGGCGGTGGTTTTGATTTCATCCGGGATGACGAACGGCGTGCCATTGGCCTCCGCCTCAAGCCGCGCCTTGCGGGCGCGCAGATTGGCAAGCTTCGCGCTCGTGCCGCGCTCTTCCGACCCAGCACCGATATCGCGCAGGCGCATCAGCACCTGATCTTTCTTGACGAGGTCACCCTCCTTGACGAGAAGCTCCTGCAAAATTCCGCCATCGAGAGACTGAACGATCTGTGCATCGATGGATGGCACCACCTGCCCCATGCCGCGTGAAATCTCATCCACCTTCGAAAGAGAAGCCCAGACAAAGAACAACACAACCAGAGCGCAAATCGAATAAAGCAGCAGATTGGCGGCGCGGCTTGGGGTCAGCACCTTCATCGCGTCGAGATCGTCCATAAAGGCGGTATCAGGCAGCGTCTTTTTCATTTCGGCACCTGCACTTTTCCGTTCCCGATGGCGTCGAGCACCTGCTGGCGCGGACCGTCCGCCAAAATCTGGCCGCGGTCGATCAGGATCAGGCGGTCCACGAGCGGCAGAAGGCTGGTGCGGTGCGTGATCAAAATCAGCGTCCGCTCTTTGCTCTCCGCACCGATCAGGCGGGCGAAATTATCTTCCGAGGCCGCGTCCATCGCATTGGTCGGCTCATCGCACAGGAGAACGGTTGGTTTCATCAGGAGGGCCCGTGCAAGCGCAATGCATTGTTTCTGCCCGCCGCTCAGTCCGTCACCGCGCTCGCCGACTGGTGCGTCATAGCCAAGCGGATGCGCGGCGATAAAGCCATGTGCGCCAGCGGCCTTGCTGGCAGCGAGAATATCTTCTTCGGTTGCCTGCGGGCGGCTGGCGGTGATGTTATCGCGCACGCTGCCTTGGAAGAGCGTGACGTCCTGCCCGATATAGGCGATCTTGCGGCGCAGATCGGCGGGATCGAGCTGGCGGCTGTCGCTCTGGTCGATCAGGATCGCGCCTGCGTCCGGTTCATAGAGCTGCACGATCAGGCGGGCAATCGTGCTCTTGCCCGACCCGATCCGCCCGATGATGCCGACTTTTTCCCCGGCATTGATGGTGAAGGATACGTTCTCAAGAATTTTGCGGTCTGAATTCGGATAAGCGAACTGCACACGGTCGAACGTGACCTGGCCCTTGAGATCGGGGCGGTAGAGAAATTCTTTCCCGGCTGGCCGCTCGACCGGTTTGCTCATCACGCCGTTAAGTGTCTTGAGCGACATGATCGCCTGATGGTAACGCGACATCAGATTGGCAATCGATGCAATCGGCGTGAGCGCGCGACCCGACAACATCACGCACGCAATCAATGCGCCTGTCGTCAGGCTGCCGCCCTGCACCATGTACATGCCGCACAGAATGACCAGCACCGAGGCGGCCTGCTGAATGAACGTTGCGATGTTTACGCCGAGGCCCGAATAAAAGCGCGAGTTCTGCCCGGCAACCGCATTCTCGGCGACATGCTCGGCGTAACGGGCGCGCATCCGGCCATCCGCACCGATGGTCTTGATCGTCTCAAGCCCGTAAATCGCCTCGACCAGCAACCCATGCTTGGTTTCCGCCGTCTGCATCGACTGGCGCACGAATTTTTTCAGCGGCACTTGCAGTATGAGACTCAGGGCCAGCGCGAGGGCCATCAAAAACAGAACCGCAAGCCCCAACTGCCCGCCCAGAAAGAAAATCACCAGCACGAACATGATGCCGAACGGCAGGTCGATCAGCCCGGTCATCGTCGCCGAGGTCAGGAAATCGCGGATGCTGTCGAAATCGCGCAGCATGTTGGCGAACGCGCCGCTCGAGGCCGGGCGGTTGGCGATTTTCATGTCGAGCACCTGATCGAACACGCGCCGCGTCACCTGCACATCGATGCGCCGCCCGGCGTAATCGACGAAGTAGCCGCGCAGCGTGCGCATTATGAAATCAGCCGTGAACACGATCAGCACGCCAATCGCGAGCGCCCACCCTGTCTCGGTCGCGGCGTTGGGAATAACGCGGTCATAGACGTTCATAATATAGACGGGGCTGGCGAGCGCGAAAATATTGATCAGGAGCGATGCCACGCCGACACGGATGTAAGCTTCCTTGTTCTCTCGTACTGCGCCCCAGAACCAGTGCAACGCCGGGTTGGACGTATCGAGCAATTCACGGTCGATAAAGAACGGCTGCGGCTTCACCAGCAGGGCAACGCCCGCGTAAGCTTTGGCAAACTCGTCCGGCGTCGCTTCATGTTTCTTTTGTGTGGCTGGCAACCACGTCACCACGGCTTTGTTTTCATGCGATAGCAGCACGCAGGCACTGCCGTCTTTCAGCATCACCACGCACGGCAGAACCTGTTTGGGAATATCGCTCAAACCCCGGCGTTCGACCTTCTGCGCACGCAGACCGATGCGGTGCGCGGCCTCGATAAAGAGTTCGGTGCTCATGCCCCGCGCGTCATACGGCAATCCCGCAACCAGCGCGTCGGCAGAGCGGGCCTTGCCATGATGGGCGGTAAGGAAAACGAGACAGCTTAAGAGGCTGTCGGTTGGCGGATTAGCGTTTTGCATTCTCTGCGACCGGGCTTGGAGCTGCAGTCATTTGTCCCTGCAGGCGGCCCATGCTGCCGAGCACGGAATATTGAGCGGCAAGATTCCGGTAGTCGGCGTTCATCAGGTCGAGCTTGGCGTTGAGCAACTGGTTTTCGCTTTGCAGCAGTTGCAGGATGCGAACCTTCGCGCCTTCGAACTGGACGTTATAGGTCTTCAGCAATTGCTGATCGGCGGCAAGGCGCTCGGTCAGAATGTTTTTCTGCTGCGAACTCGACTCGAGATCAGCATAAGCGGTGCGGATCGCGGCTTCGATGTTGCGCAGAGTTTCGTTTTTGCTGGCTTTGCTTTGCGCATATTCATGCTTGGCTTTGCGCACGCGGGCGAGTTCTGCGCCCCCGGTCGACATTTCCCATGTGGCCCGCACCAGCGCGCGGTTATCTTCGACTTCGCCACCGATCAGATCATCGACATCCTTGGCATACGCCGAGAGTTCGCCGGTGACGGTCGGATACAGCGCAGCCTTGCTCGCATCGGCTTCGAAGCCATGGGCGATGATCGTCTGATTGGACTGCTGCACCTGCGGGTGCGTCGTCCACACGGCCTGAATGGCGTCTTGATAGGTTGCTGGCAGCGCAAGGTCAGCCGGACGCACCAGCGGTGCCTGCGGCAGATGGCCGGTCAGCTTGGCGTATTCGGCGTCGGCGACCAGCGTCTGGCCTTTGAAACTCGCGATCAGGTTCTGGACTTCGAGCTGAATCTCTTCGGCCTGCTGCAGCTCGGCATCATCCGCCGCGCCTTCCTTGACCATCGATGAAATGCGGTTGCGGTATTCGCCAAGCGTGCCGAGATAGCCTTCTATATAAGAGAGACTTTCGCGGGTGCGCAGAACATTGAGATAGGCCAGCGTCGTTTGCAGCGCGAGCGTTTCGCGCGCTTCGATCAGCGCCGCCGCAGCCGCGGCTTCTTTCGCCTTGGCAGACCCGACAAGGTTCGGCGTGCGGAAACCATCAAACAAAATCTGGTTCACGGCCAGCGAGCCTTCCCACATATTGGAATACCCCGCGCCGCGCGTGACGCTCAGGCCCCGGCTGGTGGCGTTGTCGCCATAGACGCGCCCGACAGCGGTGTTGGCGGAAATTTTCGGGAAGTAGGACGACCGTTCGACGGTCACGTCTTCATGGGCGGACCGCTGCACGGCAATCGCCTGCTCCAGCGTCGGATGCTGCTGCAAAGCGGAGGCAACCGCCTCATGCACGGTCTCAGCGTGGGCGGAATAGGCTGGTAAAACCAGGGCCAAAGCGGTCAAAAGGCGCAGCGAAAAGGTACGGTTGGACAGAATAGCCCCCATGAGAAAAGTCGTAGTTGAATTTACAGCAGAAATGGCCCCCTGACCAGAGCAGCGGGGGTAAGATATTGATGTTTTTGAAGGAATCGCCCGTTTAAAGCAGATATTAGTTTTCATATTAAATTCTCCACCCCCTCTTAACCAAAAATTCTCCTATTTTTCATAGAGTTAAGAAGCAAAAATGGGTTAAACTGGGGGCAATAAAGAAGAGTGTGTAATGGCTGGTAAAATCCAGATCGATCCGGCCCACCCACTGGGCAGCATGACTGCGGGCGACCAGCAGTTCACGATTGCTGGCGATACGGATCACCGCAAAGAAGGCATTCACGCCGCGATCAACGCCGACATTCCCACCATGGCCCGCAACGGCGTCAAACACATCATGGTTGAGTTCAGCGCCCAATCACTTGATGAGATGGCCAAAACCTATCCCGCCATGGCGCAGGCCACGACTTGGGACGAACGGCGCAAAGTTCTTCTCGCCGAGTCCACCCGTATTTATGATCTTCGTCAGCAGGTCATCCTGAAAGAACTCTCAGGACTTGATCCCGACCGCGATAGCGCGAAATGGAATGCTGCCTTCGATCGGGGATATAAACGCGCCGATGTGAAGTTCGCGGCTCAGCTAGATACGCTCATGGAAGCGCAATATGATCTAGCGTGTCACGAACTTCTAGATCGCGTCTACTCCAAACCACCGCGCATAAGCGATGCAGAGATTTTGGTCGAAGCGAAAAAGTATGCGGCAGTCATGGCCGATGATCAGGCGCAGTCCGGTGTCAACTTCGGCAATCTTCTGATCGAAAGTCGTAAAGCTGGAATTACTGTGCATTTTACGGGTGATATAGCTGATTTCCAGACCCGCAGCAATCTCAAACAGGCGTCTGATGCCATCACACGGCATGTCGAAAGCAATCCAAAATATGCAGAGAACTGGGAGAGAGTAAAGAACGAACGTGGGTTCGTGATCCCGCCCGAGGACCAAGCAGGCCAACATGCATATATGCAGGAACTTTACCGCCTCGGCGAAATCGAAAATCAGGCGATGGCCGCGAAGATGGCCTTGCGCACCGACCCGGTGCGCGAGCAACAACGCGTCGACCGGATTCTTGCCGCTGCGAACGGAGAAAAAGCTGTCGTCGTCTGGGGCTCAAATCATGCGAGCAAGCTCAATGACTTTAACGAGATGCTCGATGCACGACTTGCCGAACAGGCGGCCCGCGCGGGCAAGCCCGCACCAGCCCCAACTGCCGTGCTCGAACTTTATCTCTCGCGCAATCACCGCGTAGAAATCGCCGATATGGATGGTCCCGACGAACCGGATGCGCGTTTTTACATCGACGAGCGCGAAGTTGAAATTACCCCATCAGGTGCCACGCGCCTCGACCTTAAAGCCGCAACCACGGGTCAAAGTCTCGGCGTAAACGAATATGCGGCATTTATGGAGCGCATGGGCGTGGCCAACCCGTCTGCCGCAGTAGC
>CAYJDG010000051.1:8700-15328 GCA_964368875.1 uncultured Pseudobdellovibrionaceae bacterium
TGGGACGAGCGCCGCAGAGTTCTCAAAGATTATGAAGATGCCTATGAGGCGCGACCAAGTGCAGAAGGTCAGAAAGAAGCCGCTGGCATAGATGTCTATGCCGATAATGACCGCTGGAAGGCCGCCTTCTCGCGCGGCTATGATCGGGGTCTCGCCATGACCAAAGTCGAGAAAATACTTCTTCAGGATGCGCAGGAAGATCTCGATATTCATGAAATTCTCGACGGCACCTTTTCGCGCACAGCACCGCTCACCGATGAACAGATCAGAGAGAAAACCGCCAAGTATACTGTAGGTAATGCAACCACGCCTGAAGAACAGGATGCCTCGTCCCGTGCTTACGCCGACCAGCTGATTATCGCCCGCCAGCAAGGGATGACCATCCATATGGTTGGCGACCGCGCACCGCTTGCAATCCGGATCGCTGCGCAGGATGCGGTAGACGCGCTCGAGAGCCACCTCGACAAACATGAAAAATTTGCAGGCTATCTTGACCAGACTCGGGCCGACCCGAAATTCAAGGTGCCTGACGCGGAACTCGCAGACTATGTTGCGTTTCAGGATAAATATATTGACCTGCGGCGGGCACATGCTGAGGCGCTCGAAGCCCGTCTTGCCATCCGCAAGGATCCCGCCCTTGAAGTCCAGCGTGCTGAACGTGTGATGGCTGCGGCTGGCAGCGACAAGGCTCTCGTCATCTGGGGCAAAGGCCACACTGAAAAAGCCAACGACTTTAACGAAGTCATCGATGCCCGTTTGCAGGCGCAGGCTGCACAAACCGGCGCACCTCCCCCTGCCCCGACCGCAGTGATTGAACTGTACCGCGATGATAAAAGCCGCATGAGCCGCAGCGTCGATGTCGATGAACCGGATGCGCGTTTTTACATCAAACAAAAGAAACTCGAAATCACGCCCTCAGGCGCTGATCGTCTCGAAGCGGCCCCGCAGGTTTCTGCTGGCCAAAGCCCCGGCATGGATGAATATACCGCGCTCATGGGTCGCCTGACCGCCAAACCTGCTGCGGCGGAGCCATCCCTTGCTATCGCGCCTGCGCCTGCGCCTCCACCCCCTCCGCCTGAACGCAAGGTTGCAGCACTCACCCCAGCGCCAGAGTTGACCCCTTAAGATGGCCGATAAAATCCAGATCGACCCCGCGCATCCTGTTGGCAGTCTTACGGCTGGAGCGCAGCAGTTTACGGTGGTCGGCGACACCAATCACAAAAAACAGTCGATCCACGCCACGCTCAACGATGACATTCCGGTGATGGCGGCCAATGGTGTCAAAAAAATCATGATCGAATATGACGTGATCGCGTTCAAGGATCTTGAAAAGAAATATCCTGATCTTGCAGGCGCACGCACAGCCGAGGACCGGGCCGCAGTGCTAGAAGCGATCAAGGCCAAGCACGATGCGGTCATCAGCGCCGAAACCGACCGCGAGACTGCGGGGCTGAAAATGTTCGGGACGCCGCAGGAGCGCGAAGAATGGAGCAAGGCCTTCGGCAAGGGCTATGAACGCGCCGTCGGCATCATAGGCCAGAGCAATATCGATGAGCTTAGGCGTGCGCAGGATTCTCTCGCGACCCATGCCTTTCTTGAAAAGGTCTATTCCAAACCGCCCGGCCTGACCGATGATGAAATCAGAAAAGAGTCGCAGTATTACGTCTCTTCTCATGCCGAGACGGCAGCGGACAAAAAAGCTTCTGCGGATAACTTTGCTAACCTTCTCATCAGATCGCGCGATAATGGTATCCGCGTTGTCTTCAGCGGCGACCATGACAGCGAAACTTCTGCGGCCCTCACGCAAGCTGAATTGACGCTGCAGCGCTTCCGGAATGCCAATCCGGCGATGGAGGCGATAGCAGAACAACGGGCCAAAGATCCGTCGTTTGAAATTCCACGCAAGGATGTCATCGCCTTCAGCGAATACAGCCAGCAGGAAATCAAATATATACGGGCCGTGACGGCAGCAATGGTTGCGTCGAACGCGACGCGCACGGACGAAGGCCGTGAAGCCTTGCGGGCTGAGCGCATGATCGAGCTGGCCGGGGGTGAAAAGAGCGTCGTCATCTGGGGGGCTGGGCATAGCAACAAGCCGAACGATTTTAACGAGATGATCGATGCGCGTCTTCAGGCGCAGGCTGCCAAGACCGGAGCCCCGCCTCCGCCTGCCACCCGCGTTATTGAACTCTATGACAGCAAGGCCGAATACGAATCCCGCCGCACCGAAGGGCGAGTCGGCGTAGATGAACCGGATGTGCGTCACTATATTCAGGAACGCGAGAGCGAGATCACACCCTCCGGGGCCGCGCAGCTCCAGCTCAAATCCGGCCCGACCGTCGGGCAAACTCCCGGTGCCGCCGAATATGCTGCTCTCATGGAGCGCCTGACCGGGGGCAGCTCTCCGTCTGCCGCGCCTTCTCTCCCGGCTCCGCCAGCACCGCCCGAGCGGCAGGTGGCTTTACTCGCTCAAAAGCCAGCTTTTACGCCTTAACTCTCCCTGTTGATTTATCTGCTTCCGCCCTTCACAGAGTCGCCCGGATAAGGCAGACTGAAGTCCGTTTTCACAACTTGTAATATCGCAAATCAACCCGGAGATCCGCCGTGGCCATCAGACTAGCTGTCCTTAAAGAAACAGCCGACCTTGAAAAGCGCGTGGCCGCCACGCCAGATGCTGTCAAAAAATATATCGCCAAGGGTTTGGCCGTGACCGTGCAGGCTGGCGCAGGCAGTGCCGCGTCCTATCCCGATGCCGACTATGTCGCCGCTGGCGCGACGATTGGTGACGGGGTGCGCGATGCTGACATTATATTATGTGTGCAGGCCCCGGCTTCTCTCTCCGCCAAAAAAGGCGCAATCGTGATCGGTCTTTTTAATCCTTATGCCAACAAAGATCGCCTGTCCGGCTATGCGCAGAGCCAGCTCACCACCATGTCGATGGAGCTGGTGCCACGCATCACGCGCGCGCAGGCGATGGACGTGCTCTCTTCGCAGTCGAACCTTGCCGGCTATAAAGCCGTGCTCGATGCAGCGGCCTACTTTAACCGCGCGTTCCCGATGATGATGACTGCCGCCGGGACGATTGCCCCGGCCCGTGTTTTCGTCATGGGCGCAGGCGTTGCTGGGCTTCAGGCGATTGCGACCGCCAAGCGTCTTGGCGCAGTCGTGAGCGCGACCGACGTGCGTGCGGTTGCCAAGGAACAGGTGCAATCGCTTGGCGGCACCTTCGTCATGGTCGAAAGCGACGAAGTGAAGAACGCCGAAACCTCCGGCGGCTACGCCAAAGAAATGTCCGAAGACTTCAAAGCAAAACAGGCCAAGCTCGTTGCTGATCACATCACCCGGCAGGATATCGTCATCACCACGGCGCTCATCCCCGGCAGACCTGCCCCCGTGCTCGTCTCTGAAGATATGGTGCGCTCGATGAAGCCCGGCTCGGTCATCGTCGATCTCGCCGTCGAACAGGGCGGCAATTGTCCGCTGTCCCGTCCCGGCGAAGTGATCGACGTGAACGGCGTGACGATTGTCGGCTTCAAGAATGTGCCATCCCGTCTCGCGACCGATGCCTCCGCCCTCTATGCCCGCAACCTCGCCAATCTGGTGAATTTGCTGGTGACCAAAGAAGGCGCGCTCGCGGTCAGCATGGACGACGACATCCTCAAGGGCATCGTCCTGACCAAAGACGGCTCCGTCATTCACCCGAATTTCCAATCTTAAGAGGTTGATCATGCAAGACCCGCAAACATCCATCGTCCATCAGGCGCAAGGGGTTGCCGATACGGCAGCAGCCCTGTCCGAACAGGCGCAAAAACTTGCCACCGATGCCAGCTCCTATGGGTACGCCATGGGCGGTCAGGGTGGCGACTTCGCCATGTACCTGACGGTCTTCGCGCTCGCCTGTTTCGTCGGCTACTATGTCGTCTGGCGCGTCACACCCGCGTTGCACTCGCCCTTGATGGCGATTACCAACGCGATTTCGTCGGTCATCATCGTCGGCGCCCTGATTGCCGCCGGCCCCGCCGATCTCGATTTTTCCAGCGCGATGGGTTTCCTCGCCGTCGTGCTTGCCTCTATCAACATCTTTGGCGGTTTCATCGTGACCCGCCGGATGCTCGCCATGTTCAAGAAAAGAGGCTAGGCCATCATGACCGACCTGATCGTCACATACGCACCGCTTCTTTACCTCGTGTCGTCCGTCTTCTTTATTCTGGCGCTGCGCGGCTTGTCATCTCCTGAAACCTCGCGCAAAGGGCTGAACTACGGCGTGACCGGGATGATCCTTGCCATCCTGACCACCATCCTGATGCCGAACGTGCAGTCTTATGGCCTCATCATCGCCGGGTTGATCGTCGGCGGTGTGATCGGGTCGGTGACGGCCATCAAAATCCAGATGACCGCCCTGCCCCAGCTCGTCGCAGCCTTCCACTCGCTGGTCGGCCTTGCTGCCGTCTGTGTCGCGGCTGCCGCGTATCACAACCCGGTTGCCTATAACATCGGCACGCCCGGCGACATCCATCTCTCCAGCCTGATCGAAATGTCGCTCGGTGTTGCCATCGGGGCGATCACCTTCACGGGTTCGATCATCGCCTGGGGTAAATTGCAGGGCGTGATCTCGGGCAAGCCTGTCACTTTCACTGGCCAACACCTCGTCAACGCCGCCCTCGGCCTGACGCTGGTTGGCCTGATTGTGCTCCTCTGCATGACTGAAAGCACCGCGGTGTTCTGGGCGATCGTTGTGCTGGCTCTTGCAATTGGCATTCTCATCATCATCCCGATTGGCGGCGCAGATATGCCGGTGATCGTCTCGATGCTGAATTCCTATTCCGGTTGGGCGGCGGCGGGTATCGGCTTTACGCTGCACAACCCGTTGCTGATCATCACCGGGGCGCTGGTCGGTGCCTCAGGTGCGATCCTCTCCTATATAATGTGTAAGGCGATGAACCGTTCCTTCCTCTCGGTTGTGCTCGGCGGCTTCGGCGCGACTGCGGCGTCGTCTGCTTACTCAAGCGGCGATAAATCAGCCAAGATCGGCTCTGCCGAAGACGCGGCCTTTATCATGAAAAACGCTGCCCGCGTTATCATCGTGCCGGGCTACGGCATGGCGGTTGCGCAGGCCCAGCATGTGGTGCGTGAAATGGCTGACAAGCTGAAAGAACACGGCGTCGATGTGAAATACGCGATCCACCCGGTCGCGGGCCGCATGCCTGGTCATATGAACGTGCTTCTCGCCGAAGCCAACGTCCCTTACGACGAAGTGTTCGAACTCGAAGACGTCAACCGCGACTTCGCCCAGGCTGATGTCGCCTACGTCATCGGCGCGAACGACATCACCAACCCAGCCGCCAAGAACGATCCCGGCTCGCCGATCTATGGCATGCCGGTGCTCGATGTCGAGCGCGCGAAAACGGTGCTCTTTGTCAAACGCTCGATGGGGTCTGGCTATGCCGGGATCGACAACCCGCTCTTCTTCGCCGACAACACGCTGATGCTGCTGGGCGACGCCAAGAAAATGACCGAAGACATCGTCAAAGCGTTTGAATAGGCAGTTCAGGCGTTCGGATTGCGTCCAGTTTCACGGCGCCTGCACGGCAAGCCTGGCTATCGGCGCGGGCGCAGGGGTAGCTTCTTTTTCCGGCGCAGGAGCAGGAGCTTGTTTAATCAGACGTTCGTACGCGTTGACGAAATCTCCGGCCATGCCCGCGCTGGTCGCCGACAGGCTTGGCATGTTCCTCATCTGCGTTGCTATATCGCGCATGAACTCCGGTGAGTTCATCAGCACCTCGGTAAAGGCTTGCAGGCGCAATGTCTGCTCGCGTTTATGCAGATCCTGCGCCGACATATCGGACGGCGGCGGATAATATTTTCTCATCCGCTCGTAACTTTCTTGGGACTCGGCATACGCCGCCTGTACATGCGGCGGGGCTTTTCCGTCCGCTGCGTCTTCGAAAGCCCGGTCGATGGCGGAGCGGAAAACGGCGCGGATTTCCGTTCCGGCGCGGGTCACTCTTTCTTTTTGGGCGGCAAGACTGTCGCCGCTGGTGACAGAATAGCCGACCGCATGGTCATCTAACGCGATCAGCGCCCCCTGCCCCGGACCGCTTTGAACCTGGCTTAAAACAAATCTCTGCATCGTCTCAAGACGCCGGGCGGCGATCACATCAACCGCAATCAGCGGGTCTTTGATCAATCCGGCCCGCACCAGCGCAGGCACGTCTGCCAGCGCGCTGCGATCTGCGTACACCTCATCCGTCTGGTCAGGCGATACCATCTCACCCCCAGCTCCCGCGTAAAGATAAACGCCACGCTCGGCGAACTGAATCAGATGATAAAATTCATGGGCGGCAGTAAAAGTGCGATGATCGCGCATGCGCTCAGCGCTCGCTGGTTGGCTGGCGCGATCAGGCGTGATGAAGGGCGCAAATTCTTCGGGCGTGGTTGCGAGCCTGAGGGGCAACGAGACCAGACCAATACGCAGCGGAGCCTCTGGCGTGCCGATCTGCATGCTGACAGCCGCAGCGCCCATCTGTATTTCACCGTTCATATCGGCAATCGCACCGCGCCGTGCGACAACGCCCATCATAAAAACGCGCAGGTCGGTGTCGGATTTAAAAAGCTGATCGACCGGAAA
>CAYJDG010000052.1:0-15316 GCA_964368875.1 uncultured Pseudobdellovibrionaceae bacterium
CGCTGGACAACTTGGCCAACGATTTTTCTTGTGCGCGCGAGTTTGAGTTGAGGTAAATGAGGGCGGTGTTCGCCGAGGTATTAGTTGCGATAACAGGCATGTTGTTCTCCTTCTAGAGTTTGTTTGCCTTAATGTTTAAAAGTTCCGATCCTTCAGAACCCGAAACCGTCACGCATACTGCGATTAGGCTTCTATTTAATGTGCGAATCTTACCATTTTTTAAGGCCCAACTGAATCCATACAATTCGACCTATTTTTTAATCATAATACGGGAATGGTTAAGAAAGCCTTTAACGGCTTGCAAATCCCGATTATCATTCCTGAAAATCTTAAAAGGTCCCTCTCATGTCCCCAGCCGCCGCTCAGAAACACTATGAAAATGGCCTCCGCCTTTTGAAGGCCGGGAAATTGCCGGAAGCAGAAGCAGCTATCGCTGAAGCAATTGCCTTGAACGAAACCAATGCCGATTACTGGATCAAACTTGGCCTGATATGGGCCAAACAGAATCGGTATCAGGAATCCCGCGACGCCAATCAGATGGCTGCAACCTTAGAGCCTACCAACGCGGACGCTTTCTATAATATGGGCCTCGCCAAAGTGCATATGGGCGAAACCGATGGCGCGGTTCAGGCCTTTGAAAAATCATTTTCGCTCAATCCAAAGAAAGAACTGGCCGTTGGTCTGGGCGAGCTGTTTTACGGAATGAATAATAATAAGCTCGCAGCTTATTATTATTTCAAGGCCCGTCAGATTGACGGCAACGATGCCGAATTACAGGGCAAGCTCGCTCGCGCCCTGTTCAAGGATGGCGATACAGTTGGTGCGGTTATTCTTTATATCGATCTTGTCTCGCGGTATCCGACCAACCGCAAATATATCAGTGCACTCGTAGATATTTACCGGAAATTCAACCACAGCGATTATAGCCCTGTTGCACATAAGGTTTTGCTCACCTGTTTGAGCACCGAAAACGTTAAATATCGCCATCTCGGTCCGGCATGGGCCAGCCTGTTCCTGATGAATCCCGATCTAAAAGATCTGCGCGCCCTCGGCGGCCCTGATGCAGAACAGATATCTCTGACAGCTATAAAAGATCAACTTGGCGAAGAGCTTACCTGCTTAGGTCTGCGCAATGTTCCTGTTCTAAACATCGAAGCGGAAAAAATTCTAACGGGTATACGCCGATATTTCCTGACCCACCTTGATAATGCGGCCAGCTGGCCGAAAGAGGCCATCGATTTCCTGAGCTCCCTTGCAGTACAGAGCTGGTATAACGATTTCGTCTTCTATGAAACGCCAGAGGAAAAAGCTCTTCTCGAGAAGCTTGAGGCGACGCTGAAACAAATCACTACCGAGAATAAGTCAGGCGATGTTGCCGAGGCTTGCCTCTTTGCTTTGTATGGCTGCTACCGCCCTCTTTATACAATTAAGAAGCCGGGCGATAAACTGCCGCTGCCAAAAAATATTCTCTACGATATGAAACCGCTCATCAAAGCGCAGATCCAGAACCCGGAACGCGAAGCTGAAATCATTCCAACAATCCCAAGCTTTACTGAAATCACCGATGATATTTCGCAGGCAGTGCGTCAAATGTATGAGCAACGCCCTTATCCGCGCTGGAAAAGCACCAGCATGGAAGAGCTGCCAGCCGGCGTCGGAGAGCTCAGCAAAGGCATACAGATTCTTGTCGCAGGCTGCGGCACAGGACAGGAACCAGCGCTCTATGCCAACAGTATGCCTTATGCCCGCACGACCGCCGTTGATCTCAGCCTGGCCAGTATCGCCTATGGCAAGCGCATGGCCGAAGAAATCGGTTACCTTTCCAAGATCGACTTTATGCAGGGCGACCTAATGGAGGTTGCCAAGATTGGCAGAATGTATGACCTCGTTGTCAGCTCTGGCGTACTCCACCACTTAAAGGATCCGGATAAGGGGTTGAAGGCTATTCTCAGTACAATGAAACCCGGCGGACGGATCAACTTCCTACTCTACAGTCAGATTGCCCGTGACTTCGCTCTAAACGGGGCCAGCGCCTATATTAAAGAGAGGGGCTTCAGCTCCTCCACGGATGATATTCGCCGTTTCCGTCATGAAGTCATTAACTTGCCTGATGATCATCCAGCGCGGCGTTGTATAAGGGCCTCGGACTTCTTTATGTTGTCAGAATGCAATGACTTGCTCTTTCACGTGCAAGAACACCGGTTCACCTTCCCAAAAATGCGCGAGCTTGCTGAAAACAATGGCCTTGAGCTGATTCACGTCTATCTCAGCCCGCCAAGCCAGAAGAAATGGCAGGAGATGTACGGTGAGGAGCTTGCCCTTGATTATGACAAGCTCCACGCCTTTGAGGAAGCGAACCCGGATACTTTCCTTGAGATGTATAAGATGTATTTCAAGCGCAAAGGCGATACTTCGGTCAGTCCACTTGATCATCTTATCAAGGGCAGCGTCATATAATTCAATCACTTAAGAGAAATCTGCACATATTTTGAATTTTTTTGCTCCGGCCGCGCCCCATTTCGCGGCCGGTTCCGTTTAATGGCTGATGAATAACGGAGCGACCTGAACCATGGCCATTATCACACCGATCACGGGCACCAACACCACCGGCACGAAAGCTGTCATCAATGGCAGTTCTTCCACGAACAACCCGACGACCGCCGAAACTGACGCTCAGAAAAAAGCCGAAGATCTGCAGAAGCAGTTTTTGAACATTCTGCTGACTCAGTTGAAAAATCAGAACCCCCTCGATCCGATGGATACCAAGGAGTTCACCGGCCAGCTGGCGCAATTCTCTGCCCTCGAGCAACAGATCAACACGAACGTCAAGCTCGATAGCCTCCTAGAATCAATCAATACCAACGCCTCATCAAGCGCCTTCAGTTACATCGGTAAAGAAGCCGATGTTGCGACTCCGATGACTGCGTATCAGGGCGGCGCTGCGGACTGGACTTACACTCTTCCATCCGATGCGAAGAAAGTAACCTTCAAAGTCATGGATTCAGCCGGAAATATTCTGTCTCAGGCAACGCAGAACGATCTCGATGCAGGTAGCTACGGCTTTAAGGTCGATGCTGCTGATTTCAGCCCTGCTCCTGCAGAGGGGACTGTTCTCACACTCAAGATTGAAGCAACCGATGCCGATGACAAAGCAATTACCAGCACCATTACGACCACAGTTCTGATCGATGGTGTTGAAACCGGAGAAGACGGCGTTGATATGCGCGCTGGTGGACTGCTCTTCGGAATGGGCGATATCACAAAAATCAGAACACCTAAAGCAACCGCAACAACTTAGTACTAATAAAAATTAGAAAAGGAGTCTTACTATGAGTTTGAACAGTGCATTGAATGCCTCGGTAACTGGTCTGCGTGCGCAAGCCGCCGCGATCTCAGCCGTTTCCGAAAACATCGCCAACGCCAGTACCACCGCCTACAAGACACGCGGTATTGCCTTTACTTCTCTGGTGACAGGCAACCAGACCAGCCAAGGTCTTTCAGGCGGCGGCGTACTGTTTGACAGCTATCAGAATATCAACGCACAGGGTCTGATTCAGGCGACCGACTCAGGTACTGATATTGCGATCAATGGCAACGGCTTCTTCGTGGTCACTGATGACGTGCTGAACCAGCCGTCCGGTTATACCTATACCCGTAATGGTAACTTCAGAACCGATGCCGATGGCTTCCTGATCAACAACGAAGGTTATTACCTGCTTGGCCAACGTACTGACCAACAGGGTAATGTTATATCTACTAGCTCGAATGATTTGAACTCACTCGTGCCAATTGACGTGAATACAGTTTCAGGAACGGCTCAAGCCACAGGGCAGGTACGCTTTGATCTGAACCTGCCTGCCGATGCCGCAGCGACCGATACTTTCAACAACTCCATCGAAATTTTCGATGCCTTAGGTGTCAGTCATACGATCGGTATTACGTGGACAAAAGTTGCTGCCAACTCTTGGACTGCAACCTTTGCCAACCCTGTCCAAACCAATACTGGCCTGGCGTCTGCAGTTCTTGATACTGATACTGGTACTGCTGGTGTCCAGAACACGATTGCGATCACCTTTAATGGTGATGGCTCGGTTGCCTCTTTCAACCCCGCGATCACTTCGCTTGATCTGACAGCGTTTACGACAGGTGCGGCTAACAGCACGGTTGCTCTTGATCTTGGAACCGCCGGTTTGACCGATGGCTTGACCCAGTTCTCATCCAACACCTCGATCCCGCAGCTGGAAATTTTCCTGATCGATCAGGATGGCGTCCGCTTCGGTCAGTTGAGCGGGATCGTCATCGACGATACCGGTTTGGTGACAGCTTTCTTCGAAAATGGTGTCCGCCTGCCCTTCTTCCAGGTGCCTGTTGCCACCTTCCCGAACCCTAATGGCCTGACCCACATCAACGGGACAGTTTATGACGAGAACGAAAAGGCTGGTAACTACAACTTACGTCTTCCCGGCCAAGGGAATGCTGGTAGTATATTGGCTAGCTCGCTGGAGCAATCTACGACTGATACATCTGAGGAATTCAACAAGATGATTGTGGCCCAACAGGCCTACTCATCTGCAGCTCAAGTGGTCAGCACCGTGGATCAGATGTTCCAGGAACTGATCAGTGCTGTCAGATAATTCTGACTGGTAAGGCATAAGGCAAGATGGACGAACTAAGAACTTTTATCAGTACGTGGGAAGAAACCGGCAGCATTGCCGTAGTCCTTGAAAAAGGATTGACGCTTCCCCCTGCTGACCAGGTTCAGTCCTTCTTGGCCTCGCTGCCGGCAGACGAAAGTGAAAAGATCAGGTCCTCGCTGACCACCGCGATGGCCGCTCTGGAGACCTACGCAGTCGAACTTGAAAAAGAGACGGCAGGAATCAAAGAGCAGATCAACCAGACCGTTAAATCTGCTCAAGCCTGCCTGTCCTACGACACTGTCGATAAAATCAACCGCAAGTAACTGAAATCTAAAGGGAGACTTATCTATGAAGACCGCCCACGCCACAACTGCGCCTGCCGTCAACCCACTTGAAGATCGTGTCCTTGGTTTCCTTGAGCTCTCTCAGGAAATCCTCAGCCTGGTCCGCCATGAAAATGCAATCTTGCTCGAAAAAGGTGAACTCAGTTTCGAAGCCTACGTTATGCGAAAAGTCGATTTAATGAATAAATTCGAAAAAGAGGCACGGAACTTGCTAGGTACATTGTCAGAAGGTACCAATAAAATGAAAGCACAAAGCGTTCTGATTGAAGAAATCCGCCGGGTTCGTGAAGCGCTCAAGGTTAATTCCCGCTATCAGCTGGACCTGATCCGTGCCCGCATGCAGGAAAAAATTGCCGCCCCGGTCGGTGATCTGTCTGTGGATCAGGCCGCTCACGGAGGAGCCGCATGTCACTAGGTTTTGCCCTCAACATGACTGCCCGTGGCCTTCAGGCCACGGAAAACCGCATGACGGTTGCCGCAGGTAATATTACCAATGCGGACAAGCCGGGTTATACGCGTAAAATTGTAACTGAACGCTATATCACTTCTAATGCCGGAACAGTTCCGATTTATGGAACCGTCAATGGGACAGTCGATCGTTACCTTACTAAACAGGTCGTGCGGGATACCACTGACCTTGGTTATAAAAACGTTCTCGCCGAATACCTCGACCTGTATCAGAAACAAATGGGCAGCACAGATGGAGCAACCACGCTCTCTGGCTACCTCAACAACCTGTATTCAAATTTGCAGATTACGGCTACCAGCCCCGAGACCAGCGCCAACAAGGCGTATGTAGTCTCCATCGCCCAGAACATGGCCAATTCGCTCCGTAACATTTCTATGGATGTACAGGCCCAGCGTCTGCAGGCTGATAAGAAAATTGAAGAGGTTGTTGACACGATTAATACGTCGATTGCCAAAATTCATGAACTGAACAACCAGATTACAGCAACTCAGGAAGCCGGAGCCGCTCGCGCTGAATATGAAGACCAACGCCTCTATGAGCTTGAAAAACTCGGCGAGAACATGGATATCCAGTACTTCTTCGATAGTCAGGATCGTGTACAAATCTATACTGCCTCAGGCCAAGCTCTGTTGCTGAGCTCTCCGCATGCAATCGACTATACCGCTTCGACATCTATCGATAGTACATCTTTATACCCTGCAGCATTTGCACCGATTGATCTCGATGGGGTTGATCTGACCCCCCTGCTTAATACAGGCCTTCTTGGCGGACTTGTTAATCTACGTGACGGAATTTTCGTAGATGAGCAAGCTAAGCTGGATGAATTTGCGACTACGCTGCAATTTGAAATGAATGCCGTCATCAATACCGGTACGTCGCTGCCGCCACAAACAACCATGACTGGTTCGTTATCAGGTTTAACGGCAGGGACGGCATTTGCTGGTGTCGGTACTGTACGGGTGGGCGTGATCGATAATGATGGCATCACCATAAACTATACGGATATCAACCTCGCGGCGCTTCCGACAGTTGGTGCCGTTGTGGGTGCACTCAATGGTATCGCCAATATTAACGCCAGTATTGACCCAAGTGGTCGTCTGGTCGTTTCCTCCACCCTTGCTAATAGCGGCGTCGCAATCAATACCATGACCAGCGATGTCGGCCCACTCAATCAGGGCTTCTCCCATTTCTTCGGCCTGAACGATCTGTTTGTCGGCACGGGTGCTCAAACACTAGATGTCGCCAGCTTCCTTCAAGCCGATAACGATTATCTGGCCGTTGGTGTTTTCTCAGGCAGCGCCACCCTTGCGGCCGGTGATCGCGGCGTTCCGCGTGGAGATGGCAGTGTCGCTGATGCTTTAGCAGACTTGTTGGTAGCAAATGTCAGCTTTGGCGCAGCAGGGAATTTCTCGGCGCAGAGCAATACACTCAAAAGCTACGGCGAAGCAATCATGACCAATGCCGCCAGTCAGGCACAAATTGCTCAGGATGAAGCTGATACAGCCCAAGTCGTTTATCAACAGACCAAAGACATTCTGAATAACAAATCCGGCGTCAATATCGACGAAGAAACAGCTAAAATGGTCGAGTTACAAACCAAGTACCAGGCATCTGCCAGCGTAATTGCGACCATCAAGACAATGTTCCAAGCACTTCTGGACGCTGTCAGGTAACTCCAAAGGAGATAAGCTATGGCACTTACCCGCGTTGCAAGCATTCCTCTGACGATGAAACTCTCAGAAGCAAACATGCGTTTACAAGCACGCATGGCCGATGCCCAGACACAGCAGGCAACAGGTCTAAAAAGTATCGATTACAAAGATATTTCTCGCGATACCCAACGTCTGCTTGCAATCGAAAGCACCAAGGACCAGTTGAAGAGCTATTCCGATAACGGAATACTCGTCCTCAATCAGGTCAACATTGCTTATGATACTTTTGGAGAAATGGATAAGGTTGGTAATAGTGTCCTGCAAGGCCTCACCGCAGCACTTGGTGGCGATAGCGTCCAGCCAGCAGTTACCACAGCGCAGGCACAGATTGCACTGAACGAATTTTCATCCCTGCTCAATTATAAAGTCGCCGGACGCTACCTGTTTGCCGGAACTGATACTGATACGGCTCCGGTCGATCTTACCGACCCGGCATGGACACCCCAGGTCATTTTGCCATCCACGCCGAATACCAGCTATTATCAGGGCAATAATACGACTCTCTCAGTTCAGCTCTCCGAAACCCTGACCGTAAATTATGGCGTCACTGCTGATCAGGCCCCGTTTGAGCAGATCCTGCGTTCGTTTAACGTAATTATCAATAACCCTGGTAACAAGACGGCTTATGCCGAAGCTCTCGATCTCCTGCGCGATGGAATCGGCTACCTTGCAGACGTCCGTGCCCAGCTATCCGCCAATGCTAAAACCATCGAAGACCAGAACGTTCGTAATCAGGAAGATATCGCCAATCTTGATGAGCTGATCAGCGGCATCAAGGAAGTTGATCTGCCCTCCGTTACAGTTGAGCTTAAGAATATAGAAACCCAGTTGCAGGCGTCTTACAGCGCTTCGGTCATGCTGCTTCGCCTAAGCCTGACTAACTTCCTGTAAAATAATCATTTTTTACTTAAAGGCCCAAACTGGTTCTGGGCCTTTTTCATGCTATATATATGTCATGAAATATATTTTAGCCTTTATATTTGCCTTAACATTAACTGCCTGCGCCACTGCTAGGCCGGTTGATGTGCAGAACCGTTTGAATGCTTGGGTTGGGCAGGATGCAGATGCTCTGGTACGCAGCTGGGGTCCACCTGATCGCAGCTATGATTTCCGTGATGGCAGTAAAGTCATAGAATATGAGCGTAACCGCGTCGACAGCATGGGGGGATGGAATCACCCTCGCGGCTCAGTCGTGGTCGGTGCGGATGGCACAAGTATTGGCGTTGGTGCGCCGCTATTGATGGATGAGCCTTCCGTAATTGTCCGTCGCTGCCTGATCAAGTTCGAAACCGACAAGCGCCGTACAATTCGGCGCGCAACGTTCGATGGCCCTAACTGTGCTTATGCCATCGTCAATACTAAATCATGAGCTCTTTAACCCAGCAATAAACGTATCTATCAGATAGCCGCTCATCTCAGGTGAACCAGTACTTAATTTCCCTGTCACAACATGAATTTTTCCGGTTTCCTGTAAAAAACATAACCCATGGACAGAGGCCCACAAAACTCGTGCGGCTGTTTTTCTTTTTTTCTCTTGTCCTGTTTTGAAAAGTGGTCTCATCAATTCTTCGAGCGGGCCAAAGAGCTGATCAATTTTTTGCTGATACCAGCCCTGCACTTTACGCCCCTCAGGCAACCTGTGACTGAAAAGCATTAACCAGTAAGGACGGTATTCACGAGCAAATTTCATATAAAGTGCCGCCATTTTCTTCATGTTCTCAAGCGGAGATTTTTTAGGATCATTGCAAGCGGTGCTGGCAAGAACAACCAGCAATCGCTCTAGCGTAAGACTGTTTACGGCGAGATAGAGATCATCCATTGATTTAAATAAATTATAGATGGTACCAGGAGCATAGCCTATTTCAGTGGCCAATCGGCGCGCAGTCAGACCTTCAAACCCATCCGCCCCAACAATTTGCCACGCGCTCAGCAAAATGAGTTCTTTCAGCTCTTCGCGTGTATGATCGTTGCGCCGTGCCATTTTTCCAGTCCTCTTTAAGCACTTAATCTATATTAGATCATCTTTATGAACATTGTTCAATATTTTATTGCACAATGTTCAATTATTTGCCACACTTAAAATAGAGATACATGCAAATTGTTATACAGGCAGATTTAAAATGGAATTTATCTTCATTCTGGGCTTGGTCGCGGTCATCACATTCTTCCTGCCTTGGGTGCATGTTTTTCGTCTCAGCAAAATGCGTGATGAAATCAATCAATTGAATGTTGATGTGCTTTATCTGCTTGCCCGTAATAAAAGCATGGCGAACGAGCCCGCCTCAGCCCCTAAACCCGCACTTGCGCTACCTCCAGAGGTCGTTGCCGCTGCGCAGCCTATATCTGCCGACGATGATTATGAGAATTTTGAAATAGAGGATGAGAGTCCAAACTCCACTCCCGAATTTATTCCGACCTATACTGAAGGACCTATGCCAACGCCATCCCGGGAAAACAGTATGGAATTCAGTCTTGGCACTAAGCTGCCAGTCTGGATAGGGGCAATCTCATTGATTTGTGCCGCGTTTTTTACAGTCAAATACTCGATAGAAGCAGGCTGGTTCGGCCCGCTTGTTCGCACCTGCATGGGTGTGGTCTTTGGCGCAGCGCTGGTTACAACTGGTCACCTTATAAGCAAACGGCTATCGATGGCCAATCATGAACGTATTGGTCAGGGACTGGTCGGCGCAGGTCTTGTCAGTCTTTATGTCAGCATTTACGCCGCGGTAAATCTTTATGGATTAATCGGGCCCATGACTGGCTTTGTCAGCATGGCTGCCGTGACAGGCCTTGCAGTCCTTATGTCCCTGCGTCATGGCCAACCGATTGCCGTCTTCGGGTTGGTCGGCGGCTTGTTAACCCCCGCTCTGATCGGGTCGCAGGAGCCCAATGCAGTTGCTTTGTTCGCTTATCTTTTTGCACTTTTCATTGGTGTTCTCTCCATCATGGTGCGTCAGGGTTGGTGGACGCTCGCTTCGCTTACTCTGGGCGGAATGTTTTTCTGGACAGCAGCATGGTTCTTCAGCCCAACCGGGATTGTAGATTCAGGCACACTTGTCCTTTTCGTCATCGGACTATGTATCGCGGTCATGGGGATCACGCGACGCGCGTTACTGAATGATAAGGATCAGAACGCCCGCCCTGCTCATAACCTTAATCTAGCTGCTCTCGCAGGGGCTGCTCTGACCATTGCACTGTTTTCTATTAGATTAACGCTTTCATTATTCGATTGGTCGATGTTTGGCCTTATCTCGTGCGCCATTATTGCAATGACATATTTGCGCCCAGATATCTACTTTCGTACCTTGTTGGCCAAAGTAGGCCTTGATCTCTTCCTGTTCGTGTTATGGCTCTCGCCTGCAATTGCGCTGAGCGATGAACTGATCGTCCTGAGCGGTCTGACAGCCCTATATGTGCTCGTTCCCGGCGTACTAATGCGTAATGTCAAGGATCCGCGCTCATGGGCGCAAATACAAGTCGGCTCAGCGCTCGCACTCTTTTTAATTTGTCATTTCTGCATCAACTTACCTTATGAGTTCGTCCAGCAGGGGTTCTGGGGTACGATTGCGCTGATCCTAACTACCCTTGCTGTTTTAAAACTCCACCGCATCATAAATCAACCCTATGGCGCACCTGACGTTCAAAACCAATTAATCGCAACCTATGCACTTGCTGCGACAGCCTTTCTCTCGTTTGGCATGTCATTCGAGATTTCTGCGGCATGGCTCCCGGTAGCATTCTCGGCACAAGCTGCTGCTACGATGTGGATTATGCAACGCACGCAAATTGCGTTCCTAAAGAAAATCGTATTTGGGCTGAGTGCGATTTTCGTAGCGTTGAATTATAAGCAAATAATTTTATTCGTGACTCTTGTTCTTAACAGCCTTGTCAAGGACACAATGCCAGCATCGCTTGCAGAAAAACTTATACTGGGCGAAGGACAACCCTTTGCGTTACTCGGTTTGCCGCTTCTTTTTACTACTGTTACTGCCTATATGCTCTTTAGCTATGAGCGCACGCTCAGCACACTTGGAAGATTTTTAAGCATCACGATTGCGGCTCTTTTCACAGGCCTAAGTTACTATTTGGTACGTGGCGTTTTTCACGAAGGATCAGTTTTTTTTGCAATCCCTGCAGGCTTCATCGAACGGGGAGTAATTACTTTATTAATAGCTGTGGCCGCGCTTATTGCCGCCCTGGGTGGCTTCCATAAACGTATAGAGGCTATGAAACTCATCGGCACTGGTCTGGCCATGATCGCCCTTGGACGAATCGTCTACTTCGATCTGTTTCTGTTCAACCCGTATTTTGATCGGTCGCAAGTCGTTGGCAGCGTTCCTCTCTTCAACGGCCTTACCATGACTTATGGTTTTGGCGCGGCACTGGCGACACTCTGTTCCCGCAGCACACTGCTGAACCGCGATCTGTCCGGCCTGAAAACCATATGCCGTTATACCGCGATGGCGCTTCTCTTCGCGTTTGTTAGTTTCACAGCCAGACATGCCTTCCATGGCATGGTTCACTCTAGTGCAGGCATGAACAATGCCGAGCTGTACACATATTCAATCGTCTGGATGCTGACCAGCCTTGGCCTGCTGGCCTATGGGTTAGTGCGTGACCAAAACTCCATCCGCATGGCTGCACTCGGATTTATGGTACTGACCATCGGGAAAGTTTTCCTGTTCGATGCCTCCGAACTCGAAGGTCTGTACAGAATCGCTTCCTTTCTGGGCTTAGGCGTTAGTTTGATTGGCCTCAGTTATTTTTACACACGCTTTATACTGAAAAAATGAATCGCCCCGGCATGGATTTCTGCTAAAAAAGACAGGCTTAAAAAGACGATTTAAAGGGGATCCCGCATATGGCCATCAGTCAGTTCAAACTTCTGCATGACCGCAGATTCGGACCGCTTTTCATTACCCAGTTTCTTGGCGCCTTTCATGACAACCTGTTCAAGAACGCTCTGGTCGTGTTGCTGTTATTCGGGACTGCCGCGCAGGGGCGCGACCATGCCGAGCTACTTGTCACTCTTGCAGCAGGTCTATTTATTCTCCCATTTATCCTTTTCTCGGCCCTCGGCGGACAACTCTCGGACAAATACCCAAAAGATAAAGTCATCCGCGTTATCAAAGCTGCTGAAATAGCGATCGCAGCTCTCGGCGCCACAGCCTTGATGAGTGGGTCTATTACCCTTTCTTTCGCCGCTCTCTTTGCGCTCGGCACACATTCCGCATTTTTCAGCCCGAGTAAATATTCCATCCTGCCAGAACATTTAAAGCCTGAAGAGTTAATTGCAGCCAACGCATTACTCAACACAGGTACGTTTCTTGCAATTTTGGTGGGCACTATCTGCGGCACCTTGCTCGCCGTCATGCCAAGCGGAACGACAATTCTTTCAGCTGTTCTTCTAGCCTGCGCCGCTATCGGCTGGGTAGCCAGTCGCTCCATTCCAGTGGCACCCGCAGTCGCACCGAATTTAAAGCCAAATCTAAATGTTTTCGCTGAAAGTATGACGATATTGCGCTATGTCACTCGTCATTCGCGCACGATCTTCCTTTCTGTTCTTGGAACATCATGGTTTTATTTTCTTGGCGGCATGTTTATGGCGCAGATGCCAAACTATGTACGTGAGACGCTTGGCGCCGATGAATATGTTCTAATGTTCTTTCTGGTCGTATTTTCGATCGGTATCGCTATTGGTGGCCTTCTCAATAATCGCTTACTCAAAAGCCGCGTCGAGGCAACCTACGTCCCGCTCGCTGCATTAGGCATGAGCATCTTCTCACTTGATCTGTACTTCGCCAGCGCCCACATAACGCGCAGTGCTGAGCTAACGGGACTTGCGACCTTCTTATCCAGCCCTGCTCACTGGCGTATTATAGCTGATATTGTTTTGCTCTCGATGTGCGGTGGCCTCTATGTTGTCCCGCTCAACGCCATCACCCAGCACTTTACCCCCGAAGATCACCGCGCACGGGTACAGGCAGGAAATTCTATCTATAACGCTCT
Organism: uncultured Pseudobdellovibrionaceae bacterium; assembly: GCA_964368875.1. GTDB lineage: Bacteria > Pseudomonadota > Alphaproteobacteria > Micavibrionales > Micavibrionaceae > CAYJDG01. The sequence continues at coordinate 13,172 of CAYJDG010000052.1, forward strand.
CTTTATCGTCGCGTCCTCTGCCCTCTCTGCCGCCCTCATCTATGCAGGTTTCAGCATTCGCGGTCTGTTTCTGGCTTTTGCTCTCGCCAATACGGCTGTAGCATTTTATATCTGCCGATTGCTGCCTGATTATCTTCTAAAAAGTGCTCTACAAATTCTTTTTAAAGCACTTTATAAAGTTGAGGTTCGTGGCTTGGAAAATATCGACAAGGCGGGCAAGCGTGCTGTGATTGTCGGCAATCATGTTTCGTTGCTGGACCCGGCTTTATTAGCAGCTTTTTTACCAGGGCGCCCGATGTTCGCCGTCAACAGCCATGTTGCTAACTGGTGGTTCGTAAAACCTTTCCTGCGCCTCGTCGACGCATTCCCGTTAGACCCGACCAACCCTTTCTCGATGAAGGCCCTGATCCGCAAAGTCGAAGAAGACCGTCATGTGGTTATTTTTCCGGAAGGCCGCCTCACCCATACCGGCTCGCTCATGAAGATTTATGATGGGCCTGGTATGATAGCCGATAAAACCGGGGCAACTATTCTGCCCATACGTCTTGATGGAGTTCAGCACACCCCCTTTACCCGTCTGAAAGGCAAAGTACCGCTCAAAAGCTTTCCGAAGATCACCATTACAATTCTTGAGCCGCGCACCTTCCATATCGATGAAAATTTAAAAGGCCGCGCTCGACGGTCTGCTGCGGCACGCCAGCTATATGACCTGATGGAAGAAATGATGTTCCTCACGGGCGACCGGCACCAAACTTTATGGCAGGCCTTGCTAAAGGCCGGCACCGTTAATGGGGCGGATGCTGCGATTGTCGAGGATATTGCATTCGAGCCACTCAAATTTAAAAGACTTATTCAGGGCTCTCTAATTCTTGGTCGTCGTTTTGCAGGATTGACGCAAAAGAATGAAAATGTTGGTATTCTTCTTCCTAACTCAGTTGGTGCGGTTATAGCCTTCTTTGGTTTACAGGCCTTCGGGCGCGTACCTGCCATGCTTAATTTTTCGGCAGGCGCAAAAGCGATGTCATCGGCCTGCACCACTGCGCAGGTTAAAACTGTTCTCACATCGCGCCGCTTTATAGAAGTCGCAAAACTTGACCAAACTATTGCGCAGCTCGCCCATGGTGTAAAAATTGTTTATCTCGAAGATATAAAACAAAGCATTTCATGGCGCGATAAGCTTTTTGCCCTGACCGTTGACCCCGCGCTGCTGCACGAAAAGCAAGCCGTTAATCCAGACTCCCCAGCTCTGGTTCTCTTTACCTCTGGATCAGAAGGCGAACCTAAAGGCGTTGTGCTCAGTCACAGCAATCTCATGACCAATATCGTCCAGTTGTCATCACGCGTCGACTTCAATCGTCAGGATATTCTTTTCAATTGTTTGCCAATGTTCCATTCATTCGGTATGACGGGCGGGACGTTGTTACCAATCCTCTCGGGCGTAAAGACATTCCTTTATCCAAGCCCCCTACACTACCGTATCGTGCCAGAAATTATTTATGCCACCAATGCGACCATCATGTTTGGCACCGATACATTTTTGCAAGGCTATGCGCGCATGGCCAACCCATATGACTTTTTTGCCATGCGCTATATCTTCGCCGGAGCAGAGAAAGTTAAAGACGAAACCCGCCGTATCTACATGGAGAAATTCGGCGTTCAAGTACTTGAAGGGTACGGAGCAACCGAAACATCCCCTGCAATCTCTGTGAATTCCCGCATGCATAAAAAGAGTGGAACAGTTGGACGTTTCCTTTCTGGCATTGAGTACCGCCTAGATGAAGTGCCCGGTGTTGTTGAAGGGCGCAGGCTATATATCCATGGACCGAACGTAATGCTCGGCTATTATAAATCTGATCTACCCGGCGTTATCCAAGCCCCGGAAGGCGGCTGGCATGATACAGGCGATATTGTTTCGGTTGATGATGAAGGGTACCTAAAGATTCTTGGCCGCGCGAAACGCTTTGCCAAGATCGCTGGCGAAATGGTCTCCCTAACACAGGTCGAAGCTATGGCCGCAGCTGTCTGGCCCAACGCCCAACACGCGGTTATTTCTCAGCCTGACCCGCGCAAAGGTGAGCAGCTCATTCTGGTTACAACTCAACCAGATGCTAGCCGCGAACCCCTCGCGAGCTTTGCCACCCAAAA
>CAYJDG010000053.1:0-14517 GCA_964368875.1 uncultured Pseudobdellovibrionaceae bacterium
CATCTCAAAGAAGCCGCAAGGTTATTTACTCAAGTCATTCTATTGTATGATATTTTGATGACGTTAAAGTGACGGCTGTGTTACAGTAGAGTTACAAGATTTTGAATTATTCATTTTTTTATTTAGTAATAATTAAGGATTTAAATGCCTAAGCCGGTTTATCTGATTATCGACGATAGCGCTGAGATACAGTCATACATCCGCTTAGGCCTTGAGGCTGAAAATCCTGCGTTGTTAGAAGCTTTCACTGGTGCTCAGGCTTTGCAAATTCTGATTAATAATAAGCCTGACGTTATTTTGCTCGATCTGATTTTGCCTGATGATAGCGGGCTGAATCTGATGACAAAGATGCGCAAGCTAACCGAGGCCCCTATAATTATAATCAGTGGTAAAAATACTTTGGTCGATAAGGTCATCGCCTTTGAAGCAGGAGCTGATGACTATATCACCAAGCCATTTCAAATTCAGGAGCTATGCGCTCGGGTCAAGGCTCATAAGCGTAGGTATCGCCGTGCACAAAATCTGCGGGCCGAACCATATAAGTCAAAGCTGGCCAATAAAATAAGATTTGGCAGCTGGACTATGGATAGACTGGGAATGAGAGTCTATTCAGACTCTGGCTTGGACGCGAATTTAACTGTGAAGGAGTTTCGGCTGCTTGAAATTTTTCTACTCTCGCCCCAAAATTTATTTACTCGTGAACAGCTGCTTGATGCCAGTCATGGGTATGGTTTTAATGTGACGGAACGGGCGATCGACACACAAATTGTTAGGCTGCGAAAGAAAATCGATACCGGGACTGAATCGTTTATCAAATCCTTAAAGGGGGCAGGTTACGTCTTTTCCCCGGACACCAAGATTACAGTCGATGCATGGGTTTCCGCTGTCCTGCCTTTTGTAACCATGGCCCTGTGATTTTTTATGGATTTTATTGTCTTGGAGAGTAGATGAGAGTGTCCTTGTCAGCTTGCGTAAGACAATTTCCAACAAAAAACCCCCGGCGAAGCGGGGGCTTTTTAAACTTATTTGGATAGTTACTCGTCCATCGCGAAGCTGACGGGGCGGCTTTCGGGTGTTTCGTTATCATAGTTGATATCGAGGCAAATATTGAACTCAGCCACATCGAGAGCTTTTCTGGCCCCTTTAGGCAGCATGATCTTGTTATTGATGCAGTACTCGATCAGGGCGCCCGCGACGAAGTCGGCGGTCAGGTTGAAGAATTTGTGCTCAAGCGTCTTCTCGTCGAAATAGGTGACGATCACGGCGCTCGGTTTGCCCTCGACGTTATAATCGCGGTGAATCGATGATTTGAACTGTTTCATCGAATGAAACTCGTATTCTGCGTTTCCGGCGAATTTCGCGCGGATGATTTTCCCTTCAGGAAAGCTCATATCGTATTTTTTCCCGAAAACCTCGAGCGCGCGGGTTGATTCTGCGTGGGAAAAGACCAATCTTCTTATTTCGGTTGCCATAGTATGCCTTTGTTGCGAATGCCTTTTTGGCTTCTTTAGAGGGTTATATCAAAAAGTTAAGGGTTTGGCACCCCCCGCCTTATAAGGCACCTGTTTGTAACCACAAGAAAGCTAAAGGCTTTTTTAATGATTGGTCGTTAGTCTGAGGTGTAATCAGAGGTTTGGCGACCTTTGGAATCACTGTGTATCACGTTTCCGGTATCATCCAAGAAAATGAGTTAAATGAAAGACTTGCGGGGCGAAATCAAGAACAAATCCGGTTCGCTGCCTTCTGGCGGCGGACAGGGGATCCCATCGGATAACGATGTGATCGACATGACCCAAAAAGCGGACAAGGTCTCAACGGCTTTGTCAGTCGCCAGCAATTTGCCTGCCCGGGCTGATGCCTTCCAGCAGCCAGGAGCCGATAGCCCTGCCGGGGCGGTTGCGCGCCGGTCTGGTGGCATTCAGATGTCTGGCAGCGATCCGTTTGCCGGCTTTGAAGGCAAAGGCCGGATGGGTGAGCGCATGGTCGCCCAAGGCATGATCACGACCGAGCAGCTCAACGTGGCGCTGCAGGAAAAGAAAATCACTGGCAAGATGCTCGGCCAGACGCTCGTCGATCTGGGCTTCATCGATGAGCCTGCCCTTACAAAATTTTTGGCGGAGTCCGCTGGCTTCGAAGTTTTCGACCCGAAGGCGACTGTCTTCGACGGCGATGCGCTTTCTTTGATGAGCAAGGAAGAGGCGAAGAAGCTGCGCATTCTTCCGGTTTCCTATCATGGCAGCAACGCTGTCATCGCGATGGTCGATCCATATGACATCGTTGCAACCGACTCTCTGCGCCGGATTTTGCCGAAAGGCACCTCAATTAAATGTCTGGTGACCACACCGAGCATTCTCGCTGAAGCTATTGATGTCGCGTATGGGTACTCAAGTGTCATCGATGACATTCTCAAAGAGCTCGATGACGACAAGGCCACCATAGATATGACCAAGGTCTCGGAAGACGAGGCCTACACGCACCCGGTCGTACGTCTCGTTAATGCGCTGATGTCCGAAGCTGTGAAAACCGGTGTCTCGGACTTGCACTTTGAACCTGAAGAAAATTTTGTACGCCTGCGCTATCGTCTCGATGGTGTCCTGTTTACAGCGCAAATCCTGCACAAGAAATTGTGGAACGGTATTTCCCAGCGTATCAAAATTCTCTCGAATATGAACATCGCTGATAAACTATCGCCGCAGGATGGTCGCTTCCACCTTAACATCGGTGATCGCGAAGCTGACTTCCGCGTGTCATCGCTGCCGACAGTGCATGGTGAAAACCTCGTGCTGCGCGTTCTCGATAAAAGCGCATCGATCATGCCGCTGGCGAAGCTCGGCTTCTCGCCGCACAACCTGACCAAAATTCGCACGGCTCAGTCGAAGCCGGAAGGTATTATTATCGTTACGGGTCCGACAGGTTCGGGTAAGTCGACGTCGCTCTATTCGATGATCAACGAGATCAACAACGTTGAAGTGAACATCCAGACCCTTGAAGACCCCGTCGAATATTCGTTGCCGATGATCCGCCAGACGAGTATTCGCGAAGGCGTGCTCGAATTCGCTGACGGTATCAAAGCACTCCTGCGTCAGGATCCGGACATCATCTTTATCGGTGAGATCAGGGACTCGAACACGGGTGAGATGGCGCTTAAAGCCGCTATGACCGGACACCAGGTTTATACGACACTTCACACCAACGATTCGTTTGGCGCTATTCCGCGTCTGGTCGACCTTGGCCTCAAGCCGGGGATGATCGCGGGCGCCATTATCGCCGTCTTCGCCCAGCGTCTAGTACGCCGCCTTTGTAAAGAGTGCAAAGAGCCGCACATGCCGGAACCGGCGGAATGTGAAATTCTGGGTATGGACCCTGCGAACCCAACACAGATATTTAAAGCGCGTCAGGGCGGTTGTCAGGCCTGTTCGGGACAGGGTTACAAAGGCCGGGTCGCGATTGCTGAAATTTTATTACTCGATGAAGATTTAGATGAAATTATTGCCCGTGGCGGGACTAAAATTGAAATGAAGCGTCTGGCCAAACAAAAGGGATTCAAAAATATGCGGGATGATGGTATTTTTAAAATCCATGAAGGCTTGACCAGTTTGGATGAGCTTTCGCACGCCGTTAGTATCCATAAAGATTGATCCTGCTCCTAAGCCTGCCACTGCTGAGTAATCCGGGGACTTCGTCATCGAACGTTACAAATACAAAGCTTATAATGCGAAAGGCCGCCCGATCCGGGGGGTCATTTCGGCTGCCAACGAGTCCGATCTCCACGCGCAGCTGACGACCGCAGGTCTTGAGCTGGTTGATTGCTCGCCGCTGACTCAGAAAACCGGCGGCCAGAGCATGTTCGGCCCCAAAATTAAAGTCCGCGATCTGATTCAGCTGTTCATGCACATGGAGCAGATGCAATCTGCCGGTGTGCCGATGCTAGATGCGCTTGGTGATATCCGGGATTCGGCGGACAATCAGAGCCTTAAAGACATCATGACGGACGTGCACCGCAACGTTTCGGATGGGAGTTCGCTGTCAGAATCACTCGCAAACCATCCAAAAATCTTTGGTAATCTCTATATCGCGCTGATCAAGGCAGGTGAGGACACTGGTGATCTGACCAAGTCATATCTGCAGCTCGTCAAATACCTCAAATGGGTTGATGAGATGCAAACTAAGATACGTAAGGCAACGCGCTATCCGACCATTCTTCTTGTTGTCGTGATCCTGACCATCGTTGTGATGATGGGGTATGTTGTCCCGCAGATCGTTGGCTTCATTAAAAATCTGGGGCAGGAACTGCCATTTTACACGACCTCGCTGATGGCGACGTCGGAGTTCTTCCAGGCCTATTGGTGGGCGGTGCTCTCAACGCCAGCCATTCTCTTTGTTATTTATAAATTCTTCTCCAGAAACTCAGAAGAATTTGCGTACCGGATGGATGCTTTGTTTCTCAGGGTGCCAATAGCCGGCCCCTTAATCCGGAAAATTAACATCGCTCGCTATTCCCAGACGTTCGGAGCGCTTTTTTCGAGCGGTATTGATGTTATCAACTGTCTGAAATCCTCCCAGCGCACGGTCGGCAATCTGGCCATTAAAGAGGCGCTTGATGCCGTTCAGGCGCAGGTTGAAGCTGGCGCGCCGCTTTCGTCAGCTTTTAATGCCTGTGGCGAATTCCCCAGCTTGGTTATCCGGATGATTAAGGTTGGCGAAGAATCGGGGCAGTTGACCCCGGTTCTAGAGCAGGTCTCCGAATTCTATACCCGGGATGTGGACGAAGCGGTTTCGGCGCTTATCACGATGATTGAGCCTATGCTAACTGCCATTCTTGGTGTTATGATCTTGTGGATCGCGGTCGCCGTATTTGGCCCGATTTACGGTAGTTTTGCAAATCTTGATACCTAAAAGGCTCTAATTTCATGGCCGCTGTCTCGTTACCTTTTCTTTCGCCCGCCCGGTGCGTGCTTCTCATTACGGATGATGCCCTCTGCGTGTACGATGTGTCGGCGCGCGGCTCGATCTTGGTTGAGACGCTTGCGTGGAAGAGTCCTGATTTCATCAACACGCTGTCTGATCTGATCCGTAGCATTGGTAAATCGGTTCTCGTGCTTAACGATGCTGTCGAGCAGCACTACCGTAAAGAAAAAGTTCCAAAGATTGCGATGTTCGACCAAGCGAACGTCGTCAAGCGTCGCCTGAATGTCGCGTTCCCAAATTATCCAATCAAAGCTGCGCTTGAGATCAAAGATAAAACCAAGGGCGGATTTTCTTTAAAGAAGGCGCCCTCGAAAGAGGAGATGGTTAAAGAAGGCCAGCTTTACCTCTTTGCTGCTATCCCATCGAGTGATGCCTTTGCCAAAACCCTCGAAGCAATCAACCGCTCAGGCGTTGGGATTGCTGGCTATTGCCTGCTGCCAGTTGAATCGTCTGACCTTGTCAAAGACCTCTCGGATAAGCTTTCAAAGCAGAAACGCGTTAAAAATGGTGCGATTTGGTCCGTTTTGATCGGTCAGCATCACAGCGGCGGTCTGCGCCAGATCGTTACCAAGAATGGTGAGCTTGCGCTCACCAGGATCACGCCAATTATTCTTCCTGAGGAAGGTGATGTTGCGGGCTGGTGTGCGGATGTCGCGCAGGAATTTCAGGCAACGCTGACCTACCTTTCACGTTTCGGTTATAACACTGAAGACGGTTTGAACGTCATCATGATCGGCAACCCTGCGCTCGGGGCGCAGATTGAGAGCATGATTAATACGCCGTGCACTTATTACACGATGACCGCGCCACAGGCTGCTGGTCTGCTGGGCATCAATCTCGGGCGCGATGCTGACAATCACTATGTTGACCCGCTGCATGCAGCGTGGGCGGGGCGCAAAACTCACCCGATTTTACAGCTCAAGTCACGTGATATGGAGCGTGTCAGTCAGCCGCGTAAAATCGCGACGGCTGCGATGGTTATCCTCTCGCTGGGTGTTGGTGGAGTTGGATTCTTCGCATCGAAAGAAGCGCAGGCACTTTACGCCGCGAATAAGAATTTTCAGGTCGCTCAGGAGCAACGCAAGAAAATTGAAGACATCTATATGGATGAGTTGCGCCGCAAAGAAGAAATGGGCATCGATGTGAAGCTCATTCAGGGCTCCATTTCTATTTATAATGGTATCAAGGCTGAAAAGGTCGACCCGCTGCCGATGCTGCGGGTGGTCGCCGATGAGCTGCGGAATCTGCGTATTGATGGGTTCGACTTTACTAACCCCGGTGTGGACTTTGTCGCGGACCCGACAAACCCCACGGCGACCAAGCCGCCGCGTAATTTCTCGATGATTCTCGAATTCAGCTATGCCGGGACGGTGAAGCCTCAGGATGGTAACGCCGAGCTGAAAGAGTTCGTGGATCGACTGGCTCCCAAGCTTCCTGGCTTTGAGGTTGGCATCAAGAAGAAACTTCAGGAAATGTCCTATCTTGGTGAAATGACTGAAGAAACCGGCATCACTGCCGCCTCCAGAAAATCGGCTGATCGGTACTTGGCTGAGGTAGAGATTAAGAAAGCGCCGCCGGCGGTGGTGACCCCATGATCAAGATATTAGGCCCCAAAGTCGTAATTATGATCCTGTTGCTGGCGATCTTTAATGCGCTCGCTGGCTACGCTGTTTATACGTATCTAATGCCGCTCCGTATTGAGAAGGAGGGTGAGCTTGAGGCCCTTAAGGCTGAAACAGCAGCCCGCTATGCTGAAGTTGCCAAGCTGAAAGAGGAGTTCGTCAGTCTGCAAAACCAGTTGCGCGAGTTTAAATCTCTGGAGGCGCAAGGCTATTTCAGTAACCAGAACCGTGTTGATGCGCAGACCAGTTTCAATACGTTGCGCGAACTTGCTGGTCTTTTGAATACGCGTTACAGCATTTCCGTTGGTGAGCGGATCGAAGATCCCGCAGCGATTGCGGCCAACCATGTCGTGCTTAAGAGCGCTGTGAGACTCCAAATCGAAAGTCTTGATGATGTTGACGTTTATACCTTCGTCAAAGCATTGGAAGAGAAGTTTCCTGGCAGTGTCGATATCACCAAATTTGAACTGCACCGCGATCAGAACATTACTGCGCCGCTTCTTCGTCAGATTGGCTCTGGTCAACCAGTTAAGCTCGTGAGCTCCGAAGTTGAATTTGACTGGCGGACGATGGCTGATAAAGACCGCCTTGATGAATTTGATACATCGACCAGCTCGGGTGAGCAAAACAGTAAGCCAACCCAGACCGGCGAAAATGGCCAGCCTGGAATGGCTCCGCAGGGCATCCCAACTGGTGCCCCGGCACCGGGTGCGGTTCCTCCTGTTCAACCTGTTCCGCAGGCGGTGCAATAATGGCAAAATCCGCAGCTTTCTCATTCATGTCTTCAAAAACCATTCTTGCGCTCTTCGTCGTGTTAGCTGTTGGAGCAGGGGGTGCAGGTATCGCCAGTGCCGGTTCCACACCTGCTGCGCCGCCGCTCCCGACCGATCCGGCTGCTGCTGTCACCGATCCTGCTGCTGCGCCTCAGGTTGGGTCTTTAGGGGAATCCGCTGCCATGGCCGCGTTACCGGATGATCAGGTTCCGCCTGAAGTCCGAATCCTCCGCCAGATCGAGCGTGAGATGAAATCGAAGTTCAAACAGAAGGTTTTCGTTGGCAGTGATATCCCGTCGCTGGTGTTTGCCGCGGGTCAGCACGCTCTGCTGAGTGAGGCGCGGATCGGATTTAATACCCGTGTGCCGACCAAGAAAGAACTTGAAGAGGATCTGCCTGATCCGGATGACCCGAATTATCGACCTCCGCCATCGGTCCGCGTTCTGTCTCTGGGCGGTATCGTGTTCAACAATCCTGATGAATGGACGATCTACCTGAATGCGAAGCGGATTACACCTGCGGCGCTTCCGGCAGAGGCTGTCGATCTTCGTGTCTATAAGGATTTTATCGAGTTGCGTTGGTTTGATCTTCAGACCAATCAGATATTCCCAATCCGTCTGCGTCCGAACCAGAGATTTAATCTGGACAGCCGGATCTTCCTGCCTGGTTGATCTCATATGTCGGCTGTAAATGATCCCAGCGTTCCGGCGCTCGATATTATCGGCCTTACGGCGGGGTATGGCGCACGCATTGTCCTGAATGATGTTTCCTTCAGGGTGCAGCAGGGGCAGACCTACGGTTTGATCGGTTTAAATGGCGTCGGTAAAACGACGTTGATCAAGACCGTCCTGTCTTTGAAAAACCCCATGTCGGGCGAAGTCCGAATTCTGGGGCATGAGCGGCAGTCCCGCGAGGCGCGTCAGCGCATTTCTTATCTGCCTGAGCGCTTTGACCCGCCTTGGTTCCTTAAGGGTGGCGAGTTTATCCGTTTTTCAGTTTCACTTTATGGCCGCAAGGTTACCGATGAGGCGATGGAAGAGGCCTGCCGTAAGGTTGCGCTCGATCCCGGCGTATTGAAATCCAAGGTGCAGACATATTCCAAAGGGATGCGGCAAAAGCTCGGCTTAATCGCGACGGTCCTGACGGGCTGCGAGCTTCTGATCCTAGATGAGCCGATGAGCGGTCTGGATCCTCTGGCACGGGCGCTGGTGAAGGGTCTCCTGAATGCCGTGCGCGAAGAAGGCCGGACAATTATGCTGAGCAGCCATATCCTCTCCGATATGGACGAAATCTGCGACCGGGTTTCGGTAACCCATGGTGGGCTTATTCCTTTTACAGGCACTCCACAGGAGCTACGCCAGCAAATGGGCAATGAGTCACTTGAACGGTCCTTCTTGAAATTGATCGGTGAGGCTGCCTGAGCAGGTAAGGGGTCGCCTGCGGGGTGAACTTTATGCTGTGGCCAAACCTGTGGATAAAGGGTACACTGTGAACGCAGTTTTTTGAGTTTTCGATTTTTCCTAAGTACAGGTGATCCCCATGGCCAACCAAAACGACAATGATTTTATCGACGACGATCTCGATGGTGATTTGTCCAGCGAAAACAATGCCATTAGCGATGCCGTTGAAGACACATCGGAAGACATTTCCGATTACGATGACAGCGAGGAGGGCATCTTTGCTCCAGCTGCGCAGAAGAAAAAATCTGGCTCCAGTTCAGTCTTGCTCGGCACGGTTGCGGTTGTCGCATTACTTGGTGTCGGCGGGTTCTATGCCTACACGCAAACCGATCTGCTTTCCGGTCTGAAACAAATCGTGGCTGGTGAAGCCACAGTTGAAACTGCCGAAGCTCCGGCTGAAGTACCAGCCACTGTTGATACATCCGGTGTCGCGGTTGCCGACCCTGCTGCTGTCGATGCGAATTTGCCTGCTGATCCTGAACTGGCCGCCATTCCTCAGCCACAGCCTATTGTCAATGTATCTGAAGATGCGGCGACTGCTACTAATGACTCTATCCCTCCGGCTGCTCCCGATGCGCCTGTGGTTGCTGACACGCCTATAACAGAGTCAGCTCCCGCGCCTGTCGACATGGCAGCGGCGAATGCACCTGCACCCGATACTGTTCAGGCTGGCCCTGCCTCTGAACCTGCCGTGGCAGACATACCGCCGCCGCCAACGCCGGGTGAGACAACTGCCGCAGTCGAGGCTTCGACTGCACAACCCGCCCCACCTTCGCCTACACCTACACCTACACCTGATGTGACGTCCGTGGCTCCAGCTCCGACGGCTGATCCTGTCTCTACCCCAGCTCCTGCTGTCGTTGCCGCTGATAAAGTTTCGCCAGAGCCTGCCCCAATCGTGGCTGAGCCGGTGGTTGTGTCCCAGCCGCAACAGACCGGCCTTACGCCTGTTCCTGCTCCAACCACGGGCGAGGTGTCAGGTACGACAGATACAGGTCTTGTTTCCGATAGCGGTCAAAGCTCGGCCAAGGCTGTGCCGAAATCATCAGTTGATGCACCAGCCGATACGTATTTCGACTCCCCCGGCAGCAGTGCCCTTACAAGAATTCCGACACCGAGCCTCGATCCCACGCGCGGCAAATCTGAAAGCATCATTATTGTCGAAGGTGCGAAAAAATCGCCACGCAAGAGAGCCACGAATGTTTCGTCCTCTCCTGAAGTCAGAGGCGTTGCCAGTGATAACGTCGCGATCAGCTCCTCCAGTCAGGAAGCTGCGATTGTTGCAGCAGGGCGTGCCTTACGTCTTGGCCGTTATGATGCTGCACTCGAAATGTATAATGACCTCTACCGTGCCAACCCACGCGACGGGCGCATCCTGATGGGGCGTGCGGTCACCATGCAGAAACTGGGCCGCAATGGCGAAGCGATCAATGCGTATGAAGAAGTCCTCGCGATCGATAGCGACAATCCTGATGCCGTCGTCAATATGATGGGCCTGATCCGTAAGGATCGTCCGGCAGTCGCGCTTGAAAAACTTCTCGATATGAAGCAACGCTATCCTGATAACGCAGCGATTTTGGCCCAGCTCGGGGTTGCTTATGCGGACTCCGGCAATCTTGATGATGCCGCCGCTGCCTTGAATGGTGCCGTCCGGATCGAGCCCAATAACCCCCAGCACTACTTCAACCTTGCTATTGTGGCCGAGCGTATGAAAAACCGTCCGCGCGCCATCGCATACTATGAGAAGGCGCTTGAAGTTGATGCTGTCTACGGCAATGGCCGGGGGATAGACCGCGACATGATTTACGATCGCCTTGCCCGCCTGCGTGGCTAGGCTGGAATGTCGGCCGGCCCATCCTTTGAACCCTCTTTGATTTTCGACCAGACTTTCTGGGTTGTCATGCTGCTCTTTATCGGGCCATGCCTTGGCAGCTTTGCGTCTGCGATCATTCATCGGTCCCGCACTGGGCAGTCATGGATATTTGCTTCCTCATCTGCGGGGACGAAGAGCGCACGGTCTGCGTGTCCGCATTGCGGAGGTCAGCTGCGCTGGTTTGATTTGCTACCGATCCTGTCTTGGGTTTTCCTGCGCGGGCGTTGCCGGATGTGCAAAACTGGGATCAGTGCGTTTTATCCATTGCTGGAAGTCGCGGCCCTCCTGATGTGTCAGGCACTTTATTGGTGTCTCGGGCCGTCAATTGAAACAGTCATAGCTGTTGCAACTGTGCCGTTTGTCCTCACGCTTTTGGTCATGTCATGGCAAGGTGATACGCTTCCGTCCGATGTTCTAGCTGTTCTACTGGGGCTTGCGCTCGGGCAACGCGCGGTCGAAGCCTTGTATGCGCCGGAGACTTTAAAAGTTCTGGGTGATGGATTGATGGGGGCGGTGCTGTTCATGGGGGCAGGGGCTTTGCTCGGCTCGATCCGCTCCAAACTCCTGGGGGTTAGGTATGCGCTCCGCGCCGAATTGCCGCTGCTTGCCACGATGGGTGTATGGTTTGGGGTCACGCTTCTTCCTGTGGTTCTGATCATTGCGGGGGTCTATGGCGTGCTGGTTGCCGTGGCCAGAATGCTCGCCGGATTGCCAAAGCAGACGGGTATGACGCATCCGTATATTAGCGCTTTTTTTATTAGTTTGTTGTTTGGGGAAAAAATCCTCGGACTTCTGATGTCATAAGCAAGAAAAATTAGGTCTTCTTTATGAATTATTGGCTCTGTTTACTTTCCGTTTGGAATTGTAAGATAAAAATGTCTTTCAAACCTGAAGTTCCCTCAGGAGGATCTCCGTGGATATTACCCAACTCTTAGCTTTCGTTATGCAAAACAACGCGTCGGACCTGCACTTAAGTGCGGGTAATCCTGCGATCGTGCGTGTCTACGGCTCTCTGAAGCGTCTGAAAGCAGACCCTCTGACCTCTGACAATATCCGGACCATGCTCTACTCGATCATGACCGACGACCAGCGCGCCGACTACGAAAAAGATCTCGAGCTCGACTTCGCTATTTCCTTCGGTGAGAAAGCGCGTTTCCGTGTCAACGCTTTTACAAACCGTAACGGCTCCGCTGCTGTGTTCCGGACCATTCCGTCGGTTGTGCCGACGATGGAAGAACTCGAACTGCCATCGATCATGCGCCGTTTCGCTGAACTTGAAAAAGGCATCATCCTCGTCACCGGACCAACAGGTTCAGGCAAGTCGACGACGCTTGCGTCGATGGTCAACCACATCAACGAAAATATGGGCAAGCATATTCTGACTGTTGAAGACCCGGTCGAATTCTTCCATACGTCCAAAAAATCTCTCGTCAATCACCGTGAACTTGGCGCTGATACGCACTCATTCGCGCGTGCTCTTAAATCTGCACTGCGGGAAGACCCTGATGTTATTCTGGTGGGTGAGATGCGGGACCATGAAACCATTTCTCTCGCACTGACAGCTGCCGAAACGGGTCACTTGGTTTTCGGAACGCTTCACTCCAGTTCCGCAGCCAAGACCATCGACCGTATCATCGACGTGTTCCCAACTGGCGATAAAGAGATGATCCGCGCGATGTTGTCATCCTCCATTCAGGGCGTGATCGCCCAGACTCTGCTCAAGAAAGCAGGGGGCAGTGGCCGTGTTGCTGCCTTCGAAGTTCTCGTCGGTACCAGCGCTGTGCGCAACCTTATCCGTGAAAACCAGATTCCTCAAATGTACTCGATGATCCAGACGGGTGCGCGTTACGGCATGATCACGATGGAAGATGCCATCAAGGGCCTGCTCGAGCAGGGTCTTGTCGATGAAGAAGAAGCCAGAACCGCCTTGCTCAAGTCGAGCGATAGCGGCGAGGATGATGAATCAACCAAAGTTGCAGGTGCACCGAGTGTTGGTGCCCGTGCGGCAGCTGATCGTAAAAACAATGCCAAGGCAGGCGGTAAAGCCGAGTCTGAAGGCGAAGAAGGGTACTCATTTTGACCGCACCGGCCCCGGCCCCGATTATCTATACTTTTCTGACTGCGATGAACGAACGTCGCGCGGCGGATCTTTACCTGACCGTTGGCTTTCCCGCCAGCGTCCGCGTCGACGACCGTCTCGAAGCGATCAGCGATGTGCCGCTTGACGCTGCCGTTCTCAACGAAATTCTCAACAGCATCCTGACCACCCGTCAGCGTCGTGATTTTGAGAATAAGATGGAGTTGAACACCGCTCTCGACATGGGCGATCAGGGACGCTTCCGTATCAACGTTCTGCAACAGCGTCAAAATCCTGCGCTCGTCATTCGCCGGATTATTTCGCGCATTCCCACTTTTGAAGAGCTGCGTCTGCCCTCGATCCTGAAAAAGCTTTCGATGACCAAGCGCGGTCTGATCCTGCTCACCGGGATGACCGGGTCGGGCAAGTCGACGACACTCGCCGCTATGATTGATCATCGCAATCAGAACGAGATGGGTCACATCATCACGATTGAAGACCCCATTGAGTATTTCCACGAACATAAGCGCAGCGTTATTTCTCAACGCGAAATCGGTGTCGATACGGAAAGCTATGCGATTGCCCTTAAAAATGCCCTGCGCCAGCGCCCGGATGTCATTCTGGTCGGCGAAATTCGTGATCGTGAGGTGATGGAGCAGGCGTTAACGGCTGCGGAAACCGGGCATCTGTGTCTGGCGACCCTGCACACGAACAACTCCTATCAGGCGATTGAACGGATCGTGAATATGTTCCCTGAGGATGCGCAGGGGCAAATTCGCCTGAATCTCTCGACCAACCTGAAGGCGATTATTTCCCAGCGTCTCGTGCCAAGCGTGTCCGGTAACATGACGGTGGCCCTTGAAATTCTTCTCAATGAAGGTCTGGTCCGCGATCTGATTCATGAGGGTAAAATCTCCAAAATCCGCGAAGTCATGGAAAGCACCGTCTCTGCCGGTATGACGACCTTCGACAATTCGCTCCTGACTTTGTTCCGCCAGGGCCTGATCACGGAAGACGTCGCAATTGGTCAGGCTGACCTGCCGGGAGACCTGAAAATCAAGCTACAGCAGTCCAAGATGGGCGGCCATTCTGACGCTTTTTCCTCGATGGATACCTCGAAACTCAAAATGTCAGAGTAGCTATGGTTTTAGCGAAAAAAATCAGGTATATTTACATACCGCTTCACATTAGAGGCGTCCCGTCCGATTCCCATAATTTTGCATCCTCGTGAGAAATGTCATGACTGTAAGAAAATCCTTCCTCAAGAAGTCGCTTGTGAGCCTGATTGCGTTGAGCTTCGCGCTCCCCGCCGGAGGCTGTGACCTTGCAGAAAACCATCTCAAGATTGATCGCACCACTAACAGCGAAGTGCAGGATTTCCGGGACTCTTTGGCCGCACGCGAACTCGCTTTCGCTGATGACCCGAACGCCGCAGGCGAGGGTGTTCCTGAGATGCAGCCTTACGTGTCGGACAACGCGCAAAATCAAAAATCCATGCCCCTCGTTTCGGTATCGGTCAACCAGACCATCCCGCTGCGCGAAGCCCTGTTCGAATTGGCCAAGCAGGCTAACTTTGATGTTCAGCTTGATCCGCGTATTAAGGGCTCCGTTATTTATACGGCCCGTAACAAACCGTTTGATGTCGTAATCGACCAGCTCTGCGAAATCGCCGGTCTGCGCTACAAGATCGAAGATGATAACATGCGCGTTGAGCTTGATACGCCATACACCAAAAGCTACAAGA
>CAYJDG010000054.1:0-14510 GCA_964368875.1 uncultured Pseudobdellovibrionaceae bacterium
GAGGAGGGACGTGATTTAATTCTGGCCGGGGCATTGATTTCGATTTCGCTCAATCCGTTGATGTTCAAAATCTCGCAACTGATCTACGAATATGTCGATGCCCATCCGCGCCTTTCGAATATCTTCAACATGGGCCAAGATGATCTGGCTGTCTTACCGCGCTGGGAAAAAGAGCCGCTGAATAATGTTGTGATCCTTGTCGGCTATGGCCGCGTCGGCAAGCACATTGCCCGCCATCTGAAGGTCGAACATATCGATCTGGTGATTGTCGATGCCAACCGCGAGCGGGTTGAGAATCTGCGTGCCAACGGCTTCCATGCAATCGCCGGGGACGCCGGACAGAAACTGGTCCTGAAAGAAGCCGCGATTGAGAAGGCGGTCGCCATTACCATTTCCGTGCCGGACTCGTTCGAAGCGCGACGGATCATCGAAATCGCCAAAAAGCTCAATCCGTCGATTCGCATTCTGGTCAGAGCCCATAACGACGAAGAGATGAATTTCTTCCTGCGCCAGAACGTCGATCTCACCGTCACCGGGCCGCGCGAAATCAGCCGCCGGATGATGGATTACCTCCGCTCGGCCCGCCCGCGGATCGGTCCGCTCGAATAGTTAATTATGGTAACTATTATTCTCATATAGGCATTTGCACCGGGCCGCTGATTGGGCGATAAAGTCCCCGACCATGCTCTTTAACAGCCTTATTTTTATGTTTGCGTTCCTGCCCGTCACGCTTGCCGGGTTCGCAGGACTGTTTCATAAATTCGGCGCCCGGGCGGCTCTGCTATGGTTGACCGCCGCATCCCTGTTTTTTTACGGATGGTGGAATCCCGCTTACCTGTTGCTGCTTGGGTCTTCGACGATTTTCAATTTTTGGGTCGGGAAGAAAATTTCTGCCAGCGGTCCTGAAACGCCCTCAGCCAAACGCTGGCTCATTCCCGGTATTGTTATCAATCTGGCGGTGCTGGCATTTTTTAAATACGCCGATTTTTTTATCGGTACCGTCAACAGCGTCGCCGCAACAGAATTCCCCCTGCTCCAGATCGTACTGCCGCTGGCGATCTCCTTCGTGACATTTCAGAAGATCGCTTATCTGGTTGATTGCTACCGGGGCCTCGCCCGCGAAGACAATTTTCTCAACTTCGCAATGTTCGTGACCTTTTTTCCGCAACTGATCGCCGGACCAATTGTTCACTACCGCGAAATGATGCCGCAGTTCAAAGCCCTGACACTGCCAGCGCTCAAGGCCGCCCATATGGCCAGCGGCCTGACACTGTTCGCCATGGGCCTGTTCAAGAAATGCGTTCTGGCCGACACCATCGCCATCCATGCCAACAGCGTCTACGGCGCGGCTGAAAGCGGTCAAGCGTTGGCGCTCAGTGACGCATGGGCCGGGGCATTCGCCTATTCTTTTCAAATCTATTTTGATTTTTCAGGTTATAGCGACATGGCGATTGGCCTTGCCTTGATGTTCGGAATTTACCTGCCCATCAACTTTCTCTCTCCGTATCGCGCCACAGGCTTTATCGAGTTCTGGCGGCGCTGGCACATCACTTTGTCGCGCTTCCTGCGCGAGTATCTCTATATTCCTCTCGGTGGCAATCGCTGCGGCAAACTGCGCCAGGCCTTTAACGTCACCCTCACCATGCTGCTCGGCGGCCTCTGGCACGGAGCCAGCTGGACGTTTGTTTTGTGGGGTGGGTTACATGGGTTATTCATTGCCGCCAATCATGGGCTGCGCACCGCGCTTGGGTCCCGCGCGCTGCCGACCCTCTTATGCATTCCAGTGACATTCGTGCTGGTAACGGTGCTGTGGGTTTTGTTCCGCGCCGAGACTCTGGATGGGGCGCAGACCTTGCTTCATGCCATGGCAGGGCAGAATGTAGATACGCCAGCCTCGCTCGTGACCGGGTGGAAAAATATGCTTTTGTTCGCCATCGTCGCAGGCATCGTTTTCCTGCTGCCCAACAGCATGCGCTATATGAATTTGCAGCAACGGGACACGCAGGTGAAAGATATCCCCGCAGGATCGTTGCTGGAGCGCGGTGTGCTGGCCAGCTACGCGCCTAACCTGTTCAACCTTCTTCTCAGTGCAGGATTTTTATTCTGCGCCTGGCTGTTTATGCAGTCGAACCTCGGTAAAACCTTTATTTATTTTGATTTTTGATGACCAGCATGTTCGCCTTTCTTTTCAGACCTTTCTCAGCGCAGCGATATTTCGTCGCCGTGCTGGCGCTTGCTCTTTTGGCGGTCAGCGTGGTCGTGACAATCAGTTATGCGGCCAATGATTTCGGCCTGTGGCGGCACCGCGACAGCGTGCGCATTTGGGGACTGGAAAAGACATCCAAATATCTTCTGTCCCACAAATATATCCCTGAGAACTTCGACGGCATCCTGATCGGCCCATCGGTCTCTGCCAATCTCGACACACGCGTCATCAAAGATGCCAAGGTTTATAACCTGTCGATGGTAGGCGGCAACATTAGCGAGATCGGCAAAGCGGCGACCCTCTACATCGAACGCGCCACAGCGCCCAAAGTCGTGATCGTTTGCCTCTATCCTTATATCGTCAAGGATCATGGCATGAAGAGCTATCAGATTCATGAAAAAGAATATCTTGGTTCGCTTTTCTCGATTCCGGCTGGTGTACTCTGGGCTTACAAACTCAAAGCTATTTTAAAACCGCAGACCGATGAGCTGCGTGACAGCACGGCAGGCATGAATAATTACGAACTGACTACGCCCAAGGCTGATTTGGAAAAAATCACCAGCGATCAGGAGAAGCTTCCGGTATTATCCGCGACTGAGATCGAGAAGACAGTCGATCCCGTTGCCTATGCGGAATTGAAACAACTGATCGATCTTGCCCGCGCTAAAAATATGACTGTGATCGGTTATTATCATCCAATCTTTCAGCCGGTTTATCAAAGAATGCGCAGAACCGGGGAATGGGATTACTTTAAAGATAAGATGGAGCAGCTCTTCCAGCCCACGGATCGAGTCATCGATATGAATACGGCAAAATACCAATCCCTGCGCACCGCCAAAGAGCTGCGGATTGATGAAGGACACCTGAGCGCCGCCGGATCTGCCTTGCTGATTGAGGACCTTGACCGCTTAACGGGTATTGCCTTGAGGTCCCGCCATGAGCGTTAACCTGCGCCCCATTGCTGTACGCCTCGCCCGCCCGGATATCCTCTTCTGGACGCTGCCGCTGATGATGATCCTTCTGGTGGTTGGAACGGTCGCGCAGAAAGATGTCGGGCTTTATGTCGCGCAGCGGGATTATTTCGCGTCCTTCCTGATTTGGTTCGGCCCCGTCCCGTTTCCGGGAGGGTATACGCTGCTGGGTATTTTCTTTATCAACCTGCTCGCGAAATTTCTGCTGTTTAGTGAATGGGAATGGCGCAAGGCTGGAATAATCCTCTCCCATTTTGGCGTACTTCTGCTGATCATCGGTGGTGGGCTGACGGCTATCAGTGAGAAAGAAGGATATATCGTCATTCCGCGCGGGAGCACAGTTGATATCGCTGAGGATTATCACCAGCGCGAATTTCGCGTTTTAAAAGATGGCGTTCCGGTTTTCAGGCTACCCCATGATGATCTGCGCGCGGGTCTGATCATCAGCGATCCGGCCCTGCCGTGGTCGGTGACGATTGATACTTATTGCTACAACTGCGCGATCACGCGCCGCCCTGAAAGCGCACAGGAGAACTGGACCACGCCCGGTAAGTTTATGCAGCTCTCCGCCGCTGCCCTTGATCCGGAGGATGCCCAGAACCTGACTGGAATCGAATTCACCCTTGCAGGAAAAAAATACCTGACCTTCGATAAATTTCCGAAACCGCCGGAAATCAAAGAGGATGGCCACACTTACACTTTTATACTTGGCCGCGCTCAGAGCCGCCTGCCGTTCACGCTGACGCTCGATGCCTTTAAGCGTGAGGTCCATCCTGGCTCCGAAATGGCCAAATCCTATCGGTCCGATGTAACCGTGACGGATGGGACGGCGAGTTGGCCCGCGAGCATCACCATGAATGAGCCGCTTCGGTATAAGGGGTACACATTTTATCAATCCTCCTTCGATGAAAGCGGTGATGTTCCCTTCACGGTTTTAAGCGTCGTGCAAAACCGTGGCCGCCTGTTCCCTTATACGGCAAGCCTGATCATGGCGCTGGGCCTTGCCTTGCATCTTGTTCTGCGCCTGCGCGAACGGCGGGCCGGGACATGAGATTTATCCTGACCCTCCTTTTGCTGTTCCTGAGCGCCCTCCCTGCCTCTGCGGCAACGCTTGATATGTCAGTATTCCGTGGCATTCCGGTGCTGGAAGGTGGGCGGTTGAAGCCGCTCGACAGTTTCGCGCGCGGCATGCTGGCGACCTTCAGCGGTGAAGAAAATCCCGGACACATCAACCCGAATACGTGGCTTGCAGATTGTTTGTTCCTGCCGTCCAAAGCGATTGATGAGCCGATATTTGCTGTCCCCAATGCTAATCTGCGCCACCGCTTGGGCCTCACCGAACGCAAGATTGCACTTTATAGCTACCGCGAACTCACCGACGGACTTGGCGCAACCGTCCCGCAGGTACAGGCTTTGGCCGCCCAGGACCGGAAAGCGCTTAGCCCCGATGATCGTGATCTGCTCGCCATCCATGATCATGCGTTGCTCTACACGCAGATCCTGCGCAGCTTTTCGCTGATCCTGCCGCTGGAAGTGGCGTTGCCGGACAGCCTCAAGGGAACGCACGACCTCACCTACCTTGAGCTGCAGAAATCCCAACAACAGCTCGAAGAAGCGGCACGCAAGATCGTCAAACGCAAAGGCGAAGATTTCAAATCCTATACGGATGAAGAAAAGAAAACGACATTTCTGGCCTATCAGTTGAGCCTGCTCGGAGAAGCCGCCTCGACCAATCAACTCATGCGCCTGATCCCGGCGAGCTGGGATAAAACCGGACAGGACTGGCGTGCGCCGTGGGCGATCCTCAATGAAGGCCAAGGCTCACCGCAAACAGCGGAGCTGCTCAATGTCTGGAAAGAGCTTGCCCGCGCGTGGCAATCGCAGGACGCTGTCCTGTGGCAGAGCGCGAGCAGCAAAGCCGCAACCTTGCCGTTGCAGATGGCGGGCCTTGAGGACCGCGCCGGGCGGCTGGAACTGGAAGTTGCCTATAATCTGCTTGCGCCGTTCAAAATCAGCACCGGACTTTATATTGTCGCCTTTCTGCTGGCGCTAGCCTATCTGATCGGCCTGCGGCCTGTATTTCTTTACAGCGGTCTTATAGCACTCAGCCTTGGGGCCTTTGTTCATGCGGGCGGGATTGCCACGCGCATCATCCTGCTTGAGCGTCCCCCTGTCAGCACGCTTTATGAATCTCTGATTTTTGTCGCGTGGGTCTGTGCGATTATCGGTCTGCTGCTTGAGAAAAAAATTCATGGCGGGATCGGTCTGCTGCTTGGTGCGGTTACTGCGCTCTTCCTGACGCTGCTAGCAACAAGCTTTGGGTCAGGTGGCGATACTCTTTTGATGCTGACCGCCGTCCTCAATACGCAGTTTTGGCTGGCAACGCATGTTTTGTGCATCACCTTCGGCTATGGCTGGTGCATTGCCGCTGCGGTGATGGCCCATCTGGTACTGTTTGCCCGCGCGTTCAATCTTTTGCCAGCGGAGCGCCTCGCGACGCAGACGACCACGCTGATGATATTGTCACTGGTTGCGCTGCTGTTTACGTCGATCGGCACAATCCTTGGCGGCATCTGGGCCGACCAGTCATGGGGTCGGTTCTGGGGCTGGGACCCGAAAGAGAACGGCGCATTACTGATCGTGCTATGGCTGGTGTGGGTGATGCACGGCAAACTGAGCGGGCATCTGAAACCGACTGCCCTGCTCGCTGCGCTCAGTTTCTTAAGCGTCATCGTCGGCTGCGCATGGATCGGCGTCAACCTGCTCGGCGTCGGTCTGCACTCATACGGCTTTGCCGACGGCGTGATGATCGGGCTGGGCCTGTTCACGCTGATCGAAGTTCTGATCATCGGCACCCTCTGGCGATTGAGCGAGAGGCCTCATGCGGCGTAACCTTTTGCTGATTGCTGTTGCGTTGATGGCCGTGGCCGGGTTGACCGCGCTGTTCAACCGACCCGCCCGCATCCCTCCGCCACCCGCCAGTCCGGAGGTTGTTTCAGTCGCGAGCTCTCCTGCGCCGCAGTTCGCTTTTACCGATTTCAAAAGCGGAAAATCATCCAGCCTCGAAAATCTCCGTGGCCGCGTCGTGTTACTGAATTTCTGGGCCTCATGGTGTGCACCCTGCGTGATTGAATTTCCCAAACTGGCAGAACTGGCGCGGCTCTATCCTGACACGCTGAGTGTGCTTGCGGTGTCGGTCGATACCAGTGCGCCAAATATTGAAAAATTTATAAGCCGGATCAAACATCAACCTTCTGCCAATTTTCTGATCATCCATGATCCAGACCGCAAAATCGCGCAGGACCTTTTTCAGACCATCAAATTTCCTGAAACCGTTATCATCGATCCGTCTGGCCGCATGGTGCGCAAGGTGATCGGCGATACGGACTGGACGGGCGCGGAGATGAAAGCGTATCTTTCCGGCCTTGCGCAGGAAAAGCCGATCCCGTAGTTTAGGCCCTGAGGAAAGCTTACTTATGACAGATGAAAACGGCATTGTATTTGGCTGGACGATCAACGGACAGGGCGGCGGGCGCCGCCTGGATAACACCGAGGTCGCCGAAGAAATCCGTAATGCCGGACTGGCCTGGGTTCACCTCGATGCGACCCATGAAGGCACGCATGACTGGCTGGCTCAGGAAATCACCTGCATCGACAGCATTATCATCGATGCGCTGCTCGCTGAAGAAACCCGCCCGCGTACCGTCGACTATGGCGATGGGATGCTGCTGATCCTGCGCGGGGTCAATCTCAACCCTGATGAACAGCCCGAAGACATGGTTTCCCTGCGCATGTGGGTGGATGTCGACCGCATCATCACGATTGAGCGTCGTCATGTACAGACGATCCGCAATATGGACGATTTTCTTAAATCAGGGGTTGGTCCGCGTAATTCCGGCGATTTTCTCTCAATGCTTTGTACCCAGTTATTTGATTATATGGACGAGGCTCAGGGGCGCCTGCATGAAAAATTGGATGCGCTTGAAGAAAGCATTCTGACAAACCCAGATCACAGCCAGCGGGCCAGTACACTGGATATTCGCCGGGCTGCAATCACGTTTCGCCGCTATATCGCCCCCCAGCGCGATGTTCTGGCGCATCTGCGCTATGCTGAGCAGACATGGCTGGAAGCGAACCATAAACGGATATTCCAGGAAGACCTCGATCAGGTCATCCGCACGCTTGAAGATCTTGATCTGATGCGGGAGCGAGCCCAGATCACCCATGACACGCTGAACAGCACACTGGCCCACCGCGTGAACAAAAATCTTTATTTCCTGTCCGGTATTGCCACCATTTTCATGCCCCTGACCTTTGTAACTGGCCTCTTTGGCATGAACGTCGAGGGTATCCCTTTCGCCAACCATCCGTCGTCGTTCCTGGTGATCTGCGGTGTGACGCTTGGCTTGGTGGCCGTGCAGGCAATAATTTTCAAAGTTTTGAAGTGGTTCTGATGAGCAAGCCCGATGCAATTTCCGTAGTCATTCCGATGTTGAATGAGGAAGAAAACGCGGCCTCGCTGGTCGCAGAAATTCAAGCCGCCGGGGCCAGCAGCCCGATTGCGGAAATCGTGATTGTCGATGACGGCAGTACGGACCGGACTGCCGCGGTCATTCTCGAGCTTAAAAAAGCTGACCCGCGGGTACGACTGGTGCGCCATTCTACCCGGGCTGGGCAAAGCGCAGCCCTGCGTACCGGGATTCGCTTCGCGACCGGGCCATTGGTTGTCACCATGGACGGCGACGGCCAGAACGATCCGGCTGACATCCCTGCACTGTGGCAGGAGTGGGTCACGAACCCCTCTGCACCGATGCTGATGGTCGCCGGACAACGGCGCAAACGGATGGATAGCGCGCTTAAGAAATTTACTTCCCGCACCGGCAATGGCATCCGCCGTGCGTTGCTCAAAGATGGGGTGCGCGATACGGGATGCAGCCTCAAGCTGTTCCGCCGCGATGATTATCTATCTTTGCCATATTTCAATCATATGCACAGGTTCCTGGCAGCATTGTACAAACGCGAATACGGAACGATCCGTTTGGTCGATGTTGGCCATCGCCACCGGGCGCGCGGCATTTCCAAGTACGGCTTCTGGGATCGGCTGTGGGCCGGCATTTTCGATCTGGTCGGGGTCATGTGGCTGCAGAAACGCGCGGCCAACCAGCTGATTGCGACAGAAGAGTAGGCCCAGTAATGCTCAGCCAGCATCTCATCGATATGATCGCCAAGGTTGACACGTGGGTCATCATTGGCTTTCTCGGCCAGTTTATGTTCACGATGCGCTTTATCGTCCAGTGGTTCGCGTCAGAAAAGGTGCAGAAGAGTGTCATCCCGACTTCGTTCTGGATCTTCAGCATCCTGGGCGGCACTATAGTCCTTGCCTATGCCATCGAGCGGCAGGATCCAGTCTTTATCGTTGGGCAGGCGACCGGGCTGCTCATCTACTTCCGCAATCTCTACTTCGTCTGGCGCAACCGCCGCGGTGAACCAAAAATATGAGCCGTTTTTTCCAGGCCAATCCGGTTGCATGGCCCGTGCTGCTCACGGTCATTTTCTGCACCGTGATGGCTGTTTTTGGCGTTACGAACCGTCCCCTATTTCCCGTTGATGAAACCCGCTATGTCAGCGTCGCGTGGGAGATGTTCTCCCGCAACGACTGGCTGCTGCCCACGCTCAATCTGGAAGCCTACCATCATAAGCCCCCAGTTCTGTTCTGGATTATTATGACGCTGTGGAGCGTATTCGGTGTTTCGCAAGGAATCGCCATTGCGACACCCTATGTCATCGCGGGTCTTGCCTGCCTCATGGGCATCCGGATGACCCGGATCATGGTTCCGGATAACCCCCGCCTGCCGATGCTGAGCG
This sequence comes from uncultured Pseudobdellovibrionaceae bacterium, assembly GCA_964368875.1. Classification (GTDB taxonomy): domain Bacteria; phylum Pseudomonadota; class Alphaproteobacteria; order Micavibrionales; family Micavibrionaceae; genus CAYJDG01. Next base: position 9,043 of record CAYJDG010000054.1, read on the forward strand.
CCGCCCTGATCCTCGGAAGCCTGATTTTCGTTCTCTATGGCAACCTGATTATGTTCGACATGCTGCTGAGCATTTTCGTCACGCTCGGGATCACCTCGATCTGGCAATTCGCCCGTACCGGGCGCTGGCTTTACATAGCGCTATTTGGAGTGGCGATTGGACTTGGCGTGCTTTCCAAAGGCCCGGTCGTTCTTCTGCATCTTCTTTTTCCGGTGCTGCTGGTGCGCCTGTGGCTGCCCGCGGCGGACCGCGTCGTCAAACCCGCAAAATGGATCGGCGCGTTTATCGCAGGCATCTTGCTCGGAGCCGCCATTGCACTCTCATGGGCGATCCCGGCAGCCATCGCAGGCGGCCCGGAATTTACCGAAAAGATTTTCTGGGGCCAGACCGCCGGGCGGGTTGCCAATGCCTTCGATCACCAGCGCCCATTTTGGTGGTATCTGCCGATCCTGCCATTGTTCGGACTGCCATGGCTGCTCCATGGCGGGCTTTGGCAAGGCTTTAAAGAGCTAAAATCCACCGGGACGCACCGTACCCTGCTGAGATTTTTAAGCTGCTGGCTGATCCCCGTTTTTATCAGCTTTTCGCTGATCAGCGGCAAACAGATTCATTATCTGCTGCCGCTTATTCCCGGACTGGCGCTGGTCTTTGCTCTCGCGCTCGATCAAATCCGGGATCGCGTGACGCTGAAGCAGGCGTTTCCGGCTGTCATTATATGTGCCCTCCTCGCCCTTTCCCCAGCCATCGGAAATGTGTTTGCTGATCAGATTGAGGCCCTAAGCCCGGAAAGCGTTCACCTGTCCGATACGCTCGGCATGATGTCGGTGCCCGTATCAGTGGCCTGCGGGATGCTGATTCTCGCGCTCGGGGCCACCCAGTTACGCCGGGGTCTGATTGTACAGGTCACGGTGATCTCGGTATCGATGCTGATTTTCGTGTCCTGCTTTCTGGTTGAGGCAGGGCGAGGCTATTTTAAAAACTTCGACCTGATGCCGATAGCCTCAGTGGCCGCCCAATTTCCCAAGACTCCGCTGGCCTTCGTGCGCAATTATCATGGGGAATGGAGTTTTCTCGCCCGCCTTGACCGCCCGGTCAAACAGATTGACGTGGGCGACATGGCGGCATGGTTCAAAGAAAACCCTGACGGGCTGATGTTCATCCGCACCTCGCGCCCTGAGGAATTCGCGGCGTATGATGTGATTTTTTCTATGCCCTATAAGATGGGCAACACCTATGCGCTGATCGTGCCGAAGGGCCGCGCCAAGAATTTCCCTTACATCGTCCCGGAATAAAAAAAGCCCCGGTTGATCCGGGGCTTTTTTGAATTGGGGGAATTTACTGCGGCTGTTGGCCAGTTCCGCAGCTGCTGTCTTGCGCCAGTGTGTCTTCACCGATGGTGCTGGAGAAGCTGAACGAGGTCGAGGTCCCGTTCTGCGCATTGAAGCTCGCATCAGCCCAGCAAGAGCTGTTCTGTGCCGTTTGGGTGTTGCCACCAGCGGCTGGCTCAATGTCCTGTGGCGCAGTGCCATCATCACCGGCTGCCGGAGCGATGTCGTTGAAGTTGATCGGACCGGTTCCCGACGGAGGATTACCGCCGCCCGGCAGACGTGGCAAACCAAGCAGGGTGACGCTGATCTGACCGCCCAGTGATGTGAACGGGTCGATGTTCTTGAAGATATCTTCCTGATTGATTTCAGCAACACCCTGACCAAACCAGAAGCGGCCCAGCGTGCTGTCGTCAATGAAGTGGAAGAAGCGGCTTTCAAGGAACGCAGCGTTAGCAGGCGAGACGAACCCGTCCGTATCTGCCGGAACCAGACCGTTGTAGCTGGAGTTAAGACCGTTCAACCAGGTTGGTGAACCCGGATTGAAGAAGGCGCCGTTATCAAGCTCAACGAAGTACTGGGACTGACCGTTGAAAATCTGCGCGCCGATAGTGCCGCCAAAATTGCTCGGTGGCTCGGTTGTCGCAGGATCAACGCCCGGTGCATCGTCATCAACCAGTTCGAGATAGGACTGGTACCAGACATACGGTTCATTAGTTTCTTCATCGAAAGAGGTGTACTGGATCGGCGCGAAGCGCAGACCGACACGGCCACCGTTAAACGAGTTCGACGCACCAGTCAGGTCGATCAGGCCGCTCTGGAAGAAGGCATGGACATCGTTGCTAGTGAAGGTGTTACCTTCAACGTGAACGTTGCCATTGCTGCCTCCAGAGATGAACAGGCCAGTGTTCACTGTATCGCTGACATCGTTAAATGATGCTTCGATAAAGTCATAGCCGTTGACCTCGATACCTGCGTAATCGCTGTTGTTGACTTTGTTATTCGTCACAACTGCGCTGGTATTGTAGTCGCCTTCATACAGCATGATGCTGGCTTCTTTGCTTTGCTTCGTAAAGGCATAGCTGCCGTACCCGTAAATCACGATGCCTTCGTCGCCGGAGATGGCAACATCATTGGCATCAACCAGTACATGGGTCGCGCCAACGACTTCGATGCCGTCATCTACTGAATTGTCGACGAAGTTATTGGTGATTTCGACGTTGGTGTCATAGCCGTAATACCCTTCATACAAGCTATCTAAGCCACGCTCACTGTAGCGGTTATCGGTTTCGACGTTAATGCCGTCAGCGCCGGTATAATCAACGCGATCGTCACCGTAGTACGCATAGTAACCGTAATAACCTTCGCCTTCTTCAGGGATGTATCCGGAGTTGGCGATCTTGTTCTGATCGATCAGGGTATCGCCGCTGTAGAGAACCTGGATACCGTCATCAGCCGTGATACCGTCAAATTCGCCGGTTTCACGGTCAACGTTGACGTTATTGCTGATGATCTCGACCGAGGTTGGGTTCCCGCCGTAATAGCCTTCGGACACGATGCTTGGGTAATAGTAAGGGGAGCTGACATCAACATCGCGAACATGGATGCCGTCGGCTCCGTAACCATCGTTATAGTAGTAGCCGTAATAGCCGTACTCATCGATACCATCGAGGAAACCAGCATAACGAACATCGTTATTCTGGATCAGGGTGCGGCCCGAAGAAACAACTTCGATACCATCATCTTGTGTGGTGTCGATGTCATTGTCTTCGATGGTGACACTGAATACCCAGCCATCATCCGCAGCTTCTTCGCCGCCATAAACAAGTTTGCCATCAAGAATTTTGCTCTCAATATAATCATTCGATCCGCTGTAACGGACATGAATGCCATCCGCGCCATAGTAATCGGAACCGCCGAAATTGTTGTAGAGCTCGCCGTCACCGTAATCGCCAGCACCAACGTTCGAGATCGTGTTGCCACCGATGTAGACGCGGCCCGAATTAAGGACTTCGATACCGTCATCTGAGGTAACGTTGATGGTGTTGTTACGGATCTCGACGCTGTAGGTCCCGTCGTAATCGCCGCTGAACACATTCTGCACGTGGATGCCGTCGGAGTCATAACCGCCGAAGCTGCCTTCTTCCGTGCCTTCACCGTTCGAATAGAACCCGGCACCAGCATTGGTGATGATGTTGTTATCGATCAGCGTACGGCTTGGATAGGTTGAGTCAGAGGCCGGGTTGGTAACATCGATCCCGTCATCTTCCGTGGTCGTGATCGTGTTGTGGCTGATGTGGACGCCGTAGGTCGGGGTCGTCTGGGTGAAAGAATAATAACCCTCATCGTCATAGATATCTTCGCTGACGCTGTCATTTGAGGTGACGTTGCTGACATAGATGCCATCTGCACCAAATTCGTCGGCACCGTAGTAATCCCCGGTGACGCCGTAACCAGCGGCTTCGATGGTGTTGTCATGGATATAGGTGCGGCCAGAATCACGAACATCAACGCCGTCATCGCCGGTGTGATAAATGGTGTTCCCGGCAATCTCGACCGAGGTCGGGCCGTTGAAATCATCTGGGTAGGCAAAGACATTGTGGACGCGAATGCCGTCGGCAAAGTTGGATTCAGAGTCTGCGATGAGTTTGAAAGCGATTTTATCGCTCTCGTAATGTTCGCCAACAAAGCTGATAGAGTTGTTGCCGATATAGGTGCGAGCTGAGTCAAGAACCTCAATCCCGTCATCGGCAGCCCCATAAATGTCGCCTGATTCCCCGTCCAGGCTGGCAATCTGTCCGACCGTGTTGTTGGTAACGACGACGGCGTAGTTGTTAGCCGGATCTTCACCAAGCAGGGTGTTTTCTTGAGTTTCGATAGGGTAATCGATGACATCGCGGACGAAAATACCGTCGGCGCCGTAACCATCATCATAGTTCACGCCAAAGACACCAGCCAGGAAAACTGTGTTGCTGTCGATGAAGAGATTGCCGGTGATGTCAGTTGCGTCGATGCCATCGTCGCCAGTGGAGTAAATGAGGTTTCCGGTGATGCGGACCGTGTAGTCTTCACCAGTTGCGCCGGTTGGGATTTCTACGAGCGACAGAGGTGCGAACGGGAGTTCTTCACCCGGTTCGATGATCTGTTCGAGCGTCTGGTCGATATTTGAAACCGAGATGCCGTCATATCCTGCATAGCTCACATTGTTATTGCTGATAGTCAGCGTTGTGCCACCACCTTCAACGCCAGTGATGTCACGGACATGGATGCCGTCCCACCCGGTGCTGAAGATTCCGTTCTGTTCAATGCGAACGTCGGACGCTTTCGTCACCAAGATGCCACGCTGGTCCACGTAATTGATGCTGTTGCCGCGGATATTAATATCCGTTCCGTTGACGGCTTCGATGCCATTGCCGGTTGCATCGTTCACATAGTTGCTCATGATATCGACATTGCTGGACGAGTCGATGTCTATGCCATCCTGACCAATGGTTGTGAGATTGTTGTCATTGATCGTACCGTTGTCTGAGCCGCGAACGTCAATGCCGTCCTGACCAGTTGCTGAGATACGGTTATTGGCGATTTCAAAGTTCTGGCTGTCGCGCAGGTGGATGCCCTGACCTTGAGTTCCGCTGATCAGCGAATTTATAATGCTTACATTAGCAGCATCTTTTCCGGCAATGCCGATGCTGCCGCCACTGACAGCAACGCCATCAACCTTGACCCCATCGCCAGTGATAAAAATGGCCGGCGTTGCGTTGCCAGCAATGATCAGGGTCTCGCCAGTTACGCCGTCACGCGCAAGATCGAGACCGGAGACACCGGCTTTTGCGCCGTTCAGGATCAGGTTGTTTTTACGGATGATAAGGTTTTCGTTGAAGGTGCCAGCTGCAACATTCACGGTCGCGCCAGTTGTTTTTGCAACATCAATCCCGTTCTGGATCAGCCCGGTTGCAGCAACATTGACGAGCGTTGCATCGCCGATCAGACGCTGGTGCGCGCCGAGCATGACATACGCGTTCAGATCAACCTGCAGGTTGCTGTCGGCATTGCCGTCTTTGAAATTCAGTTTGGAGTTAGTAGCCTGCGCGGAAGTATCGATCGCCGCATTTAGGATGATCTGGTCATCTGCAGTTACATTGA
>CAYJDG010000055.1:0-14495 GCA_964368875.1 uncultured Pseudobdellovibrionaceae bacterium
ATTAACATAATACATGCATGCTCATCCTATATAATGAATAGGGTGTGTGGTGTTTTATAAATGCGATTTCATATTAGGCGATAATAACTCGATTGTAATTGCGCTACCTGATCATATTCCAAAGGGTGTGCCCATTACGCTAGAAGTGCATCGCAATACGATTGTATTCATGGCCGGAGAAGAAAAAGTTGGTGATATTCCATGTGGTCGCCGTGACATCTTGCAGCGTATCGTCAGTAAAGCGAAAATAGGGCTGATTGAATTTCTCAACGATGCACAGCGCTTTCCTGTCTACATCAGTGCTGTCGCAACCGTTGAAGTCGCGCTGGAGGCTGCATAATGGAGCCAGATCCAGTGATCGGTATGAAAATCGACGAGTGTCTTGAAGGTAATGCCTATACGGTTGTTACGGATTCAGGATTGCGCGCTATCCAAATGCAAAATGCTCTTCGCAATCAAGGCCTCACAGTTACAAGTGAGAACCAATTTTCTGGTCTGGCAGCTAATTTCCATGCCTCCGGCGTGCCAGAGCAACTCGATCAAACTAGGCGCATTCCAGATATCCAGCCTGGCCTCAATCAGATTTTGGCACAAAATCGCTGATTTATAGTGATATTTCCCCTACCACTTACTGTGATGCTGTCCTAAGATAAATTCATAAGGGAGAGTGGGCTGTGGGGAAAACAGCACTAATTACAGGCATTACCGGACAAGATGGTGCTTATCTGGCCGAGGTGCTTCTAGAAAAGGGATATGTGGTTCACGGCTTGCGTCAGCCCGTCGCCGTCCCTGATATGGGTAGGCTCGAAAGCCTTCTTGGTCCTACCCTGGGTGGCCTCCATCTTCACTATAGTGATCTTCTCGACACTGGCTCACTGAACTCTCTGATCGCGCGTATCATGCCAGATGAAATTTATAATCTCGCTGCACAGAGCCATGTGCATATCAGCTTCGCTGTGCCTGATTTGACGTTACAAGTGAACGCTGCGGGGACATTGAGACTTCTAGATGCTCTGCATCTAAATGGACTTGCCGCCAAAACAAGATTTTTCCAAGCTTCCACCTCAGAATTATTTGGTGATGCGTCACCGCCTCAAATAGAAACCACACCTATGCAACCGCGCAGTCCATATGCGGCTGCCAAGTTGTATGCCTATCATATGGTCAAAATCTATCGCGAGGCCTATGGGATGCATGCAAGTAACGGGATCATGTTCAACCATGAAAGTCCTCTACGAGGTGGTGAATTTGTTACACGCAAGATTGCTGTGGCAGTCAGCGCAATCGTGAGTGGGAAAAAAGACTTTTTACTGCTGGGAAATCTCGATGCCCGCCGTGACTGGAGCCATGCGCGTGATATTATGCAGGCAGTCTGGCTAATGCTGCAGCAAAATGAACCAGATGATTATGTTCTTTCAAGCGGTCAGTCTTTCACAGTGCGTGAATTCGCTACGGAGGCCTTCGCGATGGCCGGGATTATTCTTACATGGCAAGGTGAAGGCTTGCAGGAAGAAGGTATAGATGTCGCGAATGGTAAAGTAGTAGTCAAGATAGATCCTGATTTGTTTCGCCCATTAGAGGTTGAAAATCTGCTCGGCAATCCTGCCAAAGCCTTTAATCGACTTGGTTGGAAAGCGACCACACCATTTCCAGCTATTGTGCGAGAGTTGGTAGAAGCCGAACTTAGTGCAGTCCTTCCTACCCAAACATCCTCTCAGGATAAAAAATTCTATGCCTGATCTTTTTGACCTCTCTGGCAAAAAAGTATGGGTTGCCGGTCATACAGGTCTGGTGGGATCAGCTTTGGTCCGAGCGTTACGCCATGAACCGATACAACTTCAGACAGTTTCTCATGCGGAGCTTGATCTGCGTCGGCAGCAGCCAGTTGAGGACTGGATGCTGCTTAACCAACCTGATGTGATTATTATTGCTGCCGCAAGGGTTGGTGGAATTGCAGCTAACGCCGAATATCCGGCAGATTTTATGTTCGACAATCTTGCGATTGCACAAAACATTATTCGGCAGGCCGCTGTTCAGAATGTATCCAAATTGGTATTTCTAGGATCGAGCTGTATCTATCCCCGTGACGCAGAGCAGCCAGTCGTCGAAAGTGCGCTATTAAGTGGGCCGCTAGAAAAAACAAATGAGGCATATGCGCTGGCCAAGATAGCAGGGCTGAAGCTCTGTCAGTATTATCGCCGTCAATATGGTCATGATTTCATTTCACTCATGCCATGCAATCTCTATGGTCCCGGAGATCGCTGGGATGATCCGCAAGCACATGTCATTCCAGGGCTGATACAGCGCTTTCATCTCGCCAAAATAGACCATCAGCCGAGTGTCACGGTATGGGGCAGTGGTACGCCGTTGCGTGAATTTCTTTATAGCGACGATCTTGCACAGGGTATCTTGGCGGCCATAAAATCCTATAGCGGTGAATTGCCTCTAAATATCGGCTCAAGTGAAGAAATATCAATCGCCTCATTAGCCCGTAAGGTTGCAGATGCTGTAGGTTATACAGGCCTGCTGGTTTTCGATCCTGAAAAACCTGATGGCACGCCGCGCAAGGTCATGGACAGCACGCATATACGCTCAATAGGATGGGCGCCGCAGACATCTCTCGACGAGGGCTTACAAAGGGCTTATGCCGACTTTAACAGTTCACGCAAAATGTTCGTGAGCAAGGCGTAAGTAGGTTCAGCGCCGGGCAAGGTTGGGTTAAACTCGACCACTTCAATCAGCGGGACGGAATGAGTTTCTACTAGGTTTCTTAAAATCGGAATGATTTCATCATAGGCAAACCCGCCGGGTACGAGTGTGCCGACCGCTGGGGCGAGCGTTTCAGCAAAAGCATCAAGATCAATCGAAAGCAGGATGTGGTCGCAGCGTTGCTTCAGCGCGTCTATCTTCGTCTGGACGCTCGCTGCAAGGCCTGCTGCTCTTAAGTCTTCAATAGATGGGATCGGCAAGCCGATCTTTTCTGCATGCAATATCTCGCCGGGATCAACATCGCGCAGGCCCACATACACAACATTCTCAGGTGTAAAAACCGGATACTTGGCACCAGGTATCGCCAGTGTATCATCAAGGCCAAGAAGCGACCCCACAGGCATACCATGCAGCGCTTTGCTGGTTGAGCTGGCAAAAGTATGAAGGTCGGTATGCGCATCGACCCAGACCAGCCCAAGCACGGCCTCAGGTCCTAGTGCCATTTGCGCTCCAGCCATCGAACCGGCAGCCATGCTGTGATCTCCGCCTATTGTCACGGCCCTATGATTATTGCGAATTACTGCAGCAACATGATGAGCGAGATGCTGATTATGCCATTGCACAGTCTCGCGACGGCGCGGATCACCGCGAACAGGCAAGGGCGTATGTGCCTGCGCTCCATATGGTGCAGCCCAGTGCGTATGAGGATCAAAATGCCAAGCGGCAGAAATACCTTTCGCAAGAAGTGCGGCTGGCAAATCATGTTCGAAGCAGTAAAGAGAACCATGTTCAGCGCCAGGAGTAGATCCTCCGGCACCACAGACAAAAGGAATCAGGGAGATATCGCGCATGAGAAAACTTTAAGTCACCGTGCGGCGCACATGCAATGCTTGTTTTTGCCCTGGGCGGGCGGCTTCGCTTAAAAGAAGCGAGAATCTCTCCAGCACGGCACTCAGCGTAAAAGTCGGGGGTAACAGTGAGGGGCGGGGAAGAGGGCGCGTACGGGGTTCAATTTTGGCCATCGCACGGACAAAATCCTCGATGGATTTTGTAACGGTAACGTTTCCAGGAGCTGCGAGGCGAGAAATTTCATCAATTCCGCCCGCTTCATACATGGCGATGACAGGTGTTCCGGCGGCTAATGACTCAAGGGCGACATTCGGCAAACCTTCCCAGCGCGAGGGTAATAGAAAAGCGTCGGCTGCCGCCATCAGAGGCCATGGTTCGGCACTCAATCCTGCTAGCGTAACCCTGTCTTGCAAGCCTTGATTAATGATTTGCTGTTGCAAGGCATTAAGTTCGGGGCCCTGTCCCAGAATAGTAAGGGACCAGTTCATTGACTCTGGTAACTGAGGCAATGCCGCAATCAGGCGGTCGAAGCCTTTCTGCGGGTGCAGGCGTCCGGCGCAGATGAAATGTACTTTATTTGTAGATAATTCGGTGATGGGAAAGCCCCTAATCTTATCAACATCGACTGGATTGGGCAGCAGGATATGGTGGTCTGTGTTCATACCAACAACAGTGCGAAACTCATCAATAATTTTCTGTGCAGGACTGATGACTAAGTCGGCAAAAGGATAAATAATCTTATAAATCATTTTTAGCGGCCAGCTAAAGCGCTTGAGCGCAAAAAAATATGAGGGCACCACTGCCTCACGGATGATGAAGGTTGTACGCGGTAGAAAAGGTTTAGCCAGCATGGTTGCGACATTCATATGAAACATCGTCGAGATAACTATCTGAGGTTTCAATACGCGCAGTTTTTTGATCAGGGGAATAATGCTGCGTGAAATACGAATTGTATTCAGATCATGGACGGGAATATCTGGGGCTATTAAGGTACGAAGTTCTCCTTCAGGATTAGCAACGATCAGTTGCGGCGCAAAGAATGCGCGGTCAAGCCCGTTCATAAGCGTTATGAGAACCCGCTCCGCTCCACCAGAACACAAGGCGGGCAGAACGAATATTATATTGATAGGGGATGGGGGTGACTCCATCAGCGAATTTAAGCGCTGATCCGGCGCATTGTCAAAAAAACCAGCTCGTTTCCATACTGAATAGTGCCGGATAACTGCACGCGGTCACCGATACGGGCATATTTCAACATGGTTCTATATTCGACCGGATCGCGCGTTGGGCTGCCATCGGTACGCGTTAGTGCGAAATTAGGTTTGGCATTACGAGGATCAGCAACAGAAACCATTTCAACTTCAGTTTCGTTGATAACTTTGAAGGTGCTGGTCCAGAGGCAATCAGCCGCATCCTTACGGCGAGTTTCACCGTTGGTGATCTGTGTCTGCCCATCGCTCTGCTTTTCGAGAGGCCCCTGATAATTCGTGGTGGTAGTGACCTGATAGAGGCCGTCGAGTTCAGACATAGTGCAGAAATTCCTAGAGTCTTTTTGGGGCAGGCTCGTCAGTTGGTAGATAAGCTGTGTGCCCGCCATTGGCGCCGCTGCCTCCGATTGGTGAGGCCGTGCTAATATGTAACACATGATCAGGGACTTCTGTAGCTAGTTTTCTGAGCGCACCATTAGTCAGATTATAAACAATCAGCTCTGACTCAGGGTTTCCCAGCATGCTATCGATAGGTAATTGTAGTTGATCATGAAGGATAGCGCGCATCGGTCCCTCGCTTTCCTTAATATGCCATCTGAAATAATCCAGCCTGTTTCTCTGCACATGCTGTCTGGCAGCCTGGGCAACTGATGCGACAATTTTGGACGTTGGGTGACCATTTGCAAAAACCGGCTGTTCAAGGTGAATGCCCTCTTTCAACCGGAAGGTCGATAGGTGGGTCCAACCTGGAGTAATCGCAACTGGATCAGGTTTATTTCTCAATGTGGTTACAAAACCACGGAAAGAAAGATCGCCAGTCAATCGAATAATATTAGGGCTAATACCAAGCTCTCTGACCAGATTAGAATCCTCAGGGGTCAGCAAGCGGGTTTTATATTCCTTGCCATTCCATGCCTCCGTGAGACGAAGGCTCGCGGGCTTCGTTTCATCCAAAAGTTCGTTGGCTGCAATCGTAATGATGTCAGGGTGGGTCGCTCCCAGTTTACCTTGAACAAAAGTATGAACTGGTCCGTTACGCTTATCAGTCGCCCACTGTAGTTTTTCTGCGCCTTCATCCATGACTTTTTTGGCAAGCTGATGAAAGAGGATATTCGCGACGCCATGTCCACGAAACGCTTCATTAATGAAAAAGTCTTCGCAATATGCGACGCGCTCTCCTTGGCCATCAATCATCGGAAAGTAAACGGCATAAGCGACGGGGCCCACACCTGCTGCATGCAGAACAAATCCACGAAGAGTGCTGCCGCGACTTTTGAGCATGGATTTAAGGCCATCGAGATCTTCATCGGCGTGCGCGCGGTGCAAAGCGGCTTGTGCATGAATCAGCCGCTGCAGGCCAACCAGAGTAACCGGACATCCTGCTACGCCACGTAAAATATCGTTGATTTCGTGAGTCGTGATTTGAATGTCACGCACAGTCGGCTGTGACACCCTCTGAAACGTGGTGCCTGTTTGAGGTAGAGCTGAAGTAGTGGCAGGTAGGTCAGTCATTTTTTACGCAGAACCCTTCAGATTTTTCTTGGGCAGTTCAAATTGTTCGACCAATTTGGCAGGAGGCACAATCGCATGATCCCAAAGGGCAAGGAATTGCAGGCGATAAGCTTCTGCCACCAGAGGAAAATTATTGATGATAATGGTCGGCTCTGGCTCGAACAGAATCACGGCCAGATTTTCGCCATAAACTACAAAAGGAACAGCAAGGAACTGCTTGCTTGGGATCCAGCGGTATTCAGCATAATTTTTTGCAGGGAAATACGCATCATCTTCGCGCTGTAAAATCTTGAAGCGCTTTGTATCCATCTTTTCCATACGCTCGACATGAGGGTATGCCTCAGAGCCTAAGAGCTCTGCAAATTTCCGGTCGTCGACATAAGCTTGAAGAACTTCGCGATCGTCGTTTTGGACAGAGGTATGGACACTGTAAGAAAATTTCTGGAAACCTTCAGCGCCGCGGAGAATGGTTATCTCAGCAGATTTTCTGCGTACGCCGTCATTGTTTGTAAATTCAATACCGGCTGCTTCAAACGCTTTCGTGATGGCAGCTATGCTGCTTTCACGAGGGATCGTTATTCCGTTCTCGATGCTGCCAAGCGAAGTCGTGGAAATGCCAGTACGGTCTGAGAGATCATTCTGTCCCCAGTTGAGCAAACCGCGCGCTCCGCGCATCTGGGCGGTCGAGATAGGCATTCGCTTGTTAACCTTTAATGTGGCGTAACTTGTTTTTATATTAAGTGTGTATAGTAGTAAAAGGCTTTTCGGGCAACAAAAATATGACAAACGAAATCCGCTTGCGGGGGATAAAATTGCCTTTATTTAAGAAAAAACAAATTTAAGCCTGAGAAAATCCCAAGTTTTCTGAAAAATCAGATAATTAAGAGACTAAGCGGCTTTACCAGCTAACCCCTCACGACGCAGCAGAGCGGCTGGATCGGCATCCCGACCCCGGAATCGGCGGTAAAGAACCAGCGGATGCTCGGTTCCTCCCTTGGCTAGAATCTCGTTTTTATAGCGGTCAGCAGTCGCACGGTCGTAAAGGCCCTTTTCCAGGAACAGCTCGAACGTGTCGGCATCGAGGACTTCAGCCCACTTGTAAGAGTAGTACCCGGCAGAATAGCCGCCTGCAAAAATATGGCTGAATGATACCGATGCGGAGCCGCCATGGCGCGGGAATAGCAGAGCGTCTTTCATAACTTCATCTTCGAAGGCGATAATATCTTTCACGCTCTCAGGTTTACGCATATGCCATTCCATATCGAGAATCGAGAAGCCCATCTGGCGTAGTCCACCCCAGCCAGTCATGAAATTTTTCCCGGCGCGGAGTTTCTCAATCAATTCAGCCGGAATTTTTTCTCCGGTCTCATAATGTGCGGCAAAGCTGTTCAGCGTTTCCGACTCGTAAAGCCAGTTTTCTTGTACCTGCGATGGAAGCTCGACAAAGTCCCAGAGGACATTGGTTCCGCTTAGGGAAGAATAAGTCCCTTGGGCGAGTAATCCATGAACGGCATGGCCCATTTCGTGGAACAAGGTGAGCACTTCATCATGTGTCAAAAGCGAAGGTTTATCCCCGGTAGGTTTGGTGAAATTGCAGACAATCGCAATCACCGGCCGTTCGACCTTACCGCGATAAAGCCCTTGCTCACGATAACTGGTCATCCAAGCGCCCTGTTTCTTGCCAGTGCGTGGATAGAAGTCGGCATAAAAGGTGCCGACGAATTTCCCGGTATCTTCTTCAGTGACATCATACGCAACCACATCGGGATGCCAGACGGGATAATCCGGAGCGGCCGTGAATTTTAGACCGAATAATTTACTAAAGTGCTCAAACGTTCCGTCCAGCACGCGATCAAGCGGAAAATAAGGGCGCAGATCTTCGCTTGAAAACTGGAATTTTTGCTGTTGTAGTTTTTCGCTGTAATATCCTACATCCCATGGCTTCAGATCTTTAATACCATCTGCCGCAGCAATGACTTCAATCTCCTCTAGATCACGCAGGGCGGCGCCACGATACAAGTCTTTCAGCTCATGCAGAAACTTCAGAACCCGATCCGGCTTCTCAGCCATACGACGCTCGAGCACGTAATCAGCATGCGTTTCGTAACCCAGCAGGACAGCACGTTCATGACGCAGACGGACGATTTTGAAAACATTGTCAGTGTTATCGAACTGATCCTGATAAGCGCGGCTGCTGAAAGCCCGCCAGACTTTTTCACGAAGTTCACGCTTCGAAGAAAAACTCATGAAGGGGCCGTAGCTAGGGTAATCGAGCGTAATCAGCCATTTGCCTGTATAACCTTTTTCTTCGGCAGCTTCCTTCGCGCTCTCAATCGCTGTATCCGGTAGGCCAGCAAGATCGGCCTCGTTATCAATAATCAACTCGAAGACTTCGGAGGATTTTTTGATGTTATTTGCGAAGACGGGTCCAAGCACAGACATCTCTTCGTTTATTTTGCGTAGTTCAGCTTTTTTTGCCTCGTCCAGCAAAGCACCGCCGCGAACAAAGTTTTTATAGGTATCTTCAAGAAGAGTATTCTGCTCAACGCTGAGCTTAAGTCCGCTCCGCTGGTCGTAAACAGCTTTGACCTTTTTGAAAAGATCAGCATTCATAATGATGTCGCTGGAAAAGTTGGCCTGAACAGGTCCGATCTCTTCAGCGAGAGCCTGTAGTCCATCTGTGCCTGCGGCTGAAAGCTGGTTATAAAAAATGCCGGCGACAGTTCCGAGTGTTTCACCTGCGGTTTCGAGGGCGACGATCGTATTATCAAAGGTCGGCGCATCGGGATTGTTAATCACCTTGTCGATATTTGCCCGGGCTTCGGCAATGGCGGCATCGACGGCAGGCTTGAAATGATCTTCTTTGATCAAGTCGAAGCGAGGTGCCTGATTACGAAGGGTGGAGGGGGTGAGCAGGGGATTGGTCATCGAAGCTATTCCTTTTTATCTCTAACTCAAATATATGGATCAAAATGAGCGGATCGCCAAGGTCAGAACACTTCGATGACATCTATTTTGCCGTCGAGAACGGGCTGGAAGAGACAAAACATGTCTTTCTGGGCGGAAATGACCTGCCGGAGCGTTGGCAGACTCGCTCTCGCTTCACTATTGCCGAAACCGGCTTCGGAACGGGATTAAATTTTATCTCCGCCTGGAAGTGTTTTGAGGGTACTACTGCGCCGCACCAGAAGCTTCATTTTATCTCAGTTGAAAAATACCCCCTCAGCGCAGCCCAGATTAAAGAGTATCTGTTTCCTTGGCAGGGTGAGATAGGCTCGTATGTGGATCGCCTGACTGAGCTTTATCCCCTGCGCACAACTGGGTGGCATACGCTTCATTTGACGGACCGGGTTTCGCTTCTCTTGATCTTCGATGATGTGAACCGGGCATTTCCCGAGATAGACGCGCGGGTCGATGCATGGTTTCTTGATGGACATGCCCCGGCTAAAAATCCTGAGATGTGGTCAGAAATGGTTTTCTCTACCATGAAGCGGCTCAGTGCGTCGGATGCTACCTGTGCCACCTTTACCGCAGCAGGTGTTGCCAAGCGCGGATTGAAGGACGCTGGCTTTACGATTGATAAACGTCGAGGTTTTGGACGAAAGCGCGACATGATTGTTGGTCGTCGCGCTGGCGAAAGCGAAGATACAAATAAAACATCGATTAAAAAGGTGGCTGTTATTGGTGGCGGCTTGGCCGGATCGACGGTAGCACATGCGCTGCTTCGACGTGGCCTCCATGTTGATCTTTTCGAAAAAGAAAAACTGGGTGCGGGCGCCTCTGGTAATCCGCTCGGGTTATTTAATCCCAGATTATCAGCGCAACGCTCAGCGGAATCGGACTTTTTCGGAAGTGCTTATGCTTTGGCAGTCAGCACGTTCAAATCCCTACAAAATAAAGTAGATATTGGATACAAGTCCTGCGGCAGCCTGCATTTGATGACCGACGCAGATAAAGAAAAAAGATACACGAGCCTTCACGAAAATTGGCATTGGCATAATGATCATTTACGTTTTCTAGATGCAGCGGACGCTTCTGAGTGTAGTGGGGTTTCTTTAAATCATGACTGTCTTTTTCTTCCTGACTCAGGTGTGGTGAGTCCGGAAAAGCTTTGCCTGTCATTGAGCGTAGGGGCCACGATCATACCTGAAGAGGTCACCGCTCTTGAATATGGTGATGGTTCATGGAATTTGAATGGGAAAAAATATGATGCAGTTATTCTTGCAAATGCGGCTTCATGTCTAAAATTTTCTCAGGTGGCAAATTTGCCTTTGCATACCGTGCGCGGGCAGTTGAGCTTCGTAACCGGCACCGTTCCATTGAAGGTTAATCTTTGTTATGGCGGGTATTGCTCGGTTGAAGTGAAGGGTAGTCATACTTTAGGATCAACTTTTCAGCCGTGGCTGACGGATACGACACTGCGTGCTGAAGACCATGAGAGAGTTCTCGGCAACCTTGCCGACGCGGTTCCTGCGCTGAGCGGAAAATTTACCGTTATGGGCGGGCGGGCTGCGTTACGAACAGCTGCTAAAGATCGCAATCCAGTCGGCGGGGCTGTGCCCGGACATACTGGCCTCTATATATCTACGGCGCATGGGTCGCATGGTCTGTTAAGTGCCATGATGATTGCTGAGCATCTCGCAGCCGAATGTGCCGGGGATAGCCCACTTTTACCAAGGGCTACGCTTCAGTGGCTCTCACCCTCCCGCTTTTTACAGAAGCCCTAGAGGCTGGATTTCAGCAAGGTTCTGATTTACTGTGCCCCCGTTATGATCATTGATGCCGCTCTCTATTATGCATTTTTTCCGATTCTGGCGCTGGTCCTCACCGCCGTTCTGATTCCGCTCGTGCGGAAAGTCGCCTTGAAGGCCGGATACGTTGATGAGCCGGGAGGTCGTAAGCAGCATGCCGAACCTATTCCACCGATCGGTGGTCTGGTAGTGTTCTGCGTTTTCATTTTCCTGTCAGCGTTTAGTTATCCCGACCTTGGCAATATGCCAGCCTGTTATGCAGCACTGGCGCTGATCATCGTCACCGGACTTATCGATGATGCGCGGACTGTTCCGGCTCTACTGAAATTTATTATCCATTTTACCGCGGCCTGGCTGGTGGTTGTACCCGGCGGTATGCAGATTGAAACGCTCGGCAATATCTTAGGTCTCGGCGAACTGCGGTTTGGCCATTGGAGCGGGATTTTATTTTCGATTGCATGTGTCGTTTATATCATCAATGCGATCAATATGATGGACGGGCTTGATGGTCTTGCAGGAGGAAAATGCCTCATTATCCTGCTGTGGTTGATGGCAGCATGCGGGATTTACAATTGGTGGGAAGCCTTTGGTGGGGTTGCTATTCTTGCTGGGGCAATCGCTGGATTCCTTATTTATAACATGCGTCACCCGTTCCGCACACGTGCGGCAGTCTTCTTAGGCGATGCAGGAAGCATGGCGCTTGGTTTGATGATTGCGTGGTATTCTATCGGCTTATCACAGGGGGATCACCCAGTGATCTCGCCGGTTTCTGTCGCGTGGATTCTGGCGTTGCCGATTATTGATGCTTTTGGTCTGCTGGTTGCTCGTTTGCGTGAAGGCAAGCACCCGTTCCATCCTGACCGCCGCCATTTTCACCATCATTTTCTCAATGCTGGATTTACAGTTCGTCAGTCGACGTTTCTGATTTTGCTCTGGGGTGCCACCCTCGGCGCTTTTGGTTATATCGGTCTGATGGCTGGCATTCCCGAAGCGGTCCTCGGCTGGCTATGGGTCATATTGTGGCTGAGCCATGCCGTGATGGTCATGAAGCCGGAAGGCTTTATCCGGTTATTGACTAAGCTGCGTGGGGAACCTGTTCCGCCGCCGGAAACTCTGCCCTGATCGTAGCTTCTAATGCCTGACGCAAATTACATGGCGGCGTGAATCCGCTTTGTGCAACCTTATCAGCGGAAAACACGGTCGTTGCGCAGAATTTTTCAACACGCACGCGGCTGATCGGGAAAGTTTTCCCGGTGACTTTCGCGAGTACATCGAAACTGGCTCCAGCGAGATTGCCTAAAGATTTTGGCAGGCGCAGACCAGTTCCACCAGATTTTCCAGTCAGTGATCGAATAGTGGAGACCAGTTCATTCATGCTGAGATCAGGTTTATCAACGTAATTATAAACATGAATTCCGGGGCTAAATTTCAAACTGTGTACCAGGAAGGCGCTTACGTTATCGACATAAGCCATCGATTTGCGATTTTCGCCATCACCGATCATCAAAAAATGACCGCGTACAATCTGATCAATCAGCGTATGGACATTGCCACGGTTACCAATCCCAAAGACAACCGTTGGGCGTACGATGACGAGCGTCCGGCTCGCCGGGTCTTTTTCCTGCCACGCACGATAAACGGCTTCAGCTTTCGACTTGGTCACGCCATATTCATTTATGGGGGTGTGGGGGCGATCCTCATCAACAGCACCCTCCTGTAATCCGTAAACCGCAGCAGAGCTGGTAAAAATGATCTTGCGGATATTCAGGTCTTCGGCAGCGACGCAGACGTTCTCGGCTCCGGTGACATTGACATCATGATAGAGGCTCAAGGGGCGCACATCATCGCGGTGTGCAGCCGCCAGATTAATAATGGTGTCGCTATTGGCGCAGGCGGCTTTAAGTGAAGCCACGTCACGAACATCGGCGATACGGGAAGAATCCGGATAAAAGCGGTTAGGATGGATGTCCGCAATCGAAACGTAACACCCTGCATGCCAGAGATCTGCTGCAAGTTTGGTACCGATAAAGCCGCTGCCGCCAATCAGCGTGATTTTGTGACCCGGAGACATATTGGCTAAACCCATTTCCTTGCTTATACAGGTGTATCTTAAGACTCGGGGCACCTTAGCATGAAAATAGCCTATCTGATAACCAGAATGGATGAACTCGGCGGCGCGCAGGTGCATGTTCGTGATTTATCCTTATGGCTTAAAGGGCAGGGCCATGAGCCGATGGTATTCTCGGGCTGGCCGGGAAAGATTTCCGATTTTCTGCAGCATCAGGGCGTTGCCTATGGCGAGATTCCGGATCTAGAACGACCGATCAATCCACTCAAAGATCTCAAAGCCCTGTATCAGATTTACCGGGCTTTGCGCTTTACCAAGCCTGATGTTTTGTCATGCCATTCGTCTAAAGCCGGGTTGCTCGGGCGGATCGCTGCGAAGTTGGCTGGAGTGCCTGTCGTTTTTACAGCACATGGGTGGGCCTTTACCGAAGGTGTACCAGAGAAAGAACGTAAACTTTACGCGAAAATCGAAAAATTCGCCGCGCTTTTTTCTGACCATATTATTACAGTCAGCGAGTATGACCGTGACCTTGCTTTAAAGGTTGGTATCGCAGCGCCTGAAAAAATAACGGCCATTCATAATGGTATGCCTGATCGTAAGCCGGCGGTGCGTAAAAACCATACCAACCCCCCGAGCCTGATGATGGTTGCGCGGGTTGGGCCGCAGAAAGATCACGCGCGGTTGTTGCGCGCTTTGTGGGGCTGTACCGATCTCGAATGGACATTGCAAATCATCGGTGGCGGTGACGACATAGAACTGCGCGTGCTCGCCGAACAGATGGAGATTGCGGATCGTATCTCATTTCTGGGTGAGCGTGCGGATGTTCCGGACCTGATGGACCGTGATGCGGATATTTATCTTCTGATCAGCAACTGGGAAGGGTTGCCGCGCAGTATTCTGGAGGCGATGCGCTCCGGCTTACCGGTGATTGCGAGCGATGTCGGTGGTGTCAAAGAATGCGTCTTGCACGGCGAAACCGGGCTTGTTGTGCCCCCAGGGCAAGACCAGCCTTTGATGTTGGCGTTGCGAGAGCTGATTCTTGATAGGCAGGGCCAACGCGATATGGGGGCGGCAGGCCGGGCCCATTTTGAGAAGAACTTCAGCTTTCTTGCCATGGCGCAGGCCACTTTGGCGGTTTATGAGAAGGTTACAGGCCGTAAGTAATCCACAGCTGTGGATAAGGCCGGACCAGCGGGTCCGATCAATTGACCAGCTTTGATTCTCCAACCAACTTTGGAACATCATGGCGCATCTGCTCAAAACCATCCTCTTTTTATCCACTGCTGCTCTGGCGTTAAGCTCGTGTGCGCAGAAAACGACTTGGCCGGGCGGTGCTCCTGAACCGACTGTTGCGGAGGCCGAACCAATGATGGCGGCTCCGGTTGAGGCAGTTGAATC
>CAYJDG010000056.1:0-13146 GCA_964368875.1 uncultured Pseudobdellovibrionaceae bacterium
AACACCCGTTGATCAAAGATGCGCAGGCCGGGCCTTATGCAGCGTCCGCCACACCCGCCACCTCGGCTCAGCCACAGCCCTCGTTACGGGATGTACCAGCACGGCCTTATCTCACTCAGGCCAGCGCATTCGAACAGGCTACAGGCGCACAAAATATGGCCGCGCGCGCAGATATGTACCTGATCAATCTCGGGCGTCTCGCCAACGAGATTGCGCAGGCGCGGGGCACGTCCCTCCCCGCCCCCCTTGCGGCCCTGCATTAAAACTTGCCCAGCTTGCCTATCCTGTTCTACTCTCGGCTTGTTCGAAAATCGAACAGGGAAGTGGCAAAATAAGCCACAGGATTCACGCACTGAGTTGGACCATGGGCAAAAGCTCCGCGCCAGATCGCCGACCGCCCGACCAGCAGATCCCCGCAGATCAGCTGGCTAAGACCTTTGCTGAGGCAAAGGCAATGCCCGCCACGCCACCTTTCGCCCTGAAAACGCTCGCCGCCGCTGTCAAAGGCCCGTTTCCGCCCACTGTGGCCAAGCCTGCGCTCCCTGAACCGGAGGCAGAGTTTGAACTTGAAGAGCGCGAAGCAACTCCTTACGAATGCGTGGCTGATTTGCTCGAAGATATATATATCAACGTCTTTTTCGATTGTTACGCGCCTCCGGACCCAGAAGATCCCAAAGAATATTTGATGCCTTTTTTTGAGGTTGTGCCAGCGCACGGATCGCAACCATGGGCCATCCATTTCTATCCCTGCAACCCGAAAGCCTTTCTCGAAAAACTTTGCTATACGCCGGAGATGTTCGACCCACGGCGCCACGGCGCCCTCGAAGCCTTCATAGAAGATATCGAAGGCGCGCTCGAGCCGGGCGTTCGCCTCAAAATCAACCGCGATGACAGCTATAGCTTGCGGGCCGCGTCACCCGAAGCGCTGCTTGAAACGCTACGCACCCTCTGTATTGCCAACACCTATCACACGCTCGACACCTCGATCGGTCTTTTTGTAATGAACCAGAGGCTTCGCAACGAGCAGAGAAAACTTATTTTTCAAGGCGATACTGATTATTATGCCTACGTGAAGGCGCGGGCGGCAGCAGAGTTTTCTGCCGCCACCGACTTCCCTAAAGCCGACCCGGGTAAATTTCTCGAAGATATGCCTGCCATGGCTTACTTGTCGTTCGCACATGCTGCCTACTGCAGCAAAGCGGTCCATACGCAAGGTGTGGTGCAGGTCAGCTTCAATGTGATCAGCGCCCAGATTGCCAACGAACTTGGCAAAAAATTGCCAGACGGCCTCAACCCGCTTCTCGAGATTCACTAATAGGCGCACGCATGGCCCCCTCTCGTTCCCAACTCATCGCCCAGGCCCTGCAAGAAGAAGGCTTAGAGGAAGAGTTTCGCCGCAAAGCAGAGGTGACGTTACCGGAATTCTCATACGAACGTGCGCCGTTGTCTTTCTCGGTCGGTCCCACTCATGAATTACCCACCTTGATGCACCTCAAGCTGCGTGAGGCCGTGATCCGCAACCGCATGGCCGGAAAAATCTTTGCTGTCCGGTCCTTGATCCCGCGCCCACGCAGCAATCTTGAGGTTCTGGGGGCGATGATGGGCGGGCTGATCGAAAAGACTGTGACAACTTTCTATGCCGCTGATGATCCCGATACCGAAGACAAGGTGGTTTCGCCGGTCATCTGCCTCGACGCAGGTGAGCGCGGCAAACCGTGGACGGTAACCTTTATGCCTTACCCGGCCTCCCAGTGCAGCGATGATACGACCAACCCCGATCCGGACCTTTTCGACATCGACCTGCACGAGATGCTGGAGCGGCTGTTTGAAGATTTGCGCCGCATTTCACCCGCCAAGGTCGCCCTGCGCGACCGTACTGGCGGGCTGTTCACGATCACCGCGTCAAACCCGCGCAGCCTGTTTATGCTGTTTGAGCGGCTCTATGAAGATAACGGGTTCCCAAATTACGACAGTAAGCTTGGCAGCGTCCTGCTGCCGCAAGGGGCGCGTCCGACACGGAAAGCCCCACTCGAAGAATATGACGCCGCAACAAAAGCATGGCAGGTCCCGCCCGCCAAAGGCTCTAAAAAAGCGCCGCTAGAGCCTCATTTCTCTACCGACCGCGACTATCTGGCCTATGCCGCGGCACGGATTGATGGCGATCAGGATATCGTGCGCGCATTTGCTGAGGACAAGCCGGAAATTTTCATGGAAAACCTGTTGCCCGGGGTTTTCCTCTCTTTCAGGCATGCCGCCCACAACAGCGCCTGTGCTGCCAGCATCGTCAAGGCCGAGCTGAGCCTCACCGAAATACGCGGCATCGTCGAAGATTATATGCAGGATCGTCCGTTTCGTGGAGCGGTGCCCTTGCTTGTATATCATTAGGGAGGGTGCATGGCAGAAGATCCCCCACCTAAGAAAACATTGAATGAAATGCTCGCCGCCGTCGCGTTACCCCCGGAATCTACCGCTCCACAGGACGACAACGAACAGGCCGTCCGGCTCCGCGCCGAAGTCTACAACTCGTTCCGGATGCATGTCTGTGCCGGCTTTATGCTAATCTACCGTCATTTCGCCGAGTTGAACAAAGTGCCGTTTGACTGGTTGCAGGTGCAGGTGCATGACGATGGCACAGCGATACGCCTGCATCTCGATGCACGCGTCAGCACCGTCGAAGGGCATAAAATACCTCATCATATTTACACTCCTGCCAACCTGATCGCCAACGAGATCGTGACGGCACTGAAGGAACTCGATCTCGATGGGCTATCTTTCTTCGGTTCGCTGCGGCGCGGCCATTATACGGTCAAGATAGAAAGCCCCGAACAGCTTCTGATTCTGCTTCGCACAGCGCTCGACACTGCGGGCGCATCACCTTTGCGCTGTCTGGATGATCTGGAGGGCAGCGAGGTGATAATGGATGCAGCCTCCGCCCGCAAAGTGATCGGGCAGACCGATCATATGTCGCTGTGGTATTTGCCTGGTGGTCTGCAAAAATCAGCCAAGGCGGCATTCTTGCTGCAGAACGAAGCCCGGCAGCGAGGTGTCCTGCCATTCTCCATGAAAGAAATTGAAAGCCTGCTGTTTCAGGCAAATGTACCGGAAAATGCCACTGTGGTTTTTCCGGCAGAGCTGCAGGCGTTCCGTCGCCATTAAAAAACGGCGCCTTGCAGCGCCGTTTCAGAAATCAGCTGATATAACTGGCTTAACCCAGTGCGCGTTCGGGTGCAGGAGTGTTGCGGCGGCGGCTCAGCGCCAGCGCACCAAGCGCGCCTGCCATCAGGGCCAGAGTGCCTGGCTCCGGAACAGCGGCCGGTGGTTGATACTCAGAAAAGCTGTAGCGAATATCGTTGATTGCGACTTGTTCAAAATTACGGCCGCTGGAGAGAAACAGTTCGGCAGTGATGGTGTTGGCATTTATAAACGACGAGAAATCATCATCCAGCAAATCGGCCATGGTGATGATCGAACCCGCATCGCCGTTGTCCTGACCTGTAAAATTGAAGGTGAGGCTGTTCAGACCCGCGCTCAGGCCGCTCTGGAGACCGCCTGACTGGAAGTTCTGGGTGTTGAAGGCTCCGGCAACCGACTGGCCGATGGTGCCCTGCGCGGTGACGTTCAGCGAAGAGGTCTGGATCGAGCTATTGGTGATCGCTCCGAACAGGCCGTCATTCGGCGCAACTGACAAATCGGTGTTCAGATCGGTGTCGATCAGGGCCGTCAGGGTGATGGCGGTACCGACCGGGACATAGGCATTGGCTGCCGTGCCTGGATTGCCGGTGATGACATTGGTGCTGTTGCCAACAATGCCGGTGATGTTCAGAGTAACTAAAGATGCGTTGGCTGCGCCTGCGGCGGTGGCGATTGCGGCGGCAGCTAGGGTGTGTTTCAAAGACATAAGGACCTCAAAGGACTAAATCGACGGGTTAAAACTGCGAAGGGTATAAGGTTTTATTTTACGAAATGCAACTAATTATTTTTAAGCCGCTGTTTCTGTTGCCTTTCTAGCATAGCTCACCCTGCCCCGCTAGAAGGGTTTTACAATGACCAGAATGACAATAATGACCATCAGAAGCGTCGGAATCTCGTTCCAGATGCGGTAAAACCTGGCCGGGCGGGTGTTCTGGTCCCGCTCAAACTGTTTGCGCCAGCGGGCAAACAGGCCATGGACAACGGTCATCCCAACCACCAGCGCGATCTTCGCATGCAGCCAGCCGCCCTGCATCAGAGATGGGGCGGCATAAATCAACAATCCACCAAAAATAAACGACGCGATCATCGCCGGGTTGATGATAAAGCGCAGCAGGCGCCGCTCCATGATTTTGAAAACTTCTGATTTTTCCGATCCAGGGGCCGCCTCGGCGTGATACACAAACAGGCGCGGCAGATACAGCATGCCAGCCATCCACGCCATAACCGCGATGACGTGCAGCGCTTTGATCCAGTTATAATACTCAAAGAAAAAGTCCTGCATCTCTAAAGTCCTTGTGAAAATTCAGCCATACAGCATTGTTTGAAGCCTGCCGGGCAGAGGCGTTTGCCCTCGTCAGGGGCGACGATGGTTGCGCCCAACTGGGCGACCACAGCATCGGCAAGGCCTGAAATGAAAGGCTTGGCGACGCTCACGGTCGGCACGCGGGCGAAATACGGGACGCCCAGTTCATGCGCCACCTCGCGGTATTCCTGCTCAATTTCAACCAAAGTCTCGACATGTTCGCTGACAAAGGCATGCGGATAAATAACCACCGGAACATTGTCCTTGGCCGCTTTGTGCAAGGCCTCTTCAGTGCTCGGCCCGATCCATTTCAGGGGACCGACGCGAGACTGGTAACAGATCTGCCAGTCGAGATTGTCTATGCCTGTCGCTGCAGCAATGACGCGCGCACCCTCTTCACATTGCCACTGATAGGGGTCGCCCGCCGTGATGATATTTTCAGGCAGTCCGTGTGCGGAAAACAGGACGCGCGGCGCGGCCAGATTTTTACCCGCGGTTTCTGCGCACGCGGCCGTATAGGCTGTTTTGACATTCTGCGCCGACGCTTCAATAAAACCGGGCCCCCGCGGATAGCAACACACCAGCGAGGTCGGCACCTTCAAATCTGCTTTTGCAACAGCTTTCTGCCAGGCCTGCACGGAGGACCGGGTCGTGGTGGTCGAATACTGCGGATAAAGCGGCAGCAGGACGATCTGATCAGGGGCGAAGGCTTTGACCTGCGCCGCCGTTTCATCCGACAGCGGATGCCAATAGCGCATCGCGATAAAGGTTTTAAAGTCTGCGCCGGGATGGGTGTTTGCAAGCTCACAGGCCAGCGCCTCTGCCTGCGCCTGCGTATTTTCCAGTAAAGGCGACTTGCCGCCGAGCAATCCATAGCTGATCCCAGCCTCTTTTTTGCTGCGGCGGTATGCTATCAGGCGTGCAACCAGAAATCGCACCGGGGCAGGAGCGCGAATAATATTGGGATCGGAAAAGAAATTGATCAGGAAGGGTCGGATCGCCTCGACACTGTCTGGTCCACCCAGATTGAGCAACACCACAGCAATTTTTTTCATCACATTCTCTCCAGCATACGCACACGGTTGACGAGCTGCAGCACGTGTTCGGGTGGTGTCTCCTTGTTGACCCCGTGGCCAAGATTGAAGACGAAGGGCGCACCCTCCAGCGTCGCCAGAATACGATCGATCTCGGCATCGAGAACACTGCCGCCGGCTCGCAGAACGAAGGGATCGAGATTGCCTTGCACTGGCAGGGAAAAGGTTTTTGCCTGCCTAAGATCGACACGCTCATCAAGCCCAAGCGCCGTAATCCCTGTTTTTGCAGCATATTCGGCATACATCGCCCCGGCAGCGCGGGGAAAGCCAATGATCGGCGTGTCCGGATAACGGGCGCGGATCGCGGCCACCAGCGCACGGGTTGGCTCGATTACCCACGCGCGAAATTGCTCGTCAGGCAAAACTCCGGCCCAACTGTCAAAAATCTGCACGGCCTCTGCCCCCGCTTCAATCTGGGCGCAGAGATAGGCTGCGGTCGTGGTGGTCAAAAGTTCGATCAACTGTGCAAACGTTTCAGGATCGCGGTAGGCGAGGCTGCGGGTTGCGGCAAATTCCTTCGAACCGCTGCCTTCCACCATGTAACAGGCAACCGTCCATGGCGCGCCGGCAAAACCGATCAGGGCAGTGCGCTCAAACCCCTCTGCGGGCAGAGCGGTTTTCAGCAGCGCCAGCGTGTCGTAAACGGGTTTCAGGTGCTCGTGCAGCTTGGCTGGATCGAGATCGTCAAACGCACGCAAGGGGCCAAGCACAGGCCCTCTGCCGTCTTCAAAAATAACCGTCTGGCCTAGCGCCGCCGGAATGACGAGAATGTCTGAGAACAGAATCGCAGCGTCGAAGCCGAAACGGCGCAACGGCTGCAGGGTGACCTCGGTCGCCAGATGCGGGTTACGGATCATCGCCTGAAAGCTGCCAGCCTCGCGGCGCAGGTCCCGGTATTCAGGCAGATAGCGCCCGGCCTGACGCATCAGCCAGACAGGCGGAACAGTCTGGACGTGGCCCTTGAGGGTTTCGAGAAAAGGTTTTGCTGAGGTCATGCGGGGCATCCAAACAGATTTTACCTTCTATAAAAAGAAGTATTTTAAATAGGTTTTAGAAGTAGTAGGGGGCATGAATAACGGGGATAAAACTTATCCCGCGAAGGACCAACAGGGTCGGAATTGAGTGATATGCACGGACTCTAAGACTGGTTTCTGAACGCTGCGCACTTTAACAGGGACATCTAAAAACTGTCCCGTGTACCGCGACCTTATTATGGCCTCTGAGATAAATGTGCGTGATTTGATCCACCGCGCCAGACCCCCTTTCATAAAGAGGTTGTCCACAGAGAAGCCCTGATGGGGGCGTAGCGAAACCAATTTCCGCAGTTTCCCTTTGCGCAGGTGCCGCCAACCGATTATCTTCAGGGCCTGATGTTCCAGGATGCCTATATCAAATGTGACCGTCTCGAGACGGAAGACCTGCTCAAATCCTTTAGCGGATATATTGAGGGCTCTGCCTTTCCTGCAGCCACAACTGTCATTATGGCGCGGCCTCTTTCGTTTTATCCCGGCTACACATTTTATGATATTGCCGATCATGCAACCATGCCGGCCCGTCGCCGGTTCCTGCTGCAAAAGCAGGATGATGTGGTTGTGCTAGATTTTACCAATGCCCCCTTATATGCGTTGAATAACCGCGCTCCCCTGGCGCTCACTCCCGATAACCTGCCTGACTATGTGCGGTTTTTCTTTTCCTTCGTGCGCGGGCGTCACGGGCGGTTTCAGATTTGCGAAACGGTTGATGACATTCACTGGCGCGATGATCCGGCCCCCTCGGCCCGTAAAGCCGTGTCCCAGATGCTGGCTCCGCTTGAAATTGTCGAAACTGCGCCGGATGGCACGACCGTTCTCGCGGCCCGCATGATGTTCAAGGACACGCTGTTTGAAACCCGGATCACGGTCGATCCGCTGGGATTTGTAAAATTGTCTGAGGAAAAACTCCTCGTTGAGGACATGCCGGTCATGGACGACACGTTTGGCCAATAGTTCTGGCGGCTAAAAAGTCTTAGAAATCCCTTAAAAACATAGTTCTGTAAAATAGAAAAAAAGTCCTTTTGTTTCAGTGTTTTGCTTGACTCGGGCCGCCAAGGGCGACAAAATTGATGGATACTTGAAACAGATTGATTGCTCAGGCTTTCCAAGAGGATAGGGGACTTAGGAATGACACGTTCCGAACTGATCCAGAAATTGGCTGAAAAAAATCCGCATCTCTATCTGCGCGATGTTGAAACGATCGTCGACACAACCTTCGATGAAATCACTGAAGCATTGATTCGGGGCGACCGTGTCGAATTGCGCGGCTTTGGAACATTCTCTGTCAAAGAACGCAACGCACGCACTGGCCGCAATCCGCGCACGGGCGAAAGCGTCACCGTCGATGCCAAACGTCTGCCGTTCTTTAAAACTGGCAAAGGCCTGCGCGAACGTCTCAACGACGACGCATAAGCGGGGCGTGTATGACCGCCCTTTTTAAAATCCTCATCACGATTTTTTTTGTCGCGATTTTATTGTGGCTCAGCTTTGCCAATCGCGATGCGATTATGCTGGAATGGTCTCCGTTCCATGATGCCGCTTCGGTTCCAGTTGCGGTGCTGGTGCTGGCAGCTACGGTCTGCGGTTTTATCTGGGGTGGATTGATCGTCTGGTTGAACACGGCACCACTGCGGCGCGATCGCCGACGTAAGGCAAAAGATCTCGATCGCCTCGAAAAAGAATTGAAGGCTGCGACCAGTGCGCCTATACAGACTGCCACGCCGTCCCCTTCACACACAGACCCGCTGCTCACATGACCACACGCATATATTGCGCCATCGATACTCCCGATCATGACCGGGCGCTTCATCTTGCTCAGACATTGTCTGCCGTGCCGGGATGCGGGATCAAACTCGGTCTTGAATATTTCAGCGCCAATGGAGCAGCCGGCGTCGATAAAATCCGCACGGCATTGCCGGACGTGCCGCTTTTTCTAGATGTGAAATATCACGACATTCCCAACACGGTCGCTCAGGCCTACCGCGCGCTCGCCGGACTGGGCGTGACCTATCTCAACCTGCATGCGAGCGGCGGCGCTGAAATGATGAAGCTCGCACGCTCGGTCCTCAATGAAGAAGCTGACAAGCGTGGCGTACCTGCCCCCGGTATTCTTGCGGTCACCGTTCTAACTTCGCTTGATGACGGCAATCTTGAGACTGTCGGTCAGAAAACCCCTGCCGCGGATCAGGTGCTGCGCCTTGCCCGCCTCACCCAAAATTGCGGTTTGGCCGGGGTGGTGTGTTCTGCCCACGAAATCCGGACCCTGCGCCACGAGCTCGGACCTGCTTTTATCCTGATGGTTCCGGGTATCCGCCCGGCGGGATCAGAAAAAGGTGATCAAAAGCGTGTTATGACACCGGACGAGGCCTTTGATGCTGGGGCGACCCACCTCGTGATTGGACGCCCGATAACCGGGGCCAAAGATCCAGCTCTTGCCGCCCGCGAAATTCTGCATATTTCTTGACACAACACTCCCCAATAATTAGACATAATTTTTTTAGTCTATGTGGTG
This sequence comes from uncultured Pseudobdellovibrionaceae bacterium, assembly GCA_964368875.1. Classification (GTDB taxonomy): domain Bacteria; phylum Pseudomonadota; class Alphaproteobacteria; order Micavibrionales; family Micavibrionaceae; genus CAYJDG01. The sequence goes on from CAYJDG010000056.1 coordinate 9,133, forward strand.
TATTATATGAGTTTAAGAAATCAGATCCGTGGGACCAACGATCCTCAGCAATTCGTCCAGGTGGCTCAGCGGGCCCTGCGCGCTGGTGAAGACCCGAACCTGATTACACCCGATCAGGTGGGCGCCGTCACCACACGGCTCTTTGAACAGGTCGGCGACAACACCCATCAGATTTTTACCCGCATGCACATGATTACGCATCATGGGACCCAAGGCACACGGTTGCTCGAGCCTTTTTATCGTGCCATCGAAAAAGGTCTCGGTGAGATTGGGGCCCAGCGTGACGACGGTCTCCAGCAATGGCCGGAATTTTTCTGCGGAATAAATCCTCTCCTTGGTTCTGATACACGTCTGCGCAAAATGGTGGCAGCCAAAGTCGCTGACGAGGGATTATCGAGCCTGGTCTGGTCGATCGATGCCAAACGGCCTGCGCATGCGAATGCGCGTATTATTGATACCTCGACAGCGATCGTTCAGGCTCTCGGGACTGTGCCGGAGCTTGTCGCCGCGCTCGATGTCGACGTTATCAAAAGTTTGGTCAGGGCTCATGTTGAGTCCGCCGGCTGCTATGTCACGGCTGCGCCGACATTGATGAAACTGCGTCAAACCCCGCCGTTGCTGCGGGCAATCGTCGAGAGTGAAAATGGCCTCGGCCACCATTTTGCTGCCTATGCCATCAAAACCAATAAACCTGATAGACCCGGAAGCACCCTAATCAGTCTGGAATTCAACCGCGATGCCGGGACAGTCGCTGCCTATGCGCTGACGCGGACACGCCACAACTTTACCAGCGAGCCGATTATCCTGGGCAATGGCATGGATGCTCCGGTCGCCGAAGCCCTGCTCCATCATACGTATGCGGATTTGCCGGACCAAGGGTGGGTCGTGAAAATTGCTGAAGCTGAAGCTTTGCGGCTTGGCTAGGGGCTTTACGGGGCGTGCTCAGAATGCGGGATGCGCGGCGTCTTGGCAGATACGTTCAAAATCCAGTTAAACACCGCCTCTTCTACTATATCTTTCATTTTCTCAAGGTCGCCGTCTTCGGTCCAGCTCTCAGACCGGACCAACACGCCCGCTACGTCGACCTGATCCAGCGAATAAACAGTCGCCTCGTCTGTGCCGGTATAGGCCGCAAAAGTCAGGCTTGGCCCCGGCTCGGGCCGCGTGACATGTAGAAATTCGAGAGCATGCAACACCGTGGGTGGCAGATACCCCAACCCTGAAGGCTGCTGATGTAAAGTAAAGCCTTCGCCATTGGGTGTGTGCTGCGGATCAACCCTGATGCGCTGCTTGCTGCCAGCTTCGCCAAGCGTGCTATAATGATGGGCATATTTGTACAGCTCGCCGATCAGGATGCGGGCGGCCGGTGCCAACCGGTCAGGGCGGTGAAAAGGGTGCGTCATATCCATGAATGGGCCTTAGTGCCGGTCCGGCACGGAGAAAATAAACTCAGGCGGTAATTTTCAGATCGTCGTTGGAAGAAATCATAGACCCAATAAATTTCTCTGCAAGCGCTGCTTTACAAAAAAGTGCATTTAGGAACTGGTCTTGAGAATTTCACCTGCAAGATACAGTGACCCGGTAATCAGCAACCTGCCGCCTTTGGCGCTGGCCACGCCTTGCCGCACGGCCGTAACCACATCTGCAACGGGGGTGACGGGCAGGTGCGTGCTTGGCGCAATATCGGCGGCCAGCATCTCAGCACTCAGGCTGAGGGGCTGGTCAGGGATGGTCAGGGTATAGATGGCCTGTGCCTGCGGCAAAAGCGGGGCGATAAAATTGCGCGGGTCTTTGGTGTTGAGCATGCCAAGGATCAGAGTCAACGGCTTGCCGTCCTGCGCGGCCCACACCTGTGCCTGTTTACCCAAAACCTCTCCGCCCGTGTCATTGTGGCCGCCATCCAGCCACAGCTCCCACCCCGGCGGCAGAAGCTCAGGCAAGGCCCCCGTGGTCAGTCTCTGCAGACGTCCCGGCCAGATGATCTGGCCCAAACCAGGCTCCAGTGCCGCTGTGCCGAGTGGTTTCGGCAAAGTGTTTTCAATGGTCAGCAGGGCCATCAGCGCGGTCGCGGCGTTGGCGATCTGGTGTGCGCCGATCAGGTTCGGCCGCGGGAAATGATAGGTGTCGGCACCGCTGTGGAGAATAAAACCGTCGCCTGTGGGCTCGAATGACCACTCATGGCCGTGGCGGTAAAGCGGCGCGCCGACCTTCTCGGCGTAGTCTTCAAACACCTGCATCACCCCGCCCTGAAGACCTTGAGCGGTCTGTGGGCCGATAATGGCAGGCACCCCGCGCTTCATGATGGCGGCTTTTTCCCCAGCGATTTGCGCAAGCGTCGTGCCCAAAAACTGGGTGTGGTCACTGGAAATGACGGTGATGATAGTTGCAAGCGGCTTCTTTACGACGTTGGTGGCATCGAGCCTGCCGCCCATTCCGGTTTCGAGAAGGCAAAGATCAGCGGGCGTACGCGCAAATTCAAGCAGTCCTGCAGCCGTGATCAGTTCGAACGAGGTTGTCTCCTGCCCGGCGTTCACGCGCTCGGTTTCCTCCAGCAAGGCAATCAGGCGGTCGGTCCTGATTTCCTCATCAGCAATCACGAAGCGTTCATTGAAGCGCACCAGATGCGGCGAGGTCATCACATGACAGGACATGCCGGCGGCCCGGGCGACTGCGCGGATGGTGGCAAGCGTTGAGCCCTTGCCGTTGGTTCCAGCGATATGAATAACAGGCGGCAGGCGGTCCTGCGGATTGCCAAGATCGCGCAGCAGGCGGAAGGTCCGGTCCAGATTGGGATCGATTGCGCGCGGATAATAGGTGCCGAGCCGCTCCAGCAGATCGGCCAGAACCCGGTCTTTGCTGTTAGAGTCAGCGGACCGCAGGTTTGCGGACATTGTGCGGCAGCAGGTCTTCGTTGGCAGGGGCTTTCACTGCGACTGCAGTGGGTTTCTTTTTCGCAGGCGGCGTTATTTCGACCTGATTGATGGTTGCGCCACTGGTGCCATACCCCTGTGCTGTATAGACGCTGCGGCCACTTGGCTTCGGCGTACCGCCTTGTGGGCCGGGGCCCCCAGCAGGGCTTTGGCGGTCGGAACTGCCGTTGCGCTGCATCAACAGAGACAGGATACGAGCGAAGGTGGTTTTCAGATCCTTGCGCGCAACGACCATATCGACCATGCCGTGATCTTTCAGATATTCGGCCGTCTGGAAATTGGCGGGCAGCTGCTCGCGAATGGTTTCTTCGATCACGCGCTTGCCAGCAAATCCGATCATCGCGCCGGGCTCAGCAATATGGATGTCGCCGAGCATGGCAAAGGACGCACTGACGCCGCCCGTGGTCGGATCGGTCAGCAGCACGATATACGGCAGGCCTGCATCTTTGACGAGTTGAACTGCCACAGTGGTGCGGGGCATCTGCATCAGGGAGATGATCCCTTCCTGCATCCGTGCGCCACCCGAAGCTGGAATGGCGATCAGGGCCGCGCGGCTTGAAATGGCGGTTTCGGCAGCGCGAACGATACCCTCGCCGACAGCGGCACCCATCGAGCCGCCCATGAAATCGAAATTGAACGCGGCGATGACCGTTTTGTTGCCGCCGATTTTACCTTCGGCGACGATGATCGCATCTTTTTCACCGGTCTTGGTCTGCGCGTCTTTCAGACGGTCCGCATATTTTTTCTTATCGCGGAATTTGAGCGGGTCAGCCGGAACCTCAGGCACGCGCACGGTAACGTATTTGCCCTCATCAAAGAGCAGGGTCAGACGGTCGGCCAGTTTGAATTTCAAATGATGCCCGCAATGGGTGCAGACATTGAGGTTTTCCGTGAGATCACGGTTGAACAGCATGCCTTCGCACGCAGGGCATTTCTGCCAGAGATTATCCGGGACATCTTTCTGTCCGACGATCGAGCGGATTTTCGGGCGGATGAAGTTTGATAACCAGTTCATGGAGGAATTCCCTCTGAAATTTCAATAAGCTCGGCACTATACCGGAAAGGGGGGTGATGGTGTCAAGTT
>CAYJDG010000057.1:0-8253 GCA_964368875.1 uncultured Pseudobdellovibrionaceae bacterium
GTTAGCAAAGTTGCGGCTGGTGAAAAAATACCGGTAGAGATTTCACCTTATATGCTTAAGAATTTATCCGATACAGAACTCAAAACTGCCCAAGAGCGAGCACGTTTATACATCAGGGAGCATGTCGAGCTTAAAAAACCCGTATGCTCACCAGCAGATTTATAGGACACGAAAATGAAACATGTTTTTAAAGCTCTAGTTGTCTCTACCTTCCTCCTCCTATCCGGCTGCATCGAGATTGATGATGTCAGTGCGATGTGGAAGAAAGGGGAGCGTGATCCTGCGCTGGAGGGGATGTGGAGTTATCACAATGAGCAGGACACCAATCAGGAAGTTTACTTTGTGAAGTTCACGCCGGAGAAGGACTATTACCTCGTTGAAACCTTCGACAAGGCCAAGAAGAAGTTCACCGAGGCCGATGCGGTGTTTTATATCAAGACGCTGCATACCGGGAAAAACGCCTATATGCTGACCGGATATCCGCAGGAACCGGATAAGGTCAACGGCATGATCTGGCCGTATCGCATTCAGGGCACGCATCTGGTCACCACCCAGCTGAAGACCTGCGCCAGCTGCAGCAGTGTTAACGACACAACCACCCCGCCCCGGCTGAAAGTTCTGAGCGACGAAATCCTTGGCGAATTCGATGCCGTGCTGGCCGCTTCACCCGAATGGACACCGTGGATGGAAGGCGACAAGCTGCCATAATGCTTGATCCGCAGCGCCCACACAGGTAAAACCCAGTAGAGAATTCAAGGAGAGTAAAATGAGCTTCCAGTCGTTGAAAAATACCGATGTCAAAAACAAGGTCGTGCTGCTGCGCGCCGATCTGAACGTGCCTGCCGAAAACGGCCAGATCACCGACACGACGCGCATCGACCGCCTGAAGCCGACAATCGACTATCTGGTCAAGAACGGCGCAAAGACTCTGATCATTTCGCATTATGGCCGCCCGAAAGGCGTCACCCCCGAATTTTCGCAAAAATTCATGCTGCCGGCCCTGAAGCAAAGCTGGGGCGTGGACGTGGCGTTTGCCGAAGATTGTATCGGTGCAACGGCCGAAGCGGCGCGGGACAAATTACAACCGGGACAGGTTCTTCTGCTGGAGAACGTGCGTTTTCATCCGGGCGAAGAAAAGAATGATCCGGCGTTTACGCGGGACCTGGCGAAACTGGGTGAGCTGTTTGTCAGCGATGCTTTCTCAGCGGCGCACCGGGCGCATTCCTCAACCGCAGGTCTGGCCGATTTTCTGCCGACAGTTGCAGGGTTCCTCATGGAAGAAGAACTGAACGCACTAAACGCGGCCCTTGGCAATCCGGAGCGCCCACTCGCCGCAATCGTCGGCGGGTCCAAAATTTCAACCAAGCTCGATCTGCTCAACAACCTTGTGACCAAGGCCGATTTCCTGATCCTTGGCGGTGGTATGGCGACGACGTTTGCCTATGCGATGGGTGCCGAAGTGGGTAAATCGCTGTGTGAACGCGACATGAAGGACCAAGCACTGGCGATCATGGAAAAAGCCAAAGCGAGCAAATGTGAAATCGTGTTGCCAGTCGACCGTGTGGCGGTGAAAGAGTTCGGCAAAGGCGTGCCGTTTGAATTCGTGCCAGCCGCCAAGGTTCCGGCTGATATGGAAGGCGTGGATATCGGCCCTGACTCGGTTGAACAGGCCGTGCAGAAAATTTGCGGCTGTAAAACCGTAATCTGGAACGGGCCGATGGGCGTGTTCGAGGTCAAACCGTTCGATGCAGGCACCAATGCGATTGCCGCTGCGGTTGGTTCACTCACCGAAACCGGCGAGATCATCAGCGTGGCGGGCGGCGGCGATACGGTGTCCGCGCTCGAAAACGCCGGAATCATCGACAAGCTGACATATGTGTCATCTGCGGGTGGTGCGTTCCTCGAATGGATGGAAGGCAAAACGCTGCCGGGTGTGGCAGCGTTGTCGCAGTCTAAGAAAGCAGCTTAAGACTAACTTCCCCCCGGAAATCAGACAGGCTTGATTATTTAGGGCAACCGCGCAGCAGACGCTGGGCCAGATCGCTGGTGATGCGATCGAAATAGGCATGCGCGCGTTGCAGGTCTTCCTGCTCGACGACATCGTCTTCCATCGACATGCGCCGCGTCATCATAAACATCGCAATGAAATCTTCCTTGCTTATGCCATTGGCGCGGGCGACGAGCGCGAGGCCCTGCCCTTGCGACTGGCGCAGGAACGAAATAATCACCGACGGCGGCAGGCCGGCATAGCGGGCAAGCTGCGCAACGAAGGACTGGTGCTGGCCACGGCGAAGCGTGTTCAGCATCAATTCGACATTGAGCTGACCCTTGGAGCCGAAGAGTTCGGCGGCCTTGAGCATCGCAGGTGTCGGAATATAGGTATCTTCGAGCGGTCCCTTGGTAAATTCGGTAAGGACATCATCGACCACGGCAGCGACTTGTTTCGCTTCGATGGCGTAATGAGTCTCGATGAATTTTTTGAGATCGTCGGCAACGTATTGATAAAGTTTGCGCGCGATATCCTGCGGCAGCTCTTCCCGTTGCAGCAACGGCCGGGCGATTTTCTCGTCGTTACAGGCCAGATCGGCAAGGATCGCCTGCGCGTTCTGGGTCAGCGCGGAGCTGTCGTTCTCAACCAGCACGCGGGCCGTTTCCGGATCGCGGGTTTCAGCGAGTTTATCAACCACGACGGCGTTGAGATTCGCACGCGCGGCAATCGCCTGCCAGTAAGCCGAGTCGTGGGCCTGAATAATATAGAGTAAATCGTAATCGTTGAGGACCTTGCTGTGGCGCAGGACCGGTTCCGCGACATCAATCTCTTCTTCGGTCAGGCGCAGCACCAGACGAAGCGGTGCATTGTCCATGATCGAGAGGCGATCAGCGAGCGCGCATTTCAAATCGTGCTCGGCCTGACGGATCAGGCTGATGAGGATATCGGCAACCAGTTCCTGTTCGGATGGCTTCGATGAAATTTCAAGAATGCCGGAAATGATTTCGCAGAGCTCCTGACGCGCTGTCGGGCTCTTATCTTCCGCAAGTTTGTACATACGATGCGTGTCATACAACTGTACCAGTAACGGCGTTACTGGCTGATGCGGAGGCTGATACAATGAATTAGTCATGCGGTCTTTCCCTTACCCAAAATACGTCCACTCTGAGCCCGGAAACCGCCGCAGGTCCGGTATGTTTTATTTTCTTTTTTTCACACACTCTTACCTTCAGTCTCTCATGCAAACATTGCCAAGAAGTAAAGATATGAAAATGAATCTTTCCTTAACGCGATTCGTCCACAGGAGCAGAAAGACCTAGAGTTGCAAGGGATTTATCTCGAAAACTGTTTATTAAGGATTTTGGCTTATCCTTAGAATCGGGATAAAAAATAAGGGAGCTAGAGAATCTTCCATGGGGCCATCGTCCATCACGACACCACCTGCAATTAGTACCCAAAGCCGCGTCGATCAGACGGGGCCGCAGCTTCGTAATGAAAAGGCTCTGAAAGAAAAACTCGACCTGGTCAAGCCGCAAGGCACGAGCGCTGCCCGCTCCCAGAAAACCGAAACACGCAACTACGAAGAGTCTCAGCAACTCATCGCCAACAACGAAAATCAAAAAGACAGTCAGGTCCGCACCGGCCAGAAACGTGGCAGCCTGCTTGACGTCTCCGTTTAAAAGTTTTCCTCTCCTCTCTTTGACTAAAGCCCGGCTTGCCGGGCTTTTTTCTTGAGAGTTACTGGAAGGCGACTTCGTTGAAGCTACGCAGTTTGCGGCTGTGGAGTTTTTCGTCGCCGATGTCGCGGAGAAGCGCCATGGCGAGAAGCCCGATCTGGAGATGCTGCTCGACGCGGTTGCGGTAGAAGGTCTCGGCCATGCCGGGGAGCTTCAGGACACCGTGGAGAGGTTTATCGGAGACACACAGCAGCGTCCCATACGGCACGCGGAAGCGGAAACCGTTGGCGGCAATGGTGCCGGACTCCATATCGAGCGCAATCGCCCTGCTCTGGCTTAAGCGGGCATTCTTGCGGATATTGGGGCGAAGCTCCCAGTTGCGGTCATCGACCGTCGCGACCGTACCGGTGCGCATGATTTTCTTGAGGTTATAGCCCTTGAGGCCAGTCACCTGCTCCACCGCCTGCTCCAGAGCGAGCTGGATTTCAGACAGGGCCGGAATCGGGATGCTTGGGTGCAGATCGCGGAACAGGACGTTGTCTTCGCGCAGATACCCATGGGCGAGGACATAGTCGCCAAGGTTCTGGCTGTCGCGCAAGCCGGCGCAGTGACCCAGCATGATCCACGCATGAGGCCGTAAAACGGCGATATGGTCGGTGATAGTCTTGGCGTTGGACGGACCGACACCGATATTGACCATGGTGATGCCGGAGCCATCGGCGCGTTTCAAATGATAGGCCGGCATCTGCGGCATGCGGCGGAGCGTTTCCCCGGCGCTGTCGGCGGGAGCCTTCGGCAGGTTCTTGTTATGGGTGACACGGTTGCCGGGCTCGACGAAGGCCGTGTAATCAAGGCGCGATTTGCGCACGGCGGCACTGTCGGACCGGGTCATGATCTGCTGGCAGATCTTGATGAACTCATCGATATAGAACTGGTAGTTGGTGAAAATCACATAGTTCTGGAAGTGCTCGGCCTTGGTCGCGGTGTAATGCTTGAGGCGCAGGAGCGACAGATCGACACGCGGCGCAGTGAACAGCGCGAGCGGAGCCGGATCTTTCTCACCGACCTGAAACGTGCCATTGGCGATTTCGTCGTCCATGATCGAGAGATCGGGCTGGTCGAAGAGATCGGCGAGCGCTTCCATATGCTCGGGCGTGAGGTCTTTCTCAAGGTGGAAATCCTCACCCAGCACGAAATGCAGCGGCATCGGCGTGGTGCTGACCCCGACTTCGACGTCGGTCTTGTGGTTTTCCAGCAGGAGCTTGATCTGTTCGGTGTAATAGCGGCCAAAAATATCGGGGCGCGTCAACGTCGTCTGGTACGTGCCGGGGCGCATGACGAAGCCATAGGCCATACGGCTTTGCACCCGGCGCACATGATCGACCTTGAGCCGCAGATACGGATAGCATGCGGTGTAGCGTTCTGTGCGCGCATCGGCGGAGCCGGAGCCGAATTCATCGAAACTGCGGCGCAGATGCGCGACCCCTGTATCATAAATATCCTTGATCGCCGCAAAGGCGTCATCGGCATTATTGAAGGTCTGCGGTTTCTGGGGGGTAGGCTTGGACTTTGGAGACTTGGACATAGGAGATTGTACCATAAAGGGGGTTTTGCGTCTATCCTTGGGGGTGAACGCCGCAGGAATGCACAGCAAGGCCAGCCTAAATATGACTTTTGGACGGCACAGACAATAGATTAAGAATATCAGGTCATAATATTAAAACGGGGATCGTAAGATGGCTTTCGTAAATGAAAAGGATAAAAACAGAACAATAGATTATGAGCGAAATGTAACTTTAACCTACAGTGGGTCTAAGCATGCTGATGGGCACATGTACACATTTTTTGAATTGCGTTGGAATGATCTTGCTATCGCCATGAGCGCAATTATAGAAATGATTGTGATTGATGATAAGCGTGACATCAACTGGAATATTCTCACAATTTCCTGCCATCCCTCGCCCTCCAAAAGCCAGAAGGAAATTCAGGATTTAGTTCAAGAGGCGTTAGAGGCTTATGGTTATCTATATACGCACGAAAACCTAAAAAGGGTTGAGGTTGTTTTTGATAAAAATCTGAAATTTAGATCGATATAATCAAAGTTATCAGATGAGACTGAATGTCTGTCCGAGCACGTGCGGCTAGAGCACCCGCCGGAGACTTATGTAATTCAGCCATTGTTAATTCGTGTTCTCTAATCTAACGGCATGAACTTGTGCCGTCCACCTCAACTGCTTGCTCTTATGTGCATCGGCACCAGCCTGTCCCAACCGGCGATGGCGCAGTCGATTGAAACGCTTGCGCCGCCACCGCCCGGCTATCTCTATTCTTATATCTGGGAGATCGCAGGTGATGGTAATACTTTCCTGACCACCACCGGAACGGCAGGCTTCGTCAATGAGACCGCGATCTACGATCATGCGGCGGGCAGCTATACCTATGTTCCAGGCATGGATAATTTCGCACGGGTGTATCTGAGCGGCGATGGCACGACGGTCCTCGGCATCGACGATTTTGCAACCTATAACAATTTCATCTGGACTGCCGGCACCGGCACAGTCCCGATAGCGACACCTGCTGGCATTTCCGTGCTTGAAGGATCAACCCTGAATTACGACGGCACCGTTGTCGCCGGGACGCAGATCCACCTGATTACATCTGATATTGAAGCGTTCTACTGGACGCAGGGCACCGGCGTGGTCGGCATGGGCTACCTGCCCGGCGCCGCGACCAACCGTTCCACCGTGACCGCCATCAGCGACGACGGCCGCTATATCGTCGGTGAAGGACGCAATGCGGCCAACGACACCGAAGCCTTTCTGTATGACCGCAATTCATCAATCTTGACTGGACTGGGCATCCCTCTTGGTGAAATCCAGAGCGGTGCGCGGGCGATCAGCGGCGACGGCTCGACTGTCATCGGCTACACCTATGATGGCGGCTTCATGTCGACAGGCTTTTACTGGACAGCGGGCACGGGCATGGTGTCGCTGGGCCGCCCGGCGGGCTTTATCAATAGCGACGCGTTCAACGTGACATATGACGGATCAGAAATTTATGGGTCCGGTTCGGACGGCGTCGATATTTTTTCCCTGCACTGGACGCTCGGCACCGGATGGGAACTGACCACCGATTACCTGACCGCGTCAGGCGTCGATTTGACCGGCGTCACCTTTGAATACGTCTCCAGCACCAGCAACGACGGCAGCGTGCTGTATGCGCGCGCCGACCTCGGTTCAGGGTCGCAGGATATTATCGTTCAGCTTGGTGCCGGTGGCGGCGGTGGCGGCGTGATCACGCCGCAGGACCTTGCCGCGTCGCTGAGCCTGCAGAACGTGCCGAGCGTGCAGATGGCGCAAGTGAGCATGAGCTCGGTCGCCAACAGTATTTACGCGGCGCGGATGTTGCCGCCTACCCTGCTCCGCGCGCCAGTCGTGGAAAGCATTTCATCTCCGATCAGTGCTGCCGGATTAAGCCCCGCCGCCGGGGAAGAACCCGATTTCTTCGCCCGCATTCGCCCGACTCTTTCCGGATATACCTATGGCTCGCTCGGTTTCGGGCAGGACAATGACGGCGACAACAGCGCCGCCAACGGCACGACCGGCATTCGCGCCGAAATCGGCGACAATCTTTATGCAGGGATCGGCGTCGTCGGCTCCAGCTCACGCGAAGAGATGCCATATGGCGGCGCCAGCGACCTGAAATCATTCGGCTTCTCTGCCATTGCCTCCTACGAAGGACCAACCGGGGCGCGCGTCTATGGCGCGGCGTTTGCCAGCAAGCTGAACGCCGACATTAAACGCAACTATCCGAATGGCGGCAGCATCGATACCTCGTCCGGCGACACCAGCGGCTATGCCTATGGCATAGCGGCGCATGGCGGATGGGAAATGCCTGTCACCCAAAAAACAACTGTCCAGCCTTATGCCGAAGTTTACGGCACCCATGCACAACTCGACGGGTACGAGGAAAGCGGCGGCGCATTTGACTCGACCGTATCATCGCGTTCCGAAACCACATGGACGACCCGCCTTGGCGCAGAAGTCAAAACCGAAATCAAGCCGAACCTCGATCTCACCTTCCGCGGCGCGTGGGGCCATCGCCTGAGTGGCGACAGCGGCAGCGTCGACGTCACCGCCATCGGTATCACCAATACGCTGAGCAGCCCCGAGAGCGGCAAGAACTGGGCCGAAATCGGCACCGGGATTGAGTGGAAAGCTTCGGAGCGGTTCTCGCTCTCGGCAGACGCCATGGCACGGTCTTCGCGCACGGATGAGCCGTTTGTGACGATGACGGTTGGCGCGTCGTATAAATTCTAGGAAATCAGTCTTTCAGTCCCACCAACGTCCGCGCAAACGCATCCGCCTTGAACGCCTGCAAATCTTCGATGTCCTCACCCACACCGACCGCATAAATCGGCAGGCCGAATTTATCGGCTAGCGCCACGACCACGCCGCCTTTGGCGGAGCCATCGAGTTTGGTGACGATGAGGCCTGTGAGTTTGACGAGGCCAAGGAAAGTTTCGACCTGGGAGATGGCGTTCTGGCCCGTTGTGGCATCGAGGATGAGGATGGCTTCGTGGGGGAT
>CAYJDG010000057.1:8353-13107 GCA_964368875.1 uncultured Pseudobdellovibrionaceae bacterium
CCTGTCTCGGGCTTGGCGATTTCCATGGTGTGGGTCGCACTGGCGGTCAGGATGGCGTTGATGTCGGTGGCAAGCGCTTCGCGGACCTGACGTTCAGTCGTTTCAGATGAGAATTTACGGGCGCGGAGTTTATCAACCAGCTTGGCGGCAGTTTTCGGGCCGAGGTCGGCTTCGATCAACAGGTCTTCGAGGGCTTGCAGGCTTTCTTCGTCGACCTTGCGGCCCCCGAAAATATCAGCAAGACCATCGCCGATTTTATGCGTGGACTTGGAGAGGCCCGAGGTCAGGCGCGAGAGCCAGCCGCCCCCGCCTTCATCGGTCGCCGGCGTGGTATCAAGGGTGATGCCTTCGGATTGCGGAATAACTTCAAGATCTTCGATGATTTCGCTCTCAGTTTCGTTGAGCTCATGCTTGGCGAATTCCTTGTCGATGTCGGCGGGATTATCGCCGTTCGGTTCAAGGTCCGGCTCACGAGGATGATGGACAATCTTGTCCTCGCGCTCTTCGCGCTCCTGATCAGCCTGATTGGTTTTTTTACGCCAGAAGACCATGGATGGCTCCGTTCCAGATGAGATTTGAGGGCAGTCTAGCCCTTATGGAGATAAGACGGAATAGCCTTATTTCCAGAGTTATCTCATCTCGAAATCAGCGCCTTTGAAGCGGCCTTTTCCGAAAGACCCATCCATAACCGAGGCAAAAAGCGGGTCTGCCATTGGATCGCTGGTGCATTCGCTTACACCACCACCACCACCGCCACCGCCGCCACCATCATAGCCAGTGTCGGGTGCGGTATCGGCCATATCGACATCGACACCCGCGTCCATATCGGCGCCGCCATCGGCTTCGACCTCTGCTTCGACCTCTGCTTCGACCCCTGCTTCAGGCTCGTTGTCGCTGGCCGTAATTTCCTGAGTCTCTCCATCCGGCGCACCGCCTTCGGGGACATGGCCACTGGCTCCGCCCCCTGAAAAATCGCCGCCGCCGCCACTCTCGAAACCGGAGTGATGCCGCTCATCCTCGTTTGCGAATGCATTGTCAACTGAGGCCCACATAAATGCCGCAGCCAGCAAGGGCAAAAGTATGCCGTCGTTATCATGAGTCAAACTCGTGCTGCTGCCGGAGCCTGATCCAAGCGCTTGTTTAAGCACGGAGGCATGTCCGGCAAAATCAGTTTTCAACGTTGCGGTCTGGCCCAGCGTTCGGATAGCCTTGAGGAAAGCCTGCGCATCGTTGGGCTCAACTTTCCAGCCAAGTGCGTATTGGTTGTTTGGGGCACGAAATTTAATCTCGCCCTTCTCGTGCTCAACCATAGCCCAGCTGTTCGCGTTAACCGCTACGCCATCCTTTAGCTTTAGGTAATTCGGGCGCGCAATGAATCGTTCGAGCGTATCGCGCGCGGACTCATCACCAACCTGCCATTTGAGGCTCGCCCATTTCAATGAACGGGTTTCCTGCGTACCATAGACCTTAAACTCACCCTCATCATTGATCGCAGCGCCCCAGCTGTTGGCATTAACGAAGATGTTGCTTGCAACCGCTACCATATTTGGACGTGTGGCAACGGCATCTAAAATCCGTTGGGCCTGCTCAGGAGTCATCGGCCAGCCATGCGCCTTTTTTCCTGCCGCATCGAAAAGCCCAAGCTCCTCTTTCTCGTAGGTGATGGCCGCCCAGCTATTTGGATTGAAGAGTACGCCATCAAATGCCTCGATCACGCCTGGTTTTTTTGCATATGCATCGAGAACCGGTTGGATCGCTTGACGAGACACATTGTCCCATAGGAGCGCACGCTTGCCTGCGCCATTATAGAGTTTCAGTTCGTTATCAGCGTGCGTGACGATCGCCCATGAATTCGTATTGATGAATTCGTCCTTGTCGACACCTGTAAAATGAGGACGGCCCGCAAACCCGGCGAGAATTTTTGCGCTCTCCGTTTCCGAAACATTCGTCCAGGTATGCATAACCTTGCCTTGACCGTTATAAAGCCTGAATTCGCCTTTTGTGCTCCAGATAGCTGTCGCGGCATTAACCTGCGCATATTCGACATCAGTTATACGGGTGTAATTTGGACGTGCCGCCACCGCCGCTATAATCGCTGCGCCCTGAGCAGGCTTTACATCCCAATACGATATATATTTGCCCTGCGTATTATAAAATTTAATGCGATCATCATTATGCCAGACCACGCTGGCCGCGTTGGCATTCAGTAAGGTGTTTCGGTCAACCTGTATCATGTGGGGCCGCAGAGCAACCGTACCGAGAAAAGCGCGGGCCTGCTCAGCCGGCATATGCCACTTCACGGGAATCGTACCACGCGAGTTATAGACGCGCAGCTCAGAATTTTCTAAATCAATCGAGGTAAAGCTATTCGGATTGACGAGAACATTATCGCTGAGCGGAATATAGGTGCCAGCAAAGGCTGAGAGATAGGCGCGGTATCGGTCTTTTTTGGTTTCATCCTGAATGCCGTTCATCGAGGCATGGAGAAATTGCAGCGATAAAGCTTCATTGCCAAGCGTGCGCGTAAAATCCTGCAGAAACTCGGCTTCATCCCGGATCGTTGCAAACGGCAGGTCAGGCAGTGATGCGAGAACCGATTTACCACTGGCCAGCGGCGCGGCAAGAAGAACGGCTTTGACATCAGGGGACACAGCTTGAGCCGCCGGTGATTGCAGCACGCTCAGGAGATGCGCTCTATCCTGAGCCTTTACAGCCCAAACGAGCGGACGCAAGAATTCTAGCGATGCTGTCAGCTCAGTTAAGAGACGCCCCTCTTCCTGATCTGTTTTAAGTTTCAAATTTGCGACGGATGTTTCAGCTTGAGTCTTGATCGTTCCTGCTGCTGTACGTAGGCCAGCATTGAAGGTTTGCGTGGCTTCCTTGGTGCGCGCCGTGAGCCATCCAGTCAGTGATGCTCTAGGTTTTGAAAGCATCGCATTTTCGAGCGGCACGTGAAGCAGGCCGAAGTCTTCATCCCGATTGAATGATTTGGCAGGTATTCTCGCTATCTCTGCCTTGACCGCCTGAAGATCGAGTGGCTCGCCATTTTCTATCAGCCGCGTCAGCAATGATAACCCGCCCTGCCACTTGGCGATCTGGTGCGCCCGGATCTTGTGGGTTTTCATTTCAGCAATCAGAGGGGCGACATCCGCCGTGATTTTCTGAACAATCACCTCTGTCTGACGGTCAAGAGTGGCTTGGTCGAGTTGGGCGCGTTCCAGAAACTTCATAATGGCACTTTCGCTACAGGGTTTCCTAAGACGCGAAGAATTTACCATAAAGCATTAAAACTATGCAAACTTGACGAAAATGGCAGGAAACCGAGGCTTCTTGAATTGCTCAGAGCGTCAAATCTTGCGTAAGTTAAGGGAGGAGCCACGAACCCCAGTTCTTACAGAGGAGCCGCTTATGAAGACAATTTTAGCCATGATTGCCCTGCTGTCAGTCGTGGCGTTTCAAGCGCAGGCCGCGCCTGAAACAATTACAGGTGAGGATCCCAGCATCGACAGGGCCTCCCAAACCATTACATGGACAACCAAGTATAAACTTGGGGCCGAACGGTATGCGGGCACCGAAACACTGAATTGCCGCTTCGGTACTGTGACCTCCCGCAACATCGGCACAGAGGGCGGCGTTGCTGTGCTGGATCTTTTATCAGGCAACGCTGAATACGCTAAACGCCTGGCCAGCGCGCGGGAGTTATGCCAACAGGCTGGTTTTGAAGGGCAATTCTAATTCTCTGAATTAGGTCCATACAAAGAACTCGGTTAAAGTATCGAGATGATCCGCCTAATTTTACTTAGCTTAGTCATGATTGGCCTCGCCACCGCGATGGCTAGCCCGGCATATGCCAAAAAAGATCCGGATTTTTTCGGAGTGTATACCGCCACGCTCGATGGACGTAATGTGCAGAAGGTTCTGGCAAGCCCCACGCAGCAGATGACGCATGTGCGTCCATCACCTGACGGGCAATGGGTGACCCTCACCCGGTATAACCAGCGCGGCTTTTTCAGTGGCGTGGCAGAGGAAGAAGGCGGTTACTTCAACACAGAGATCATGGTCGCGCGCGCCGACGGATCTGACCTGCACAGCGTCATCCCGCCCAAGAAAGGCGTGATCGCCGCCAATAGCAACTGGAGCGATGACGGCAAAAGCCTGATTTATATCTCGACTGACACGCCGGATCACAGGCCGCAGATCAACCGTGTCGATTTACAGACACGCCAGATCACCCGCCTGCAGATCCCGGCGACGTTGAATCCGACCGATCCTGACTGGCATGGACCGCAGCTGGTCTTTCCATCCAAGAGCGATACGGCTGACGCTCTGTGGCTCATGAATATGGATGGGACCACCCTGCGGCAACTGACATTCCCGCAAGGTTTTGACGAAGATGAGCGCGGCGGATTTAATTTCGGCGATTACGATCCAAAATTCTCACCGGACGGCACCAAGATCGCGTTCATGCGGTACTTTGGCAAAGAGACATGGCGCATTTACGTGATCGATGTCGCGAGCGGCGAAGAGACCCTGCTCTCACATGGCAACGGGGCCGATACTATTCCTGAATGGTCGGGCGACGGAGAGAAATTAATCTTCTGGCACGTCGACCGCGCCGATCTGCCCGCAACCGGAATCTATACGATGCGCCCGGATGGCAGCGACCGCACGATGATCCCCCTGCCCCGCGGTTTGCTGCACGGTCACCCGGTTTTCTGGCCGGGGAGCGGATCGGATGCACACGCACGGTTCAT
>CAYJDG010000058.1:0-13093 GCA_964368875.1 uncultured Pseudobdellovibrionaceae bacterium
GGCGTGACTGCATCGCGCCGCGCGTCCTCGGCGGAAGAATCGATCAGCTTCTCGGGCATGCTGTACAGAAAGCCCAGCCAGCGCCAGCGCACTTCGGTTGGGTCATCGACACTGGGAACCGGCAGGGTGCAGTTCACGCGCCCGCGCGTATCATCAAAGCCTCTGGGAAATCTGATTTCAACGCGGTTATGACCGAGACGCTGCAAGGTCAGTTGGCCGATGCCGGACGCGAAACACGTCATCTTGGTCAGGTCTTCGGCGGTTATCGCCTGTGCGACCGTGAAGCCGGGGAAGGGCGGGTTGACGGTGAGCAAAGATGAGGACGGTTCGAGATCGCTGACTGGAAAAGGTAACGCCTGAGAGGTCATGCGGAAGCGGTCGAGATCGGCTACATCTTCAGTCATCGTGAAACGCGGCAAGGCCAGACGGTCCGCTCCTGCGTAGATAACTCCGGACTGCTGGCCAAAGGCGGCCTTGAACCCATGCTGGTCGATCAGGGCTTTATAGTCCGGGGAGTACTCGCCGTACGGATAGGCAAAAAAGGCGGCCTCCTGCTTGAATTCCTCACGAAAACGGGCTTTGGCGTGGTTCAGGTCTTCGGTAAGCTTCTCTGTGCTCAAGTAACCGGTATGCGTATAGGTATAAGCCGTCAGGCCGAGCGTTACACCCGGTTTAGCCGCGAGGGAGCGCAAATCATCCCAGCTCACCGTGCCACCGGCATCAAACTGGCCGGGCGAGATAAATAAAGTGAAGGGAAGTTTCTTTTCCAGCAGCAGCGGAGCGATGGTGTGCACGAAGTTATAATCGATCTGGTCGAAGGTCAGCGCGATGCTGCGTTTAGGCTGGGTGCGTTCGCCTATCACATCAGCCAGAGGGCGGACTGTGGTATCGCCGCTGGTGAGTTCATCTATCTGTGCACGGAAACTCTCCATGGTCAGTGCATCATCGTCATCCTCAGTGCCAATGGTGGCATAACTGTAGACGACGGCGGCAGAGCTGTCCTCGGGTAGGGTTCCTGCCAGCGCCGGGGTGAGATTCATCAGGGCGAGGGCGGAAAAGAGCGTTAACAGCTTGAAGTGCATGATGTGGTGACTATAATTCGTGCAACTCAAGGAGACAAGGTTTTGAAAATACTGGCCTTTGATACCTCTGTTTCAGGCTGCACGGTCGCGGTCGTCGATACAGTGGCGGATGCGTCATGGACCGAGCAGGTCATCACCGACCGTCGCCAGGCTGAAATCCTCGTTCCGATGATCGAAAGCGTTATGAAACAGGCGGGTCTCGAATTCGCTGACCTCGACCGTATTGCCGTGACGGTTGGGCCTGGCTCGTTCACCGGGGTGCGTATCGGCTTGTCGACAGCGCGGGCGCTAGCTGTGGCCGCTGAGAAGCCTTTGATCGGTGTCACGACGCTGGAGGTTCTGGCCGCGATGAGGGCAACGCTGCCAGTGCTGGCGCTGGTTGACACAAAGCGTAACGATTTTTATGGGGGATCATTTGGCCCCGGCGGCGTTTCTCTTGAGGCGGCGCGGATCTGGTCTGCGGACGAGGTCGACGCTGCCCGGCTTGCGGGCACGTATACCCTTATTCAGGAAACTCCTGATGCGGTGGTACTGGCCCGGCTTGCGGCTGAAAGTAGGGTCAGCGGGGCTGAAATTGTCCCGGTTTACCTGCGGGAGGCCGAAGTAAGTGTTTCGAAACGCATAGCCCCAGTGGCTGTTTAAACCGCGTTTTGCGGCACTGCAAAAAAGCCAGTTGTACAACCCTCCCGGACGCGTTAAAAACAGGCGTTTCGGCAACCTTAAGGAATATGAGAAATGATCCGTTTTTCGATGATACTGGCGCTGGCCCTGCTGGTCGCTCCTGTTGCTGCCTTTGCAGACAATCAGGATGAAGGGCTTTATGACCCGGTTGCCCCGGCAGGTTCGGCGTTCGTGCGCTTTATCAGTGTCGATCCATCCCTGAAAGACGGCGATGACTCGCCAACCGTCAATGGCAAGGAATATGACTCCGTCCCGTTCGCAACTGTCTCGCCGTATTTCGTTATTCCACAGGGCGAACTGAAAACGACGTTCCATGAAGCCTCGACAACGGCTAAAGCCGAGTCCGGGAAATTCTACACGCAAGTTCTGCGAGGTGACCGGATCGTTACGCTGACCGACACGCTGGCTGATAAAAACCCGAACAAGGCACAGGTGATCTTTTATAACCTGAGCGTCCATTCCGCCGTCTCGCTGAAAACTGCCGACGGCTCAGTAGCCATCACCCAGCAGCCAGTTAAAGCTGACTCCGAAGCGGCCCGCTCGGTCAACGCCATCAAGCTTGAGTCCACGGTGTATGCCGGTGACAGCAAGCTTGCATCTGTGCCGTCGCTGGTCCTGGAACGCGGCAAAGCCTATGCCATCGTTCTGCTCAGTGAAGCAGACGGCGAGCCAAAAGTTGTGACCGCGCTCAGCCGCACTGATACCAATAAATAGATACATCTAGCCTGAAAGTTATACCGGTATGGTTTTCTCATCTGCGATTTTTTTGTTTATCTTCCTGCCGGTCTTTCTCAGTATCTATTACCTGATACCTTTCAAGTACCGCTCCCTGTGGATTCTCCTGGGGAGCCTTACTTTTTACGGGTGGTGGCGTGTCGATTTCATGTTCGTCATGCTCGGCGTCATCCTGTGGAGCTATCTGGTTGCGTGGAACATGATCCGCGCCCAGAAAGCGACCGGGGTGGCCGAGGGTGAAGATGTTCCGCACACCAAGGCTGAAAAACGCTGGCTCTTTGCCGGGGTGACGCTCAACCTCGCGACGCTTGGGTTTTTCAAATACTTCAACTTCGGCGTCGACAGTATGAATATGCTGCTCAAGGATGCCGGGTTCCAGTCGATCGAAGCGATCCGGATTCTCCTGCCGATCGGGATTTCCTTTTATATCTTCCACGCCATCAGCTTCCTCGTCGATATTTACCGCCGCGATGCGAAACTGCCGAAAAACTTCTTTGATTTTGCCGCGTTCATTACGCTGTTTCCGCAACTGGTCGCAGGCCCGATCCTGCGCTTCAAGGATCTTGCCTACCAGTTCGAAGACCGCACCCACAGCATGGACAAGTTTTCACAGGGCGCGCAACGCTTCATGATCGGTTTTGCCAAGAAGATCCTGATCGCCGACACGATTGCGCCTTTGGCCGATGCCGCCTTTGCCTTGCCCAATCCGACTATGGCCGATGCGTGGATCGGCGCGATTGCCTATTCATTGCAGCTTTTCTTCGATTTCTCGGCCTATTCGGATATGGCGGTCGGTCTAGGTCTGATGATGGGCTTCAAGTTTATTGAGAACTTCAACCAGCCCTATATCAGTAAGAGCATCACGGAATTCTGGCGCCGCTGGCATATTTCGCTCTCCACATGGCTGCGCGATTACCTCTATATCCCGCTCGGCGGCAACCGCGTCAGCAAGGCGCGTAATTATTTCAACCTAGTTATCACTATGGTACTGGGTGGTTTCTGGCACGGGGCCAACTGGACATTTGTCATCTGGGGCTTCTGGCACGGGTCGATCATGGCCATCGAGCGCGCTCTCGGCAACAAAGGCTCCCTCGACGAAGTGATGCCGCTTGGCAAAGCGGTCGTCAAAATCGCTTTTACCATGTTACTGGTCGTGCTCGGCTGGGTGATCTTCCGCTCTGAAAATCTCGATATGGCTCTCGATATGTACAGCGGCATGTTCGGCTTCAACGGCTTGGCCTTGAGCGACCAACTCGCATGGCAGGTCAAAGGTATGAGCGTGATCGCTCTCGTAGCAGGTCTTGCGCTGGTTTATCTTGGGCCTGTGTTAAGAAAGAACCTCAGCTTCGTGCCTCGCATTGCGGCAGAAGGGGCGCTAGCCGCCGTATTCCTGCTCTCGGTCAGCCGTCTGCTTGCAGAAAACTATTCGCCGTTCCTGTATTTCCAATTCTAGGTAAAGCAGATTTGAATCAAGCGGTCGACGCCAGTATTCCTGTCGAGGAAGGCTTTGGTAAAAGGCACATTCTGGCCCACGACTGTTTTTAGCGCTGTAATAAGCGCGTTGGTAGCGCGGGCAGATTCAATATCTTTCTGGTTCAAAGCGAATATCTGTTCTTCCAGCTCAGGAGCGCTCATTGCGATCGTTCCTCCAAAGGCTGGAATGACAATTCTTCTGGCCTGCTCCATAAAATCAGGAGCGGTGGCAGGTGGCATGCTATCGACAATTCCAGCGAGCGTGGTCATATGAGAGTAATTACTCTCATCGATTTCCCTGATGCGTAACGCGATGTCTTTTGAAACGCGCATTTTGTAGTAACCCGGATTGCTGTCCATGGCTGCAATCAGAGTCACGACTTTTTGCGAAGATGCAAAAGCATGCGTCAGGAATTTTGCAGCGATGACTTCAGGTTTGCAGCCGTGAACTCTCTCATCATCTGACACAACCAGTGTCCCATCAGTCTCTTCAAGCAAAAAGCTGTAACCTTGAGGGTGGATCAGGGCCATAGTCGCGATGGACGAAAACAATCTGCTTTGCTCGTAACGCGGAATAATGCACCCTTGCGCTGCATCAAGGAGTTTTATCAGGCTGTGGTTTCTATCGCCGGGCAGCGGCTCCTGTGTTGCAGGGGAAACGATATAATCACGCAAAACTGTAGCTTCGGTTTGTCGTGCCTGGCGCAAAGCCGCAGCTTCCCTGAAGAGGTCACGGAATTTTTCTGTACTATGATGGGTAAAGAATTTTGGAACGATCATCCCGTCTATGTCCTAAGTGATATACTGCAAAAGATTTCTGATGTGGCGGTGCTGCATAACAAATGCTTCAAGCGGCGCGGGTTGCAGGGTGAGGTAGTCGCATAGTTTTCCTGCCAGTGCCGTATGCGCTTCGGCTGACTGCGCTTCCGCAGTATTGGCTTCCCAAAAGACGGTCTCGATTGTTTCCGGTGAAGCTCCAGCCGAATAGGAGTCATGCAAACGCAACTCTTCGCGAAAGACGGCGTTCTTTTCAGGGCCGGGCTGCATGCTCAGGCTCGGCAAGGCAACGATAAATTTTAGCAGGTTATCGGCGTGGTTACGCGCTGCGGCTATTTCCGTTTTCCTGCTGCCTTGCAAGTGTTCAGACCAGTACGATGTGTGCCATGCGATTACAGCCAATAATTGCAGCCCGCTATGCGCACCTTTGCCAGCACGAGTTAGCAACATATCGGCTATTTCGATTTGCGTTTCAGGATCATCGCCAAGCTCGCTCACTACGATCTGGCCGCCCGTGTCCATACGCAGGTTGCTACAATTTGTGGAATTAACGGCCATCATGCAGGCAACAGCGGTCTGTTTTGCTGCGACATTAAACCGTTGCAAAGAGAGATGGCGTGCGCTGTCCAGAAGCTCAACCAGTGCAACGTCATTCTGCGTTTCCCTGATTTCAGGGTTGATAGGTTCAAGGAGACGCGTTGGTTCAAACAAATGATTGAGGCGCGCATGGATCGGCTGGCGGCCTGCCTGCACGGCAGTAGCCTGACGCATAAAGAGGCCGCTAAAATCGGCAAGAGACTTTTGAACAAGATGTGCAGGTATCAGCATATCGGTTTTTCCTTATGTCAGAATAAATCCGCAGGATTTCAAAACGGTCTGCATGTTCCCCTTTTCCGCGACGAACCGGCGGGCGTATGGGGCATGTTCGGCAATGCAGGCGAGGGTGGCCTGAGCGATTTCCAGCTCGGCGGTGGCTGCGGCGCGGCCCGACATGGCGGCATTGAAAAGAATTTCTTCCACGCCCGCGGTGGATTTGTACATTTGCAATTTTTCGGCTGACAGAGCCTTGCTGGCGTTAAAGTTTGCAAAGTTTTCATCAGGAAACTCGCCGACCTGCTGTTTGACTTGAGCCGCTGCTTTTACGATCATCCCGGAAGAGGTCTGGATAAGAGACAAAGACTGAACCAATGCGGGCGGGAGTTGCCCGGATTTAAGCGCCTGGCTCCCAGCAACAATCTGTGCCAGCTGCGCGGTTATATCCGCTTGTTCTGCTATGTGCAAAAACTGATAGTAGGCGACTTGTTTATGGTCTTCGCCGATACGACTGAAGGCAAAGCTGTTATCAGGCAGAATATCCACTTCTTCAAACATTTCAGGAGATTCGAGCAACAGGGTGGTAATAGGCACCTGATGGGTGGCATGTAGAAAACGCATTTTCAGCGAAAAGGCAATCGTCGACACCAGATCATTGTAACTGTCAGTGCTGCCGCTGTCGGCGCGTGCGACCGTTTTAGGCCTGTACAGGTAATCATGTAGTGAGCTGCGCACGGTATTCAGCGCTCTACGCGCCTGCGCTGCCTCTTTGAAGAGCTCAATGAAGCGTCCTGGTGTATGCGCTATGAAATTGAGCGGGATCAGCATGGTGCAGGAGACTCCAGATCCCGTATTCCGCATGCTTGCAGAACCTTAACGACCGCGGGTTGATCATGAAGATAAGTTTTAATAAAACGCCCTTGCGGTTGCAGGCAGTTATAAGCTCTCGTCAATGTCATTATCAAAGACATAGAAGTTAGGATTTCGGTATAAATTGAATGTGTGAGTTCGATCTCGATGAGTTTTTGATCGAGCTGCTTAAAATCGCTGGAGTGATCGCGCAGCGAGGCCAGCAGGACCGCGCGCTCGTTATCCGGGCCTTGTGCTGTGCGCGGATCGGCATACATGCTGAAGGTCTCAAGTAGCTTATAGGCTCTTTCTTCAAGCCCGCGGAAGTGAACGGCCGCACTTTTAGGAATATGGGCCGTGTAAAACCCGGGTTCCTCGACGATAGCGCTCACCAGAAGTTCTGCCCTGTGTAAACTGTCCACACCCTGTGTCACCAGATCAGCTGACAGCTTCCAGGAGTCTTCTGCGCTGATCGGGACGGTGACAAGTTGTCCTAGATCGTTCGCAACCAGCTGGCTGCAAAACTCTGGGGTGGTGATCAGGGTTGCTGCGTCGCTGAGTTGGTGAAAGGCGCTGGCATACATTCTGTTGATCATACTGCTTGCGTCCAGCAACAAGTCTAATTTCAGTTTAGGCTGTCTTGCAGTCACTGTTTCGAGTTCAGGCGGGTCTTCGATCAGGCGCGCGACAATACCGCGCCATTCGAGCAACGTGCTTTCAGAGGCGGCAGCTTCCTGAAAGTTTGCTATAAACTTGGCTGGCGACTGGCTGTGATAGATGCGGGGAACAAGCAACGGGGTCATGGCGCACGCTCCATCGTGTAGCCAGTGGCCTGAAGAATTTTCATCATTCCCGGATACTTTTCAATGAAGGCCTTGGTAAACGGAACCTGCTGACCGAAAAGCGGTACGGTAAACTCCAGCAATTCTGCGTAGGCACTGAGCAGGTTGCGCTCGCTGATCGCGGCGGCCATAAAATGCTCCTCAAGATTGATGTCACCGTCGACATGCTCGGGATAGTGAAGCAGCAAGGTTCTTTGATAAGTCGCGGCGAGGTCTCCCTCATATGCAATCTCCATCTCCATTTCTACATCTTGACCGGCGTGTATCAGGCGGTCGCAAGCGCTTTTGATGATATCCATGCGTGAGCCGACAGCCTGTCCGTGAAAATGGCTGCTGAACCCCCGGTGATTGATTGCACCAACGATCAGGTCTGACATCAGCACGGCATCACGCGTCTGATCGGCGAAGATTTCGAGTGAGTATTTGGCGGCCTGTTCGGACGGGTTGGCCAACGTCGCTGCGCAGACCGTGATAGAGCCAGTCTCATCCATATCGATGGCGTCGTATGATCCGGCATGCGTTACGAGCAAGACGCAGCTTTTAAGCTGGTTCTGCATGTTGCGGTAATTTCCCTCGATCGCAACAGTCAGAGCTTCAAGAAAGGGCAGGGACGTCATCGTAAATTTGCCAGGCACTGTCTCGCAGGTATGCGGATGCTCGATATACTGGCGGACGGTAGTATGGTGGCCCCAGATGGACATGCCGATGGCTGCGCATTCTGCAAAAATTTTGCTGAATTGGTCGGGGGTGTAGTTCTGGTACGCAAGGGGCCGAAACATAACGCAGATCCTCAAACTCGATCCGTTGTCTTACGACGGATCGAGCCGGAAAATCAAGTTTTATGGCAATAGTGACGGTGGCCTTAGGAAATAAAGGCCACGATCTTGGCAATGGTGCTCGGCGGAATGGTCATCAGGCCGGAAATCAGGCCCAGAAACGCGACAAAAGCGAACAGTGCCGTGGCATGAACCGCAAAGGATGTCAGGTTTTGCCAGTGACCCTGCCAAGCGTTCAGGCCGCGATTGAGCTTGGTTTTCTGGCGCGTCCATGACTGGCGGTCGAGACGGAAGAAGACGTACGTCTTGATCAACGAACCCCAGACCTGATTGTAGTAGATCAGGAACGGGTAGTACCAGCTGAGCACCGGACGCGACGCGAGCAGCATCAGGCTCATGACCCAACGCGTGAAACCGATCCACACCAGATAGATCGGAATAAAGGCCAGCCCGTGTTTCACAGCCAGCAGGAGGCAGAGCACCGGACCGGTTAGCGATGTCCACATCGAAATGCGCTGGTCAAGGATGCACCACCATGTAAACAGGCCGACTTTTTGCGGGCCGAGAGCAAGGGCGCGTCCGTTGGTGCGGAGCATATTGCCAAACCAGCGGAACATCAGCTGGGTTGTGGCTTTAAAGAAATTTGGCGATGGCGGGTGCTCAACGGTCATGACGAGGGTGTCAGGAATGTAGATCATGTCCCAGCCGTCTTTGAGGACGTGGTACCAGCTCGATTTGTCGTCGCCGGTCAGGAATTTAAAGCGGCCCAAACGCCAGTGATTGATCGAATCGTTCTGCACCTGTGCGATAAATTCTGGATTGGTAATGATTTCGGCACGGAACATCGACATCCGCCCGGTCAGGGTCAGGACTTTTTTCGAGAGCGAGACCGAGGCCATCAAAATCTGGCGTTGCGCGAAACGCAGATCATGCCATTCGCGGATGATGCGGCTGCCTTTGACTTCGCAGGCCTCGTCGGTGGTGAGGGCGCCAAGATTTGGATACATCTTGAAGAACGGCACGCATTTCTGAATCAGGTTTTCTTCAAGGATCGAGTCACCGTCAATCACGGCGACGATAGCATCTGCGGCAGGCATCGCCCGAGAGATCGCGCGGAAGCCTTGCGCCAGACCGTCACGTTTGCCGGTCCCGGCAACACGTACGATTGTCAGGTTAACGGATGGATTGGGAGAAACCTTGCGGAAGAGGTCCTTGATCAGGAATTCTTCGGAAAGCTCGACGATCGACGCGATGATGGTGACAGGAATACCGCAGCGGTCGGCTTCGCGGAAGGCGGCTTCGTAGACCTTGACCGTGGTTTCAGTCTCGATCCGGAAGCTCGTCATCAGCAGGTAGACATGAGACGGCATCAGGTTGACGGAATTGAGCGTCGCTTTGGCGCGCATCTTGGGGAATACGATCTTGTTATAGACAAGATGGCGCACATAGTGGAACAGGCCCCATGAATAGCGCCACATCGCCAGAACGCCGATGATGACGATGAACTGCGCCGAACCGGGGTTCAGGGCAGCGGGCGGCAAAGCTGCCGCAGCCGCAACCAGCGCACAGGTATAGATCAGGAAACCAGTTGCGCCTTTAGGCAGTACATCGACAGGATTTTTTAAACTCACCAGCAGATCCCCGTGTAGTTTTGTTTTTCTTCGAGGCTGGCTGCACCTTTGAGGCGGACCAGATCGATGATGCTGGCATTGTCGTTCACGCCGCCAAGAATGGTTGCATAATCCTTATCGCCGTTGCCGATGATAAAGACATCGACGCCCTTGATAAAGTCTTCAGGTTTTTCAACGAGGCATTTGGAAATATGCGGGATGGTTTCGTTGATGTATTTCTGGTTTGCACCATCCATGTGCTTGGCTTCGTAAACTGATGGATCATAGATGGACAGATTATAGCCATCCTTGAGCAGCAGTTCAGCGAGGGTCAGCAGCGGGCTTTCACGCAGGTCGTCGGTGCCAGATTTGAATGCCAGACCCATCAGGCCGATATTCTTGCGGCCCAGATCCTTAACCATCTTACGGGCGCGTTCGACCTGCTCGTCGTTGGCGGTGAGAAGCGCATCGAAAATCGGCGTGTTGAGGCCGTTCGACTTGCCGCTTGCGCGAATGGCGCGCACGTCTTTCGGCAGACATGAACCGCCGAAGGCGAAGCCCGGCAGGAGGTAGGCTTTGGAGATGTTCAACTTCGTATCTTTGAAGAAAATCTCCATCACTTTATGGCTGTCGACGCCGAGTTCTTTCAGGATATTGCCGAGTTCATTGGCAAAGCCGATCTTCATCGCATGCCAGGCGTTGTCAGCGTATTTCACGCCTTCTGCAACCTTGATGTCATGGGTGATGATCTCAGGAGCTTCGATGTTCTTATAGAGAGTGGAAATCATTTCGGCAGTTTTGTCGTCGGTCGCGCCGATAACGATCTTCGGCGGGTTCCAGTAATCGTACACGGCGGTTGATTCACGCAGGAATTCAGGATTGCTGCCGAAGCCGAAATCGATCCCGGCTTTTTTGCCCGAGGCTTTTTCAAGGGCAGGGATAGCAACGTTATAAGCGGTGCCCGGAACGACGGTCGAGCGCAGGACGACAACGTGGAAGTCCTTTTTGTTTTTCAGGACTTCGCCGATCTCGCGGCAGCAGGCTTCAACATAGTCGGTTTTGAGCGAGCCGTCCGGGTTGCTTGGCGTTGGAACGCAGAGCAGGGAGATGTCGGTGTTCATAACCGCATCGGTGATGTCCATGGTGCCGCGCAGGGTGCCGTCCTTGTGACCCTTCATGATCAATTCGGCGAGGCCTGTTTCAACGATCGGCGAACGGCCTTCGTTAATGCAGCGGACTTTAACTTCTTCCTTGTCGATGGCGACAACCGAGTTCCCTGTATCGATCAGGCACGCGGCGCTGACGGCTCCGACATATCCAATTCCAAAAACACTAACTTTCATAACGGGGCTCCATATATACGCATTAACGAGGGGTTGAATTCTATATACATAATTCCTAAGAAAGCCCAGTAAAAAAAAGTGGTTGCCTTGAGCTATCCGGGGTTTTATGTTGCACCACACAAGACATGAAAGCACCTGCATTTTCAAGCATTTTTATGCTCCTTTTTCTCCCGCTGGGTTTACTCCTCGCGGTGATCACCCTTCCCGGCACACTGGGAGGGGTTGAAAGCATTACTTGGACCAGCTTCATGAAAGGCAAATGGACGGTCCCGTTTGAGAAGAAATTTACAGAAGACTTACCTATTTACGCCTCGGCCCGGGCTTTTTGGGGCACAGCAGAATATAAGCTGTTCAATGATGGGCGGTCAGGCGTTGTCATCGGTCAGGATGGCTGGCTGTTTACGGCAGAAGAATTCCAGACCTCGCGCAAAGCACCTGAAATCTATGCCGATCATGTCGCTTATATAGAAAGCACCGCGAAAGTCTTGTCCGATCAGGGCGTGCGTTTAGTTGTGGCCTTGATCCCGGCGAAAGCCAGCATTTATCAGGACAAGCTCGGCGCGCATCTCTATCCGGCCAGCAAACAAACGATTTATGCCGACACGTATCAAACTCTGAGTGGGAAACAGATTGATGTCGTCGATCTGGCGAAGACGTTTTCGGGGCATTCTGATGTGTTTCTGAAAACCGATACCCACTGGTCACAGACCGGGGCGAAACTCGCAGCGCAGGAAATTGCCGCCCATGTTCTGAAGGTTTGCCCGGATTGCGTTCCGGCTCCAGTCAAATACCAAACCGTCGCGTCCGGCGAAGTCAAAGCGCATGATGGCGACCTGCTGCGCTATGTGCCGCTCACTCCAGCGCTTAAAAACGAACTGATGCAGGATAAAATCGGCGTACTCGAGACACAGACGACCGCAGAAGCTGCGACAGATGGTAACAGCCTGTTTGATGATGTTTCCCTGCCAGTCGTTTTGGTCGGAACCAGCTACAGCGCCAACACGTTATTTAACTTCGCAGGCTACATTGAAGAAAATCTGGGTACGGATATTCTCAACGCCGCCGATGAAGGCAAAGGCCCGTTTGTTACGATGAAAGCCTGGCGAGAAAATGCTCTTGCTGAAGGGCAAGCTCTCCCGAAACTTGTGATCTGGGAAATTCCCGAACGCTATTTGACGATTGCCGATAAGACACCTGAAAAAGCTGCCGAGTAAAAAGGATTCGCCCTGTGCAAAAGAAAATAGCTCTCCTGACTGTCTCCGCCATCGCGCTGGTTGCTGCCGGAGGCTTCTTCTGGTTTTCAGATAAAGAGCCTGCGCCAGTAACGAACAAAGAAGCGGCCCCTGCTAAAGTGGCAAGTGGTCAGCCCGAACTGAACGCGGCCTGTCTCGCGGCGCTTGCCGATGAAAAGCTCTATGACAAGAATAAGCTGAAATCCTATGTCACGATTGTGCCTGGCAAAGATGGCTGGTATTTCCGCACGCAAACTGATCTGCGTAGCGATTTCAAATTCGATGAACGCGCCCTTGCGGGCTTCAAAGGCATCTCCGATGCTTTGAAAGCCAAAGGCGTAACGCTCGTCGTAGCATTTATCCCGCCTAAAGGCCTCGTCATTCCCGAAGCTATTCCTGCTGATCTGGCCCAGAAGCTCAATTTCGATCCTGTCACGGCGCTGGCGTCCTACAAAGAGTCGATCGAACAAATGCGCGAGGCAGGGGTCAATGTTGTAGGTGTTGATAGCTTCGACGCGGCCAAGCCGTTCTTCCTCAAAGCCGATCAACACTGGTCACAAGCTGGAACGGACCAGATGGCGCGTGAAGTTGCCGCCTTCGTCAAGGATTTGCCGGTTTATAAAGAATTACCGAAGCAGAAATTCCAGACGGTCATCAAAGGCAATTATGAGTACGCTGGGAAATATAACATTGCCTTGTCAAAACTATGCAATGTAAACCTGCCGCATGAAGTAGACCCTGAGGCCGTGACCTCGCCGGTTGTTGCTACCTCGTCCGAAGACGCGCTGTTCGGTGATCAGCCGGAGCCGTCAGTCGTGCTTGTCGGGACCAGCAACAGCAAACGGGAATATGATTCCAATTTCGATGGTGCTTTGAAAGA
>CAYJDG010000059.1:0-6418 GCA_964368875.1 uncultured Pseudobdellovibrionaceae bacterium
CTGATGTTGCCATCGGTGTCCTTGGTGTAGGCGCGGATAAAGGTGTTTTTGAAAATGCTGACAAAGCCGGCCCAGCCATCGCGCTCGGGGTTGTTGAGATCGCCCTCAATCGGAATGCGCATCGCGAACTGGTCACGCGGATGGTTTTTGAAAATTTGCATGAAGCCAGAGACGAGTGACTTCCAGATCGCGTTGAACGGATTAGAACTCACAAAATCGACGGAAATATCTGTTGCGATAAATTTGACGTAGCCGATGACCTTGCCGTTGGCTGCGGCCATTTCCGAATAAATGCCAATCGTACCTTTTTTGAAATCCACGCCCGCAAACGCATGGGCGTAATCATTGAAGGCGGGCAGGGACGAATTCTCGAGCTTCGCATCAATATCGAAATCGGGAATGTCTTTCAGAATATTCATCTTGCCGTTCACAAGCAGTTTCCCGCCGCCAACCGAAACGCCCGTGATATGTACCGGTGACGGCAGGCGGTTATTTTTATTGGTGACCTGGCGCAGGTTTTCAACCTGGGCTTCGATCTGGTGAATGTAGATGTTTACATCGGGCGAGGCGCTGTAGTCGATGTAAGCAACCTTGCTGTTGTGAATATCCAGACGGTCAATATCGAAGGGCGAGAGCGCATCGACGAGTTTGGGCCAGTTGGCCCCTTCGCCGGTCTGGCTTTTGGAAAAATTCATGGTGGCTTGATTGACATCGATCTTGGCAACAACAGCCCCATGCAGGAGCGCACGCCATTCAAGCGAGAGGTCGACAGTATTCGCCGTGAAGAACGGCTTTTTAAGCCCTCCCTTACTTTTATAGATGTCGATGCCGTTGATTTGGTAATTGCCGCGCCACAGGGCGACGTCAATGTCTTTGACTGATCCACCATAGCCGTCGAGGGCGTTGATCTGGCGGTTGACGTACCCGGTCAGCCAGATGGGCAGATAGAGCCGTCCACCAATTAAAAGGAGCGCCAGCAGGATGCCTGCGATAAGCAGACTCTTTCTGGCGCTCTTTTTCTTAGACATTATTAAGACCGGATTATTTCTGAAACGACAGGTGCCGCCCCAAATCAATCTGGTTATCGCGGTGATCGCCACCTTTGGTCGCAGACCACCATGAAGCAACGCCGGATACCAGCGAGCCAGAGGCAGTCAGGAAGGCGAAGATAATTGCGGCATTTTTGTGATTATGCAGGATGTTTTCTGCCGCTTCAGCCGCAGACTTGGCCGCAGTCGTATCGACCGGAGCCAGCGAGGCCAGCGTCGAGACGAGCGTTGCGCCAACCACGACGGCAAGCGTCGCGACAGCCCACACGACCAGACCATGAATACCATCACGCACTTCACGTTCATGGTTGTTGGTTCCAGTTACGGGCGTGCGCATCCGTCCAGCGAGGTAGCCACCTGCCAAAGACGATAGGATCTGAACCCAGACGATCCAGATGCCGACAGTGACCACTGCGCCAGCCTTCACAACTTCATCAATACGGTATTGGGTGCTGCCAGTCAGGCCAATCGCTGCGCCAAAATGGAGCAGGACGGCTGAAATCGCACAGGTGACCGCAGCCCCTGCGAGAATTGCACCCCAGCTGATGTATGAACCGCTCATTATACGTGCAGCCCAACAAATGACAGCACAGCCATCACACAGACGACCAGACCGACGAGGTAAATAATGGAATTCATTTTATGCTCCTTTAGAAATTGATATTCATCAGGTAAAGGAACGAAGCAGCAGTGGGGAAGGTTCCCGGTGCCATCAAAGCCTAAGGTTTGCGCGGCGTATTCAGGCTTTCGATCGACCAGCTGGCGATATAATACAGCCCCCATGCAAACCCGGCGAGGAGCAAACCACCCATTAATAGAAGGCGGATAAAGGCGAAAGATTTTTCGAGCTTCGTCGGCGTGTATCTTTTGAAATGCCAGCCCGTCAGCGTCGAGGGCCACGCACTCATATATTTATCCCCCATATGCGCGAGGCCCGAGCGCATGAAATAGAGCGACACCAATATATAGGTCAGCGAGGGGAGAATGGCGATTTTGAGAACAGGCACCGCTTTGGCCAGCCACGCGAGGCCTTGGCGGAGTTGAAAGTATACTTTTTGCAAATCGCTGCTGGCGGTGCCGAGGGCCTGGACTTTCTCTTCTTCCATGAAATTAAAGATGAAATCGATATCGCCCATGGAATCTTTGCCACGCGCGCTTGTCGCATCGGCTCCGTAGCGCACGGTGCCGCCCTGATCGATATAGATAAGCTGGCCGACATCGCAGAAGCCGAGAAAGCTGAACGGGACCTTGGCAACGATGTCGCGCTGGTTGACGACGGCTTTGGTGATGTCGGCGAGGGTTTTATCGCTCTGCGCGATTTTGGTTTTGTTATAGCGGTCAGCCGTCCAGAGGAAGCAGGCTTTAGGTGCGCCAAACGTAATGACGTTGTCGATTTTAAAATCCGGGGCGAGGTCGAGCGCGGCCATGTGAGAAAGCCCGCCGCCCAAGGAATGACCGCAAATCATAAATTCATCGACAGGAGGAATTTCTTTGAGCCACGCGCGCACATGCGGCTTCGCCGTGCGCCACGCCGTGCCAAAGCCCAGATGACAGAGCGGCCAGTAAAAAGGAATGAAGAGAAAATCATACAGCCAGTCGAGCGGGCTCGCTGAGCCGCGAAACATCAGATAGGCTTTCTTGTCATAGACGCACGCGATGGCCTGCGTTCCGCTCAAGGGACGGTCGATTTTTTTGATATGCGTAAACCCGGCCTCTTTCAGTTGGCCCATGAGGTGGTCGAGCGGATCGTAGATAATAAACGAAAAATGCAAAGCCTCGAGCAAGGCCGCTTGTGCGGCAATTTCCGCCGGGCTCGGGCCTTCGAAAACTTTGAGGATTGGTGGCGAATAAGATGGAACATCAATCCTGCTGACCGACAGGACGCGCGGCTTTTGCGCGGCGGCAGAGGACGTGATGATTTTCATGCCCATCTACATCCCTGAATAATTCGGTCCGCCGCCGCCTTCCGGCACGGTCCAGTCGATGTTTTGCGAGGGGTCTTTGATGTCGCAGGTTTTGCAGTGGACGCAGTTCTGCGCGTTGATCTGGAAGCGTTTGGTATCGCCCTCGGTGACGACTTCATAGACGCCAGCCGGGCAATAGCGCTGCGCTGGTTCGGCCCAGACGGGGAGATTGACGTTGATCGGGATGGAGGGATCGCGGAGTTTGAGATGGCTCGGCTGGTTCTCGGCGTGGTTGGTGTTGGAGATGAACACGCTTGAGAGTCGATCAAAGGTCAGTTTGCCGTCGGGTTTTGGATATTGAATAGGTGTAGACTCGGAGGCCTTCTTGAGCTGGGCGTGGTCGGCCTTGTTACGCAGCGTGAACGGCAGGAGCCAACCACCGATGGTCTGGATGGCGGCGTTGATCAAGCCAACCCAGAGGCCCCAGTGGAAGCCGGGGCGGATATTGCGGACTTTATAAAGCTCGGCGTGGAGCCAGCTGGCTTTGAATTTTTCCGGATAGGCGGTGCATTCTTTTGCGTCAGACCCGGAGGTGAGCATCTCGGTCAGCGCTTCGGCGGCGAGCATGCCGGATTTCATGGCGCAGTGATTGCCCTTGATCTTCGGCGTGTTGAGGAAGCCTGCGGTATCGCCTATGAGGAGACCGCCAGGGAAGGTGAGTTTCGGTAACGATTGGAACCCGCCTTCGACCAGCGCCCGCGCGCCGTAGGAAATCCGTTTGCCGCCCTCAAGCAGGGTGCGCATCGTCGGATGGGTTTTCCAGCGCTGCATTTCTTCGAACGGGGAGAGATACGGGTTCTGGTAATCGAGGCCGACGACATAGCCGAGCGAGACCTGATTATTTTCCATGTGATAGAGCCACGAGCCGCCATAGGTTTTGGTATCCATCGGCCAGCCGATGGTGTGGATGCAAAGACCCTGGCTGTGTTTCGCGGGATCGATTTCCCAGATTTCTTTCACACCCAAACCATAGGTCTGCGGGTCAGAGTTTTTGCGCAGATCGAATTTTTTGATCAGGGCTTTGGTCAAAGAGCCGTGACAACCCTCGGCAAAGACGGTCTGGCGGGCGTGCAATTCCAATCCGGGCTGGAACGCATCGGAACGCGTGCCATCCTTGTTGATGCCCACATCGCCGGTCGCCACCCCTTTGACGCTTCCGTCGGGATGATAGAGCACTTCGGCGGCGGCAAAGCCGGGGTAAATTTCAACACCAAGAGATTCTGCCTGTCCGGCCAGCCACTTACCCAAAAGCCCTAAGGAAATTATATAGTTTCCATGGTTGTTCATTTGAGGCGGTGTCGGTAAACGAAACGATCCGTTTTTAGTAAAAAAGAGAAATTTGTCCTCTTTCGCCTCACAGGTGAGGGGGGCGCCACGCTCTTTCCAGTCAGGAAAAAGCTCATTGAGAGCTCGCGGCTCTAACACAGCACCGGAGAGCAAATGCGCCCCAACCTCGGAGCCTTTTTCGAGGACACAGACGGTCAGATCGGGTTTGAGTTGCTTGGCGCGAATCGCGCAGGACAGACCGGAGGGGCCTGCGCCGACAATAACGATGTCATAACTCATATTTTCGCGGTCGGTACGGTCAGTCATATATATATGTGTCCTTCTCTCTCAGAATTTAACCACCAAGGCTTCCAGACACCAAGGGGAAATAATACTTAACTGTTCTTGGTGCCGTGCCGTCTTGATGATAGAAAAAATTATGAACAATTCTCTCTCAGCCGCAGAAATCCTCGACTGGTATGTCGCGCAGGGCGTCGACATCGCGTTGGAGTCCACACCGCAGAACCGTTTCACCAAACCGGTCGAGATTGTGCGCGAACCTGTCGCCGCGATCTCGCGCGCGCCATCGCCAGCCGACATCAAAGGCACGGCGATAGCCAAGGTCGAAGCGGTCGAGCTTGCGCGCAGGGCCGCGACACTCGAAGAGTTGAAAGCCGCCATTGCCGGGTTCGATGGGTTGGCCATCCGCAAGACCGCGACCAACATGGTGTTCGCCGACGGTAACCCGCGCGCGAAAGTTATGGTGATCGGTGAAGCGCCGGGAGCCGATGAAGATAAGCTGGGCAAGCCTTTTGTTGGGCTTTCCGGCCAACTGCTTGATCGCATGTTCGCCTGCATCGGCCTGACGCGCGAAGCCGAAGATCCGGACAAGGCCATCTACATTTCCAATATTCTCAACTGGCGGCCACCGGGCAACCGCACGCCAAGCCCGGCTGAGATCGATATTTCCCTGCCGTTCATCGAGCGGCATATCGCGCTGATCAAACCCGAGGTCGTTGTCTTTATGGGCGGAGTTTCAACCAAGGCGTTGCTCGGCACTGACGAAGGTATCACCAAACTGCGCGGCAAATGGCAGACCTATACGCCGTTGACCGCAGACATCGGCGGTGCCCAGGTAAGATGTCTGCCGACCTTCCACCCGTCTTTCCTCCTCCGCACTCCCTTGCGCAAACGGGAGAGCTGGGCCGACCTGCTTTTATTAGCAGCTCGCGATGCTTGACTATAGGTTCAAGTATAGTTTTGTCTTCTTTACTTCCTATGAGAATAAAAAAACTATAGTTTTATAGTAAGCAGTACTTAATTCCCTCATCTCAAGGTGAGGAGGCAGTAAAAGCCGCAGAGTTTCGGGCTTATGCACAGATTTACTTATAAAATTAACTTATTTATTCAGACGTATCAGTGAGTTAGCGGGTGCAGCAGTCGCGATCACTTAAAGTTAACGACTTTTTTCTGGACTCTGCCAGGGTCGGTTGCTATCTCTCTGCCCATAATGAACGCAAACGTTTCAAAAAACAGCGTGCGTCTAGCCCTCGGGCTGATGCTTCTGTTTGGCGGTGTGGTGTTTGAAGCTGCGAGTGTAGGGTCGGCGACCGGCGGTATTCCGCTCCCCCCGAAAAAGCCCGCGATGTTCCAGAGCGCAAGCCTGGTCGCCGGTGAAAGCGCAGATCAAAAAGCGACAACCAATAAAGGTACACTGACGGACGATGAGCCGGCAGTTGCTGTCGCATCGCCTGCCTACAGACTGCTCCATGCCAGCCTCCGCGCGGAACTCCGCGAGGGCCGCCCGACTTATGCCCTTAAGCTGCTGTCGAACGACCCGCTGGCCAAGAAAATCAAGAATACGGAATATGACCGCCTCAAGGCGACCATCGCCCAGTCTTATCTGGCCGAAGGCAAGCTCGATAAAGCCCGGGCACTCTCCCGCGAAGCGATTGCCCGCTCCGGCGTGAATGCGCCGCTGGCTGGCTGGGTTGGCGGAATCGCAGCGTGGCGGATGAAGGATTATGACGCTGCCGCCAAATATTTCGCTTTTGTGGCCCAAGCCCCGTCAGCCTCTGGCTGGCTCCAGTCCGCCGGCGCTTACTGGGCTGCCCGGTCTGCCGCCCGTTCAGGCGACGA
>CAYJDG010000059.1:6518-12402 GCA_964368875.1 uncultured Pseudobdellovibrionaceae bacterium
AGCTGGATCCGCGAACGCGCCCAGCGCGAACAATTGCTGGCCTTTGCCCTGCAAAAGAATCAGACGGCCATCGCGCTGCACCTTGCGCGCATGACCAAAGATGCGGACGGCAATTTCTATGACTCGGCGCTGTACCCGGTTGCAGGCTGGGAGCCGAAAGAGGGCTTCAGTGTCGATAAGGCGCTGGTCTATGCCTTGATCCGGCAGGAATCCCGCTTCAATCCGCATGCCAAATCAGGCACGGGTGCGACTGGTCTGATGCAGCTGCTGCCGACCACAGCACGCTATATGAACAAAGGGGCCGAGGTGATTGGCCTGACGACGCCGGAAACCAATATCGCCGTCGGTCAGAAATATGTGCGGTATCTGCTGAGCGACTCGAGCGTCAACAACGACCTCTTTAAGATGATGGTGGCGTATAACGCTGGCCCGGGGAATCTCGCCCGCTGGAAAAACGAACTCAAAGACGTTGACGATCCGCTTCTGTTTATTGAAAGCATTCCGTCACCGGAAACCCGCGCCTTCGTCGAGCGCGTAATGGTCAATTACTGGATCTACCGCATTCGCATGGGACAGGAAACGCCGTCGCTCGACGCGATTGCCGATGCTGACGACCGCGAATACGCCAATGCAGGCCAGCAGCATGAAGCGCTGGCGCTGGCATCAAACGACTAAATTTTCCCGATGATATTTAAAAGAGTCTGATGCACCTGCGGATCGCCGCTGGCGGCACATGTCTCACCGCTGTTCAACGTCAGGGGCTGACCCTGCCAATCCGTAATTTTACCGCCTGCTCCTTCGATCACGGGAACAAGCGCAATGTAATCATACACGCCGAGCTTGGCTTCGACGGCGCAGTCCATCCAGCCATTCGCGATAAGGCCGTAGAAATAACAATCACCGTGATAGACCATATAGCGGGCTGCCGCTTCGAGACGCTGGCATGCGTCTGCGCCTATTTGAGACGCGGAACCCGTGCCGATGATGGCATCTTTCAGTGTTGCGCAGGGGCGGGTTTTGACGGGCGTGCCGTTAAAGGTTGTCGGTTGACCCTGAACACCGAGCCAGCGCTCTTTCAGGATCGGCTGGTCAATAATGCCGAGGATGGGGGTGTCGTCTTTGCAGAGGCCAATCAGCGTGCCAAAGGTCGGACGGCCAATGGTGAAGGACTTGGTACCATCGATGGGGTCGAAGACCCATGTGTAGCCATTCTTGCTCAGCTGATTGCCGTACTCTTCACCGACGATACCATCATCCGGGCGATGTTCTGCGACCAGTCTGCGCAGAGCCGCCTCGATTTCGCGGTCGGCGCGGGTGACGGGTGTGTCATCGCTTTTCGTGTCGATAGCAACGCCCGTGCGAAAATACTGACGGGCGATGTCGCCCGCAGTATCAGCCAAGAGGGTAGCGAAGGTGGAGAGATCATCCATCAGGATTAATCCAGTTTTGGAGCCTCGGCAGCGGTGCCATCCCATGTCGCGAGCGTGACAGCCGAAATCGAATTCTTCGGCGATCCCTCAATCACACGGTCGGACCAGGTGAGATACACCATCGTGTTGCTCGGCTTGTCGTAAAAGCGCGTAACGTGCAGTTCTTTAAACAAAAGAGAGCGGCGTTCGTTGAACACTTCTTCGCCCTTCTCGCCGCCTTCGATTGCTTTCTTGAACACAATCGGGCCGGTCTGGTGGCAGGAGATGCTGGCATCGGAGGTATCTTCAGCGATACCAAACGCGCCTTTCAGTCCGCCAGTGACAGCGCGGGAGATGAAGCACGTGATGCCGCCGATTTTCGGATCGTCAAAAGCATTGACCTTGATCTTGTCGTTGGGGGTCAGGAATTTGAACACGGTGCTGACCTGACCGACGGAGCGGCCATCATCGGCATGGGCAGGGGCGGCGATGCAGAGGAGAGCAAGCAGTGCGAAAACGGTGCGGATCATGAAATGGCCTTTGCGTTAAGGGGGCAGGGATTCTTTATCATCAAGCCAACGCCTGACCAAGGCCATTCTGCTGATTTTACTTGGAAAAAACTGCGGATTGGCTAATCTGAGCGCCTTAACCAAAAGAGAATTTTATCATGAAGACCGTCAAGGATATCCGTTCCGAATTTTTGGGCTATTTCGAAGGCCAAGGCCATACCGTGGTGCCGTCCAGTTCGCTCGTTCCCCACAACGACCCAACCCTGATGTTCGTCAACTCCGGTATGGTCCAGTTCAAGAACGTCTTCACCGGGACCGAAACCCGCCCCTATACCCGCGCCACCACCGCGCAAAAATCGGTTCGTGCCGGCGGCAAGCACAACGACCTCGACAATGTCGGCTATACCGCCCGCCACCACACCTTCTTCGAAATGCTCGGCAATTTCTCGTTCGGCGATTATTTCAAGTCGGATGCCATACCGTATGCGTGGGAATTGCTGACCAAGGTCTATGAGCTGCCGAAGGAAAAACTCTGCGTCACCGTCTATCACGACGACGATGAGGCGGCGAATATCTGGAAGAAGGTTGCGGGCTTTAGCGATGACAAGATCATCCGTATCAATTCGATGGATAATTTCTGGATGATGGGCGACACGGGACCTTGCGGTCCGTGTTCAGAAATTTTCTATGATCACGGCGACAAAGTCTGGGGCGGCCCACCGGGCAGCGCCGAGCAGGACGGCGACCGTTTCATCGAAATCTGGAACCTCGTTTTCATGCAATACGAGCAGATCGACAAACAGACCCGCAACAAACTGCCCAAACCCTCGATCGATACCGGTATGGGCCTCGAGCGCGTTGCGTCAGTTATGCAGGGTAAGCACAACAACTATGATACTGACCTGTTCCAGGACATCATCCAGCACACCGCCGCACTGGTAAACGTCGATCCGAATGGGCCGCAGGCACCATCCTTCCGCGTCATCGCCGATCACCTGCGCGCGGCCGCGTTTCTGATTGCCGATGGCGTCATGCCATCCAATGAAGGGCGCGGGTATGTTCTGCGCCGCATTATGCGTCGTGGCATGCGCCATGCGCATTTGCTCGGCGCGAAAGAGCCGCTGATGTATAAATTGTTCCCGACGCTGCAGATGCTGATGGGCGAGGCTTATCCTGAACTGCACCGCGCCAGCGCCCTGATCACCGAGACGCTGCGCATCGAGGAAACCAAATTCAAGATCACGCTTGAGCGCGGTTTGAAACTGCTCGACGAGGAAACCGCACGGCTTGGCGAAGGCCAGACGCTCGCGGGAGATGTCGCATTTAAACTTTATGATACCTATGGCTTCCCGCTCGACCTGACGCAGGACGCTTTGCGCGCCAAAAATATCAATGTCGACCTCGACGGCTTCAATACCTCGATGGAGAAACAAAAAGCCGATGCCCGCAAGGCCTGGACTGGCTCGGGCGATACGGCGACCGAGAAATTCTGGTTTGAACTTCTCGATAGCGTCGGGCCGACCGAGTTCCTCGGCTATGACAAGGATGCTGCCGAAGGCCAGGTCAAAGCGATCATCAAAGACGGCAAACAGATCAACGAAGCCAAATCCGGTGAAAATGTCATGGTTTTGCTCAACCAAACCCCTTTCTATGCAGAATCGGGTGGTCAGGTCGGCGATACCGGGGTTCTGGTGTGCGGCAAGGTCAGGCTCGAAGTGTCAGATACACAGAAGAAACTGGGTAAACTCTTCGCGCATGTCGGGGTGGTTCAGGGCGGCACATTGAAAGTTGGTGACGCCGTTGAAGCGAAAGTCGATACGGCCCGCCGTGCAACGATCAAGGCGCACCACTCGGTGACGCACCTGTTGCATGAAGCTCTGCGCCAGACGCTGGGCGAACACATCGCGCAGAAGGGGTCGTTGCAGTCAGCAGACCGCACACGCTTTGACGTGAGCCACAACACCTCGATGACACCAGAGCAATTGGCGAAAGTCGAAGCGATGGTCAATGAGGAAATCTGGGCGGACAGCGAGATCAATACGCGCGTTCTGCCTCTCGAAGATGCGCAGGCCTCGGGGGCCCGCGCGTTATTCGGCGAGAAATATGACAGTGAAGTTCGCGTGGTTTCCATGGGTCGTCAGGCAGATGGGAAAAATCATCCGTTCTCGGTCGAGCTGTGTGGCGGTACACACGCCAAGCGCACTGGTGAAATCGGGTTGTTCAAGATTGTGGGCGAGAGCGCCGTCAGCTCCGGTGTGCGTCGGGTTGAGGCGGTCGCGGGCGCTGCCGCACTTGACTATCTCAACAAACAGGAAGAGCGCCTGATTGGCGTGGCTGATCTGCTCAAGACAACCACGAGCGACGTCCTTGACCGTGTCTCGTCCTTGGTCGATGAGAAGAAGAAGCTTGAACAGGAACTCTCCAACCTGCGCCGCAAGATGGCGACAGGTGGCGGCGACTCAGGTGCATCCTCTAAAGATGTCGGCGGCGTGAAGTTTATCGGGCGTGTGCTTGAAGACGTCCCGGCAAAAGACCTGAAACCCATGGCAGACGACCTTAAGGCCAAAATTGGCTCAGGCGTGATTGCGCTGATCGGAACCAGTGACGGCAAAGCCTCGATCGTGGTTGCTGTGACCGACGACCTGACCAGCCGCATTTCTGCGGTTGAGCTCGTTAAAGTCGGGGCAGAGATGCTCGGCGGTAAAGGCGGGGGCGGACGTCCAGACATGGCACAGGCCGGCGGCACCAATATCGCCGCTGCCAACGATGCCATCACTGGTATCGAAAACGCGCTGGCAAGCTAGTCAGGATGATTTAATAAAAAAAGGCCGGATCGCTCCGGCCTTTTTTTATAAATATATGTCCCTTAATGCTTGGCCAGTTCGCGGCCATTGGCAGCGGTGCAGCGATGCGGCCAGAGGTTGCCATGGACGATATGGCCCAAGATACCCTGTAATTGATCTGCATGGGCATCGCTCATATTGCTGAGGACGCGGCGAGTAGCAGGATTGCGCAGCTTAAGCGCGGAAATATCTGGCTGGCCACGCTGGAATTCAGGAAGGGCGAGATCATCAATACCTGTTTCGAAGGCAATGGCATTATTAATAGCGGTGCGCACTGCGTTCACATTTGAACCAACATCCGACATACGGGTGCTGAGTTTGCTGCGTGTGCGATCCGGCAGCATGAATGCCTGAGCCAAAGCAAGAGTGGCGCCAACCATGCTGCGCTCAACGTCTTTAAGTTTATGGGTAAGATCGTTGACGGCTTCCATATCAGCATGGCTGATCAGAACTTCAAAGGTCTGGGTCTCTACGCCATTGGTCGCCTGATGGTGTGATTTATGGGAACGGTAGCCTTCGTCAGAAGGTTTGCTAAATTCACATTTGCGTGATGTTAAAGAGGTTTCGAGCGCTGCCTGACGGAGGCGAACGACACCTTCAACTGTATTCGGCACAAACTTAACAGCAAAGTAGTCGCCAATCCGTTCAGGACGCTGATTAACTTTATGATCACTCAGTTTTTGAGTCGCGCACTCAGCAGTTTTCATGCGCCATGTAAAACCAAGATCGCCAATTAGTGTGCGGGTGCGCTCAGGTTGATCAATCAGGGCCTTAACCAGTCTTTCGCGTTCACCGGGTGGGCAATACCCAGCTTTTACAACGATGTCGGCAACAACACCCATAAATTGTGGTTTGAGTTTTTGAGAGACCTTCAGATAATCTTGAACACCACCGAAGAGCATAGCCTGCTCGTCGTTATCCCAACGTTTTTCCTCATACTCCCAGTCATAGGCTGCGTTGCCTTCTTGGGGCAGGGTGGCTGCTGCGAATTCAGCTAAACTCATTTTTCTACCTGGGTTGGCTCCCACAGTGTATCTCCCTGTTAATATGTCTTATCGGGCATTTTTTTTGCCTCTTGACCATAAAAGTGTAATTTTAAGTCCTAATCAGCGTCAACTAATAT
>CAYJDG010000060.1:0-3075 GCA_964368875.1 uncultured Pseudobdellovibrionaceae bacterium
GCACCTTGCGCACTTTATCAAGCGGCATGTGCAGACGTTCGGCCAGTTCCTCAGGCGTAGGCTCACGACCGATTTCGTGCATCATCTGACGGCTGGTGCGCACCAGTTTATTGATCGTTTCGATCATGTGCACCGGAATACGGATGGTACGCGCCTGATCGGCGATCGAGCGGGTGATCGCCTGACGAATCCACCATGTCGCATAGGTCGAGAATTTGTAACCGCGACGGTATTCGAATTTATCGACGGCTTTCATCAGACCGATGTTGCCTTCCTGGATTAGATCCAGGAATTGCAGACCGCGGTTGGTGTATTTCTTGGCAATCGAAATAACGAGACGCAGGTTGGCCTCGACCATTTCTTTCTTGGCACGGCCGGATTCTTTATCGCCCTTTTGCACCGTGGTAACGATGCGTTTGTATTCCATCAGCGGCAGACCGGATTCAGCGGCAACGCTGTCGATCTGATCTTTGATGGCGTCGATATCGGCTTTGTGCTTCTCAGCGAATTTGGGCCAGCCTTTGCCCGGCAGCTTCTTGACCTTCTCGGCCCAGCGGGTGCCAAGCAGAGCTTCTTCATAGACGCTGAGGAATTCCTCACGTTTAACGCCGCAGTCGATAGCGAGGCGCATCATGCGCCCTTCCAGACCGACGAGTTCGCGGTTCATACGATACAAACGGTCAAGCAGCTGCTCGATCCGGGCGTTGTTCAGTTTGACTTCGTTCATGTAACCGATCATCTCGGCTTTCAGCGTGTCATATTTCTTAATCTGCGCCGGGGTCGCGTTCTTACCGGCTTCGATTTTCTCCTGCTGAGCTTTCTGCAGCTTTTTGTAAGTTTTTTTAATGCCTTCAAAAATCGGGAAAACTTTAGGAGCAAGCTCGGCTTCCATGGCAGCCAAAGAAATGCTGTTCTCATCGTCTTCACCAGCCACGGCACCTTCGGCACCCGGCTCGGCGGCTTCGCCTTCTTTTGGCTCGGCAGGCTCTGGCGGCGCGGCCACAACCGGCGGAACCGGAGGGGTCATGCCATCGCCAAAGGCGGCAGCATCGCCACCATAGGTCGCATCAAGATCGATAACTTCGCGTAGAAGAATGTCGGATTTGAGCAGAGCTTCGTACCAGGCAATGATCGATTCAATCGCGAGCGGAGATTCACAAATCCCGCCGATCATCGTTTCACGGCCAGCTTCGATCCGCTTGGCAATCGCGATCTCGCCCTCACGGGAGAGCAGCTCAACCGAGCCCATCTCGCGCAGGTACATACGAACAGGATCGTCGGTCCGGCCAGTATCATCATCGGAGATGTTACCGCCGCCTTCGTATTCTTCGTCTTCTTCTTTTTTCGGCTTCTCTTCTGCTTCGTCGTCGTCAGCGCTGTCGACGAGTTGTACGCCAGCATCAGCGATATTCGACATCGCGTCTTCGATCTGGTCGGAGGAGAATTCTTCGGCAGGCAGGGCCTTGTTCAGTTCATCATAAGTGATGAAGCCCTTGTCCTTGCTTTTCGCAACAAGCTTTTTGACAATCTTTTCGAGATTGCCTTTCTGACCTGTGGTCATGCTGTCGGCGTTTGGCTTCGGCTCGTTGGACTCTTTGTCCTTCGGAGGCTTGATCAATTTCTTGACCGGGGCAGCTTTCGCGGCAGGCGCTTTGGCTGCTTCTTTCACGGGTGGGGCTTCTTTCTTTGATACGGGTGCGGCTTTAGTCGCAGCTTTGGCAGGAGCCTTCGTCGGCGCAGGCTTGGCGGCCTTCGCAGCGGGTGCAGGCTTCTTGTTCTCTGGCTTGGAAACCTTGATAGGTTTTGCCGGAGCTTTCGTCGCTGCCTTAGATTGAGTCTTCTGTTTAGATTGAGGTTTCGCTGCTGCTTTAACCTGTTTTTTAGCCGCCATTGCCATTCCTGACTACCTGATTCGATTCGCCGATTTAACCTGATTTTGCAGAAAAAACAAAGGGGTAGAAGGGCAAATCAGGCTGTGCCTGTGTCCTTATCCATCTGAATCTGCTGGAGCGCCAAAATCCGGTCTTCGTTTTCAGGGGTGAAGGAGGCCTGTAATGCAGCCCGGGCCGCGTCGATATCGTCGCGGAGTCGCCCGTTATCCCATTGACCCCAAAAGCTTTTCCAGCCTTCGAGCACTCTTTCTGGATCGGCGTCCGGCCGGGCGAAACCGGCGTGGATATACAGACGCTCACTGGCAAGTCTGTCCACGATGTCGGCCAATCCAAGAGCAGTTATGTGGCGGAGCACCGCTGTTCTGTCAAGGGCTTCAGGCTCCAGACCTTCAAGTAAGTCATGTAAAGCGTCGTAAACCCGCTGTAATTCGGCCTGACCGGGGTCGAGTTGCAGGAATGATTCGTGGA
Organism: uncultured Pseudobdellovibrionaceae bacterium; assembly: GCA_964368875.1. Classification (GTDB taxonomy): domain Bacteria; phylum Pseudomonadota; class Alphaproteobacteria; order Micavibrionales; family Micavibrionaceae; genus CAYJDG01. Next base: position 2,361 of record CAYJDG010000060.1, read on the forward strand.
TGGACGGGTAAATCCCGGGATGGTTGATCAGGGTCAGCAGTAAGATCTGTGGCACCAGATCGTGTGACTTCTTCTTGCTGAGCGGTGGTAAAACCACTTGGGGCCCCTGCGGCTTGCCGAATTTGCTGCCTTTAAAATTAGGAGTGAAGGTGTTGCTGAACAACGCACGCGTCTTATCGCGGAAAGCCTGCTTGTAATGATACTGCAACTGCGAGTCCGGCACGCGGCTGGAAATCTCATCGAGGCGGGCCTGTAACCCGGCGCGTGTTTCTGGGGTATCGAACTTCTGGCCCGCCGTGTTGTGCGTCCAGATGAAGTCGAGCGCAGAGACGGCTTTCGTGATCAGTTGTTTGAAGGCCTCTGCCCCCTGCTCCTGAATAAACGTATCCGGATCATCGCCTTCAGGAAGAAATGCAAAACGCACCGACTGATCAGGTTTCAGCAACGGCAGGACACGGTCCACCGCACGGACGGCAGCGCGGTAACCCGCAGTATCACCATCGAAACAGAGCACGGGCTCTTTACGATCATGCGGGATCATCTTCCACAGCACCATGACCTGTTCTTCAGTCAGCGCCGTGCCAAGCGGAGCCACGGCCCCTTTAAAGCCAGACTGATGACAGGCGATTGCGTCCATGTAGCCTTCGACAACAATGATAGGATGATCGTTCGCGGCCAGGCGCGCATGCTGCTGGGCGTAGACCAGCCGACCCTT
>CAYJDG010000060.1:3175-12134 GCA_964368875.1 uncultured Pseudobdellovibrionaceae bacterium
TGGCGGATCGCCTGTTCATCGGCGGGCGCATAGCCAATACGGAACGAGGCCATCGTGTCGCGCGACAATTTGCGCTTCAGCATATAGTCCAGAATGTCATGATTGGCCGGAAGATAAAGCTGGGCTTCAAAGAATTTGGCGGCGTCTTCACACAGGGCATACAGGCTCTTGTCCTTGTGCGCCTGTTCGACATCCTGAAAGCTCTGGCGCGGCACTGGCATGCCAGCCTTGGCGGCAAGTTGCTCCACGCCTTCGATAAACGAGAGGTTGTCGTGACGCATGACAAAGCCCAGCACATCGCCATGGGCACCACAGCCAAAACAGTGGAAAAACTGCTTATCGTCGTTCACGTAAAAAGAAGGTGATTTTTCGCTATGAAATGGGCAGCAGGCCTTGAATTCCCGCCCTGCGCGCGTCAGTTTAATGCGGCTGGCAACGACCTCGGATAAGGTCAGCCGGTCGCGGAGATCCTGAATAAAGCGCGGGGATATGGACATTGAGGGGTTATAGCAAGAATTAGCCCTAAAGTTCCATAACTTAACTTTGCTTTTAAAAGGTCTTTGTGTATAAAGTTCGACCATCAAACCCGCAGAATATATAAGGATTTTGGACATGAGCGCGTCTTCGTCAACCGGCAACGTCATCAACATCAAAACCGGCCTGGCAGAAATGCTGAAGGGTGGAGTGATTATGGACGTGGTAAATGCCGAGCAGGCCCGGATCGCGGAAGATGCCGGAGCCGTCGCGGTCATGGCCCTTGAGCGTGTTCCTTCAGAAATCCGTGCCCATGGCGGCGTCGCCCGGATGAGCCCACCGGAACTGGTCCAGCAAATCATCGACACCGTATCGATCCCGGTCATGGCAAAATGCCGCATCGGCCACTTTGCCGAAGCCCAAATCCTTGAAGCCATCGGCGTCGACTATATTGACGAGTCCGAAGTCCTGACCCCGGCGGATGAAGATTACCACATTAACAAGATGGATTTTAAAATCCCCTTCGTTTGCGGCGCCAAAAACCTGGGTGAAGCCCTGCGCCGGATCGGTGAAGGCGCAGCCCTGATGCGCACCAAAGGTGAGCCAGGTACTGGCAATATCGTTGAGGCAGTTCGCCATCTGCGCGAAATCAATCAAGGTATCCGCCGTATCACCGTGCTTGATGATGCCGAATTGATGACCGAAGCCAAAAACCTCGGTGCGCCATTTGAACTGGTTCGCCTCGTCAAGCAACTGGGTCGCCTGCCCGTTCCGAATTTTGCAGCTGGTGGCATTGCGACACCTGCTGACGCAGCCCTCTGCATGCAACTCGGCGCAGAAACCGTATTCGTCGGATCCGGCATTTTCAAAAGCGACAATCCGTCTATGTTCGCCAAAGCCATCGTCAAGGCAACCGCTCATTTCGATGATCCGAAAATGGTCCTTGAAGCGTCCAAAGGATTGGGTGACGCGATGGCAGGACTGGAAATTTCCAAGATCGATGCGCCGATGCGAATGGCAAACCGTGGCTGGTAGGCTAGCATTTTCAAGGGCATAGGCATTAAACGTGCAAAAATAAACTAATTATTGTTATCCTGATGCTTAAAGACGCGCATAAGTGTTAATAAGCAAAAGGGTGTCAATAATGCTGGTTGAGTTCACATTTAAGTCTGCTCAAGGTCGTATCGTTAAGCTTCATAAACTTGATGTAAAATCTTCACAGGCCACTCCTGCGAATGCACCGGAATTAGCTGGTAAAGCATTCGATGCCGCCCGTCTTCATCATTTGCAGCGTGAACAAGTAGATGCAGTTGAAGTCAGAGGGATCGGCGAAAAACCTCTCGTGTTCAAAAAAGACTCGTTTTTGGCTCCGCTGCTCTAGAAAACGTCCGTTTGCACTCATAAGACATCTATTTTTTCAGCACTCTGCGTGTATATAAGCAAGTATGACCGAGATGAAGAAACCTCTTATCGGCGTGCTGGCACTTCAAGGTGCAGTTCAGCCCCATAAACCCCATATCGAAGCCGCTGGCGGCGTGTTTCGCGCTGTCAAAACAGCTGAGCAGTTCGATGCGATGGATGCGTTCATCCTGCCGGGTGGTGAAAGCACAACGATGCTGAAGCTGATCGAAGCGTTCGGGCTGTGGGATAGCCTCAAGAAGAATTTTATCGCCAAGCCAGTCTGGGGGATTTGCGCCGGTTCAATTCTACTTGCACAGAAAGTCACCGACCCCGAACAAAAATCATTCGGCATTCTGCCGATCACCGTGCAACGCAACGGTTATGGCAGCCAACTCGACAGTCACCATATTTTGATTGATGGATATGTGATGTCGCATATCCGCGCACCGATCATCACCGATGCAGGATCAACCGAAATTCTGGCTGAACATGACGGGCATCCTGTATGGATCAGATCCGGAAAGAACATGGCAACAACATTCCACCCGGAACTGACGCTCGAGTTCCCCTCGCCTGTGCACAAAGCTTTTATCGACAGTCTCTAGCCGCAGACGGCATTCCCTTTAATCGTGACAGGCCGGATCCGGTATTGTGTCTCAGGCATTTCGCCCCATGCCGGTATTGTCAGCGTACCCAATGAATCTTCTTGTGCATCTTTGGGCGGAAAGTGAATTTTTGCTTTTACGATCATACATTCACCATCAGGCAGACAGATATTACCAAATCCCGTGCTTTCAGGATTTGAGTTCCCATCGAGTATCACTTCCTTACCATTTGAAAGGTCGGCAAGTCCCCGACCATAAACGTCGCCTGTGAACACACCAAAGTGAAGATCGACTTTGATCGATATCGCCGCCCCATCCCAAGGTGCACATGAACTTTTTATTTCTGCAGGAAAAATTTCAGTCATTCGTGCATTGGCAGATCCAGCGTAAAAAACTGCGCAGGTTAAAATCGAGCTTAAAAGAAGGATTTTCATTCAATACCTTATCTGCTTAAAAGTTTAAGAATATGGCGACGACATTCGTGACAAAATTGTCGTTCAATCTCACTTCATCAGGTTACAACAAATTTATTGAGCTGGCTCAGCCAGCGCTGCCTTAATATCCATGTTTAAATCCTCTGGGCGTAATCTCCGGCTGCCGGAATATCCTTCCGGACCGATGTAGAGCCAGACTTCGCCAACGGTGAAGGCAATTCCGCAAGTATTATTTATCGGCACGATGCTAATGTGATGACCTGCGCCCGTGACAAAACTGACCTTTTCAGGCGTAACCGTTTCAACCTTACCTATAAACACAAGTTGCGCCGCATCGGCTTTTTGTTTGAGTGTGAGATTTGATACCACCGGGCTGCACGCAAGAGCCGGGAAGGCTAGAAGGCAGAGAGCAGTCGTCAGCAAGGTTAAACGCATATTATTGTCTCCTGTTAACCGCAAATGGGTTTAGCTTCAATAAATTTTGGTCTGATCGGATAATAGATTTGGGTTCCGGTACGGTCAGGCAACCAGTTTATCTCAATGCTCAAGGTACCAACCGGGCTGAAATACTCTGAGCCGTCATCAACCGGTAATTGGATCGTCGCGGTGACAGCAGGACAAGCTTTATCACTTTCACCATCATGGCAAAAATTGGCGTACCCGTTGCTATCCATGCCCGTGCCGCCATCGGGTTTTAACGTCACTGGTTTTCCGGCCCGCAGATCGTCCAGTCCTTGCCGCCAAAGCGTTGCAGTAAATTTCTGACCACTGGCTGGCATATCAACGACCACGTTAAGTGCAGCACCGTCCCACGGCGCACAGGTAGGCGTGAGAGTGGCATCAAAGACAACCGCAGCACGCCGCGCCATGGCATCACCTGCATGGAAAACCATGCAGGTGAACAGAGCGAGATAGAAAGAAAGCTTTTTCATTATTGAGCCCTGCCCGGAATACCTTGATATGGCATGCCACCTTGAGATTGCATCGCGGCAGCGGTCTTGGCCTGATAAACGAGGTTGATGAATTCCGCGCGGGTGCCGTAAGGATCTGCACCTTTCGAGGCTTCGGCTAGTCTCAGCACATCATCATAAGTCATCGAGCCGGTGTATTTGCCACCTTTCAGCAACTGACCGAAGGTCGCAACAGCAACGGCCCAATTCGTTTCTTGCAGCGTGACCGGGTCGAGTTTCTCTTTCATCGGTACAACCGGGGTCGTGATCAGTTTGCTGGTGGTTTCATCTGGCAGTTTATAGCGGATTTTCAGGAAGCCATACTCGCCGTCATAAGGTTTTTCACCTTTGGTTGCAGGCGGCTCGTAACGGCTGGCATCAATCGCCTTGGCGGCACCAACCGGCGTGATCTCATAGATTGCGGTTACTTCAGCCCCGGCCCCGATATCACCGGCATCGACTTTATCGTTGTTAAAGTCTTCGGTTTTGAGAGCGCGAGTTTCATACCCAACCAGACGGTACTCAGAGACCATCGCCGGATTGAACTCGACCTGGATTTTGACATCCTTGGCGATGGTGAAGAGCGTCGAGCCTGCTTCACGGACGAGCACCTTGCGGGCTTCGTTGAGATTGTCGATATAAGCGGCAACCCCGTTTCCGTTTTGCGCGAGGCGCTGCATCATATCGTCATTATAGTTACCCGTGCCGAAACCGAGGACTGAGAGGAACACGCCGCTTTCGCGTTTGCGCTCGACGAAGTCCTGAAGTTCTTCAGGATTGGTGATACCGACGTTAAAGTCACCGTCGGTCGCAAGAATAACGCGGTTGACGGCCTCTTTATTAAAGTTAGCTTCTGCAAGCTGATAGGCGAGACGAATGCCTTCAGCCCCGGCGGTCGACCCGCCCGGCTGGAGATTCTGCAAGGCACTCAGGATAGTCGCCTTATCAGAGACAGGCGTCGGTGGTAGAACTGTTCCAGCAGCCCCTGCATAAACAACAATGGAAACCTTGTCGGTCGGCTTAAGGCTGTCGAGCAGCATGGTGAGCGATTGTTTCAGCAGCGGCAGTTTGTTCGGCTCATTCATCGAACCAGACACATCGAGAAGGAACACAAGGTTGCTGTCCGGTGCGGAGGCGCGTTCCATGTCATAGCCTTTGATACCGACCGCCATCAGTTTACGGCCCTGGTGCCATGGCGAATCCTGCACCGTCACGCTGGCCTTGAACGGCTCCTCTTTCGAGGTCGGCAGCGGATAGGCGTAATCGAAATAGTTGATCAGTTCTTCGACGCGGACCGCATCGACCTGTGGCAGCGTGCCATTGGTAAGACTTTGACGGACGAAAGAATAGGACGCGGTATCGACATCAATTGAGAAGGTCGAAACAGGTTCCCGACCCACCTGCTTGGTGTCGTTCTGTTCGAAGTCTTTGAATTTGTCGCGACCAATTTCTTTGTCGGTGGCAACGATCACATCCTGAATGGGTACAGGCATCGATTTTGAATTGGCTGGTGGTGAAGCAGGCATTGCCATGATCTGAGCACCGCCCATTGGAGACGGAACCGAAGGGGCCATTTCGGCTTCAGCAGGCATGGCGCGGTCAGCAAGACCATCGTCAGCCTTTTCTTTTTTCAGGATTTTTTGTTCTTCCTGACGGCGCATCGCATCGGCAGTGGACCCATCCACAAAGTTTTGTGATGGAGCTTTTCTGGGGGCTTCTAGAGAGTCCAGAGGCTGAGCGTAACCTTCAGCGCGAGAATCTTTTTCAGCAGGAGCAAGGCTTTTTATCAGTCCTGAAATAGGTGACTCAGTAATATTGCTAGCAATATCGTTAAAGGTTTTCGAGCCATTTCCGCTAGAAGATTTGCTATCAGTCGCAGCCAAATTGCTCTCAATTCTCGCCTGTGTGCTAGTCAGACGGCTATAAGGCGAAACTGCAAAAACCATCAGCGCAACGCATGCCGTTGCCATACCGCCGTAGATTACTTTTTTCTTACTAAAGGACATAGATTCCCTCCTCGTTGTGGGTTGTCTGTTCATCAGACGACCCCAGAGAGAGGTTCCTTGGGTGGTTTTTTGATTTTTTTCGAAGGCAGCCGTGGCGAGATTCAGCGCTTCCTTGCGCCGATTGTCGTTCGGGGCCGGAATCTCTTGCGATTCAAAGAGTTGCTTCAATTGAGAGTCATCCATGCTTTCGCTCTCCTTCTTGTGCCGCAAGCTTCTTGCGGGCTTCATGTATCCGCCATGAGACGGTGCTTTCGGCACAGCCGAGCACCTCGGCGGCCTGTTTATGGGTTAAGCCCTCGCCAAAAACGAGCAACAACGCTTCGCGCTCGACCTCAGGCAACGCATCGACGCGGGCAAGTTGCTGCCGGGTCGAGAGGGCCTGTTCCGGAGATTGCTCACCGGAACTCACCTCTTCATCAATTTCGCCATGGCTGTGCCTTTTCTGGGACCGCTGCCAGTCGCGCGAGGTGTTCAGGACAATCGTATAAAGCCAGGTCGTGAACGCCGACTGGCCCCTGAAATCACGCAGATGGTCGGCAACCTTGATACAGGCAAGCTGGGTGACGTCTTCGGCATCGTGCTGAGAGCCACAAAAGCGGAACGCCATGCGGTAGATCGTCATATAATGACGATCCAAAAGATCGCGGAACGCTCCCGCGTCCCCGGCTTGTGCAAGCTCGATCAATCTGGCTTCCTGTGGGTCCACGCAAGTCTTTCATAGGTATGACGCGGTGAAGATGAGGAACCTTGGCACAAAACTGATAAAAAAGGGAGAGATCAGCCGAGGATATCCACGGTCCCAGCCGCCCCATCGACACTGAGCCAGACTGCGCCGTCACGGGCAGACAGCATGGTGAAGAACGGCCTGCCCAGACCCGTCACGCACGGCATGCCCTGCTCCCGGGCAATCGTGCAGGCGTGGGAGAGCGCTCCGCCTTCGGCATAAACGACCGCAGAGGCTTGCCCGAATAATTCGGTTGTTTCGGGTCGGGCCTTCAGGAACACAAGGATCAGCGGATCGGTCGTCACCGGCAGGGTCATATCGCGGCTGAGAAATACTGCCCGTCCCGTGACCGCGCCACCACTGACCGGAAGACCGCGCCAAGACGTGGCCATCAAGACCTTGGCCGCGATATTCGCCGGCGCTTCGACTGGATCATTCCAGAAATGTGGCGGCAGGTCGGGCAGATTGGCAGGATCTGGCCGTGGGACAAACCATGTATGCCAGGCAGACGACAAGGCGGTGCGGCGGATTTGAATTTTCTGAATGTCGCGGAGCGTCTTCTGTACAGCCGGAGAGAGCGGCGTGGGGTCCATCAGCCATTGCGCTAACATCGCGGGCGTGTGTGCCGGAAGTCGGGTTGTCATTGACAAGAGCGCAAGGCCAAGTGCAAGGCTCTCGATAACCCCCTCCTCCTGCGCGGCAGGCAGCGGAGACCCGTCTTTCAGCTTTTGTTCCAGATAGAGACTGAGGCGCAGTTGCTTCCATAGCAGGCCAAAGAAGCGCGGTCCCATGAAGGAAGTTTTATAGCTGAAGGACTGATCCGGCTCACGCACGGTTTCGATACAGCCGCTGCTGATCATCTGCACGATGACCGACCAGTTGATGTAGGGACTGTTCTCATGAAAACGGAGGTGGTGAGTCTGGGGAGGAATGCTGAGGCCGAGCGCACGTGCGGCCCTTGCCCACAGGCCCTCCGGGTCCGTCACATCGAAGATTTTCAGAAGCCGGTTGCGTTCCTCAGAGGTCAGCACGGACGGCAAACCTGTATCTTCAGCGAAACGCATCCATAAGGTGTCATTCATTTTCCAATCCCCAGAGCAGATACAGGGCCATAGGCGGCGATGCTGTATGGAGATGAAATATACAGGGTATCGTCATGAATGACAGGGGCTGCGTAGCTGCCATCGGCAATCTTGAAATGCATCAGCTCAACCCCGTCTAATGCACGGCGGATCGTCACCCTGCCCCCGGTCGGAACGGCAACCACTAGCGCCGGCATGGTGGCAGTGGCAGAAATGACCAGCGCATCCGAACGAAATTCGGTTCCCGCACCCGCCATCCAGACGGTCTTACCGTCCTCGGTATTGACCGCCATCAGCGCACCGTTCTTCAATGCAAGGATTATGATTTTCTGATCGGCGAGGATCGAGCCGTCCGGCAAGGGCATGGCCGGTAGCTCGACACTCCAGCGAATTTTTCCATCGAGCCCGACCGAATGCAGCCAGCCTTTATCTGTTTCCTTGTTCAAACCGATCTGGCCGATGGCCGTGGTAAAGATCAGGCCGCCATCCGGAGACGCAAGAATGTCGCCCATCGAATTACCGGGTAATGGCGTTTCCCAAAGAGGTTTGCCAGTCTCAGGATCAAGCTCAAACAAAGCAGAGCCGGGAACATTATCATCCGGAGATAATTTTGCAGGTGCAAAGAGCCGTCCGTCCAGCATCAACGGTCTGACATCAAGATGCCCGATAGGGCTGCGCCATTTTACCGCGCCATCTTTTAAACCCAGCGACCACACTCCGTCCGCGCCTGCCGCGAACCAGATTTGATCCTTTTCAGCATCGATGATCGGTTCCGCTTCGAGATGGCTGCGGAATTTGCGTTCCCACATGACTTTGCCCGAAGCGATTTCAAAGGCGGTCATCGTCGCGCTTGGCGCGGTGTGCACGCCTTCACCAATCAGGCCGATCTTCCCGTCAATCGCGACAGAGGTAAAAACCGGTTCCTGCTTGGTCATGACCCAGACCCTTTGCCCGTCTTCAAGACGATGAGCCTCGAGCGTTTTGCCGTTTGTGCCGAAAAACATTTTTCCATCGGCGATCACAGGAGTACCAAGAATCTGGTACGGCAAGGCCTGTTCCCAGATCCGGCTGAACTCTTTTGCAGGTTCGGGCAAAGTAAGCGGGTAAACATACCGATCTACTTTTGAGAAGTCCGCCTCAGCGATTGCAACCGATCCTTCAGCCTTACTTGGAACGGACATATAATGCCAGACGGCGATACCCGCCCCGGCCAAGACACACACACCAGCGAGTACTGCCAAGACGCGCACACGGGGACGATGCCAGACCTTGATGCGCAAGAA
>CAYJDG010000061.1:0-10887 GCA_964368875.1 uncultured Pseudobdellovibrionaceae bacterium
CTGCCTGATTGACGTAGAGGGTCAGGTTGCCGTTGCTCCACACGTTATAGGTATCGGCGCCATCAACGTATGTTCCGGTGTTTGTCAGCGCAGTCATAGCACTCGTATTGGTTACGTTGACGGTGTCGTTGCCATCCACATCAAGGAAAAGCCTCTGCTCGGAGGTGTGCTCAAGAATATCCCGTAAATCGAGATTGATCGCGACAGAGCTAGTACCAGCATCGATTTTTTCGATGCTAAGAAGCTGAGTGTTTATGATGCTATTCAAGTTAAACCCAGTGACACCATTTAACCTCAGGATATCAAAGCCTGTCCCAGCATCCAGGAACGTAGAGCCAGCAGAAAGACCTGCCGCTGCGGTTGCGTTGATGGTAATTACATCATCGCCGTCCCCGCCAAAAATTGTCGTACCCGTACCGAAGACGGTGAGGGTGTCATTGCCATTACCACCAGAGATAAAATTTCCCGTGCCGGAAAAGACGTTGATCGTATCGTCGCCATCTTCACCAAAAAACTTATTGGCGCTGCTGCTGATCGTCGCAGAGTCGTTGCCAGAGCCGCCCCAGATATAGTTATTGGTGGTCGAGCCATAGTTGACGTCGTCATCGCCGGAGAGCATCGAGAAGCGTTTTCCTGAGATCGTAAGGTTTTCGACATCAGCGCCGGTCGATCCGCCGCCAGTGGTATTATCATAGGCGTTTACGGTGAACACAATCGGGGTGCTGGTCGCAACACCGTCATTGGCGCGAATGACAACTGTAAAGCTGGCGGTCGCAACCGACATACCGGAGTCAATTTCAAAGTAAAGATGTCCGGCTGAGGTCGAGATATTTGTAGCGATCCCGGCCGTACCACCCGTCCCAGTGATAGAATATGTCAGCGTATCTCCATCCAGATCGCGGAAAAAACGACCGATGTTGAAATCGAATACACCGCCATTTGCAACACCCGACTGTTCGAAGGCCGTATAGGCATTTGTGAGTGTCAGAGGGGGTGTATTAGGGGTGGTTGGAGGTACAGCGACGGATGTGTTATTGTCTGCAGTCTGTGCCGCATCGAGAACGATCGAGGCAACGGTGAGAATGCCGCCAGTGCCGACAACTTCGGCGACAGGTTCCAGCACGCTGGTTTCGAGGGTTTCGTCGACCGTCTCAAGTGGAGTGGTGGCAAACGGATCTGTGTTCAAGCGGTCAGGCAGCAGGTTCAGCTGGATCGGATCGACCGGCTGAACCGGAGCTTCCTGTGGCACGTCGGTGGGGGCCACGTCCTGTTGAACGGGCGCGTCGGCGGGCTGAGGTGCTTCCTGCTGGGCTTCTTCCATCGCGCTGAACAGAGTAGGCGCAACGGTGCGCAGAACGTTGAAGGTTTCAGCCATATCACCCTGTGGCAGTACGCCGACATTGGTGGCGGTGCCGTTGCCAGTGTCGATATGCACGGTTTCAAATTGTTTGGACAGAGTGATATCCGGTGCGCCATGCAGCGGGTGAATGACGATTGCGCCTTCGATCACGGAAATCTGTGCCGGTTCGCTCGAGCCATCTTGCGGCAGCACACCAGTGATGATCGTACCACGGATACCGATGGACCCGACCGGGGTGTTAATCTGAACATCATCCGGGTCTTCGCGCCCGACGAGGCCGCTGGTGTAAACAAACAGGCCGCGCAGCATCGAGAATTTGTTTTCGCCGCTGTTCGACGCGGTATCGAAGACGAATTCATCGATCGCCATCTTCGCGTTGTTGGAAACGGCAAAGCTCGATTCATCGGCGAACTTGATATTGACCGCGCCCTTGGCATCGGTTTCGACGACGTCGCCTTCGAAAATCGGTGTACCCTTGGTAATCGTCTCAGTCGTGCCGTTCGCGTGCGTGACGGTCGCATGACCGCTTACCTCGCCAACCTGACCAACGGGTGTGGTATCGTTCATTGCAGTCTGGTCTTCAGCAAAATCGTTACTTGCCTGAATAAAAGATTTGACGAGAGCCGGGGTCAGCACCTTGCCGTCCGGTGAAATCAGATCAGGCGGTGTATCAGCAGAGAAATAGCCCTCAATCACGATGGTCACGCCGTCGGCACTTTCAAGCACGAGGTCGGCACCGTCCTGTGTCATCACGGCATTGGTGACGAAGCCCTGACCGGGGACTGGAATTTCTGTCATGCCCGCAGGCGAAATGACGATATTTTGGGCGGTGGTGGTGGCTGGTTCGGCGAGGTGGGTCGGCTGTGGTCCGGCTGAGGCCTTCTGATCTTCCGTCGCGATATATGCCATGGTCAAATCCTTTACCGGGGCTGAACCCCTAAATTGTGTCCCTGAATATACACTAAAACCGACCTCACCTAAAGGCGGGCCATCTTATAAGTCTAAAGCACTGATGTTTACGGGATATAAATAAAGGTCAAAATTTAGATAAAATTCGAAAGGTTTTGCCCTAAACCCTCTGCGAATGACCCGATCAGACCACAGGAGCAGGGGCCGCTACAGGCTGAACAGGCTTGGCAGCAGCGGTTTGCGTGGTCTCGGCAGGCTGAGCCACCGGTTGCAGGGTGCGCGCCATAAAACGATCGAAATCGCCGCCTTCCAGAAACGCGGATTTGGGCGCGGCTGCAGGCAGACGCTCGCGATAATTGGAAACGCGGTCGGCAGATTCGATATAACGCCGCAGAAATTCCCGTCCGGCGCTGTCGAGCTGAGGTGAGTCCTTGATCTTTTGCGCGAAGGCATAATTCCCTGCTCGGTCCGTCCCGAGCGTATTGCCAAACAACATAAAGGCGATATCAGCGTCAGGAAATTTATCCTTGCGCATAACAGACACCAGCCAGTCCTCAGGATTGTTCATGCGCTTTTGCATGTCGGCATACGCGGCAAGGGCGGCAGGGCTGCCTTTACCTTGGGCAGCGTCCTCAAACGCTGCGCGGTATTCCTGATTGCGCAATTCGCGCAGAGTCGTAAACGCTTTGTCCAAGCGGTTATAGACGTCGTCGCCGCTCATGGTGCGATTATGCAGGTCAAAACCGATCGAATGCGGCTCGATGCCGATGCCGCCATAAGTGCCAACTTTAAAGGCGTTCTGCATCATGTAATTGAACGACATGACATTGCGGTTATCGAGACGTTCGCTGGAGTAATCGCTGCGAATGATGCCTGCAGCCATCAGGGCGGGAATTTTATCGAAGGAGTAACGCTCTGCTTCACTTTCACGAAAGATACCAGCCGCAACCGTATCCTCATCGCGAAACTCTTCCAGCGCATCGTTGGTGCCGCCGTAGCGTCTGCGGCGGGCGGCCTCGGCGAGGTGACCCACTTCATGCGCGACGGTCAGGATGCCATTGTCATGCTGGCGCCGTTCGAGGTCGCCCGGGTTTTGCGGTTTATAGCGGTGATCGCTCTCAGGCATAAAAGAGAGATATTCCGGGCCGAAATCAAGTTTATCGGGCAGGACGATATAGCCCATGAGAAACGGGCGTTGTTTGGTGCCCACAAGCATCGAGCGTGCTTCGGCGCCGACCTGTCCCGGGCCTTGATTGCGTGATACTTCATACATATTGTCGCAAAATTCACGGGCATAGTGGCCGAGCCTGCCGTCCAGATCGACACCCGGATGAGCCTTTTTCAGGTACTCATAAATGACTTTTTCCTTATCGAGCATGGAAACCTTGTTATCCATGAAGATATTGTGGATGTCGTTGATCTCTTTTTCGGTGAACATCATGACGATGTCATATTTGCCAAGGTCGGGACCAAGCAGACCCATCACATCGCCATAGCGCTCGCGCATGGACTGGCTCATGATGATATTATCGGGAATTGGCTTGGCAGGGGCGTTTTGCGCCATTTACACACACTCTCTGTCTTTTCGACTTTCAACAAGTATACGAAAAAGACAGCAGATAATCAAAATTAGAGCATTTTCTCGCGGAAACCGCCGACTTTGAGCAGCAGGTCGATCAGGTCTTTTTCCGGCAGCGGCTTGGCAAAATAGTAGCCTTGGGCGCTGTCGCAATCGAGCGCACGCAGGATCATCGCCTCTTCCTTCTGCTCAACGCCTTCGGCGGTGATCATCATGCTGAGGTTTTTGCCGAGCGTAATGATCGATTTGGCCAGTTCCATGCTGGCCTTATTTTTCAGCATGTCACGGATGAAAGACTGGTCGATCTTCAGCGTGTGGATCGGATAGGTGTGCAGATACGAGAGCGACGAATAGCCTGTGCCGAAGTCGTCGATGGCAATGCGCAGGCCTGCATCGCGGCACATCTCAAGGGTCTTCTTGGCATGTTCCGGATGGGCCATCAAAAGACCTTCGGTGATTTCGAGCTGGATCTGGGTAGGCAGAACGTCGCTAGAACTGATGATTTCATAGAGGTCTTCGAGGAAATCGGGTTCGGACAGATCCTTGGCGCTGAAGTTGACGCTCATATATAGATCCGGGTTCTGGCCGACATGGCTTTCGAGACGCTTGAGGGCGCGGCAGGATTCGCGCAGCGCCCATTTGCTGGCTTCGATAATCAGACCGGTTTCTTCAGCCATCGGAATGAACACGCCCGGTGAAATCGGCCCGCGTTCCGGATGATTCCAGCGCATCAGAGCTTCAAAACCCTGAATTTCTCCCGTGTTGAGATTGATGATCGGCTGATAATTGAGCGAAAGCTGATTGGTGCCAAGAGCTGCGCGGAATTCATTTTCGATGCGCAAGCTATCCATCGTCTTTGGATCCTGCATGAAAGTTTTTTCAACTTCTTCAGGCGGTGGCCAACCAAGGCTTTCACGGACGATCTCAGACCGGAAGAGAGTGTCGCGGTAGCGCGTCATGATCACGCGCATCACGGTCTGCATGACCGGGTCGCTGGAATTGAGGCGGCGCGTAAAATCTTCGCGCGTAATTTCAAGCAGGCGGCAATCTTCGAGGGCGCGCACGTTGGCTGTGCGCTTATCATCATCAATCAACGCCATCTCGCCGATCAGCGTACCTGCGCCGCGCGTACCGACGATCTGCGGTTGAGAGCCGGGCTTCTCGATATAGATTTCGACTTTACCGGATTCGATAATGTAAGCGGATTGTCCGGATTCACCTTGATGAATAAAGGTCGTACCGGCGCGAACGCTGTGAAAATTGTCAGGTGGGCTCATGCTTATCTCAGGCAGCTCAATCAATAAAGGTTGCGATGGATCACGCAGGCTAATCTGGGTTATAGCATGCCTTTAATACATTAGCGGGTGGTTAATATGATTGTATGTTTCTGGAAGGGTTTTTTAACCTCTCTTTTCTATGCTAGGGTGGTCCGTTATTTTTCAAAAGCCCGGTTTTACAATTATGACATTAGCAACGCTCCTCGCACTTTATCTGGCTTTTCGCATTAAACAGGTGCTGTGCGATTTCTTTCTGCAAACCGGATGGATGGCGCTCAATAAGGGCAATCCGGGCTGGTCTGGGTATAAACCGCTGTTTGTTCATGCGTCGATTCACGGTGTCGGGACTCTGCTAATATTCGCGCTATTCTGTCCGCAATTGTGGTGGTTCTGCTTTATCGATTTTGTCGTGCATTCGCTCGTCGACCGCCTCAAGGCGCTTCTCACCCAGCAACAAAACTGGACTCCGACCAACTGGAAATTCTGGTGGTCATTCGGGCTTGATCAAGAGGCGCACAACCTGACGCACCTTGCCTATATCCTCATCATCATCGTGCAGCTCGGCGGCGTAACCGTTTAGCAAACAGGTGCTTTGCGACCTGCGCCGAGCAAGGCCCGTACAATCAGGCGGCCCGGTTTCTCGATCAGGTAATACGTCCCGGCAGCGAGCACCAGCGAGACCAATATCTGAATCCCAATCAAGTTGAGTTTCCAGTGCGGCATGGCGCCGTCGAAGACAAGTGTATCCAGCGCATGGCCCAGAGCGTAGGAGATCAGCTGCACCGGATAGGTGTAATGCACCAGATAAAATGAATACGAAATCAATCCGAGCCAGTGGACCGGACCCCAGCCAAGCACACGTGCCCCTGGCCCTTGGTCATCAGCAAGCGCAATCAAGAGCGGCGGGATCAACAGCACCGCAAGCACATCGCTGTTCGGGATCATCAGAACGCCGCAGAGTGCGCAGAGGAGAGCGAGCGCCGTGAATTTGTGGCGCAGGATGCCGTCTGGGCGTCCTTCCAGAAAGACGCGGCAGGCGAGCAGCCCGAACACAAATTCCGCAAGGCACCGCACCAGCGGCCCCGGCCCGTTGCCGATCCAGATATGCAACGGCCCTTTTTCATGCGTGAGATTGAGAAAACCCTCTGGCAATACGGCGAGCAGGACCAGCAGGATCACCGCGACCAGTCCGCTGAGGATGGCGCGGCGCTTTGAACAGAAATAGGTAATCCCAAGCAGCGCCGGAAAGAGCAGATAGGCCGCAAGCTCGGTGCTGATCGACCAGCCGGGCAGGACGTAACTTTTGCCAAAGCCCCATGACTGGATGAGCAGCAAGTTGTTCAGGCTGGTCCACCATGTCACCGGGATGCTCAAGAAGCCTTCGGGCGGATTGTCCGGCAGAGTGAGGATCAGGAAAACCGTGACGACGAAATAAAGCGGATACACACGCGCGATGCGCCGTTTCATAAAGGTCTTGAACCCATCACGGCTGAAGCCATTTGCAAAGAGCGCGCGGTAGGTCAGCGCCATGATAAAGCCGCTGAGCACGAAGAAGATATCGACGCCAAGATAGCCGTGCATGCCGAAGGTATAGAAAGGGCCGCTCCACTGTTCGCCGATACCGAAATGAAAGGCAGCGACATAGAGCGCAGCTATGCCGCGCAGGCCGGTGAGGGCGCGTATTTCAGAGGAGCTGTCGTGGGACTCGGCCATAAGCAAGAGTATCGGCAAAGCGCCGCGCTTAGTCCAGAGGGCCTCTTGACGAGATTAGCGGACCCGCATGCCGCAGCTGGTATCGGACTGCGCCGTGACCGCGCTGACCGCTGTGCGCACATTGCCTTCAAGGGCATCAGGAATATCGGCATCCAGCTGATTTGCGCCAACCGCAGTAATCTGGGTGGCATCGCCAAATTGCACGAGGATGCTTTTTGCCGTCTGCGCATCGCCGGGATGACAAAATTCAATGCTGATATGTTTCATAAAACTATCTTTCTATGCTGGAACGCGTGCGACAACCGGGTTGTCCCAGGCGAGCGTAAAGGTGCCGTGGTCGTTACCTGCTTCCTTAAGTTTGCGGTTTTCAATGGCAAACGCATCGTTCACGATTGGCCGGAAGGCTTCATCGACCTCGCCAACGACAAGAACGGCGTCGGAACAGAGTTCAGTCACGTTGGTCGCATTGCCAAACTGGTGCAGAACTTCCTTGGCTTTCGCGCTATCACCGCTATAGGTCATGGCTACGGATACTTTCATTTTCACACTCCTTGTTCAGTGCCATACCATAATCCTGCATTTCCGTATTAATCAACCCGGAGCCCATGCTGCACCGCCAAAAAGGGCGGTTTTTATATGCTTGACAGGGGGGCAGAGGGTTGGCTAAGGTCCGGCCACACTTAAAGTATAAGGAATCAGGCGATGAAAGTCGTTAACTCGTTGAAAACATTGAAGTCTCGTGACCGTAATTGCCGCACCGTGCGCCGCAAAGGACGCGTTTACGTCATCAACAAGACCAAGCCGAAGTTTAAAGCCCGTCAAGGCTAGGCTTTTTACAGCTAAATTTAATGCTGGTACCTAGTTTTTTGGCTTCCCGTATGACAGCATACGGGAAGTCTGCTATATTAGAGGTACACCCTCCTTTTTCTATCCGTTTCAGTCAGGACTCAGATGTTCTCCCGTCTCTTCAGTATGATGTCTGCCGACATGGCAATCGACCTCGGCACCGCCAACACTCTCGTTTATGTCCGCGACCGGGGCATCGTTCTGAATGAACCATCCGTCGTTGCCATCTCGACCGCGATGGGCAAAAAATCCGTACTCGCCGTCGGTAACGAAGCCAAACTGATGCTTGGCCGCACACCCGGAAATATTCAGGCCATCCGCCCGTTGCGTGACGGCGTGATCGCCGACTTCGAAGTGACCGAAGCGATGATCAAACATTTTATCCGTAAAGTTCATAACCGCCGCTCATTCGTGTCGCCGAAAATGGTTATCTGCGTCCCGTCGGGATCGACCGCCGTTGAGCAACGCGCGATTGTCGAATCTGCTGAAAGCGCAGGCGCATCCGAAGTATTCCTGATCGAAGAGCCGATGGCCGCAGCCATTGGTGCGGGATTGCCGGTGACTGAGCCGCAGGGTTCGATGGTTGTTGATATCGGTGGAGGAACGACCGAGGTCGCGGTTATTTCTCTGGGCGGCATCGTTGGCTCCGCGAAATCGATCCGGGTGGGCGGCGATAAGATGGATGATGCCATCATCGCGTATATCCGCCGCGTCCATAACCTGCTGATCGGCGAGACAACGGCCGAGCGTATTAAAAAAGAGATCGGCTCTGCTGCGCCTCCTGCGCAGGGCAACGGCCGCTTCATGGAAATCAAGGGACGCGATCTTATCCACGGCGTGCCTAAAGAAGTCGTTGTAACGGAGCGACAAGTCGCCGAAGCGCTGATCGAGCCAGTGAGCGCCATCATCGCCGCGGTGAAAGCCACGCTTGAGGACACGCCGCCGGAATTGGGCGCAGATATTGCCGAGCGCGGCATCGTCATGACCGGAGGCGGTTCACTGCTCGCGAACCTCGATTACGTCCTGCGCCACTCGACCGGACTTGCGGTCACGATTGCGGATGATCCGCTCTCATGTGTGGCGCTTGGCACCGGACATGCGCTCGAAGAAATGAAGACGCTGCGCGGTGTGCTGATCGGCGCGTATTAGAACCTCTGTCTAAGCCGGACCGTAAAACCAGTCATCGGTGCCATACCCGATGAGGCGCAGACACGGCCCCTTTACGTACCCTGCATTGCGGAACCGGATAAAGATTTCGGCAGGACCTTCTTCGTCTTCGAAGGAGCAGAATGGCAGGGAGATGGCCTGAAGTTTGGACAATTCGGCAGCCACTTCACGGTAATCTGCCGCAACGGCTTTTTTGAAGCGGTACAATGCAGCTTCGTCCGGACTTTCTTCCCTGATATAGCCTTCATGTTCGAGCCTGGGGGCGAGGGCATGGCAATTGTCGATCCAGATCTCTTCCTCGCCGACATAGACAACGCAGGTCGGCGCATCTGAGGGAAAGCGGAGGCTGACGGGCGCGGTGCGTTTGCGGGCCTCGGCCAGAACGCCATAGGCGGCCTCTTCGGAGTCGAGCAGATTGGGCAGTTCTTTTTCCGTGATCCCGTTTTCCACCAGCATGCCGGCATCTTCGCCGTTGGCATAGCGGGCGAAATAGCGGTCACCCCGGCGGATGACGGTGATGCCGAAACTTTCCTGAACGAACAGATCTTTCATAGAATCCTTATAGTATGAGGGCATAGTAGTCTCTATAGCGTAATTTTTTACCATATTATTATATACTCTGAATAAGTGCCTGACGTGGGTTGCCCGCAGGTAAAGATTTCATTAATCCCTTATGTGTCAGAGTACATTTAATAAGCCGTCCCAGCCGGGAAATTGCCAACCGGGAATTTGAATGTCCATGCGTGCTCACCGCACCTCGTCACGTCGCAGTATGCTCAGGGCCGCGTCCCACGTTATACGCTGGTCGCGTCACTCGCCCGCGCTTCTCACCGGCACGGCAGCGTTGCTGCTGATGATCTCGATTATAAACCCGACCATGTTCTCCGGACCGCGCGGCGCGGCGCTCGATGCCTTCTCGCCGCTGATCGCAACCGTGAGCAAACCATTTCAGGTTGTCGCCGATACGCTTTCCAGCATGACCGGACTTGCCCAGCTCAAAGCCGAAAACGTCAGCCTTAAAAACGAAAACCAAAAGCTGAAAGAATGGTATCAGACCGCCATGCTGTTGCAGGCCGAGAACCAGTCGCTCAAGGATCTGCTTAACGTCCTGCCTGAGCCGGAACAAAGTTATATCACCACCCGCGTCATCGGCGATTCAGGTTCTTCCTTCGTCAAGTCGCTCCTCATTCAGGCGGGTACTGCTGAGAACGTCGAAAAAGGTCAGGCCGTGCTCGGCGACAAGGGCATGATCGGGCGCGTCTTTGAAACCGGACGCAACGCGTCGCGCATACTTCTCGTCACCGATATCAACTCGCGCGTGCCCGTCATCGTCGAAGGTTCAAACCAAAAAGCGATCCTCGCGGGTACCAACGACGACCTGCCAGTCCTTGAGCACCTGCCGCCTGACGTATTGATAGAGAAGGGCGCACGCGTCGTCACATCCGGCCATGGCGGCCTGTTCCCGCAAGGTCTGCCGATCGGTGAAGTTGTCGCGGTAGAAAAAGGTATCGCCCGCGTGACGCTGTACAGCGATCCATCCAATTCCAGTTACGTGCAGATCATCGAAAAGCCTGACGATCCGAATGTCCGGCGTAGCGTCGATGTTCTGAATGCCCCGCCGTCCGAGAGCGGCAGGAACTAAAGATCATGGTCAGCACCGAGCTTGGCGATACAGCCCGTGGCAGCCTCAGGGTTGTTGCCATCTACGCCTTCCTGCTCCTCCTCTTTCTTCTCAGCCTCGCAAATATTCCGCTCTTCGGATCGGGCGCAGTGCGTCCGGCGTTCCTGCTGATCGGACTTTATTTCTGGACGATCACGCGGCCCGGTTTATTGCCGGTGCCTATCGTCTTTATGGTTGGTCTTTTCTATGACATCGTTTCCGCGAGCGTGATCGGCACGCACACGTTTGCCTTTATGCTGATCGTCATGCTGGTGCGGTCGCAGCGGCGGTTTCTGCTTGGGCAAACCTGGGCGGTGCTGTGGGTCGGGTTCGTCGCGGCGGCGATTATTCTCGGCGCGGTCGAGATGCTGGTCTA
>CAYJDG010000062.1:0-9619 GCA_964368875.1 uncultured Pseudobdellovibrionaceae bacterium
GCATCGGGTGCGTCGATGGGCGGAGCCACGATATTAAATAAGGACAGGACTTCGACCTGATGCGCCCACCACGCTGTGCGTTCCTGTAGTTTGGGATTGCCGGCAGCGCTCTCTATATGCAGCTCATCAATGATTTCGTCGGGCGTTTCGCCCTCAAATGTCCGCAGAAATGTATGATAGATAAGTGTCAAAACCCGCCCCTGATAATTCCGCTCATCCTATAGAATTGCGGTAAAAATCAAGTTAAATGGGGCTTAACCTATTGATATATCTACTAACCCTTCCAGCGCAGACGCGGCTGGCGGGCAGCTCCGACTTCATCGAGGCGGCGGCGTGGCGAGGAGAGCGGATACGCGTGGAATTTATCCGTATCCCCCGCCTTCACATCGCTTGCTGCCATTTTCATCACCGCGATAAAGCGGTCGATGCCATCGCGGCTTTCGGTTTCGGTCGGTTCGATCAGCATCGTGCCCGGCCACACCAGCGGGAAATAAACCGTCATCGGGTGGAAGCCATACTCGATCAGCGTCTTGGCAATATCGAGCGTGGTGACACCTGCTTCCTTCTGGATTTTATCGGTCAGCAGGCATTCATGCATGCACGGGCTATCCGGATACGGTGCGAAGAAATCATTTTTCAGCTGCGAGAAAATATAATTGGCGTTCAGCACCGCGTCTTCCGACACTTGCCGCAAGCCATCCGCTCCGTGCGACATCATATAAGCGAGTGCGCGGACATGCATGCCGAACTGACCCTGAAAGCCTTTCAGGCGACCAAACGAGGTCGGGCGGTCGGCTTCGGTTTCAAGTTTATAGGTGTCACCATTTTTCACCACGCACGGCACTGGCAGGAACGGAGCCAGTTCTTCGGTGACGCAGATCGGACCAGACCCCGGTCCGCCGCCGCCATGCGGCGTGGAAAAGGTTTTATGCAGGTTGATATGCATGACATCGACGCCGAAATCCGCCGGGCGCACGCTGCCGACCAGCGCGTTGAAGTTCGCGCCGTCGCAATAGAAGTATCCTCCCGCATCATGCAGCAGTTTCGAAATCTCAAGAATATCGCGTTCAAACAGGCCACACGTATTCGGGTTGGTCACCATCATCCCGGCAACGTCCTTGCCGTCACCAAGCGCCTCCTTAAAGGCCTCGACGGTCACGCACCCGGTTTCTTTGGTCGGAATAACGCGGATCGAATAGCCGCACATCGCGGCAGTGGCGGGGTTGGTGCCATGCGCCGAGTCCGGACACAGAATGACGGTCTTATGGCTGTTGCCTTTCAACTCATGCGCGCGCCGGATCGTCATGATCCCAGCGAGTTCACCGTGCGCTCCGGCAGCAGGCGAGAGACACACGCCCGGCAGTCCGGTCAGAGTCGCCAGCCAGTGCTGCAGATCATACATCAGGGCCAAAGCCCCCTGTACTGTCTCCTCCGGCTGCATCGGATGAATATTGCCAAGCCCTGGCAGACGCGCGACTTTTTCGTTCACGCGCGGATTGTGTTTCATCGTACAGGACCCAAGCGGAAAGAAGCCGCTGTCGATGGAATAATTCTTGGTAGAGAGGCGGACGAAATGCCGTACGACCTGCGGCTCTTTGAGTTGCGGCAACCCAGTCGCTTTCCGCTCCGGCAGCCCGGTGCGGAGTTTCGTATTCTTCAGCGGCGGCAAATCCACGCCGCCCGCATCTGCCTGCGAGAGCTCCCACAATAGGGGCTCTTCGTAATGAAGTGCACGCGAGTCACCGATTGGATCAGTCTCAGGAAAGTCTTCTGTCATTTTTTCTGCCGTGTTTTTCATGCGCGGGCCCTCTTGTCGGAGTGAAGAGAAGATGAATGTCTCGCAAACCATGCTTCGGTCAGCTCAAGCAATTCTTCAACCGTGTTGCGGTGATAAAAATTATGATCGGCGTCGCGCACGATATGCAGTTCTTTCTCGGTGGTCAGGGCCGCAAGTAATTCCTGCTGCATCTCAAGACGGTCGCCGTCTTCTGCGACGATGATCTGCGCAGGGCTCTGGATTGAGGCGGCCATGCCGTGTAATTCCTCGGGGCTCGCCAGCAGACGTTGCGCCTCGGCGACCATAGCCGCGCCGACCAGCGTGCGTTTACCGCCAAACATCAGATAGGTTTTACCGTCGATCGCTTCGGAGAATTTCATCATCCCCGGACGGTACGCCGAATCCCAGAAACTGAGTGCGGTTACCTTAGGCTGCGCGAACAGCATCGTCAGCCCGCCCGCGCTGTGCCCGCAGACGAAAATTTCCTCATGTTTGCGCCGCGCATAATCCAGAACCACATTCAGATCGATGGCATGGATCGCGAGGGTTGTCTCATCAAGCCTGCGGCACCCCTCCTCCGCCCAGTAATAGGCGAAGCGCACCACGTCATAGCCGCGCGCAAGAAAATGGTTCCGCGCCATCTGGTGCATATACTCATTCGGACCGCCCGTCAGGCCGTGCGAAAGCACGACGACGCGCCGCGCCGGAGTTGCTCCTGCCTGATTAAGGATACAAAAAATCTGTTTCCCGTCAGGTGTTGCGAGCTTGAATGAGTGTTCGTGCATCATGTAAGGGCCTTCACCAGCGTAGCAATGTCCGCATCGGTCGTCATCTCGGTCGCGCAGACCAACAGGCGGTTCCCGTCCAGCGGGTACCCCGCGATGATTCCCTGCTCAGCGAGTTTGCTCACCACGGCCTTGCTGTCTGATGTCAGCTGCACGACGAATTCGTTGAAGAAGGTTTTATTGACGACCTTCGCGCCCAACGCATCGGCCAGCTGGCAGGCTTTTTCGTGGTTCAGGCGCGCGAGATCGTGGAACCCGGCCTCGCCGAGCAGAGACATATGCACGGTAAACGCCAGCGCCATCAGGCCCTGATTGGTGCAAATGTTCGAGGTCGCTTTCTCGCGGCGGATATGTTGTTCGCGGGTGGAGAGCGTCAGGACGAAGGATGGCTTGCCATCCGCATCGACCGTCTGGCCGCACAGGCGACCCGGCATCTGACGCAGATATTCCTCGCGGCAGGCGAAGAAACCAAGATGCGGCCCGCCATAGGACATCGCAATGCCGACCGACTGCGCTTCACCGCAAACGATATCGGCCTCGACCGGGGCTGGCAGCAACCCGAGCGAGAGAATTTCCGTGACAACGACGATCAGCTTCGCGCCGGTCGCATCGCATTGTTTGCGGTAGCCTGCATAGGCATGAGGATTGCCGAAGAAATCGGGTGATTGCACGATCACGCATGCGGTCTGATCATCCGGTTCACCTGCGGCTTCGGTTGCGCCGTCAAGATTGCCCAGATAGCTGTGCAGAACCTCTTCATAATGCGGGTGGATCGGCGTGGCGATGACGACCTTCTTGCGCCCGGTCAGGCGCATTGCCATCAGAGCTGCTTCGGCGCAGGCCGTTGCCCCGTCATACATTGACGCGTTGGCAACTTCCATCCCGGTCAGTTGTGCAATCATCGTCTGAAATTCGAAAATCATCTGCAACGAGCCTTGCGCGATTTCCGGCTGATAGGGTGTGTAAGCAGTCAGGAATTCAGAGCGCTGGATGATATAATCGACGCTCGCTGGCACATGATGATAGTAACAGCCTGCGCCGAGGAAGAACGGGCCTGCACCAGCGGCGCGGTTCTGGTTGGCATAGCCTGCCATCGCGCGTTCGACTTCCAGTTCGCCCTGCTGCATGGGCAGGTCGGGCAAGGCCGTCATGCGCGCCGCAACGGGCACATCTTTATACAGGTCGCTGACCGCCTTCACGCCGATGGCGCGGAGCATGTCTTGGCGGTCATCTTTGGTCAATGGCAGATAGCGCATGAGGTTACTCGCAGGAGTGAATGTGACTGAAGCCTCATCCTACAAGGAATGATCGTGCTTAAAAATTAAACATTTAAGGTTATTCACGAACTTGGTTGGCAGGTCTTTATATTTGAGGATTGAACAGCTAGAGAAAATTGACTTATTATTAATTATGTAATATAAATCCTCATCTTTCCCTGCACCCCACTTAGGGCGTCCGGAGCATTCTTGATCGTATTTTAATCTCAATAGCAGATCGAATACTTCAATTTCCTCAGAAATTAAATACTGGCTTCAAATCATTGAGGTGGAAATTTATTCCAGACGATTGCCGCGCTGCTGCATTTCGCTGACATAGGTCTGATGGAACAGTTCTGCATGGCCGCTGGCTTCAATTCGCTCCAGTGTCAGGCGTTCTTCGTCCGGGGTTTTTCCGAGATCGGGCATGAAGAATTGTGGCGCGAAGGTTTTATGAAAGACGGCACCAAGGCCGACCATGCTGGCGAACGTTTGAAACGCCGTTCCCACCGCGACCACGGGGAGTCCTGCCCTGAGTGCAAAATGGGAAATCATCATACCGCCTGCCGCGCTCAGGATATTCTGTGTGGCTTGCGTCACTCCAGGATCTATCATGCGGTCGAGTTTCGCGCGCACAGAAGGCACATCAAGCATAGACGCTGCTAGAAATGGAACAACATTGGCCATGATCTTGGGATAGCTGGCCGTCGCCATAAAGTCCTGCAACGCCTGTTTATTTTGTATAAGGTCGCTAATCGTGACTCCGCTCGTCCTGAGGAAATTGGCAAATTCGCCTCCGCCCAGCACGATACAGCTCGCAAGCCCCGATGCTGCCAGGATAAACGGCTGCGAGATCGTGACGCTTTTTTGCGTGACAAAGGATGCGACTTTTGAAAATGCGCGTGACAGATAATTTTTTCCGGCGTTGATATCGACGATCCCGGCCCCGAGCAGCACCATAAGGCTGCCGCCGACCAGCAGATCGACGCGGCCGGTGGTACTGAAATCATTTGCGACAATACCGCCCATCACCAGGAGCCCGGCAGGTCCAGTTATTTTTGGAATGGCGCTGAAGAAATTATAGCCACGCGCATTGCAGCTTGCGAGGTCGATGACCTCTTCACGGGACATTGGCTTGGTTTCGGGCGCGTTCATTATGGCCGGGATCGTAACATAACCCCTGACAGAATGTCAAAATTATGAAAAATCTTTAATCCAAGGTCTTGAGATACGCATCATACGCGCCCTGATCCATCAACCCTTCAATTTCGGCGGCATCGGTCATTTTGATTTTGGCGATCCAGCCATCGGCAAAAGACTTTTTGATCAGTTCGGCATCTTTGGAAAGCGAGTCATTCACGGCAACGATCTCACCGCTCACAGGTGTGTAAACTTCGGCGGCGGTCTTGACGCTTTCAACCACGGCGAAATGGGCGCCTTTGGTGAATTTCGCACCCATCTTCGGCAGTTCGACATAAACGAGATCACCCAGCGCGTGCTGCGCATAATCGGTGATGCCGATGGTCGCGACATCGCCCTCGACGTTCAGGCATTCATGGTCTTTGGTGTATTTCAGATTGGACATCTTTTACTCTCCCTTACTTTTTCTGCTTGGTCTTTGGCGATACGAACGGCATGCGCGTTATCACCCCATCGATATTGCGATCACGGACATTGACCATGATTTTTGTGCCGGGTTCCGTGTAGCGGAAATCGACATAGCCCTGCCCGATGGCTTTGCCAAGCGTCGGTGAAAATCCGCCGCTGGTCAGGAAGCCGATCATATGGTTGTCGTCGTTGCGGATTTCAGCTTTCTCACGGGCGATCCCCTGCCCGGTCAGCATCACGCCGACACGCTTGACCAGCGGCGCTTCCAGTTCTGAGGCACCGATAAAATCTGTGTTGTCACGGCTCATGACCCAGCCGAGATCCGCTTCGAGCGGCGAGGTCGAGTCATTGATGTCATGACCATAGAGGCAATAGCCCATTTCAAGACGTAAAGAGTCGCGGGCCGCGAGTCCGATCGGCTTGACCTCAGGATGCGCGGTGAGGCGCTTCCACAATGTTTCGGCTTTGGCTGCCGGAATGGAAATTTCAAAGCCGTCTTCGCCGGTGTAGCCAAGGCGGCTGATATAGACATCCATACCTTCAAGGCGCATTTCTTCAAGGCGCATATACGCAAGCCCCGACAGGTCGACGTTGCAGACATCGCGCAGCACTGCTTCCGCCTGCGGCCCTTGCAGCGCGATCAGCGCGCGGTCTTTCAGTTCATGCAGTTCGATTTCTTCAGGCAACTGGTGGCCGATCCACGCAATGTCCTTTTCCTTGCACCCGGCATTGATGACGGCGAAGAAGACATCCTGCGCGAGGCGCGTCACGATCAGGTCGTCGATGATCCCGCCGTGTTCGTTCATCAGCACAGTGTATTTTGAAACACAGGGTTTGGAATTTTTGAATGCGGATGGCGTGAGGCGTTCGAGTTGCTTGGCGACGCCTTGCCCGAAGAGAAGAATTTGCCCCATGTGCGAGACATCGAACAGCCCGGCGTGGGTGCGGCACCACTCATGCTCTTTCATGACGCCGTCCGGATAGAACAGTGGCATATCATATCCGGCGAATTCGCCCATTTTGGCTTTGGCTGCCACGTGCATGGCATGAAGCGGAGTGGTCTTCATAATTGATCCTGAATAAATGTATTGGCAAAGTTAATCACACAAGACCGTGGCTGTCATGCGGGAAGGCACGACAGCCACGGTTTTTTAGACGAAAAAATTAAATTTAGGCGGCCTTGGGCTTGGCTTTCATTTTTTCAAGAAAAGCCTCTTTACCTTTTTCCATGTCGGCGTCACTCACATCGCGGATATGGGTGGCCAAGGTCCACTGATTGCCAAACACATCCTCGACAGCGCCGAGGCGGTCGCCCCAGAACATGTCTTCCGGCGGCATGGTCTGTTTCAGTCCGCCCTGAACCGCCTGTTTCACCGCGGCATCGACGTCTGGCATGTAGAGATAAAATCCGGCCTTGCTGGCAGGACAGTTTGGCGTTTCATCGGCGACGAAAATCTTGGAATTGCCGATTTCGAGCACGGCATGCATGATTTTACCAGTGCCAGGCCATTCCATGCGCGCGATCTCTTTCGCGCCAAATGCTTTTTTATAGGTTTCGATCGCCGAAGCGGCGTCTTTCAGGGTCAGGCTCGGCGTAATCGTGGCGAAGCCTTCTGGAACTGCGGTCATGATAGGTCTCCTTTGTTCATCTTGGGGATACCAAGCCAACGTCAGGGAACTCGCAAAGTTCACCTATTGGACATATTTAGATGGCGATTTCGTAGTCTTCGATCACCGGATTGGTGAGCAATTTTTCGCACATTTCCTTGACGGTGGATTCGGGTGTTCCGTCCGGCAGTTCGATCTCGATGAACTTGCCTTGGCGGACGTCACCGACGCCGGCGAAGCCGAGGCCAGTCAGCGCAGTGCCGATGGCTTTGCCCTGCGGGTCGAGAACACCTTTTTTCAACGTAACTTTAACAACGGCTTTCATTTACACTTTCCACGGTTTGGTTGGCGGGTTTTTATTCACACTGCGCAGCTTGCGCTCTTTGGCGAGTTCGTTCTCGATCCCGACCAGCGAATTCGCGGCCTGTTCGTCGACGTTGTCGCCAGACATGATGCCTGCTTCAGGAACGAGGCCGAGACGGCGCGCGACATCCTGATAGGCTTCGATCAGACCGCCAAGCTCTTCGCGGAAGCGGTCCTTGTCGAGTTTCTCTCCGGTCTTGTTATCCCACAGGCGGCAATTATCCGGTGAGATTTCATCAGCGAGCAGAATATAAAGTTCGTCATACTCGCCAAACAAGCGGCCAAATTCAACCTTGAAATCGATCAGCTTGATGCCGATGCCTTCGAACAAGCCGTTGAGATAATCGTTGATGCGCCACGCGAGCGAGACCATTTCCTCCAGCTCGAACGGGTCGGCCCAGCCCATGGTGACAATGTGGTTTTCATTGACGAGCGGATTGCTCAGTTCGTCTTTCTTATAATAGAACTCAACCAGCGGATATGGCAGCACGGTGCCTTCCTTCAGGCCGAGGCGCTTGCATAGCGATCCGGCGGCAATATTGCGGATGACGAGTTCCACTGGAATAATTTCGACCTGCCGCACCAGTTGCTCGCGCATGTTCAGCGAGCGCAGGAAATGCGTCGGCACACCGATGCCCTCGAGTTTGGTCATGATATGCGCGGAGATGCGGTTGTTGAGAACGCCCTTGCCGTTGACGACTGCCGTCTTCTGTTTGTTGAAGGCGCTGACATCATCTTTGAAGTATTGAATCACCGTGCCGGGTTCCGGGCCTTCATAAATGGTCTTGGCCTTGCCGTCATAGATCATCTTGCGGCGCTGGGCGCGGGAGCCGGAAAAGAGCATTCACAAAGCCTTTGGTCAGACGGGTAAAAATGAAAGCGGACCCTTGATATAACAGTGGTCATATCTCATGTAAAATGCTATCCATGCCCGGCAATTCCGCCTGTGCACCACTCGACCGAAAAGGGTTTTGATTATGTCAATGGACGACCGCAAAAGCGCTCTTGAAAACAAATATGCTCACGATCAGCAGACGTTTTTCAAGATCGAAGCCCGTGCCAGCAAGCTGATCGGCCTGTGGGCGGCTGAACTGATGAAAATGGACGGCCCTGCCGCCGTGGCCTACGCCAAGGAAGTGGTTGCCAGCAACCTCGATGAACCCGGTTTTGACGACGTCAAACGCAAGGTTCAGGCTGATTTCAGTGCGGCCAATGTTGATGTTTCCGATCACATGTTCGACAGCATCATCGAAAAGAAACTCGAAGAAGCCCGCGCCCAAGTCGAAGCCGAAGCAAAAGAGTAAATCTGCCTGGCTCAGAAACAAAAAAAGCCCTGCATTTAGCAGGGCTTTTTCTTGTTCTCCCGAAACGACCTTTGATTCAACCCGCTGCCCGATACGAAGGATCGGTGCCGGTTTTTTTAATGGAAAAAGTTATCCAGAGTTTTTTGTGTACAAAATTTGTAACCCGGAATTCGCGCCCCCTGCAACAGAAAAAATGATTCCCCGGAAACCCCAATAAATACTTGGAAAAAGCGGCTCCATCCTCTAGAAAGAGGTCAGTTTTCATCATTTCTCACACGACAGGATTTCGGCCATGCGGGCAGCCATCATTGTTTTTCCAGGAACGAACCGGGAAGGCGACATGGCCAAGGCCCTGACCCATATCTCGGGCAAAAAGCCTGATCTGGTCTGGCACAAAGAAACCTCTCTCAAAGATTATGACCTGATCGTCCTGCCCGGCGGCTTTTCGTATGGCGATTACCTGCGCTGCGGCGCGATGGCGGCCCACTCACCGATCATGAAAGAAGTCGTCGCCAAGGCGAAATCCGGCACCCGTCTCCTTGCCGTTTGTAATGGCTTCCAGATGCTGGTTGAAACGGGTCTTGTGCCGGGTGCCCTTCTGCGCAACCACAAAATGAAATTTGTCTGCAAACAGGTCTATCTGCGTGCCGAGAACAACAACTCCGACTTCACCCGCAAGTTCACCCCCGGCCAGATCATCCGCGTCCCGGTCGCGCACGGCGAAGGCAATTACTTCGTCACCGACGACATGGTCAAGGAAATGCAGGACAAAGATCAGGTCGCTTTCTATTACACGGATGCCAAAGGCAATATCGATCCGAGCGCCAACCCGAACGGCTCGGTTGCCAATATCGCGGGCGTCTTCAACGATACCAAAACCATCATGGGCATGATGCCCCACCCCGAAGACGCCGTCGT
>CAYJDG010000063.1:0-9268 GCA_964368875.1 uncultured Pseudobdellovibrionaceae bacterium
CTTTGGCGGCAACGTGTACGTCCTGCCAGGTGAGGGGATAATCGGTGGGCATGGCCCATTATTTACAGGAAGTCAGCAGGACTGAAAAGTTATATCTGCTGGCCGTCCGGATCGAGCATCAGGACGTTGTCGATCTGCCAGTCGCCCGCGGCGGAGCGCACCAGCCGGAAGAGGAAGACATACGACTGATCATCCTCGCCTTTGACTTCGACTTTCTGGATTTCAAACCCGCCTGCGTGGCTGCGCCCCAAGAAACGGTAACTGGCGTGATTGTAAAGCTCCCAGAAGTTCAGGCGCATCATGGTCGCGAAACGCAGCGGGCTTTTGTATTTTCCCTGAAATGCCGCCGATAGCGCTGCATAGGCAGCGGTGGAATTGCGATCCCGGAAGGCGCTCAGCTGTTTGGCGACAACCATCTGGACGGGGTCTGTGAGGGCGGGTGTCTCTGCGCGTGCGGGAAGGGCTGAAAAAAGGAAGGCAGCCAGGAAAATTCCAGCGATCCAACTCATGACTTTGGGGCGTACCTGCCCTATACTCATAGACAGCTTCTCCACATTCACTCTCAGGGTATCATGCAGAGCTTTAAGTTTTTCTTAACTATCGCGGTTTTTCTCTGCTTGAGCGGGGCCTTGAGCACAGTGCAGGGCAAGGAGCCACCTAAGCCGCCCGCCTACGCCGAGGCCGGTGATTACATTGGGTATGTCTGGCCTTACGATAATCACGATCTGGATAAAGATCTCGGTTCTGCGCCGATCGTGCTCGAACTCTTCACGGCGCAAGGGTGCATGTATTGTCCGGTGGCCGATCGCTTCTTTGCGGATCTACTAGAACGTAATCCGGCGATCATAGGACTTGCGTATCATGTGACTTACCGCGATGTCCAAAAGGGCAGCTTCGGCATGAATTTTTCGACGACGCGGCAATTTGAATACGTCAAAAATATCACCGGCAGCACTGTGTATGTACCCCAGCTCGTCATCAACGGACAGTTTCAGACCAGTGGTGCCAAGTACAGCGAAGTCTATGAGATGATGAAGAAAACCGCTGCAGCCCCGCCGCAGCGCATTACAGTAAAAACGGACGGCGAGAATCTTTATGCGCTTGAACTGCCAATCCTGAACCGCCTTGATGAAGAGAAGGCTACGATCACTATCATGCAGTATCAAAAGCCGATCGTGCGTAAAGTTGCCGAAGGTGTGAACGTTAATCAGCAGATTAAGTATGCGCGCATCGTGTCATCGATCACGCCTGTGACGACCTGGACGCCGGATAAAAAGACCCTTAATCTCGAAATTATACCTGAGGAAAATTCCGGCGGAGCGGTGGTGATGCTGCAGAACGCCGAGCGCATCCTCGCCGTTGCCGATATCCAGTTTTAATGGGCTTCAGCCCAGTTGTCCGCTGATCCGACCGAGGCTTCCAGCGGGATGCTGAAGGTGGCGACGGCCTCCATTTCCGCTTTGATGCGCGCGCAGACAGCTTCGAGATCAGCTTCTGGCACTTCAAAAACCAGCTCATCATGAACCTGCAGCAGCATGCGTGCATTCAGCTCGCCTGTGCTAATCAAGCGGTCAAGGCGGATCATCGCCAGTTTGACTAGATCGGCGGCGGTCCCCTGTAGCGGCGCGTTGATCGCCTGCCGCTCGGCTCCGGCCCTGCGTGCCCCGTTCTTATCGGCGATCCCGGGGATGACGCATTTGCGGCCATAGAGTGTTTTTACGAAACCATGAGTGCGCGCATAAATTTTGGTTTGCTCCATAAATTGCGCGAGTTCCGGGAAGCGTGCGAAATATTGTTTGATAAACGTATTCGCTTCGCCGGGCGTAACGCCAATCTGGCGGGCGAGACCGAAGCCGCTGATGCCATAGATGATGCCGAAGTTGATGGCTTTGGCGCGGCGGCGGACATCTGAGGTCATTTCACTGAGCGGCACGCCGAAAACTTTGGACGCGGTGATTGCGTGAATGTCATCACCTTGTCGGAACGCGTCTTTAAGCGTCTCAATCCCGGCCAGCTCGGCGGCGAGGCGCAATTCAATCTGACTATAGTCTGCAGAAACAATTTTGTGGCCGGGGCTAGCGACGAATGCCCGGCGGATCATGCGGCCTTCTTCGGTGCGGATCGGAATATTCTGCAGGTTCGGATCGGATGAGGATAAGCGCCCGGTCGAAGTGGAGGCCATCGCGAACGATGTATGGACGCGCCCGGTCGCTGGATTGATCGCTTCCTGCAAGGCTTCGGTGTAAGTCGATTTCAGCTTCGAGAGGTGCCGCCATTCAAGAATTTTTTCGACGAACACGTGGCCCTGCGCAGCGAGTTCTTCGAGAACATCGACGGCGGTCGACCAGTCCCCGGTTTTGGTTTTTGCACCGCCCGGCAGACCCATTTCATCAAAGAGCACCACGCCAAGCTGTTTGGGTGAGCCGACATTGAATGGGTGACCAGCCTCTTTCTGGATGGCGACTTCAGCGGCGGCGATTTTTTCGCCAAAAATATGGCTGAGATTTTTCAGGACGGCGGGATCGACGCGGATGCCCGCGAATTCCATCCGGGCAATCACGGGCGCGAGGGGGCGTTCGATGTCTTCATAAACGACAGCCATTTTTTCGCGGGCGACGCGGGGTTTGAGCGATTCATAAAGACGCAGCGTAAAGTCAGCGTCTTCGGCTGCATAATCGCAGGCTTTATCGAGCGGAACTTCGGCAAACGAGATGCGGTTGCGGCCAGTCCCAGTCACTTCATCATAGGAAATCATCTGATGCCCGCAGACTAGCTGCGCCAGTTCATCGAGACCGTGGCCATGGGCCGTGCCGTCGAGCACGTAGGAGAGCAGCATCGTATCTTCAGGATTTTTGATATCGACGCCGTGATGCAGAAACATCTGCGCATCATATTTAATATTGTGGCCAACCTTAAGAACAGCCGGATCTTCAAGCAAAGGTTTGAGCGCGGCTATAACCATTTTTAAGGGCAATTGCTTGGGTGTATCGGCAGCAGGCTGGGAGAGGAGATCGCCGCTTTTGCCATGGGCAAGCGGAATATAGCAGGCGCTTCCAGCACGGGGAGAGAGCGAGATGCCAACAAGCGCGGCGCGTGCCGGGGTCAGGCCCGTGGTTTCAGTATCGACGGCAACGATGCGCGCGGCGTAGGCGGCTTCGATCCATTTTTTGAGCGCGTCTTCGCTGGTCACAAGTTCGTAGGTTTGTGCAACTGCCGTAACCGCTGTGAGCGGCACAGAGACCACCGGGGCTGCCGTGACCGGAGCTGGCGAGGTCGGGGCTTTTGTTCCAATCCGTGCGACCAGCGAACGGAAGCCTTGCTGCTGTAGAAAAGAGACGAGCTTGTCCGAGAAAGGATTTTCAGGCACCAGCTGATCGATGCTCAGGGGAACCGCAACATTTTCATCAAGGCATACCAGCCGTTTGGAAATTCGTGCAGCCTCGGCATGTTGTTCGAGAGCTTCCCGACGCTTGGGCTGTTTGATCTGGGCGGTTGAGGCCAGCAGATTTTCAAGATCACCATATTCGGTGATCAACTGGGCCGCTGTTTTCACACCGATGCCGGGAACGCCGGGAACGTTGTCACTGGCATCGCCTGCCAAAGCCTGTACATCGGTGACTTTGTCCGGTGTGACGCCGAATTTTTCAAAAACTTCATCAGGTCCGATATAGACCTGTTTCATCGGGTCCATCATGCGGACGCCCGGGCGTACCAGTTGCATCAGGTCTTTGTCGGACGAGATGATTGTGACCGGAATATTCTGCGCCTGCGCCAGTTTGGCATAAGTGGCGATCAGGTCATCGGCCTCGAAACCTTCCAGTTCCATGTTGGGCAGGCCAAACGCGCTCGCGGCTTCTTTGATCAGCGGAAATTGCGGCACCAGATCAGGCGGGGTCTCATCGCGGTTGGCTTTGTAATCAGCGTAAATATCGTAGCGGAAATTTTTCCGGGCAGCATCAAAGACGACGGCGATGCGCGCCAAAGGATGATCGTTCAGGGTTTTTAGCAACATGTTGCAGAAACCCAGCACGGCCCCGACCGGGGTGCCATCAGGCCGGGTCAATGGCGGCAGGGCGTGGAAGGCGCGGAAAATAAATCCCGAGCCATCGATGAGGATCAATTCTTGGGGCGCGGCTGAGATATCTGGCTGAGGGGCTGAGGTCATGACCTAAAAAAGCCCTGCTTCCGGATGAAAGCAAGGCTTTTTTTAAAACGATAAATTCTAATCGCGGCTTAGTGTTTAAAAATCCTGCCAAGTAAATCGCCTGCAACACCATTATTTCCCTGCGGTGCGTAGATTCCGCTGAGGACGCGGCCAGCAAGACCTTCAACGGCAGCGTCGGTCGAGCGTTGACGCAAATGATCGGAGACGGACGCACGGGCCTCTGCAACCCGAGCCAGATATGCTGGATCAGCAGCAGCGGCACCAAACGCGCCGCGCATATTTGCTGGGGCATTCCCGCCCGCAGCAAGGATTGCAGCCTGTTGACGCGCTGTTTCCCGGTCATAACGTCCGGCCATAAATGTGCCTTCAGCCATAGTCGCGCCGGCTTCACCGACTGCACCGAGAATCCCATCGCGACCGCGCATGCGTGCAAGAATTTCGCGTTCACCTTGACGCACGACCGTATCAACCGTACCAGCAACCCGGGGATCACTAAATCCAGAAGGGTTGGGGTTAAAACCAGGCGTCGCGAGTGCAGGATAATAGCCAGGGCGATAGCTGCCTGCGACCGCAGTCGTAGCGTATGCAGGTGTATTCGGTGATACGAAAGGTTGCGGGCCGCCTTGGCGCATTGACTGTTGCAGCTCAGCCAGACGATAGGCCTCCGGGCTGCCCAATCTGATCGGATTTGCCCCACCGCTTTGCGGAACTGCGCGCTCTGGAATGGCTCCGGGAATTGTAATCCCGTTTCCAGCCGTCTGAACTGTCGCAGCTGGAACAGGGGCCGGAGCCACCGCAACAGTTGGAGGTGCAGCTGGAGTTGGAGCTGGTGCCGCGACAGGGGCAGGTGCAGGGGTAGGAGCTGGAGCTGCGGTCACAACCGGGGCCGCAGCAGGAATGGCGTAGCGCTGGACGCGACCTGCCTTAAGGTCGGCCATCACAGTTGCGCCCTGCGTTCTGGTTTCAGTACCGATAATCCCGTCCATGGTGCCATCCGGCTTGGTCGAGATCGGCATTTTCGCGCCATTGGCAACCATCGCCCATTGCGCAGTCTGTTTTTCTTCCTTGGTCGCTTTCGAGTCTTTGAGCACGCGCTCGATATAGGCTTGCGCTTCGGGTGTGCCCTGAACCTTGGCTTGCAGTGCTTGATTGACTTTCTGCATATCGGGTTTGCCATCGGCACCCATCAGATTATTTTTTGATGCGAAAGCGTTGAGAGCTGCTTCACGGTCTTTGCCATCAAAGCCAGCAATCCGCAAATAAGCGTCGCGTTGCTGAGCGGTGTAGTTGATCGCTGCGGCAGCAGGTGCTGCAGCAGGGGCAGGCGGTGCAACTGGTGCAACTGTTACAGCTGGAGGAGCAGCGGGGGTAGGTGCTGGAGCTGGTGCTGCAGCAGCTGCGGCTTGCTCACGCAGTTTCAAAATATCCGCAGCGCCGATTGTTCCGTTTACCGTAGATACCTGAACGTCGACGCCGTCGACTTTCATTACGCCTTTGCCGTCCTTACGGTTGATGCCCACATCGGTGATATCGACTTTGGTGACCTTGCCCTCTGCAGTCATTTTATAGAACTCAGGGACTCCCGGTTTAAGCGGGTCGCTAACAGTAATGTATTTATTTCCCTGCGCATCCTGCATGGCACTGCCCTGCAGAACAGGTCTGGCAACTTCCGGCGGTGCCGGCGGAGGGGCTGGTGGAGCAGCAATTGGTCCGCCCGGATAGCTCTGGCCCTGCTGCAATGGCGGATATACTTGGTTTGGATCGACGCGGCGTGCCTGTTCAGGGGGCGGAAGTCTGCCGGTTGCCTGACGCAACGCTGTAACATCATCGGCATTGAGGGAGGTCCCGGTCAGTCTAACCTGCACGTTGCGGGCATCAGACATGGTGAGGATTGCGGCGCCATCCGGACGGAAACCGGAGGTCGCGAATTCGGCGCGGGTGACGCTGCCGTCACGGGCGATACGGTAGCCTTCGGGTTTGCCGGGG
The DNA here is from genome assembly GCA_964368875.1 of uncultured Pseudobdellovibrionaceae bacterium. Taxonomy (GTDB): domain Bacteria; phylum Pseudomonadota; class Alphaproteobacteria; order Micavibrionales; family Micavibrionaceae; genus CAYJDG01. Next base: position 6,152 of record CAYJDG010000063.1, read on the forward strand.
ATCATCGAACCTTGCACGCTGACATACGTGTTTCCCTGAGCATCCTGCGCGGTATAACCCGCCAAGGGAGCAGAGACTGAACCGGTAGCAGCTTTGGGATCAATAGCCATATCAACACACCCTTTAATTCTGTTTCAGGACAGATTACTTATAATTATGTTAATTTGAACTTAATGATAGCACTTTCGAGGGGTATTCGCCACTTTTTCTGCATAAAAAAGCCCCGGCCAGTTGAGGCGGGGCTTTTTAAGAAACAGGTCGAATTAGCGTCTATAACCCGGAAGAAGGTTATTGATCCGGCCATTCCAAGTGCTCAGCGGGTGGGCATAAGCAAGATCCGACGGGATTGGTCCGCCCGGGCGATTGTAAGCTCCGGCCTCGATATCGTATGTGCACCGGGTTACGGCCTTCAAATAGGCTTCCTGAAGCTTCTGGTCCTGCTGTTCGCCAACATAGACACCAGCAACCCCTGCCAGAACTGCCGAGGCGATTTTAAAGGTACCGCCGCCTATGAGGCTGCCACCCACAAGACCTGCTGTACCGAGCAGGCCTGCATTCAACTGTTTTGGTGGTGGTCCGGGTATCAGGGTAAAAATTTCCCGCGTGTTCGAGGTCGCGGTCGTCGCGGCGACTTGGTTCGGATTGGCCCCCAGGTAATTATAGTAGCCCGCATATGGAGTGTAAGCTGGGGATCTCGGGACGGTATAAGCCGGGTAGGTGTACCCGTTGATGACGACAGGATTGAAGGCCATAGAGAGTTCATTGGTCCGCGTCACCTGAATATTGGCGGCCGCGCAGGCAGATGAGCCGTAATCCTTGATGCCGCTATGCTGGGGGGCATTACGAACGGTGTTGTCATCCGACGGCATAGTGCCACAGGCAGTTAGACCTGCGAGTACAGCCACTCCGCCACCGAGTTTTGCAATCGACATAGGACATTCTCCATTTCTAATCGGTTCTACAAATGCGCCTGAGCCATGGGGATCAGGCGCATTTTTTAAGCTTATTTTTATTTACAATTCCTGGTGAGCCTGCAAAGTGCCTGACCTGTCAGTCCGCCTGGCTGGCCATAGCCCGGAAGAATCGCCCCGGCTGCGGCATCTTGCGTATTCGCATTGTTGCGATCGCGCATCGCGTCCTGAACGCTGGCACGACCGGCAACCATACCGTTGGCCTGGGCATTGCCGACATCGTTATAAACCATCTGCAGGGCACCGCCGAGATTTCCGTTCAGCGCCCATTTGTTATGCTCGATGATCATGGAACACGCACGGGCCTGACCTTGCTGATACTGTTGAGCGATCTGTTGTTCGCCCAGAACATGCTGGCCCGCAATCCCACGCCACGTGCTGCCGCTGTAAGCCTGTTCCTTGATCTTGCCTTTGATGATCCCGGCAACCTGATCCTGAACGTAATTTGGTGGGAGCGGTCCGGCAGCGGTCTGCGCCTGCGTGGCGCATTGTCTGGCCGGGTCGAATGAACCTTTGCGTTTGGCGGCCTCAAGAATGAGGGCCTCTTCGTATTGTGGGTGGAGCCATGATTGAGCGCGCGGGATAGCGGCGACGGCTTGAGCCGGAGCGCCTTCAGCGGGAGCGCTGGCCGCTTGACGGGCTGCCATCTGGGCTTGAACACGGGCAGCGGCACTGCCGGGCTGATATGGGTTGGGTTGGGCTACGGCCGATCCGGCACTGGCAACACCAACGGCAAGGACGAATGCACGCACATAATTTTGAGACATATTGTGACACCCTTTTTTGAATTATTGGCCATACCTTACTAGAGCCAGCCAAAAAAACGCAAGAAAAAAGTAAATAATATGTAAATATATCAGGCGTCTACGTTAACCTTTGCGCGTAATCATTGCATACATGGCGACTGCCGCAGCATTCGATACGTTCAGGCTGAAAAAGTCACCGGGGGTCGGCAGGCGGAGCAGGAGGTCACAATGATCCCGGACCAGTGGACGCAAGCCCGGGCCCTCCGCGCCGAGGACCAAAAGGGTGCGGTCATAGAGCGGTGCTTCATCAAGGGTCTTCTCGCCGCGCTCATCCATGGCGATGGCAAAGTAGCCTGCCTCTTTCAAGGCATCGATGGTGCGGGCAAGATTTGTCTCATACGCTACGGGCAGGTGCTCAATTGCCCCGCTGGCAGTTTTCGCGACAATCCCTTCAAGTTCCGGGGCATGGCGACTCTGGACGATGATCCCATCCGCGCCGAACGCACAGGCCGAACGCATGATCGCGCCCATGTTGTGCGGATCGGTGACCTGATCGAGCATTACCAATACGCTCCGTTCTTTTGCAGCAGCCCGGTTGATTAGGTCAGGCAGATAGACCTCGTCAAGCGGTGTCGCGTTGCAGGCGATGCCCTGGTGCACAGTCCCTTTCGGCAGGGCCCGGTCAAGACGGTTTTTATCAATGATCTCCGGCTCGGGCCGGATCAGACCCTTTTCTGCGGCAGCATCAAGGGTGTCCTGAATATTCTCTTCGAGCATCCCGGCGATATAGATGGCTTTGATTTTGCGATCCGGGTTGAGGATTGCTTCACGGACGGCGTGCATCCCAAAAAGGGTGACATGGACACTGGATGAGCGTTCACCCTCATCGCGCACGCGGCGGCCGCGGTCGGCGGCGCTGGTTTCATAATCGCGGGCATTTTCATGCGGGCGGGCACGGCCATGATCGCGGGTCGGACGGTCGCCACCTTTACCCTTGGCGGCTGGACGGTTGTCCTCACGCTTTGCTTTGCCATGCGGCTTCTTACCGCCAGCTTTTTTATCACGGCTTTCCTGAAAACGCGCCTGAGCCGCGAAGGCCAATGGACGCCCCCCGGTTTTGCCGCCTTTGCCTGTCCCGGGTTTACCTTTGGGACCGGATGGATTTCGAGGTGATTTTTTCATTTGCGCTTGACTTCTTTGTTGAACTCCCTTTTCTTCTGGTTTCGCTTTTCTGTCCACTCTTATTTATGGACAGAAGACTGGCCGGAAGGGTGGCCGAGTGGTTAATGGCAGCAGACTGTAAATCTGCCCTCTAACGAGTACACAGGTTCAAATCCTGTCCCTTCCACCACTTTTCAGCTGTCTTAAGAGCTGCCATGACCCTTCATCTCATCAAACTT
>CAYJDG010000064.1:0-7891 GCA_964368875.1 uncultured Pseudobdellovibrionaceae bacterium
GTGTAGAGTTCGGCGGCATTGCGGTCGAGCGGGTCGTTGGTGTCTCTGAATTGTGCCGCCGCGCGCACGACCCCCTGCACATCGGTGATCGGAACAGTTTTATACAGGCCAACCTCATCGGTGTGCTTGGCGAGAAAATCATGTGCCGCAAGCAGACGTCCGGCAGAGGGAATAAAGGTCGGGCGGTCGCGGACCCAATCGAGAAATGCGCTCAGCTGGCGCATGATCGTCTCACCCAGCTCATCAGCCAGCGGACCGCGTTTGGCCCGCACCAACCGGTAAAGCTCGGGACTGCCAAACAGGCCTTCGACCAGATCGCTGGCGGATTGGCCATAGGTTTCACTGATTTGCGTGGCGATCGGTTCGAGGTCTTTGAGCGCGATGGCTTTATAATGGGTGGCCGCATCGGCGAGAATGATGGTGGTCACGGTTTCAAGCTGCAGGTTGCCTATCCGCGCGGCCGACCATGTATCACGCGCAAACGTCACCTGATCGAAAGATTTACGCCAGCCATGCATGGTGTAACTGGTGTTCTGGCGTTCAAGCGGGGCTGCGCGCAGCATCTGGGCAAGTAACTCGCCGTTATCGTAGCGCTCAGGCGCGGAGTGAACTATGAAATTCTCAAGGTCATCAGGATCACGCGCAATCTCTTCGGAGTGATACGGCGCGTAGGGGCGCGTTGCATCGAGGTTGACGATGTAGTTCTTCAATACGTTCATGTAATCGGGATAGCTGCCGTAGTTGCGCGTATAGAGGTTGATGCGTCCGCCATCGGCCAGACTATCGACCCAGCGCGCGTGATTTTCAGCGTTTTCAAAAGCGACGGAGGCGGGGCTGTAGCGGTTTAAAATATCATCCGCCGCGTGAAACATTTCATGGGTCATCTGCCATGCAAGGTTATTGATCTGCTGCGGTGTCAGGGTATCGATATCTGCGGTGTAGGTTGCGGGGTTTAGTCCCCAGGCAATCGCACGGCTGCGCTCGGGGATCGACTGGGCCCCCTGCGTGAGGGCAAGATGGGAAGTCTGTTCCTGCGAGGTCAGGTATTTGAGAGATGTCGGCGGCAGGTTCAGCTCGGCGCGCAGGCGCGCAGTCTCTTCAGCCGGATCGGTGGCGAAGTTGAACACGCCGACACGGCCAACCAATTCGGGAAAATCTTTGAAATAAGAGCCGGTCAGTTCATCGTACATGCGTTGATAGCCAGCTTTGCCGTGATAATCGGCAAGCCAGCGCAAACGGGTACGGCTGGATTCAAGGACTGCGGTTTCGGCGTCGTTCATGAGATTCTGACCTGAAGGGCAGTATAAGCTGAAACCCGTAAACTTTCCTTAACGATCTGAAATGGCTGGATATTATAGGTAAAATCTAGCCGCCAAGCGCCGTGCTGGCGAGGTCCCACAGCATCTTCATATTAAGAGTGATCAGAATGACCGCGATCAGTGCTGCAATGGCAGAGAGCCAAACCGGGGCGGTGAAGTCGCCGAGCTTGCGCTTGTCCATCGTAAACATGACCAGCGGCACAACCGCGAAGGGCAGTTGCAGCGAGAGGATGACCTGCGAGCCGATCAATAGCTTGGCTGTGCCGTCAGCGCCGTACATCATGGTCACGATCATCGCCGGGACAATCGCAATCATCCGCGTGGTCAGGCGGCGCAGCCATGGCTTCATGCGGATTTTGATAAATCCTTCCATAACGATCTGCCCGGCGAGCGTCGCCGTCACCGTCGAATTGAGACCACAGCAAAGAAGCGCTATCCCGAAGAGCGGGGCGGCAATCGCAGCCCCGAGCATCGGCGTGAGCAACTGGTGGGCGGCTTCGAGTTCGACGACATCGGTTTTACCGTTGGCATGAAAGGCGGCAGCAGCCAAAATCAGGATAGACGCATTGACCAGAAGAGCCAGCATCAGGGCGATGGTGGAGTCGATGGTGGCGAATTTTATCGCTTCTTTCTTTTCCGCCGGGCTGTCGCCAAAGGCACGGGTCTGGACGATGGAGGAATGCAGATACAGATTATGCGGCATGACCGTCGCGCCAATGATGCCAAGCGCTATATAGAGCATAGCCGGATTGGTGACGATTTCGGTGGTTGGAATAAAGCCGCGCAGCACGCCGCCCATATCGGGATCAGCCAGCCAGACCTGAACACCGAACGACGCAAAGATCACAAAGAGCAGAGAAATGACAAAGGCCTCAACCCAGCGGAAGCCGAGGCGCTGGAAAGCGAGAATGAGAAATACGTCGAGGGCGGTGATGATCACGCCGATTTCAAGCGGGATATGAAAGAGAAGGTAGAGGCCGATGGCGGTGCCGATGACTTCGGCAAGATCGGTTGCGCAGATGGCAAGTTCGGCCAGAACCCACAAACAGAATGACACGGGGCGGGAATAACTGTCACGGCAGGCCTGCGCCAGATCGCGGCCCGAGGCTACACCGAGGCGGGCGCACAAGGACTGCAGAATGATCGCCATGATGTTCGAGATCAGCGCAACCGCGAGGAGGGTGTAGCCGAACTGGGAGCCGCCCGCGAGAGAGGTCGCCCAGTTGCCCGGGTCCATATACCCAACCGCGACGAGATAGCCCGGCCCGAGAAAGGCGACAAACTTACGCCACGTGCTGCCAGTCTTTTTGACGGCAACCGTGCCATGGACATCGGCGAGCGAGGCTTCACCGCGTTCGGTGCGCCAGCCTTGGCTGAAATAGGCTTTGAGGTCGTGCGGACTCATGATCATTTTAATATAGACTTTAAAGTGTAGCCTTGGCAACAAAAAATGTAGCAGAGGCTACATTTGAGTGTTTGTGCGCCTTTGCGGCAAATGGGACAGAGGGATAACGGAGTGTAGCCCACGCTACAAATTGACATCGCCATAGAAAAGCGGGACAATCAGCTATGGTTACGACACCCGCAAAATCTCTTCGCACAGAAATCCGCGCCCAGGCCTTCGAGCAGGTTCGCGAAGCGCATCAATCGGAGACCGCTGAAGATTACGTCGAAATGATTGCCGACCTGATCGAGGAAAAGGGCGAGGCACGCATCGTCGACCTTGCCGCCGCGTTCGGCGTATCACATGCGACTGTGAACAAGATTGTCGGGCGGCTGAACAAAGAAGGCTTCATCACCAACCAGCCTTACCGATCCATCTTTCTGACCGAGAAAGGGCGCGAGCTTGCCGAAAGCTGTAAACGTCGTCATGAAATCGTCGCTGGCTTTCTGAAAGCGATCGGCGTCACCGCGCGCACTGCCGAGCTGGATGCCGAAGGCGTCGAGCATCACATCAGCGAAGAAACACTCAAGGCGTTCGCCGCTTTCATCAAGAAGAAAAAGGCCTGAAACTGATTCGGCCCGTTAAATCAAAAGTGCCTTATTTTAAAGGCCAAATCACACCTCAGAGTCGAGAAAAGCCCTAAAATCAGCTTTTTATGCTGCTATACACATAAAAATCAGCATAAAACCCCTGAAAACTGCATTTTTTATATCGACCTAATGCGCACAATCCGTCATGACTAATGAGTACGCACACTGACGGGATTCGCAGCTAATCTGTAGAACCATTGTTCTGTCCCGGTGGTGTATGTTCTTTAATTCATAAACGACTAACCAACTTAGGAAAGAAAACAAAATGGCTGCTGCTCCTAAAACCGCTGCCCCTAAAGCTGCTGCTCCTAAAGCCGCTGCTGCCAAGGCTCCTACTGCTCCAACCGTTACCCTGAAGCAGATCGCTGCGATCCTCGCAGACAAACACGAAATGACCAAAAAACAAGCCAACCTCCTGGCTGACGAACTGGTCGAACAGATCGTTAAAAACCTGAAAAAAGGCAACCGTATCCGCGTTGCTGGCCTCGGCATCCTTCAAGTTAAAAAACGCGCTGCACGCATGGGCCGTAACCCAGCTACCGGCGAAGCCATCAAAATCCCTGCCAAGAAGAAAATTGCCTTCCGCGCAGCGAAAGAACTGAAAGAAGCAGTTGGCAAATAAGCCAATCTGACTCTATATAAGCTTCATAAAAACCCATCACTCAGGTGATGGGTTTTTTCTTAAACCAAAAAGTGCGGAAAATGCCCGGATTATTGTTACTCAGCGTTCAGGATGCCTTGGTCGGGTTTGGCGGCAAACCCCTCTTTGAAGGCCTGTCTTTCAACGTCTGCGAGGGCGACAAGATCTGTCTGGTCGGAAATAACGGCGCGGGCAAGACCACACTCATGAATGTCATCACCGGGGCGCGCGAAATCGACGCCGGGGAACGCTGGCTGCTGGCCGGGACGACCATCGGCTATCTGCGGCAGGACGTGCCGATCAAACCGGGACAGACGGTTTACGATTTTATCTTCGAGGAACTCAGCGAAGAAAATCAGGAGGCGCATAATCTCTATAAAATCGAGATGATCGTTGCGCCGCTTGAGTTGGATATCAACGACAAGATGGAAAAGCTCTCAGGCGGACAGCTGCGCCGTGCTGCGCTCGCCCGCGCTTTGGTCGAAGACCCTGATATCCTGCTACTGGATGAGCCGACCAACCACCTTGATCTCGATATCATCGAGTGGCTGGAAGGATATCTCAAGAATTTCAAAGGGGCGGTCGTCTGTATCAGCCACGACCGGACGTTCCTTTCCAATGTGTCTGACCGCGTCTTCTGGCTGGATCGCGGCAATATGCGCATCTGTCCACGCGGGTTCAGCTATTTCGAAGAATGGTCGGAAATGTTGCTCGAACACGAAGAGCGCGAACTGCATAACCGCCAGAAAGTCGTCGACCGCGAAGTCGCATGGGCAAGCCGGGGCGTGCAGGGACGGCGCAAACGCAATGTTCGCCGCCTTTATCTGATGAAAGAAGAGCGCGAGCGCCTGAAACGCGACAAGAATGCGCTTTCACGCCTGCTGGCGAAGGTTGAGTTTGAAGACACCGATGTGTCGCTCAATTCCAAGATCGTTGCCGAGTTTATCAAGGTTGGAAAAACATTCGTCGAAGATGGTCAGGAAAAAACCATTCTCGATAGTTTCAGCCTGCGCATCACCAAAGGTGACCGGATCGGCATTCTTGGGCGCAATGGATCGGGGAAAACGACCTTCCTCAAAATGCTGATCGGTGAACTCAAGGCGGATAGCGGCAAGGTGAAGCTGTCCAAAGAGCTTGAGTTTTCTTACTTCGACCAGAAGCGGCGCGACCTTGATCCGGAAGCATCCTTGTGGAAGACGCTCTGCCCGACGGGCGGCGAACATGTCGACGTGATGGGCAAACCGCGTCATGTGTATGGGTATCTGAAAGATTTTCTTTTTGATCCGACCATGGCGTTGCAGCCAGTCAAAACATTATCCGGCGGCCAGAAAAACCGTCTGATGCTAGCGCGTATTCTCGCCAACCCGAAAAATCTGCTGATCCTCGATGAGCCGACCAACGATCTCGACATGGATACGCTCGATATGCTCGAAGAAGTGCTGATGAATTATAAAGGCACCGTCATCATCGTTAGCCACGACCGCGATTTCCTCGACCAGACGGTTAGCAAGATCCTGGCCTTTGAAGGCAACGGCGTGATTGAAGGCTATATCGGCGGCTATACCGATTATCTGGCTGCGCGCAAGGAGCGCAAAATGGACAAGAAAGAGGCCGCGACGCCGACCTATCAATCCATTCCCGCTGCGCCAGCGCCTGAGAAGCTCAAGCCATCGAAGCCGAAACTGTCGTATAAACTTCAGTTCGAGCTCGATAATCTGCCGCAGAAAATGGCGGACCTTGAAGCGGAGATCGCGGAGCTGGTTAAAAATCTGCAAGATGCAGGCTTTTATAAGCGTGACCCGCAGGCGTTTCAGGATAGCTCGGTACGGCTTGAAAAAGCCAAGGCTGAACTTGAGAAAGCCGAGAACCGCTGGCTTGAGCTGGAATCACTGCAACAGGCAGGATGAGCTAAGTGCCTGAGAAAGTTTTGCTTTATCGCCATTAAACCTCTGGTATGGGATTTGTGTCATACTATTAAGTGGGAATGGGCGGTCATGACAAAAATAACCAGTGATCCAATTGGCATGTTTCAACGCACGACGCTGGCGCTCGCCAAGCAGCGCGGCAATAACGGCCGCATCGACACGTCGACCAAAGCCGGTCTCAGCCCGATTGAAGACAAAATCAGTATTTCCACATTCCCTCAGGCCGACTCTGTGGCTCAAGCCCTGACCAAAGGCATGCGCGAGAAAAGTTTCTCCTCGATCAAGGAGTATGGCGCATACTTCGTTCAGCTTTTCACCAAACTAAAAAGTGGTGGGGAGGGATGATGCTGTCCGCGGTTACTTCCTCAGCTTACTCCTACGTGCAGACACCGGTGGCAGCAAAAGTTGCGCCTGTTGCGGCGGCAGCTGCCGATCCGGGTGCGTCCCCGATTCTGGATGAAGTGGATATTTCCTCGTTCTCAAAAACCGACCGCAATACCGATGCGGGGGCCGTGAAAGACAAGAAGAAACCTTTCCGCAATATCAAGGATTACATTCTTTATATGTTGTTGATGTATGACAAGGCCCGTGAACTCAAAGCCAAACCGGGTGAGCTGCATGTAAAAATGGAAGATCAGGATGATCTCGCCAAGGTTCGTGCGGCGATCAATGATGCCGAGCTGGTTTAAAGCTTAAGAATCCAGTCGACCAATCATATCAATTGAAACCCGTTTCTTCGGCCATGTAAATCTGAAGTTTGAACCGCGTTCAGGGCCGCATTCGACTTTTATTTTCCCGCCATAAAGGCCGAGAATTTTACTGGCAAAAGAGAGGCCCATGCCATGCCCATCGGTGGGATTATCGGTGGAATCGGCCTTTTCAAACATCTCGAAAATTATATCCTGCTGGTCAGCCGGTATACCCGGTCCGTCGTCCTGCACCGAAAAAATGTAATCGATTTCATTCTCGGTCGATGTAATGCGGATATTTCCCTGATCCTTGTCATGATGCTTTATCGCATTATTAACGAGGCTTGAGAGGACCTGCAGAAAAGGGACATGCGGCACGCGGACGCTGTAAAAGTTATCGTCAATGTTGATAGCAAAGTACGGCGGAATGTCGATCAGTTCCTTGATATCCTTGATCAGGCCTTTGCCATCGATCATTTCGGTTTCAGGGACTTCGAATTTCTTTTCCTTGTGCGCAAACGCCAGAAAATCGTCGATCAGTTTTTCCATACGGTGTACACGCTGGCGCAGATACTGAAGATGCAGCTTGCTGTCACCATATAGAGCATCACCTGAATCGTTTTCGATCCATTGCGCCAGATGATCGATGGCGCGCAGGGGGGATTTCAGATCATGCGAGGCGATCCACGCAAAACGGCTCAGCTCAAAATTCGAGGCTTCGAGCGCACTCATTTTTTCTTTCAACTGTTCATTCAGACTGACGTTTTCAAGGGCGATCGCCGTGATGTTGGCCAGACCTTCAAGAATGGAAATTTCTTCTGCGTCGGGCTTGTAATTGGTTGCCCAATAATTACCAATCGCGCCAAGTGGATTGTTGGTGCGGATCGGCACCATCGCGAGACTTTTCACGAAGGTCGGACGATAAGCTGCAACCGGGATGCGTTCATCGGCATAGATATCTTCGATGAAGGCTGACTGAGCATTCATCATGACCCAGCCGCTAACACAGATGCTCATAGGAAAACGCTGGCCTTTCCAAAGCGGGCTGATGGCATTCTCTTCTGCGTAATAACAATTATCTCCATCGCGCAAGATGAAGGTCGCGCCGTCAGCTCCGGTCAATTCACGGGCTGCAGCGCGTATAATATTCATGACGGTATTCAGATCGCGGGCTAAAGAGAGTTCTTCTGAAACGCCCAGCAGGCTTTCAAGCGCAGAAACATACCATTCAGATGGACCAGCAGGCAGCGCAGCAGTGGAAGTCATCTGTGTCATGATGCGGCT
>CAYJDG010000065.1:0-7463 GCA_964368875.1 uncultured Pseudobdellovibrionaceae bacterium
GCCGTAAAATATTCCCCGGCCAACTGGTAGATTTTCCCCTCATCGTGTTCCAAAGGCGGGTTTTTACCGCTATAAATCCTTATGGAGCGCGACAGCGAACAGGTTGAGAATTTTGCGCGGCGGGCGTTTTTCGTCGGCGCGTTGCAGGGCGTGGTTCTGACCGTCCTCGGCGGACGTCTCGCCTATCTGCAAATCGCGCAGGGCGAGAAATACGCAACTCTCGCCGAAAACAACCGGGTCAATCTGCGCATCCTGCCGCCCTCACGGGGCGAGATCGTTGACCGCTTCGGCGTGCCGCTCGCGATCAATCTGCAAAACTTTCAAGTCGTGGTCGTGCCAGAGCAAGTCGAGAACCTCGAAACAACCCTGCGCGAGCTTCAGCGCGTCGTGACGCTCGGTGAAGACGATATCAAACGTGCCTTGCGCGATGCCAAGCGCAATGCGCGCTTTGTCGCCCTGCAGGTACGCGACAATTTAAGCTGGGACGAGGTTGCCAAGATAGAATTGAATCTGCCGGACCTGCCCGGCATTTCCGTGCAGGATGGGGAGGTGCGCAGCTATCCCTACAAAGAAGCGACCGCACATTTGATCGGCTATGTCGGGCGGATCAGCGAGAAAGAAGTCAAGGAGCAGGGCGATGATCCGCTTCTCCTTGTTCCCGGCTTCTTGATCGGCAAGAACGGGCTAGAGAAAGCCCATGATACAAGTTTGATCGGGGCCGCCGGGAAAGCCGAGATCGAGGTCAACGTCCATGGCCGCGAAGTGCGCCAGTTGGGGCGCGTGCCAAGCACGCCGGGCAAACGCCTGACACTCAGCATTGATGCGGAATTGCAGCGCTTTACGCAGACGCGTCTGGCGCAGGAACGCAGCGCCTCGGCGGTGATCATGGATGTGCACACGGGTGAGATTTATGCGCTGGCGTCCCATCCGTCTTATAATCCGAATTCATTCTCGCATGGCATTTCGGCGATGGAGTGGGAGCAATTGCGCGATGATCCGGCGCATCCGCTCAACAACAAGGTCGTGAGCGGTCTCTATCCGCCGGGGTCGACCTTCAAGATGGTTACGGCGATGGCAGGGCTTGAAGCCGGAGTCATCAACCAGCACTCGGCGGTCAACTGTCCCGGCCATTATGATTTCGGCAATGCGCGGTTCCACTGCTGGAAAAAAGGCGGGCATGGTACGGTCAACCTGAATAAGGCGCTGGCGGAATCCTGTGACGTCTATTTTTACAAGATGTCGACGGCGCTTGGCATCGACCGCTTAGCGGAGATGTCGCGTCGTCTCGGCTTCGGGCAGAAACTCGATATCGGCCTGCCAGAAGAAAAAGCGGGGCTGGTTCCCGATCAGAAATGGAAACGCGCCGCCAAAGATGAGATGTGGCACGCCGGGGAAACCATCGTCGCCGCCATCGGGCAGGGTTATATCCAGACGACACCGCTGCAGCTCGTCACCATGACGGCCCGCCTTGTGAATGGCGGTAAAGCGGTTAAGCCTTGGGTAGCAGGCTTTTCCGGCACCACTGCGTTGCAGTCGATGCAATATGACAGCCTTGACCTCAACCCCGCCCATCTCGCCCTTGTGCGCAAGGGCATGGAGAACGTCATGCAGCCGGGCGGCACCGGATATGGCCAACGCATCAAGGAGCCCGGTATGGAAATGGGCGGCAAGTCGGGCACGGCCCAGGTCAAACGTATCACCAAGGCGGAACGCGCTGCGGGCGTCAAACAGGACGACATGCCATGGCACTGGCGGCACCACGCCTTGTTCGTGGCCTACGCTCCCATCGGCGATCCCCGCTATGCATGCGCGGTCGTGGTCGAGCATGGCGGCGGCGGGTCGGCGGTTGCGGCCCCGGTCGCCAAAGAAATTCTGCTGGAATGCCAAAAGCGCAATCCGGCCCAGAAAAAGATCGGACCCGCATAATGTCGCTCTTCCGCTCAGGCATCTCAGTTGATGATTATTCAATCTTCGGCAAACTCCGCCAGATCAGCTGGGGCATGGTCTTTCTGATCTGCGTGCTCGCCTGTGTCGGCTTCATGTGCCTGTATTCCGCCGCCAACGGCAGCCTCGATCCGTATGCGTCGCGGCAAATTCCACGCTTTATGTTTGCACTATGCCTGCTGGTCGGGTTTGCGCTGATCGATATCCGCTGGATTTTTCGCGCGGCCTATCCGTTCTATGCTTTGACTATTATTCTCCTCATACTCGTCGATATCTTTGGCCATATCGGCATGGGCGCACAGCGCTGGCTCGATCTCGGCATCATGAAGATTCAGCCCTCGGAACTGGCCAAGATTTCGACAGTGATGGCGCTGGCGCGCTATTTCCATGCTTTGGAACCGGACCGCGTGCGTAAATTGCGCACCGTCATCATCCCCGCCATCATGATCCTGATCCCCGTCGGGCTGGTGGCGGCGCAACCGGATTTGGGGACCGGCATGACGATCCTGTTTGCAGGAGGCGCCATGCTGTTTGTCGGCGGCCTGTCGATCTGGATTTTCGCCGCCCTGCTGACGGCCGCGATCGCAGCTGTGCCAATCGCCTGGCATTTTCTGCACGACTACCAAAAGAACCGGGTAATGATTTTCATGGATCCGGAATCCGATCCGCTTGGTGCTGGCTTCCACATTACCCAATCCAAAATCGCGCTCGGCTCGGGGGGCATATTTGGCAAAGGTTTTCTTGAGGGCTCACAATCGCACTTGAACTTCCTCCCGGAAAAGCAGACCGACTTTATTTTCACTCTCTATGCGGAAGAGTGGGGGCTTGTCGGCGGTTTATTCCTGATCGCCTTGCTCGGTATGATTATTCTTTACGGCTACTGGATCTCATTCCGCTGCCGCCATACCTTCGGCCGGCTGCTGGCGTTTGGGCTGATTTTTAACTTCTCAATCTATGTCATGATCAATATCGGCATGGTCATGGGCCTGCTGCCCGTGGTGGGTATCCCCTTGCCGCTGATGTCCTATGGCGGCACGGCGATGCTGACCGTCATGATCGCTTTCGGCATTATCCAGTGCTGCAATATTTACCGGGACACCCGGCTTCCCCGGGCTTTTTAAGGCGTTTTAGGAAATTCCTTGCAAGAAAAGCCTGATCTCCCTATATTTCTCATAATAAAAAAATATTACAGAGGAGAGGGGCATGGGCCTGAGAGACGTATTAAAGTGGGTTGCTGAGGCTATTGAAGGCCCAAAAACCATTCCCGGCCCGGCCATTTTTTACCCCGAGTCATCAGCGCTGCAAATGGCCCGTCTGGTGGCAACAGAAATTTCTAAAGACTCAGGCTCCTATTCTATTGGTCTCGTGACCACGCTGCGACCGACAGGTCTCGAGTCTCTGGAAGCTGGATCTAACCTTACCGCCATGCTCTGCCGCTCTAACGAAGAGCCAGTCGATTTCGGGCCGATCAAGGAAGCCGACCTGCCTGCGAAGTTTGCAGACTATCATGCGAAGCTGGAAGCCGGACAGGAGATTACCCGCGGTCTTGCTCTCGCGCTTGCCAAATAAGCCAGGCACACCCAATGAGTAAAATTCAGGATCTTCGTGATTTGATGGGAGCGGCAGCGGCGCTGGTTGGAGCGTATGCCGAGAAAAGCGGCCTTGCATCTGTCTTTGCCGGGGCATCGCCGCGCGGGGACAAGATCGAAGGTAATAAGCGCTCGGTTACAGGACTCGGCATCAACATGACCTGGCAGCGACTGGTTGCCATTGAAACCCAGCCGCAGAGCAAGACTTATCAATTGAACATGGTCACGTATGGGCTGCGGATTTCGGGCGGAGGTCAGTATTCGATGCCGTATGAAGTTGAGCTCAGCCGCCGTCAGATCGAGCCTGAAAAGATTTATACGCGTGCTGATGCATTGAATGAAGTTGAAAGGCGCGATCAGGCCTATCGGCAGATCACGCGTCCAACCCGTTCGGTAAGTTAAGCTGCATCCTGAATCTGGATGCCATTTTCCTTGAGCAGCGTTTGCAGCTCGCCGCTTTCGTACATTTCACGCACGATGTCACAGCCACCGATAAACTCGCCCTTGACGTAGAGCTGGGGGATGGTCGGCCAGTTGGCGTAATCTTTGATGCCCTGACGCAGGTCAGCATCTTCGAGAATATTGATGCCTTTGAACTGGACGCCGAGCTTGCTGAGCATCTGCACGACGGCCGCAGAAAAACCACATTGCGGGAAGACAGCGGTGCCTTTCATGTAAAGCACGACATCGTTCTCGCTGATGTCTTTCTTGATCTGGTCGAATACGGCGGTGTCGGTCATGGCAATCTCCTCAAACTCAGTTGTCTAATCTTTATGCAGGTGGCACGGCGGTGGTCAAGGCCAGTGCGTGCAGTTCCCCGCCCATTTTACCCTTCAGCGCAGCATAAACCATCTGGTGCTGCTGAACCTTGGACTTTCCGGCAAACGCCGCCGCAACCACATGGGCGGCATAATGATCGCCATCCCCCGCGAGATCCTGAATGCTCACAGTCGCGCCGGGAATACCCTCGCGGATGAGCTGTTCAATCATGGCGGCTTCCATGGCCATCGGTTTGTCCTTTGTTCAGTAATTATATTAGAGGGTTTTTATATTGTTTGGCCAATATTAAAAGCAGGTGCGTAAATGCGCATATCAGATATGCGGTATTGACTTGGTTTTCCACATGGGAATATCGTAATTCCCAACAGGGAACAGGCTCTCTTTTTTGAGAACCTATAAAAATGAGTTGTTGAGTAATGAGTCAGCATACCAACCGCTTTACAGATGAGCGGATCAGAGACGTTATTAATTTTTTTCTCGATTGCAATCACGGCGGGGCATCCCCGGAATGCCTCGATGAAATGCTCGGAGTTGCGCTCCGGCTCCCGCTTAAGCCCTATGACATGGCGATCGTGCTTGAGCATGCCGTAAACGGGGCGATGCGCCAGGATGCCTTCGGTCATGTTGAAACTGCGCGCGCGATTATCGAGAAGCACTTGCCACTCTGGCTTGAAAAATCAACCGGTGCGCCGAATGCTCCGCCTCATTTTTTTCCACGAACCCTGAATGCCATGGCGGCCTTGCGCAACGGCCCCAGCGAAGAATTCCTGAACTACGCCGAAAAAGCAGGCATCTTTCATATCCGTAAGTTTCTGCCATTCGATTTAACGCAGATGTATTCTTCGCTCGCCCATTTAGCGATCAAATTTGACGCGCCGTTCATGGACGCACTTGGGCAGCGTGCACGCGTTCTTGCCCATCATATGAGCGGCGACGACCTGTACCATTTGTTGCACAATATCGCGACCATCGATGCCGTCGCAACGGCCATGGACCCGAAAAGCAAACTGACGATGCTTGACCTGTTCGCCGATCTGACTCAGGACAAGATCGTGCTTACAAAGCTATCGCTTGCCGCTACATCCTCGCACATGGGCGTTCTGCGTGATGCCTATGTCTGGTTCACCAACCAAGATCCAAAATGCGGCATGCGTGAAACGGAGCGGGGCAGTCCACTCGAAGGCGCGGCGCGGCGCCAGTTTGAAGCTGCAGGGTGTTCGATCCTGACCAAATCCAGAATTGCCGCGCGCGGACACAAAGTAGATATTGCGTTGGTCTATCGCGGTGCTGCCGCCTCGGTTGAGTGCGATGGGGAAGACTATCATTTCAACCGCTGGCCGAACGGCATTATCCGGCTTGATGGGGCGTCAGTGTATCAAACCTTGCTGAATGTCCGCGACGTGCCGCGCGAAAGATTTATTCGCCTGCCGGAAAATTTCGTCAATGCCCATGAAGGGCATCAGGAAGGTTGGGACCGGCTTGCGCAGCAAATTCACGATGTTCCGCCGGGCGGTTACATCGTCACCAACGAAGGCGAACTAACGCGCGACCTGCTGATTGCCTTGCCGCGCGTTCAGGTTAACCCGCCATAAACTCCGGCAGCCATGATTCATTTACTCTCACCAGTTCGGCGACGCTTATGGACGCACCGCCCGCGAGTTCGAGTGCCGTGCCACCAGTGGCGCCGATTTTTGTCACGGCGATACCAGAGGCTTGAGCAAGAGATGTGACTTTGTCGGCGTGGCTGGTGGTGACGACATAGCGGCCCTGATCTTCGCCGAACCAGAAAGCGGCAGCGTTATCGGGCGTGGTTGAAAGTTTCGCACCAAGTGCTCCCGCCATCGCCATTTCAGCAACACAGACAAGCAGACCGCCATCACTCACATCATGGCAAGCCGTGATCAGTTCCTGATCGATAAGCGAGCGGACCAGATCACCTGTCGCGCGTTCTGCAGCGAGATCGACTGGCGGAGCGCCGCCGCTTTCTTTGCCGTGCAGTTCGCGCAGATAAAGCGATTGACCCAGATGGCCGAGGGTTTCGCCAAGCACGAGCACAGTATCGCCAGCCCGGACGAAGCCAAGGCCGACGGCTTTGCTGTAGTCCTTGATGATGCCGACACCGCCAATGGTTGGTGTGGGCAGAATGCCTTTGCCGCTGGTCTCATTATACAGCGAGACGTTACCGGAGACGACCGGATAGTCGAGCGCACGCGACGCATCACCCAAACCTTCGAGACAACCAACCAGCTGGCCCATGATTTCAGGGCGCTCGGGATTACCGAAGTTGAGATTGTTGGTGATCGCAAGGGGCGTGGCACCGACAGCGGTGATATTGCGCCAGCTTTCCGCCACGGCTTGCTTGCCGCCTTCATACGGATCGGCGTAGCAGTAGCGGGGCGTGACATCGGACGAGACGGCGAGGGCTTTTTGTTTACCTTCGATGCGCACGAGAGCGGCATCACCCGCACGCAGCGCCTGATTGTCCTGAATGCCGGGGGAGAAAATCGTTTCGCCGCCAACGAGGGAATCATACTGCTCCCAGATCCAGCGTTTGGACGCGAGGTCAGGGCAGGCCAGCAGTTTACCGAGAGCCGCAAGCGCATCACCGCTCGGCAGCGGATAGGCGGCATCATCGAGCGGTGTCTGTTTCGGGGTTGGAACCGACGGGCGGTCATAGAGGGGTGACTGGTCAACCAGCGGCGGGACGGGAATATCGCACCAGAGTTGATCGTACATATAGAGTTTGAGGTGTTTATCGTTGGTGGTGCGGCCAATGACGGCGAAATCGAGATCCCATTTCTCGAAAATTTCGCGGGCCATTTCTTCTTTGCCCGGTTTCAGAATCATCAGCATGCGTTCCTGCGATTCCGAGAGCATGATTTCGTATGGAACCATACCGGGTTCGCGCTGCGGGACATCATCCAGCGTGAGGATCACGCCGATATCGCCCTTCGAGGCGATTTCAACGGAGGAGGACGTGAGGCCAGCGGCACCCATATCCTGAATCGAGATGATCGCATCCTGCTGCATCAACTCCAGACAGGCTTCGATGAGAAGTTTTTCGGTGAACGGGTCGCCAACCTGCACGGTCGGGCGTTCGGCTTCGACGCCGTCTTCGAATTCCTTCGAGGACATGGTCGCGCCGTGAAT
>CAYJDG010000066.1:0-7279 GCA_964368875.1 uncultured Pseudobdellovibrionaceae bacterium
CGATCGTTCCAATGTTACAGTGCGGCTTGTTCCGCGTGAACTTTTCCTTGGCCATAATGTAAAAAACCTCTGGTTGGCTGTTGTTAAAACCTGTGTTGATTTAGGTCACAGGATGCGTTGTGTCAAATGGTTTTCGTGATGCTTTATGGGGTTATAGTCCGTCTTCGTCTTTACGGACTTCGCCGCGACAGCCATCGCCAAATTGTTGCATCATAGAAATCCAGCTTTATGACGAAGAGGCTGTTGGTTTGCCGAGCCGAAGCCCGGAAGGGCGAAGGCTGGAGCGGGCGACGGGAATCGAACCCGCACGGCCAGCTTGGAAGGCTGGAATTCTACCATTGAACTACGCCCGCGCGCGGTCTGCCTGTTTATAATGAAGGCTGAATTCTTTAACAAGTTCAAAAACCAGCCGCAGCTTACAATTTCCCTAATTTATTGACAATTTCCGGAGCGTCCCTTTAGGGTGCCTGAAAATTAGATACAATGAGTAATTAGAGGATTAGGCAATGAACCCGGTTATCGAAGCGGTCACCGCCAAAGGCCGCAGCCCATATGACCCAAGTGCGTCAGTCTATCGCCTGAGTGGAAAAACCGACTGGGCAACGGCAACTGGCATGATGACCGTTACTATGAATTTGAGCGTGCCCAGCAGGCCCGCAACTATTTCGGCGCAGGACCTTGCAGCTTGGAAGCTCCCGTTTGATTTGGCCGCTCTCGATGTCAGCATCGTTGACGCCCCGGCCATTATCGGCACTCCCCCGGCCCTGCAGGTGCTTGGCAGGGGCGGACGACTTCTTGGCGTCTTCGGTCTGAGCGCCGACCCTGTCCAATGTCAGTTGGCCCAGTATCATGCAACGCTCCGGGCGCTGCGCGAGGTTCAGTCTCTTGGTCTTGCGGCTTCAGGGATGGCCAGTTCCCGCAAACCATAACCTTAAATCTGTGAAGTTTTGATAATTCCCTTTGGCAGGTGCGCCAAAAGGGCATACTCTTTTCATATAAAACTATAAAAAACGATCACAGGAAGGTTCAATAAAATGACGGGAATTCATATCTCGCAAACCGCTGACCGCGATGCCACAGGAACCCTGACCGGGATCTGGATTCAGGAAGCAGTTATTCCAGTTCGCCGTGAATTTCATCCCCAGACGATTGCGACGGTGACCGCACGCAGCTTTAGCGACGCGTGTTTACCGGACCAGGAACTGGCAACTCTGCAAGCCACGGCTGAAAATTTTTCTCTGGTGGAGTTCCGCCCCGAAGACCGAAGCGGTCCGCAGCTCCGGACTGAGTATGATGGCCGGCCCTTTGGCACGCCCTTCACCTATGAGATCGATAGCGACACACACCATGCTACTCAAGACAGGGCGGGCGCTTTTCTGTTTCGTGAAATTCGCGACTTCCCCTGCAAATAAATTCTAGTTCACCAGCCGCCAGACAATCGGATGGCCGCCCGCAGGCCGCCCAAAAACTTTGGCCGCGTTTCCGCCGCGCTTGACGACTTCGGTGAATTGCACGCGCTTGCCATCCGGCAACGTCCAGCCGGAACTGCCTGACGACATACAGAATTCTCCGTCAGAAACACCGAAAATGCCATCAGCGATGCGCGCCACCTGCTGCTGGCCGTTGATATCAAGGATGACATTTTTGTTCTTGATCTCAGCAAGCTGCGCCGGATCGATCGAGCATTTCATGTTGCCATAGCCATCGGTGTAACAAACTACGTCCTGGGGAAAATCCGGCACGTAATCGCGCATGTCTTCGCCGAGCAGACTCTGATCGCCTTTGACGATACGCGCGAAGGCGGCTGGAAAAATATCGCGTGAGCGAAACTGCGAACCTTGGGTGTCGCAATTAACGCGCCGCATTTCCAGGGCCGCATCCTTGATGAAGGATAGAGAATACCCGCTATTGACCGCGCAGATTTCAACGCCGTTATGCAGCTTGGCATAAACGAACCCCTCGCCCGCATTGTTGCTGCGGGCCTTGAGGTCGTCTTTGCGCGGTGCTGTGTTGACGAAGAATTTCTGTCTCGCCCCAAGGCGACTGTTGATCGCGGTCTGTGCCAACGCGAAACCGGTTGCGACCGTGT
This sequence comes from uncultured Pseudobdellovibrionaceae bacterium, assembly GCA_964368875.1. Taxonomy (GTDB): domain Bacteria; phylum Pseudomonadota; class Alphaproteobacteria; order Micavibrionales; family Micavibrionaceae; genus CAYJDG01. The sequence goes on from CAYJDG010000066.1 coordinate 2,090, forward strand.
CAAAAGCCGGGATCGCAAAGGTGTTGATATTGCTATAGTCAGGACCAAGCTCGGCATGAAGCCGTTGCACCACTTCAGCAAATGCCAGATCGTGAAGATCGCCGTAATCTGCAATCACATAAATGATCGTCTCGGTCATACTCTGCTCCTTATGGGATCGGTAAAAAAGTGATGTCCTGCTCCAGACAATGGTCGATCAGATCGCGCACGACTACATCGATTTCTTCCTTATCATGGGCGAGAATGATGTTGACGTTCTGCGTGGCCTGCAGCCAGCGGTCAGTATCAATTTTATTGCGCAGATCATCCAACGATTTGTATGGCCATTTGCCTTTATGCCGTGACAGCAGCATCCAGTCGCCAAATGAATAGGTGTAAGGCACATCTACCGCACGCGCGAGTTCCCCCTGATACCAGGGAAAGGAAATGCCCTCTGCCGGGAACGGCGTAAATCCCTCTGCGCTCAGAAAATCCTGCAGGTGCTCTTTCTTTTGGATCATCTCCGGAGTTGGCGGGGTGAGGGAAATATTCAGTCCGTCCGAAAATATTTCGATGACATCGGCGCGCTCGTCTTCAGTGAGTTGGTTATAATCGATGATCCAGCCACCCGTGCCGCGGTCGATATGCGGAAAGCGAAAATACTTGTTGTCGCGCGTAACATTAGCCTCAGCATAAGCCTGCTCGATCAGCTTTTCGGTCGCCCTGATTTCCTCGACATAAACTTCGAAAGTCTGCTCGCTGGCCCGGTAATGATGATACGCATGGTTGCCGAGAACGATACCTTTATCGATCGCCCGAACCAGAGCGTTCAGGCCGTTCTTCTCCATCATATCGCCTCTACAGAAAAGCAAGGCAGGCACGCCGCGCTCGACAAGAAAATCGGTTAAATCATCGGTGTAGGCTGAGGGGCTGTCATCAATTGTCAGGTAGGCCGCTTTCATGCCAGATCCTCCTGCGCCTGTTTCAGCAGGCCGCGTAACGAAACGAATTCATCCCGCACCCAATATAGCGGCGTCGACCGCACATGTTCAGCGACAATAGGAACCGCCGGACGTCGCAAAATATCAAGCACTGTTGCGGTTTCGAACAACCCAGCCTTCATCAAGCGGTCGATAATTCCACCAGTCAGATAAATACCGCCATAACTATATCCAAACGCCACGGCCTGATGCAGGAAGATCCCAAAAATTTCGTGGAAGATGCGGAGTGTCTGACGCATCACCGGATCGTCCTTGCCTGAAATCAGCAAGTCGCTGACATCGTGATATTCGGTATTCAGCTGGTTGCTGTGACAAATGAATTTATAAAGATTGAACAAGCCTTTTCCACTCAGCACGTCTTCATAGATCGGCGTTGGAATATCTGGCCGTTGCAGTGTGCGAAAGATTTCGATGTGTTCTGATTTCAGCGCCGCCGGCAACATATGTCCGCCATGGGTTTTTTGAATAAATGTCTGCGCCCCCTCCCCGACGATATAGGCTATACCAACCCCTGTGCCAATTCCGACCACAAGGCGCGAGGATTTTTCCACGGAGGGCATCTGCGGATCATAGAGCATAGCAAAATCTTCGCGCGGTGCATGCAGGATACCCAGTGCATTGGCTTCAAAATCATTGCATTGCTTGAATTTGGCATTAGGCAGAACACTGCGGAGCATCGCCTCATCCCGCTCCCAGCTGTTGCGCGTGCTGTAGGCCAGATAAAAATGCGTAATGCTAGAGGGATCGACCGACTGCGTGCTTAAGTACCGTGCCACCGCATCCTCGAGTGAACGGTGCTTATCGACCAGCAATTTTTCGGGCGGGCGCAACGTGGTCGTCTGCTCGCTCAGCGCGAATCTGATATGTGTGCCGCCAATGTCACAAAGCAAAACGGTCATACTGGCTTTTCTTTCTGGCCGAGATGGCGGGTGTCATCGGTATCGCCTTCAGGATCAAGATGGATAAGAATTTCTGCCTGCGGGAATTCCCCGATCAGGTTGTGCTCGACGGTGCGGGCAATCTCGTGCGCTGACCACAAAAGTATATTTGGATCGACCTCCATATCAAAGGAGATGAACATCTTCAGACCCGATTGATAGGTGCGCAGATCATGTACGCCGCGCACCTCGGGCGTGCCAGTCACGATCGACAGTATTTTTTCGCGGACCTCGGGGGAGAGCTCGCGGTCCATCAGCATGTCGACAGCCTTTTTAGAAATTCCTATCGCGCTATACCCCAAGAGAACTCCGATCGCAAGCGTGCAAACCGGATCGAGCCAGGCTGGCGCCGCATCCATATAATCCAAGGCCACGACAACGATCGCAGCGAGGTTGATCCAGATATCCGCCGAGTAATGCGCATGATCTGCTTCAAGCGCGAGCGAAGAGTTATGTGTGAGCGTGCGGCGTTGAACGATCACCATGATCATGGTGAGGATCGCCGATAGACCGAGCAACATCAGAGTGAAGAAATGCGCGTGGATCTCCTGCGGATGCAAAAGCCGGTTAAACGCCTCAAGTGCGAGGAAAGCCGCCGCACCCACCAGAATTGCCCCCTGCAACAGCGCCGCCACGCCCTCGATCTTGCCATGCCCATGGCGATGGTTTGCGTCCGCAGGCTTCAGCGACATACGCAACGACATCAGTGTCATGATCGACAACCCGACATCGCTCAAAGAATCGATCAAAGACGAGAGCACCGCGCCCGATCCGCTGTAGACATAGGCCAGCGTCTTGGCAAAAACGAGAACGATGATCGTGCCAACTGTAAATGAGCTGGCAAACATCAGGTCTTTGGCAGGGGAGTCTTGGGGATCTGTCATACCTTAATGTGTAGCAGGATTTTCCGCCATGGGAAGGTTCGAATTACATAGGCGGAAACCAGCTTTTTAAGTTTAGCCAGCCGCTGCACTGAACTCATCATAGGCACGCATTGCATCGGCAGCATACATCAGCGCTGGCCCACCACCCATGTAAACGCACATAGCCATAACTTCGGCGATCTCTTCACGGGTTGCACCAAGTTGCTTAAGCGCTTTGATGTGAAATCCGATGCATCCATCGCAGCGTTGCGTGACACCGATAGCAAGAGCGATAAATTCCTTAGTTTTTTTATCGATTATGCCGTCAGCAGTGGCCGCTTTAGCCATGGCATAAAATCCTGCCATAGCATCAGGAACAGCTTTTTTTAGTTCACCCGTATATTGAGAAATATCGGCAGTAATCTGTTGATAATTTTTGGTCATAGAATGCTCTCCTTTACAATTCATATTTTTATGATATTATAAATATATGAATTAAAAAAGGGTTAGTCAATGCCTGCTGATGCATTAAAGAAAATGGAAAAAAAGGCTGATGAAGCCGCCGCTTTTTTAAGCGGTCTCGCAAACCCTTTGCGCCTGCGCATTCTGTGTCAGCTTGCGGAGGGCGAGAAAAGCGTAACTGAGCTTATGGCCGCTACAGATATAGCTCAGACATCAATGTCTCAGCATCTGAACAAACTGAAGGCTGAGGGTATCGTCTCATTTCGACGCGAACACCGTACTCTGTTTTATTATATAAGCCATGAGGCTGTGGGCGATCTTATGGCTGTTCTACAAACCCATTTCTGCCCCCCAGGAGGTAAAAAATGAACCCAACAAATTACACACCCATCACCCCACAAGAGGCTTACGCGTGGCTTAAATCTGGCGAAGCCATTATGATTGATGTGCGTGAGCCGGACGAATATAAGGCTGAACATATTGGGTATGCTGCATCGCTACCGTTGAATGCTGTAGGAGATATTTCATCCTATGCTGAATTTTCAGCGGGCCGAAAAATCATCTTTCAATGTTTGCGTGGTAAACGCGGCGAGCAGGCATGCTTATTGCTTGGCACGAATGGCGAGGGCAAATCCTACTATAATCTGACCGGGGGCATTGATGCTTGGAAGGAAGCGGGTTTACCTGTCATACGTGGCATGGGTGCGGCTGGAATTTCGATCTTCCGACAGGTGCAGATGGCCGTAGGTACGCTGATCATCCTATGCATCGCACTGGGCTTTTCAGGCCTGATCTTAGGTTTCATCCTCGCCGGTATCTTTGGCGCAGCCTTGCTGTTTGCAGGTTTGAGCGGGTGGTGCGGGCTTGCGTTGCTCTTGTCAAAAATGCCATGGAATAAGTAACTTTTTGCTCTTTTTGACATCTTCTAGGTTGGCCTGATAGAGAAATAGAGATCCGCTACATATTTTCTTTAAGAAATCTTTACCTGCTCAGAGGATGATGGTGTGATGGCTGGTCCTGATGATTTAAAAGCGCAAAGTTCGGTTGAAGCCGCCTATGACAAGGCTTTGGCGGAGCGCAAGGGCAATGAATTCGGCAGAGCGATCGCCGATGATCCGAAGGCCCTTGGCCTTCCCGATAATGCGGAGTCGCGTGTACGCATGGCCGCAGGTTTTGACGGTACATCCAAATCTTTGAAATCCGGAGAAGGTGCAGACCGTCTGCCCGTCGATGCGGCAACGGTTACGGCGATGCTTGACCGCAGCCGTGATCAACTCTGTACCAAGGCAGGACCTTTGCTCGAACAGGAGATCGTCGATCTGCGCGTTAAAATTGATAAGGATTACACGGCGGACGGTTTAAAAGCCCTCGGGAAAGAAGCCGAGCGTCAATACGAAGTGGCCAAGCTTTATGAAGCCACCTGCGCGGCTCCCACGGCAGCGCAACCGATTACAGCGCCCAAAATATAATTTCCATTCTCTATATCAAATAAGACCCAGAGCTTTCAGCTCGCGCCGCATCTCGTCTGGCACAGCGTCATCCGGGTCACCCGGCATCCGGTCGGGGGGCGCATCCTTGGGTTCGAGATAGCGCCAGCCCTGAAACGCACGGCGCGGCTGCCAGCGTACCGGAATAATGTTTTTATCGTAGACCAGCCCGCAATAGGGAATTCCGTCCTTTTTAAGAGGGCGGAGCTCGAGCAGTTTCTGCCGCGCCACCACCCCACCCTTGATAACCCAATAAATCGATCCGCCAGCAAGGATCTCTTCGGCCTTCTTGGGAGTCTGGCGGGTAACATGGATCAACTCGGGAGCAAGGCCTCTCAGCCTCATCTCCCTCAGGCGCAGATTTTGCCATGCGGCCAGATCGTCAATGCTGTCAGTGCCGACGGAAAGTTTGATGAGATGAAGGGTCATGGCAGCTCTTAAGACAGCTGAAAAGTGGTGG
>CAYJDG010000067.1:0-7207 GCA_964368875.1 uncultured Pseudobdellovibrionaceae bacterium
CCTTTCGGCGGCGGCAGGCGCACGGCAATGGCTTCGAGCAGGTCGCCGACATTGAGGCCGGATTTGCCCGAGACGCAGACGGCATCCGACGCATCGATGCCGATAACGTCTTCGATCTGTTCGCGCACGCGCTCGACGTCGGCGGCGGGCAGGTCGATCTTATTGATGACAGGAATGATCTCGTGGTTGTTCTCCATCGCCTTGTAGACGTTGGCGAGAGTTTGCGCTTCGACGCCCTGGGTCGAGTCCACGATCAGGAGGGAGCCTTCGCACGAGGCCAGCGAGCGGGAGACTTCGTAGGCGAAGTCGACATGGCCCGGCGTGTCCATGAGGTTGTACTGGTAGGTCTCACCCGCCTTGGTGGTGTAGTTGAGGCGGACGGTCTGCGCCTTGATGGTGATGCCGCGCTCGCGCTCGATCACCATGTTGTCGAGAATCTGTTCTTTCATCTCACGCTTTTCGAGGCCGCCGCAGAGTTCGATCAGGCGGTCGGCAAGCGTGGATTTCCCATGGTCGATATGGGCAATGATCGCGAAGTTGCGAATCTTATCTTGAGGGGTCGCAGGCATGGCCCCTTGGATAAGGGGTTATGCCGCAGGTTTCAAGAGAATTTAGGTCTATTTAGCCTTGAGGGGTAAGGCTTTTGATATTTTTACAGATATCAAAGCCCTGTTCACAGAGCCGGGTCCACGTCTTGGCGTCACTTTGTGACACATAAGTGCTGCCATCGGTAAAGGTAATCGTGGTTGGCTTGACCTGCTGAGGCTGGGGGGCCGGCTCGATATTGAAGGATTTACGGGTAAACGTCCGCGTAACTTCTTTGGTTGGGGCTGGTTCGGGAGCGGAAAGAATTGCCGCTGCCGGGGCCGCAGTCGTGATCGGTGCAGCCGCGAGCGTGGTGCTCTCAGAGGACGCAGCAGGCAGGGACGCGGGTGCGGCTTGGGTGATTTTCCAGGTAACAGCATTCGTGACTGCGGGACCATTGCTGGCGACACGCTCAGTGTCGGGCGCGTTCTGACCCGCCATATTGAAGGCAAGCGTTCCGGCGAGAGCTACGCTGGCAAGTGCGCCAGCACCTATCGCTGTGTGTCTGCCGGGACTTCTCGTCTGAATTTCTGCGCTCAAGGCCTTGCCAAACGCAACACCCGTATCGGCAGCATCCTTAAACCAGTTGCTCAGTCTTGCGAGAGGTGAAGGATTGAGAGCCGCCTTTGCCCGCAGCGAGGCTGCAGCCAATTCTTTTTCTACAGCAGACCGGATGTCAGGATTGGCCGCTAAGGCTGCATCAAGGCCAGACTGTGCAGGCTGGACCTTTGGTATAGGACGTGCGGCAAGATAGTCATCAACCGGTTTGAGCGGATTGAAAAGATCGGCAACAAAGTCTTTGGCGGCTGAAAGCGCACGTTTCCAGAATGGCTCCGGTTGCGCAAACAGTTGAGTAACGGGGGCAGCAGCGGCAGCAACGGCTGCGGCTGCGGTGACATCAACTTTAGCAGGTGTCGGAATGACAGTCGCAGCCAATCTTTCCTTGGCGCTCATGATCGTCCGGTCGAGGAAGACAGCATGGTTGAGCATGTCTTCGCTGGCTTTACCGTTACGGCCCTGAATTTCAGTGATAATTGAGCGGCGTGCAGGCATCAGCGTTTCGACAATATAATCCTTAAGCTCTGCACCGGATTTTTTTGCGAGATCGCGTTCAAAAATGGCGCGTGCAGCCAGAAGGGACTTCGCGCTAAAACCGCTTTCTTCTTCCACGATTGCCGCAGCAGGGGCAGTGTTTTTTGGAAGTAATACTTCCGTAAGAACAGGGAGATTGCCAAGAGCAGCAGCGGCGGGTTTTGTGCTGACAGGTTTTGCGGGTTGCGCGGTGGCAGGCGTTCCAACGACCTCGGAGAGGACTACTTTAATAGCTGAATCTGCTGGACGTGCAGTTGCAAGTACAGGTGCAGCTACGGGTGAAGGAGTGCGAATATGACTGACTGAGTCGACCTCTTGGGCGACGATGATTTCGTCATCCGGATGCGTGTCCACCCATCTGTGATCGTGGGCCTCTTGTCCAGCTGGAACAGGCTTTACCAAATGATTGTCTTCAACAGGACGTATGGTCTCCATTTTTACAACGACAGCATTCGCGTATTTGTCAAAAATTGGACCCGCTGCAGACAGGCGCTCTGCAATCAGCATGACCTCATACTTGCGTACAATCTGTGACTCAAGCAGCTTGAGGCCAGGGTAAACAGGCGTATGAGGAGTTTTGTCGTCTGGAGACGACGTGTGGGTGATCTTGAAATGGCGGGCAGCGAGTTTGTCCATATATTTTTGAACGATATCGAGATGACCATTAGTAGCATTCGCGAGATCATTCTGCATGCGATGAGGCGATGTCTGGGCGGCGCTAATACCAGCAGCGAGCTTGATCGTCAGAAATGACGGGTGCTTTTCTCCGAGTTCGCGGAGTTCCTGTTCGAGAAATTGAGCAGCGGATACAGGTCCACTCTGTGGGGCTACAGCCATGACACACACACCTTCTTTTACTATTTTTTAGTAAATTATTAATCTTTCGTTAATTATACATAGATCAGCCAAAGTCGGCAAACATATTATACGGCCAAGGTGTGAGGCCGCATATGTAAGGTTGTGTCAATAATATCTAAGAGTTCCGTGCGCCCAGATAAGGGCGCACGCTGCGGGTCTACCTATAATAATTGGAATTATTTAGGCGTGCGGCGGGTGGCAAAATCCTGCTCTGCAGCGAAGGCTTCAGAGTTGCTCATCATGTCATCCGGTTTAAAAGGTTTGAAAGCGCGTTCCGCTTCACCCATGAGAGGGGATATTTCCTTGCGCCGCTCAGAAATCAGCCTGGTTTCATATTCGCGTGCAATCGCCGCAAGGCCGATCGACAAAGTAGGATAGGCAGATTTTTTGAGGTCGTTGATTTCTTCTTCGCGCGCACTGAGACGCCGCAGATGATCTGTCAGGAAGCCCATTTTACTACCGCTGACCTGATCAAAGGCAGCCCGTAGATCGCCTAAATCGGTGAAGGTTGCGACAACCTTAGTCGCCACTTTCAAAGCTGCGTATTGCTCTGGCTTATCTTTTAGCAGACGCAGTTCATGGGCCAGAAAATCGGCAGCAGTCATATTTTTGGTCGGCCCTGTCGTGGCCATGGTCAAATCCCCCATATTTCCGCTTATCATACAGAAAAGAGGTTAATATTATGAAAATATGCCTTGAGGCTGGAAAGCTCTAAAGGATTCCTGTAAGACGCTGGCTGAATTCACCGCTTCGAGGTTTTAGATGAACACACGTAAAATCATTCTGCTGACTGTTCCGGTTATCGTCGTCGTGCTGTTGGCGCTTGCCGCGATTCTGACGCTGGTCTTTTCAACCCTCCCAAGCAAGACCGCCGAAGCGACACCAACACCAGCCACCGAGGCGGTTCAGGAACAAATGGCTCCCCCAGCCGTGCTGACACCGGAAGCCACGCCGGCAGAGGGCAGCGGCAAGCCTAAGGTCATCTACGAAAATCACGAAGACTAGAGCGGCGCGAGAGCCATACTGGCCATCTGTTGCGCTCTCACCAGATCGGCTTGACGCTCTTTCTCACGCGCGAGTTCGTGCGGCACGACCTCGTGGTTGACGAAGGCTTTGATTTGCGCCGGGGTGAATTTTGGATCGAGAATAAAATCGAGATCTATCTTCTTCAGGCTCACACCTGTTTCCGTCAAAATTCTGGCGCTGACTTTTGGATCGAGGGTGATGCCATCCGGCCCCATTTTGTCTAATTTGATCCCGGTCAGTAGCGGGGCGATTTTATCGCGCAGACGATTTTGTAGCTGGCCATCAATCAGTTTCAGCGTTTCGGCTCGCTCTTCCGGAGAGAATCTAAGCGTTGTCTCAGTTGAGTCTTTTCCGGCTGGACTTAAGTTCTCAGTGCCTTCTTTAGAAATTTTATAGCCGACCCGCATCACGAAAATTTCCTGATCGGTCGGAGTTTTGCCGCTGAGGTGTTTCTGTACGGCAGAATAAAATGCATAGGCAATTTTCGGATCAGCTGCGAGTGCTTCTTTGATCTCAAGGACTTCGACGCGACGCTGGCCTGCGGGCCATTTTTCCCAAGGGTTGTTGCGCTTCTCGTAAAGATTGACGCTGCCGCTCAGGGCTTCCTGCAACCGTTGCCAAGGGCTATCGCCGGAGCGCAACGATGGAATGTAATATTGTGAAGCGTTGCTGCCTTCTTTAAAGCTCTTGTCATAAAGGCCTGAATTCAGCTTGTCGCGCACGCCTTGGGCCGTGATCAGTTTCGGGTCAGTGACAACGCTGGAGATACTATCGGCGAGCTTCTTGATGGCTTCGGGAGAGAAATAAAGGCTCTGGCTGAACTGGCCGCCCATCGCGCCCATACCACCTGCCGTATTACCAACACCCAGTGGCGCAGCAAGAACAGACACGCCTTGCGCTGCCAATGATACTTTGGCGGCACCCTCTGCGATTGCCGGAACTTTAGGAGCAATCTGGGTCAGTATCTGACTTGCTTTCACGGCACCTGCCGTTACGACTGCCTGTGCTGCGGGCAAGGCGGATGTCGATTCTGCGGCAGCCGAAACAAGCGCCGCGCCGCGCGCGAAATGCGTGCCTTTTTCAACCAGCCCTGGAAGCTTGGTCGCTGTTTGAACAACGCCCTTGCTTGCACCAAGCGCGCCACCGCTGACAATGGCAGGAAGAATCTGCCAGCCGATATATCCGGTCGCCCCGGCAACTTCGCGCCAGCGACGATCGGTGTCGCTTTCGTATCCTTCGATCATCTTGGCATATTTTTGTGTAACCGGGTCGCCCGGCTTCATGCCTTTAAGATAGGCACGGTGAACTTCTGGCGCAGTAATCGCATTCAAGAGCTGCTCAGGGAATTGCCACGAAAATCCTTCGATCTTGGTAGAGGGATCAAGAATTTCAATTTTATCAGGCTTGCCTTCTTGGCGTGTGCGCACGAAAACAGCCAGCATATTCTTGATTTCAAGGGGCTGTTCCAAAGTCGGGCGCACAATCTTGCCATTTACCAGGATTTCACCGCTGGTGAATTTCCAGCCGCTCGCCATGACAACATCATCGACTCCTTTAACATCAGGGCGGGCTGTGCGTTCGAGATATCTCTGCAACGTAGCTTCGACGCGGGCACCGATCTGCTGATCACCGGGGCGCGCATCGCGTCCACCGGGAAGAGGAAAATCGAAAGATGCGAAATAGGCGAGACCACCAACCAGCTGTGACCCGCCATCAATCACCATCGAGCGGTCGCCAATATCAGGCAGCAGGCTGCGCAGGTATCTGAAACCTTCGCGCGAATAATGGCCGAGTGTAGCATCAGTAACCTTATCGAGATACTGAAGCGGATTGTGCGACATCATGCGGGCGGAAATCAGGCGGTCGGCGAGAGTGCTTTCCGGCGTGGGGCCGATCGTTGCCGGAGCCGGGTGAGCCGGCGGTGGCGGGTCGCGGACAATATTGAGAAGAGTTTTACCAGCCGCATTCACACGCTCCATCAAGGTCGGTGGCGGCGGTGGCATTGACATCATGCCGAGGCGTGCAAGTAATTCGCCTGCCGTTTCGGATCTGAGGTCTTTAGGGGGCGCAAATCCGGGTAATAGGGTACCTGTCGCAGGGGGCTGACCCGGCTTTACAGAGGATTCGGATGGATTCCTAGGCTTTTCGGCCACACTACACCCTTTTTCTTTTTATTATTCATAAGGATTATAAGGGAAAGGGCGTTAATTAGAAATAAATAAATTTCATGGATTATAGCCTCTAATATCCATAATAACGTTGCTAAATCAATGGCTCTTGGGGTACCATAGGGGCATAAAACAAAAAAACGGACACTTATTAACTAAGGCCGTAATAAGACGAGGTGTAAGATGGCAGAACTTCAAGCTGGTAAGACTCTCCTTCGCGAATTTTTCGACATTATGCAAGGGAAGGGCCGCAAGCTCGACGAAGCCTCTCTGGGCAAACCTGCCGCTCGCACGATTGATGGGTTTGTAGCCCGCGCAACTACTTCCACCGATATTCCGACGCTGAGCCGCGTTGAGCGGACAGCAATCAAAACTTTCACCACTGATGTTCTCGAACAGATCAAGAAAGCCAATGGCGGAGCACTGACTCCGCAGGCTCTGATCGAGGCTCAACAAAGCTACGCCATGGCCGCCGTGCGCCATTTCGGTGATGGCCCTGCCGCTACAGCGTCTCTCAACCAGTTTAAAGCTGCCGTGCGTGAAGTTATGACGGAGGGTTTTGGGGCCGATGTCGCTAAGGTCGATAGAATCGCGGAGCGCACCCCGAGAGTGGGTGGCATGACCGGGACTGCCCCACCAACACCTAAACCAGTTGCTGCACCTGCGCCAACACGTGCTGGCGGTACGGTTACGACTACACCAGCGGCTCCTGAGAGAATTGTTGCCGAAGAAGTTGTCGACGCTCCGGCTCAAACACCTCCACCGCGTGCAGCGGGTTCACCACCAGATGTTGAAGTGGTTGATGTGGAAACACGTCGTGTAGATGCTGCTCCAGCCCCTGCGGCTGCGCCGTCTCCAGCCACTGCTGCTCCACCTGCCCGCGCCGCTGATCCACCCGCTGCGGCCCCAACACCAGCTTGGGATCCACAAGCGGAAACAGATTCGCGTATTAATGCCAGCACAGCGCTTGCTGATTCAAACAAAGCCGTTGCCGCCCAGCAAGATATTCTAGGTATCCGGACCGGCATGGCCATCGCCCGAGGTGATGCGTCACAAGGTATGCAGAGTTTTCATGCTGCAACGACTTATGAAGGCAAGCTGGCCGCATTTCATCGCATTGATGGTTTGGTAGACAAGGATAACAAACAGGTTTTCGCCGGTCTTCGCCGGAGCGGTTGGATTTCCGATTATCAATCCACCTATGAGACCGGGAGCCGGACCAGCTGGGTCCTGACCAATCACAAGGCATTTAAAGATGGCGAAGATCTGTTTGCTGATCCACTGCATCTCAAGAGACTGCGCGATTACGTCGCAGCCGGATCGTATGATCAAAAAATCCCGCCAGTGGGCGTAGAGGCTCTGAGTGAAACTGCAGAGCAGGTCAAGGCGGCGAAAGCCGCAGGTAAAACCCTGACTGATGAACAGATCGATGCTGGTTTGCAGAAATGGATTGCCGCCCTGAAGGCAGAGCTCGCCGC
>CAYJDG010000068.1:0-7171 GCA_964368875.1 uncultured Pseudobdellovibrionaceae bacterium
CGGATCAAGCCGCTGACAATGATCTTTTCAGGAAGGTGGCCCAGTTTCAGATAAATCTGCCGGGCCTCTTCAGCCTGCGCGCGCCCGAGAGCACTCAAATGCGGATCGCTCCCCGCCCCGGAGATCAAACCCTGCTCGTTATCGGTCGATTGCGCATGGCGCATCAGATAGAAGGGTTTATGCGGTATTGTCATACGCGTTGCGCCATTTTTTCGTGGATGTCGCTGAAGTCATAGACGTGGCAATGCGGTCCGGCTTTGCCAGTCGCCCAGAAATTTTCTACTTCAGGAAAAAGACGCATGAGATCGGCAACCGGCTGGGCGGGCGGATACATCTTCTCTTTAGCAAAAAGCGACTGCAGTAGTGGCTTGTCCTGCCGGAACCAATGGCGGGAGGACATACCTTTGCCCGGCTTGAGAGAGCCGTTCACCGGGATGTCCCAAGAGTGAACATCTGCAGCTTTGATATGAGTGCCGCCGACCGTAAGTCCTGTTGGGCTGCATGAGCCGAATTTCACGATAAAACGCGCATAGCCGTATTTTTCAAACTGAAGTTCGCAGACATGCACTGCGCTCTCCGTGATCCGCCGGAAACTGAGCAGCGAGGGACCGCCGCGGGTATCGACGGTAAATCCCTGCGCCTGCATGTAAGGAATGAATTTTACTTTTATTTCTTTACGCAGGTCGCTCGTCTTGCCCATCCGAATTCAGGCCGCTTTGCCAATCTTGATTTTGGCACGAACGTCTTTTGCGGCCTTAACCATATTCTCGAGCGCAGCCTGGGTTTCCGGCCAGGCTCGGGTTTTAAGACCACAATCCGGATTGACCCACAGCAGATCTGGATCGATGACCTTGGCAGCTTTTTCAAGCAGCGTGACCATTTCCTCGACCGAGGGAACGCGCGGCGAATGGATATCGTAAACACCCGGCCCGATTTCGTTCGGGTATTTATAGGTCACGAACGCCTCAAGCAGTTCCATCTGCGAGCGGCTGGTTTCAATCGAGATCGCATCGGCGTCGAGCGCACCGATTGAGTCGATGATGTCGTTGAAGTCCGAATAGCACATATGTGTGTGGATTTGCGTCGAGTCCTTGACCCCTGCGGCGGAGAGCTTGAAGGCATTGACCGCCCATTTCAGATAGGCCGGCCAGTCGGCACGGCGGAGCGGCAGGCCTTCGCGGATTGCGGGCTCATCGATCTGAATGACATGGATACCTGCGTTTTGCAGATCGACGACTTCGTCGCGCAGGGCAAGGCCGATCTGGGTGCAGGTTTCAGATTTCGGTTGATCGTCACGCACGAATGACCAGAACAGCATCGTGATCGGGCCAGTGAGCATGCCTTTCATCGGTTTGTCGGTCAGGGACTGCGCGTAGGCGGACCATTCAACCGTCATCGGTTTCGGACGCGATACATCACCGAAAATGATGGGCGGCTTGACACAGCGTGAGCCATAGGACTGGACCCAGCCATTTTGCGAGAAGGTATAGCCGGCCAATTGCTCGCCGAAATATTCGACCATGTCGTTGCGTTCCGCTTCGCCGTGCACGAGGACATCGATTCCGATGTCTTCCTGAAATTTCACGACCGAGCGGATTTCTTCTTTCATCGCGGCGTCATAACCAGCCGCATCGAGCGTGCCTTTCTTGAAGGCGGCGCGGGCTTCGCGGATTTCCTTGGTCTGCGGGAAAGAGCCAATAGTGGTGGTCGGGAAAGCGGGCAGATGCAGCGCAGCGCGTTGCAGACTTTGGCGAATCTTGAACGGCGATGTGCGCTCCGCCATCGCCGGGGTCAGCGACGCCATACGTTTTTTGACCTCAGGATTGTGAATGCGCGGGGAGGTGGCGCGGTCTTTGGCGACATTGTCGCTGGCAGTCAGATCGACGCTCTCGCCGTTGGCCGCTTTAGCGATCAGTGAAAGTTCGGTCAGTTTCTGCGTCCCAAAGGCCAGCCAGCTTTTGAGCTGCGGGTCCATGCGTGTCTCAACACTGAGATTGATCGGCGAATGCAGGAGCGAGCAGCTTGGCGCAACCCAGACGCGGTCAGATCCAAGAGCGTTCATCGCCTGAGTGACAAGACCAAGGCTTAAGCGCAGATTGTTCTTCCAGATGTTCCGTCCATCGACGACACCGACTGAGAGAATTTTATCAGCCGGAAAATTCTTCAGCACGGCATCGAGTTGTCCGACACCACGGCGGAGATCAATATGCAAAGCCTGCACAGGCAGGGCCTTGGCGAGATCAGCGTTATCGCGCAGGTCGCCGAAATAAGTGGCAACCAGCAGCTTCAGGCCGGGCGCGGCTTTGGCGAGCGTGGCGTAAGCCTTGGGGAAGTTCTCTTTATATTTTTCGTGCAGGTCGAGCGCGAGGATCGGCTCGTCGATCTGCACCCACTCGGCGCCGCTGGCTGCAAGCTTTTGAAGGATTTCGGTGTAAACCGCGAGGAGGCTATCGAGTAGCGTGAAGCGGCACCAGTCGCCGCGTTTCTTGGCGAGGTGCAGCCATGTCAGCGGGCCTACCAGAACGGGGCGCGCCGCAATTCCGGCGGCTTTGGCTTCGGCAAATTCATCGAAAATTTTGGTCGAAGACAATTTGAAATTCATGCCTTCGGTCAGTTCGGGGACGATGTAGTGGTAATTGGTGTCGAACCACTTGGTCATTTCCATCGCCGGCGCATCCTTGCTGCCGCGGGCCATGGCGAAATAGGTGTCGAGGCCAACGGTGGTGCCATCCCAGTTGTAGCGCTCAGGGACTGCACCAAGCGTGCAGGTCATGTCGAGAACATGATCGTAGAACGAAAAATCATTGCAGGGGATATGGGCGATGCCTGCGCTCTTCTGCAACTGCCAATGGCGCAGACGGATTTCTTTGGCGACAGCCTGCAGGTCGGCTGCAGTGCTTTCGGACTTCCAGAACGACTCGGTTGCCTTCTTCAGTTCACGTTTAACGCCGATGCGGGGAAAGCCAAGATTTGTTGCGAGTACCATTTTAAAAGTCCTTTTGAATGAAACGAATTAAACCGCAAGCCCGGTGGCTTTACAAGCCGTGGCGCAGAGGTCGGCGCGGTTGAGGGCGTAGAAGTGGATATGCCGGACACCGTGGCGCTTGAGGTCTTCGATCTGGTCGATCAGCGTATCGGTCGCGAGCTTGCGGGCATCGTCGGCGTTGCCAAGGGCGAGGAATTTTTCCTGCAGGGCATGCGGAATGCTGGCGTGGCAGGTGGTCGCGAATTTACGGACCTTCTCAAAATCGCTGATCGGCAACAGGCCGGGATAGACAGGAGTCGTGATGCCAGCGCGCGCGGTTTCATCAAGAAAGCGGTAATAGATACCCGGATCGAAAAAGAACTGCGTAATCGCCTGAGAGGCACCCGCCGCGCATTTTTTGCGCAGGGCTTCGATATCGAGCGCGAGGCTCGGTGCATCGGGATGTTTCTCGGGGTACGCACCGACGCTGATTTCAAACGGGTGCCGACTTTTAAGCGCGGCGACGAAATCGCTGGTGTAATGGTAATACTCAGGTGAGGTAAAATCGGCCATCGATTTCCCGGCGGGCAGATCGCCGCGCAGCGCAACGAGGTGACGGACCCCGCCGTCCCAGAGTTTATCGATGTAGGCATCCAGCTCCGCCTTGGGCGTGCCGCAGAAGGTGAGGTGCGAGACCATCGGCAAATTGGTGAGGCGGCCAAGACGCTGCACGGTTTCAAAGGTTCCGGTGCGGGTCGAGCCACCTGCGCCATAGGTCACGGTCAGATAAGACGGTTTAAGGGCGGCCAGAACCTGCGCAGTTTCGTCGAGCTCGAGAGCGGTCTCTTCGGATTTAGGCGGAAAAAACTCAAAGCTGAAGCTGGGTCCAGCGGGCGGCACGGAAAGGGGCATTTTAAGAGTTAACCACCAAGTTGCTGCACCGCCAAGTTTTTTATGAAAGCCCTTTAAAATCGCTTGGTTTTCGCGGGGTCTTTGTGCTTTAAAAGATCATGAAAACAGCATCCTCCCCGACAGAAAACGTTTCCCCCCTGAAAGCCCAGCACGACCGCATCCTGATCCTCGATTTCGGGAGCCAGGTCACCCAGCTGATCGCAAGGCGTCTGCGCGAAAGCGGCGTCTACTGCGAAATCTGGCCGTATAACGCGGCGGACGAGGCAAGGCTCAAGGCCTTCAACCCCAAGGGTATTATTTTCTCGGGCTCGCCGTGCAGCACCTACGCCGAGGGTGCCCCGCACCCGCCGATGTATGTCTATGACCTCGGCCTGCCGATCTTTGGCATCTGTTACGGCCAGCAGGTGATGATGCACCAGCTGGGCGGCAAGGTAGAGGGTGGAGACACCCGCGAATTTGGCCGCGCCTATATCGACGTGATCGAACAAAGCGCGATCTCCGCGGATGTCTGGGCCAAGGGCGCGCACGAACAGGTGTGGATGAGCCACGGCGACCGCGTCACGCAACTCGCCCCCGGTTTCAAGGTCGTCGCCAAATCCGAAGGCGCACCCTACGCGATCATTTCCAACGAAGAGCGCCGCTTCTGGGCGACCCAGTTCCACCCCGAAGTTGTGCACACACCGCACGGGGCGCAGCTCCTGAAAAACTTCACGCATACTATCTGCGGGTGTAAGGGTGACTGGACGATGGAGGCCTTCCGCGCCGAATCCATCGCCAAAATCCGCGCTCAGGTCGGCAAAGGCCGCGTCATCTGCGGTCTCTCCGGCGGCGTGGATTCAAGCGTCACCGCTGTCCTCCTGCACGAAGCCATCGGTGATCAATTGACTTGTATCTATGTCGATACCGGGCTGATGCGCGCGGGCGAAAGCGAACAGGTCGTGACTATGTTTCGCGACCATTACAATATTCCGCTCATCCACGAAGATGCCTCGAAACTGTTCTTAGGTGAACTCAAGGGCGTCAGCGATCCCGAAACCAAACGCAAGACCATCGGCAAACTCTTTATCGATGTCTTCGATGCCCGCTCAAAAGAAATCGGCAACGCCGAATTTCTGGCGCAGGGCACGCTCTACCCGGATGTGGTGGAATCGGTGTCCGTCATCGGCGGCCCGTCCCAGACCATTAAGTCCCACCACAATGTCGGCGGTCTGCCCGACTATATGAAACTGAAACTGGTCGAGCCGCTTCGCGAACTGTTCAAGGACGAAGTGCGCGCACTGGGTCGTGAACTCGGCATGCCCGAAGACTTCATCAAACGCCACCCGTTCCCCGGCCCCGGTCTCGCCATCCGCATCCCCGGTGAAATCACCGACGAAAAACTGACCATCCTGCGCAAGGCCGACACGATCTACCTCGAAGAAATCCGCGCCGCAGGCCTCTACGACGCGATCTGGCAAGCCTTCGCCGTGCTCCTCCCGGTCAAGACAGTCGGCGTGATGGGTGATGAACGCACCTATGAATACGTTCTGGCGCTGCGTGCCGTTACCTCCACCGACGGCATGACCGCGGACTACTACCCGTTCGATCACGCGTTTTTAGGCCGCGTCTCCACCCGCATCATCAACGAAGTGCGGGGGATTAATCGCGTGGTGTATGATGTGACCAGCAAGCCACCGGGGACGATTGAGTGGGAATGATTTATTTTTTTTACTCTTAAGATATTAGGAAATAAAAATATGGATAAAGAGATTTTTATTCCATTTATATCAGGTTTAGTGGGTGCACTAATTGGTGCTGTAGGCTCAATTGTAACAGTTTGGCTACAATCAAATAAAACGGATAAACGACAAAAAATTTCATCTATTATAGATATGAGTTGGCGAGAGTATGAAAAAAATTATGAAGTTGCAAAAGCAACTAGGCAAAGATTTTCAATCGCTCCCATAACTGTTTATTATTATTATAATCAAAAAATTTTAGAGATTTTAGAAAAAGGCAAATTATCTGTAGAAGATCTGAAGAAAGTTGATGCAGAATTTGAACTTATTAAAAAATATTATGAAGATAAACGGACTTAGGGCTAATAAGGCTAGAAATTAAACAGATTAACAATGGTGCGTTAAACATGAGTATTGAAAAGCACCCAGTCTTCATAGCTCCCAAAAAAAATCAAAAAATCTGGAGATACATGGACTTTGCAAAATATGTATCTCTATTAAACACAAGTGAGTTGTATTTCGCATCTCAAATTTCCTTATGTGCAATTGATCCATTGGAAGGTTCGGTTTCTAAGGCAAACATAGAATCTAGAAAAATTCTTGCGGAGCTGATTATTAAAGATACTCAGAAAAATGCTCCTGATTTATCAGAACTTTCAATTGCGACCTTGCGGGAAGCTGTAACAAGAAAAAATGATTTTTTAGAAAATCAGAGATATCACGCCTATATTAATTGCTGGCATATGAATGACTGGGAATCTGCGGCTATGTGGTCACAATACAATTTTTCTAATGAAGGTATCGCAATTACTTCTACGTATTCAAAAATAAAATCATGTTTGGATTTGAGTGATGAAAGAATATTTTTGGGAAAAGTTGTTTATTTAGATTATGAGAAAGAAGTTGTCCCTGAAGGAAATATGCTTAATGGAACTATTCATAAACGTAAAAGTTATGAGCATGAGAAGGAGCTTCGCGCTGTTATAGTAGATTTAAAAGATGTTTTGAACCCTAGTGCTAACTCAGCAAAAGGGAAGAAAATTAAAGTTGATTTAAATAATTTGATTGAAACGGTATATATATCACCTACCTCTCCAATTTGGATGCATAGCTTGGTTGAATCTATTAGCAGAAAGTTTCTTTTGCATTGTGAAGTTAAGCAATCTAATATTTTTTCTTCACCAATTTTTTAAATGTTAATATTCTCCGTTCTGTTAAAGATCTTAGCTCTGAATAGATATATCAAAGGATGATCTTACTGCTCCTAGAGTAGAAAATATGTATATCCTCCCTGTCCCCCTCCCCAAATCCTACCGCCTCCTCAACCACGGCCCGACTGTGCTTGTCTCCGCCCGTCACAACGATGTCGACAATGTGATGGCGGCGGCGTGGGCGTGTGTGTTGGATTATGCGCCGGTGCCGAAGCTGACGGTGGTGATTGATAAACATACGGCGACGCGGGCGCTGATCGAGGGGAGCGGCGTGTTTGGCATTCAGGTGCCGACGGCCGCGCAGGTGCAGCTGACCAATGATGTCGGGTCGTGGAGCCTCAAGGATACGCCGGACAAGCTTGAGC
>CAYJDG010000069.1:0-7163 GCA_964368875.1 uncultured Pseudobdellovibrionaceae bacterium
ACGTCCATTGTGACCGTACCCAGTTTCGGGTTCGGCATCAGGCCGCGTGGACCGAGAACCTTGGCCACTTTCGCCATCACCGGCATCATATCCGGCGTCGCGATACAGCGATCAAAGTTGATCTGTCCGGCAAGGATCTGCTCGACGAGGTCGTCTGCACCAACGATGTCAGCTCCGGCAGCTTTCGCTTCTTCGGCTTTCTTGTCTTTGGCGAAAACGGCAACGCGAACTTTGGCACCGGTTCCGTTCGGCAGTTCAACCACACCGCGGACGGTCTGATCGTTCTGACGTGGATCAATGCCGAGGTTCATCGAGATTTCGATGGTCTCATCGAACTTGCGTTCTTTGGCGTTTGCTTTGAGGATCGCTACGGCTTCTTCAATCGAATAGGCTTTCGAGCGGTCAACAGTTGCAGAGATTTTCTGCATTTTCTTAGCTTGCTTGGCCATGATTAACCCTCCACCACTTCAATGCCCATCGAACGGGCAGACCCGGCGATGATTTTCTTCGCTTGGGCCACATCGTTTGCGTTGAGGTCGACCATCTTCGCTTTGGCAATCTCTTCGAGTTGCTTCTGCGTGATGCGACCGACGGTTGCGCCTTTACCAGGAGTCGTCGAACCTTTTTGCAGTTTGACGGCTTTCTTGATGAAGTACGTAACCGGTGGGGTCTTCATTTCGAAGGTGAAAGAACGGTCTTCGAACACGGTGATAACGACCGGGATAGGCATACCTTTTTCCATGTCATTCGTCTTGGCGTTAAAGCCCTTACAGAATTCCATGATGTTGACGCCGTGCTGACCGAGAGCAGGTCCGATCGGCGGAGATGGGTTGGCGCTACCGGCTGCAACTTGCAGCTTGATATAGCCTTTTACTTTCTTAGCCATGAATATCCTCCAGCTAAAAGGTTGAGAGGAGTGTGGTACGGCTCCGGCAGGCGATCCCTTTCGGGCTCATTTAACCAGCTACCTTCCACACAGTTCAGGCGGGTTATAGGCTGGGAAAGCCTTGAGACGCAAGGAAAAACCCTTCTCACGGGTCCATTCGGTCAAGTAAGAGGCATCGCAATAAATTATGTCAAATACAGTTAGGCGCTAAAGGGAGAGCGTTTGCCGATAACCACGCCCATAGGCTGAGCCGGGCTTTTATCCTTATGTCCCGAAGCGCTGGTGCCCCAGCGAGAGTCGGTGGCAGATGGCGATTGCCCGATAGTCGGGCCAACGAAATAGTCTTTCAATGAAACCGTTCCCGGACGGCGATTGGGCGAATGAGTAAACCAAGACATAGCGATGACTCCCTGTCGTTTTTTATTTAGTCTTTTTAGAAGAAATTGCTTTCTTTGGCAAATCTTCCTCATCCTCATCTAGGTGAAACTTCAGCATGGTTTTGTGCAGGATCGGTAGCAGCATGGCCCCGGTAATTGCAATCAGGAACAGGCCGCTATAAAGCGCATAAAACGAGGCAAAGATTTTTCCTGCACCCGTATGCATATCACTTGCCGGACCCATGCCGGAGAGGATCATCGACGCATTCTGGAAGGCATCAAGCCACGGCATATGCTCGGTCAGTTTATAGCCGAGCACGCCGACCAGCAAAGAGGCGACAATCAACCCGAAAATAGTCAGGCCACTGCGCATCACGCGATGGAGAACGTTGTGAAAAGGAGAGAGCTGCGGGGCCTGCTTATACGTCATGATAACCTCTGGGAAACTCTACACCCGCTTAGGCAGCCTCGCCCCGGGCTTGTTGCTGTTGCTGGTAATTCGTCCACAGCATGCGGAACAGGCCCGGATCGCTCAGCAACTGGCTGAACGTACCGTCCTGCACCAGTTGTCCCTGATCCATGACCAGAACCCGGTCAAAAAGTGGCAGGAGGTGCAACCGGTGCAGAGATGAAATGAGCGCCGTATCCGGAAAGTTCCGCAAAATGTCTTCGTAGATTTTGCCCTCGGTCAACAGATCAACGCTGCTGGTCGGCTCATCCATGAGCAGGATCGACGATCCTCGCGCCGCCAATAGACCGCGCGCCAGAGCCAGACGCTGCTTTTCACCGCCCGACAGATTGACACCCTTCTCGCGGATATCGGACTGCATGCCATTTGGCAGGCGCGCAACCACATCCGAGAAATGTGCAAGCCGCACTGCCTGCGCGACATCTGCTTCGGGGACATCAAGCCCGATGGTAATATTATAGAGAATGGTGTTTTCAAAAATCTCAGGATCCTGCGGCACCAGCGTTGTCTGGCCAAACAGACTGCCAAGATTTTCCAACGATATTCCATCAAGCATAGCCGTCGCCTGATCGGGCTGATAAAGACCGCGCAACACGGCGAGCAGAGTTGATTTCCCCGCACCACTCGCGCCGATCACAGCGATTTTTTCACCGCGCTTGAGGCTGAAGCCAATATCGCGCAGCGAAGCGAGATGCAGGCCCTGCTCTTCTTTCCGGCGGTGCGAAAACGTGAGATTTGTGATCTCAAGTTTCTTCCAGCTGGTGATCTCTGCCGCAGGCGGCGCAGTGCCAGCAGCATCCGCCGCCGCGATCAGTTCAACTGCTTCGAAGTCGGTTTTCCAGCGAATGACCTGCTGGTAGTTATTGGCAAAATTGTAAAACGTATCAGATAACAAACGAATATACTGATAGATCGCAACCGTCGTGCCGATCATGACCGCGCCAGTGGTCGCAAGTTGCGTCCAGATATAGCCGCCTATGATTGCGATATCGAGTATGACGATGCAGACAGTCAGGATCATGTATTTGGTTTCGTGGAGGCGGATTTCCTTGCTGAAAATCGGCCAGATATGATCAATTTTTTCGATCAGGCTCGTCCGGGTGCGCGCGCCAAGGCGCAACGAAATGATCGTCGTGATATTGCTGACGTAATCAAAAAAGGTCGCAGCGATTTTATGCTCGCCTTCGTTCTCTGCCGAATAGAGCGGGATCAGATGACGGTCAAAACGCGACAGGACAAGACCGATAAGAATAGTACATGCAACTGCAATCAGGCCGATCAGAGGCGCGAGATAAATGATCACGGCAAACGACATGATGACCTGCGTCGCCATCATGATGTAGACGAACTGCGTCTGACCAAACTGGAACAGGCAATCCGAGGCTTTGCGCACGCGGTTGATCGTATCGCCCGAATGATGATCCTGATGCCACGCAATCGGCAAACCCTGCAAAATGCCGTAAAAACGGTCGATCAGTGCACGGCGCATCTGGAACGCCGCAGACCGCTCCATCTGCCGCGCTGGTTTCCACACCAGCCACGGGGTGCATTCAACCAGCGCATAAACGCCCAGCCACTTGAAGACATTCATCAGCACATCCGGTCCGCCTTGCTGCAGGGTATTGATGATTGCGGCGAGGACGAGTGGGCGGCACAGCCACAAGAGATGACTGGCCGTCAGAAGTGCGAGTGCTTTGGCATAGGTCTTCTTCCAGGTTCCGGCATACGCGAAACACTGGCGGATTAAAAAGACATAGGCGTTATTTTTAAAAGATGGCATTTGGGTTCGTCTCTAATAGGAAACGGGAGGCTCGGTAAGCCTCCCGTTTCAATCCGGTAGAAGCTTGCAGGCTTAAACTTTTTCGACTTGGCCGAATTCGAGTTCGACAGGAGTCGCGCGGCCAAAAATCGAGACCGAAACTTTGACGCGGCCTTTGGCTTCGTCGATTTCCTCGACCACGCCTTCGAAAGAGGCAAACGGGCCTTCCATGACTTTGACCTTTTCGCCAATGTCGAATTCGATGGCGTTGCGGGGTTTCTCGATGCCGTCCTTGAGCTGTTGGATCAGCTGGGCCGCTTCTTTTTCGCTGATTGGCGAAGGTTTGTTGCCAGCACCAAGGAAGCCCGTAACTTTCGGCGTATCCTTGACCAAGTGCCAGATTTCATCGGACATGGCCATTTTGGCGAGCACGTAACCAGGGAATACTTTGCGTTCGCTGGTGGCGCGCTGGCCGCGTTTGATTTCGACGACTTCTTCAGTCGGGACCATGATGTCTTCGATGGCGTCTTCAAGACCCTGCTTGCGGGCTTTTTCACGGATCGCTTCGGCAACCTTGCCTTCGAAGCCGGAATATACGTGCAGGACATACCATCTTTTAGCAGCTGACATTTTTTAATATCCTTTCAAAATTCTTTTCTAATTACCAAGACCTAGGATCGTCTTAACGATCCACGCCAGAATCTGGTCGGCGGTGAACATAAAGATCGACGCAATCACTACCATGATGAACACGGCAATCACGCTCTGCGTGGTTTCCTTACGGGTCGGCCAGGTAACCTTCTGGGCCTCGGAGCGGACCTGCTTCAAAAATTCAAACGGTGCAAACTTAGCCATCTTTAATCCTTAAACTTCCATCCCGTTTTCCGGTGTGGTTCGTAGACGCGCGGGGCGTTGGGGAGAACCGGATTGTCAGGGAATATTGCGGTTGTAGTCAAACCTTGCCGTAAAAGCAAGATCGAAAGGTTATTTTCTATAATTATTAATGCACGCCTTCGCAGGGGCTGCAATCCTCGGCGCTGTATTCGAGCTGGATGGTCGCATGCTCGATGCCGAAGCGATCCTTCAGGACCGCGTGGATCTTCCGCATCATTTCAGTCTGATCCAGCCCCGGCGTCAGGACGGCGTGGAGAGTCAGGACCTTGCGCTGATCAGTCAGCGACCAGGCATGGACATCGTGCACGTCGGTCACTCCGGGGAGGTCGCCAACCGCGGCGCCGATGCGTGCCGCATCGATCCCGTCGGGCGTTCCCTGCAACAGGATATGCGACGACTTGCGGATGATCGTCCACGCGCCACGTAAAATCAGCAGAGAAACCAAGACTGACAGAATCGGGTCAATCGGCATCCAGCCAGTCACCATGATGATACCGGCGGCAACTATCGCCGCAACCGACCCAAGCAGGTCGCCCATGATATGCAGCGCAGCCCCTTTCATGTTGAGGTTGTCGCGTTCACCGCGGCTGAGAACCCAGAACCCGATGATATTGACGACGAGACCCGTTGCCGCAATCGCGAACATCGCTCCCCCCATCACTTCAACGGGATGCCATAGACGCACCAAAGCCGCCCCGACGATGCCGGCAGCAATCACAAACAGCGCGAGGCCATTGGCAAAGGCGGCGAGAATTTGAAAGCGGTGATAGCCGTAGGACCGCTGGGGATCAGGTGATTTTTTAGCGATCCGAAACGCCAGCCATGCCAAAAGCAGGGCCGCACTGTCGGTCAGCATATGGCCGGCATCCGCAAGCAAGGCAAGCGATCCCGAGAGCCACCCGCCGACCGCTTCGACGACCATGAACCCCATGGTTAAAATCATCACCCAGAAAATGCGCCGCTCGTTGTCCGATGTCACTTCCGGTGCATGGCTGTGCCCATGATCGTGATCGTGGTCATGATGATCGCAAGGGCCAGAATGTGCGTGGTGATCAGACATAAGGGCATTCTTTCAGTGAGAGGCGTATTTTATTCAAGGTTTTTATACCCCAAACCCCTGCTGTTGGAGAACACTATTCATAAAATCCGTAAATTTCGCCCGATAACCAAAATATGATCAGAAAAAAATTTATTTAGAATGCTGCGCGGGTGTTTCCTTTGCGTTCATCCGTTTTATATGGAGCTATGCCCTTTCGAAAGGATCCCTCCCTATGCGTTTTATCGTCCTGACGCTGATCACCCTCGCGATTTACGGATTAACCGTCTACATCCAGTCCACGCCCGAACACCCTGGGCAAGTGGCTTTCAAGATCTGCGACATCCCTCTCCCACTCTGCAGCCCGGACTCTGACGAGCCTGGCCATCGCCAGTCATAGGTTTGTTTTATTATCGGTCTTGTTGAGGCTCTGACCCGGCTTTATAGACGCTCGGGATTTTTCTCAGGCGCTTTTTCCATTCCGAGGCATATTGATAATAGGTGATGGTATCAGTGAGGAACGCCTGATTGACCTTTTCAGGAGCCATAACGTTCTGGCCATCATAAAATACCGACTGGGCTTTGGGTGATAAAACCGTGAGTTGGCCATCTTTCAGATAGGCGATTTTTTGATAATTGCTGACGAATGCATAGGCGTCTTCTGCGTCATAAGCATCATTCAGGACATCCTTACCAAAAAACTTGGTGTAGTAACTGAAATTCAGCAGACCGAGCAGTACCGGCGCGACATCGATCTGGCTGGCCATTAATTTATAATTCTGAGGCTTGATAAAGCCCGGCGCGTAAAAGATCGCCGGAATATGGTACTTGTCCGGACTCAACTCAATTTTCCCGCCTGCGCCAGCCGTATGGTCGGCGACAAAAATGAAAACCGTGTCTTTAAACCATGGCTTATTGCGCGCGTTTTCTAAAAGTTTGCCTACTGAGTAATCGGCATACTTAACCCCTGCGCTTCTCCCGCCGGTTTTTGAAGGCAGATCGATGCGTCCTTCAGGAAAGGTATAGGGGCGGTGATTTGACGTCGTCATGACCTCGTACATAAAGGGTTGTTTTTTCTCGTAAGCGAGGTCGGCTTGTTTGATGACCTGATTGTAGAGATCTTCGTCCGCAACTCCCCAGACGTTCGAGAAGGTCACATCTCCATCGGCAAAATCATGACGGTCAATGACGCGGAAGCCGTTGGCAGCGAAAAACGCATTCATGTTATCAAAATACCCATGGCCGCCATAGATAAAAGCCGTGTCATAGCCGCGATCCTGAAAGACATACCCAAGCGAAAACAACCCGCCATTTTCGGGACGACGCACAATCGATTGGCCGGGTGTTGGAGGGATAGACAGGGTGATCGCTTCAAGCCCGCGCACCGTGCGCGTGCCCGTGGCATAAAGATTACTGAAGAATAGGCCCTGCTTGGTCAGCCCATCGAGAACCGGGGTCAAATTTTCGCGATTGCCGAAGGTCGCCATGAAATCGGCGCTCATGCTTTCCATGATAACCAGAACGACGTTTTTGTGGAGCTCAGGGCCAGTGCGCTTGATCAGCCGCGTAATATCATCCGGGTCCTGACTGGTGAACTCGCTCTCATCTTCTTTCAGCAAAGTCCGTATTCTCGTACCGACCGCCTGTTCATCGATCGTCATATAAAAATCTTTGTAGCTCAGTTCATTGTTTCTATACGCTGAGAACAAGGCATAGGTGCCGTTGGTCGCAAGCTCGTGCAA
>CAYJDG010000070.1:0-7030 GCA_964368875.1 uncultured Pseudobdellovibrionaceae bacterium
TGATCGGGCTGATTTCATTGATCGGCTGGATTCGTCACCGCGAAAATATCACCCGCCTGCTGAACGGAACCGAGCCAAAAATCGGTAAGAAGAAAGCGGCGGTTTAAATGAGCATGGGGGCAAAACTCAATCAGGATGAAATGATCGCGTGGCTGAGATTATCGCGCACCGAAACCGTCGGCCCGATCACCTTCCATCGCCTCGCCAAAAAATATAAATCAGTCGGCGCAGCCCTCGAAGCCGTCAATCATTTCTCCAAAGACAAGCCCCTCAAAATCTATACGCGCACTCAAGCTGAGGACGAACTTGCTGCGATCACCAAACTCGGTGGCCGCCTGATCGCCGCGTGTGAAGGCGATTACCCGCTCTCCCTCGCCGCCATCGAAGACGCGCCGCCTGTGCTCACCGTTCTTGGTGATGCGGCCCTCCTCAAAAAAGAAGCCATCGGGATCGTTGGTTCGCGCAACTGTTCACTCAATGGCCGCCGCTTTGCCCAAAAACTCGCCATGGATATCGGCGCAGCTGGGTATGTTGTTGCCTCCGGTTTTGCGCGCGGTATTGATACCGCCGCCCATGAAGGCTCATTGACCAAAGGCACTATCGCCGTTGTCGCAGGCGGTGCCGATGTCGTTTATCCGAAAGAAAATCAGAAACTCTATGATCAAATTCTGGCGCAGGGCGCAGTCGTCTCCGAATGCGCTATCGGCACCCAGCCGATCGCCCAGCATTTCCCTAAGCGTAACCGCATTATCACTGGCCTCTCGCTCGGCGTTGTCGTCATCGAGGCCAATCTGAAGTCCGGCTCGCTGATTTCAGCCCGCACCGCAGCAGAGCAAGGACGCGACGTGTTTGCGGTTCCCGGCTTCCCTGCGGACCCGCGCTCAGCTGGCACCAACGCCCTGATCCGCGACGGGGCGACGCTCTGCCGGGGGATCGACGATGTGCTGGAACAGATAAATTCCTTTACTTCCAGTCGCTTCACAACCCCGCAAGTACCGCCCCAACCCCTAGACGGCGGGCTCTTTGAAGAGGCTGAACCGTTTGCGCCTGACAGTGAAAATGCCCGCTCTTTGATCCTGACCCAGCTCTCGCCTTCACCGGTCGGAGTTGACGAAATTGTCCGGGCGTGCCAATTGAGGAGCTCTGTCGTGCAGGGAACCTTGCTGGAACTTGAGATTTCAGGCCTCGTCCAGCGCCTGCCCGGCAACCGCGTTTGCCTATTATAAATGGCTTATAAAACGGAAGAAACATGACCGCATCGAACCTCGTTATCGTTGAATCGCCTGCCAAGGCCAAGACGATCAACAAATATCTCGGCACCGACTATCATGTCCTTGCCTCGTTCGGTCATGTCCGCGATCTGGTCGCCAAGGATGGCGCGGTCGACACGGAAAACGATTTTGAAATGAAGTGGGAGCTCGGTGAGCGCGCCGATAAGAACGTCCGCGATATCTCCGCCGCCGCCAAAAAAGCCGACACCATCTATCTGTGTACCGACCCTGATCGTGAAGGAGAGGCCATTTCTTGGCACGTGCTGCAGATCCTCGAGGAAAAAGGTCTGCTCAAAGGCAAAACCGTGCACCGCGTTACCTTTAACGAAATTACGAAGTCTGCGATCAAAGAAGCCTTCAGCCATCCGCGTAATCTCGATATGCCGCTGGTCGAAGCCTATCTCGCCCGCCGCGCCCTCGATTTTCTTGTCGGCTTTTCGCTCTCGCCGGTTCTGTGGCGTAAACTGCCCGGTTCCAAATCCGCAGGACGTGTTCAGTCGGTTGCGCTCCGTCTCATCTGTGAGCGCGAAACTGAGATCGAGGCGTTCAACGCTCAGGAATACTGGTCGATCCATACCAAACTGCAAACGCCAGACGGCGCGACCTTCCTCGCCCGCCTGACGACTATTGCCGGAAACAAGCTCGATAAACTCGACATCAATTCCAAAGAGCAGGCCGATGCCGCCGTCAAACGGATTGAAAACAAAGCTCTCTCCGTCCAGAAGGTCGAGAAGAAACAGGTACGCCGCAATCCGTACGCTCCGTTTATTACCTCGTCCTTACAGATGGAAGGCTCGCGCAAACTGCGCATGTCGGCCAGCCAGATCATGCGCACCGCTCAGCAGCTTTATGAGGGCGTTGATATCGGCGGCGAAACCGTCGGTCTGATCACCTATATGCGTACCGACGGCATCACGCTCTCAAACGATGCGATTGCGCAAGCCCGCGACGTCATCAAATCGGAATACGGCGCGAAATACCTGCCGAATGAGCCGCGTATCTATAAGAGCAAAGCCAAAAACGCGCAGGAAGCCCACGAAGCCATTCGCCCGACTGATCTCTCCCGTCTGCCGAAACAGGTCGCAAAATATCTCGATGAAAAACAGGCCGCCCTTTATGACCTGATCTGGAAACGCACCATGGCCTCCCAGATGGAAAATGCGATCCTTGATCAGGTCGCTGCTGATATTTCTGATGGCACTGATGATGTTGTGCTCCGCGCGACGGGCTCGACAGTCGCGTTTGACGGCTTCCTCGCTCTTTATAAAGAAGATCAGGACGATCCGGTTGAAGGCGAAGAAGAAAACGAAGATGATCGCCGCCTGCCCCCGCTCGAACAGGGCATGGCGACCAAACTGATGAACATTGATCCGCAGCAGCACTTTACCCAGCCGCCGCCGCGCTTCACCGAAGCTACTCTTGTTAAAAGCCTCGAAGAAAAAGGCATTGGCCGCCCCTCGACCTATGCCTCGATCATGCAAGTTCTCCAAGACCGCAACTACGTCATTCTCGATAAGCGTCGCTTTACGCCAGAAGACCGCGGCCGCCTCGTTACCTCATTCCTGACCAGCTATTTCGAGAAATACGTCGATTACGATTTCACTGCCTCGCTCGAAAACGAGCTTGATGCGATTTCGTCCGGCACGGTTGCCTGGAAAAATGCGCTACGCGATTTCTGGGTCGATTTCAAAGCGACCATAGATTCTACCAAGAACCTGACCATCACTGAAGTGCTCGATCATCTTGATGCCGAACTCGGGCCGCACTTCTT
Organism: uncultured Pseudobdellovibrionaceae bacterium; assembly: GCA_964368875.1. Taxonomy (GTDB): domain Bacteria; phylum Pseudomonadota; class Alphaproteobacteria; order Micavibrionales; family Micavibrionaceae; genus CAYJDG01. The sequence goes on from CAYJDG010000070.1 coordinate 3,043, forward strand.
TCCAGTTACAAAAGAACATCCCGACCCACGCAAATGCCCGACCTGCGCCACCGGAAAACTTTCCCTGAAACTCGGCAAGTTCGGCGCCTTCATCGGCTGTTCGAACTATCCTGAGTGCCGTCATACGCGCCCACTTGTCGTGCAAACTGCTGAAGCGGTTGATGCCGCGACCTCCGGCGTTGGCATCGACAACGGTCCGAAAATTCTGGGCACCGATCCCGGCACAGGCCGCACCGTTTCTCTCCGAAAAGGCCCTTATGGACCTTATGTGCAGATCGATCCGCCACCGGAAGCTGAAACGCCGAAACCTGCTCCTGTCGCTGAAGCGCCAGTCGAGCTTGATGCCAAGGGCAAACCGAAAAAGGCCAAGAAGCCTAAAAAAGAACCCGGTGAAAAACCGAAACGTCAGGGCGTTCCGAAAAACCTACCGCTCGATCAGGTCGACTTGGCCGCCGCGCTCAAACTTCTGGAACTGCCGCGCTTTGTCGGCATGCACCCGGAATCCGGCGAGAAAATCGAAGCCGGGATTGGCCGCTTCGGTCCGTTCCTGAAACATCAGGGCAAATTCAAATCGATTCCGAAGGACGATGATGTCCTGACCATCGGCATGAACCGCGCCGTTGAACTTCTCGCCCAACCGACCAAACCGCGCTTTGGCAAGAAGCCGAAAACCGAGGGTGAAGAGGCCGCCGTGCCTAAGAAGAAAACCACGCCTAAAAAAGCTGCAAAGAAAAAGGCCGTAGCTAAGAAACCTGCAGCAAAAAAGCCCGCAGCGAAGAAGAAAGCTGCTAGTTAAGCTGGAAAATTGCCATTCCGGGTGAGCTTTGCTATACCGCTCCCATGACCCGCGACGTAGCAGCTTCCCAAGGACGCATGTATCTGCCCATTCCGAATGGGCACGAGAAAGTATTGCTCCATTCCTGCTGTGCGCCGTGTTCAGGTGAAGTCATGGAAGCGATGCTCGATGCCGGGCTTGAACTGACCATCTATTTCTACAACCCCAATATTCATCCGCGTGAGGAGTACGATCTGCGCAAGGAAGAGAATATCCGCTTCGCGCAGAAGATGGATATTCCGTTCATCGATGCCGATTACGATTCCTCCAACTGGTTCACCCGCGTGCGCGGCCTTGAATGGGAACCGGAAAAAGGCAAACGCTGCACCGAGTGTTTCGATATGCGCTTTGAGCGCACCGCGCTTTACGCACATGAGAACGGCTTTAAAGTCTTTACCAGCTGTCTTGGTATTTCGCGCTGGAAGAACCTGCAACAGATCAATGCCTGCGGTCATCGCGCCGCCGGACGCTATCCTGATCTTGAATACTGGGATTACAACTGGCGCAAGGGCGGTGGGTCAGACCGCATGCTCGATATTTCCAAACGCGAGAATTTTTATCAGCAGGAATATTGCGGTTGTATCTATTCCTTGCGCGATACCAACAAGTACCGTATGAAACAGGGCCGTGAAAAAATCGAAATCGGTGTGCACTATTACGGGACTGAAACCGAAGTCTAGTCAGAGTCCTCGTCCGCCGGGCCATAAATATCCAGACTAAGCATAATGCCGCGTTGCCCAAGCGCCACCAGTGTTGCCGGACTAAGCTCAAGCCCTTCATTAACTTCGTCCATAAAAAGTCCGCAGAAAAGATCGATTTTATAATCCTCGGCCAATTTTTTCCACACGGCCAGATCTGGATTCAACTGACTCAAAATTTTAGAAACTTGGGCGTCAACCGCTCCCGGCTCTGAATCATCTGTTTCGATCATCCACATCCCACTCTTGCGTGTCACCTGCTTGCCAGAGGGCGAGGTCATTACTTGTCCTTTGCTGTAAGAACCTGATGGCTCGCAGCCAAGTAGCTTGCTTACCTCTGCCGGCACAACCGCATCTCCCATGATCCGCAGGGTCACTACCGACTTCGCAATCATAGTCATTTAAAAAATACTCCGGTTTCCGTTTCGAGAAAGGCAACCTCATTCGCGCTGAGCATGCCCTTGGTCTTGAGAACAATTTCCTGCTCGTCGTCATTGATCAGGACAATCGATTTATCGCTCGCCGAATGCACGACATCCTTGTTACGAATCACCGCGTCCCACGCGGTCGTCTGCAGTTTGCGGGCGCCGCGAACCAGCAAAGGTCGAAAGCCTGCTTCCAGCAGCCCGAGATAGGCACGCTGGGCTGAAACGGTAGAGGATTGCTTTTGTTCCGGCATGCGCTACTTTCCTTTTTACCCCCCAATTTTATCATACCCCCATAGATAAACCTGATAATTAAAGTATACTAATCACATGAAACTCCCCGACCAGGACCAGATCCTTAAATACCTTGCCTCGCAGGGTACGACCATGACCAAACGCGAGCTGGTTGATGCCTTCGGCATCAAAGGCAATGACCGCATTGGCTTTAAAAATATGCTTCACGAGATGGAAGATAGCGGTCTCATCATTTATGAGGGCAAGAAGTCTTACCGCGTGCCCGATGCCCTGCCCTCCGTGACCGTCGTTGAAATCACCGAGATCGATGTCGATGGTGACCTGATGGCCAAGCCGACAGAATGGCAGGAAGAGATTCAGGGCAAACCGCCACGCATTGAAATCGCGCCCGATAAAAAAGGCCCGACCGCCAAAGTCGGCGACCGCGTGCTCGTACAGGTCAAAAAATTCTCTGATAAATTATATGAAGCCCATATTCTCAAACGGCTCGATACGCCGCAGTCGCGAGTCGTCGGCCTGATCAAACAGGTTCGGGGCGGGTATATCCTCGAGCCGATCGACCGAAGAGCCAAATATGATTTCGATATCGTCGAAAGCGATTTCAACGGGGCACGCCCCGGCTTGATCGTTGTTGCTGATATGCAGCCGTCACGCTCGGCTCTGCGTAAAAAAGTCCGTGTCACCGAAATCGTCGGTAGCCCGGACGACCCGAGAGCGATCAGCATGATGGCCCTGCATGAAGCGGGTCTGCGCCATACCTTTCCTGAGGAAGTGATCGCTTCAACAGAACCCATGACAGTGCCCGAGCTTGGCGACCGTACAGATCTGCGCGCTCTGCCACTGGTTACGATTGATGGCAAAGATGCCCGTGACTTTGATGATGCGGTTTTCGCTGAACTCGACGTTGATCCGAAAAACGACGGGGGCTATCACCTCGTCGTCGCGATTGCCGATGTTTCGTTCTATGTCCGCCCTGGCACGCCGCTCGACAAAGAAGCTTATCTGCGCGGCAACTCGACGTATTTCCCGGACCGGGTCATTCCGATGCTGCCGGAAAAACTCTCCAATGATCTGTGTTCACTGCGCCCCGATGGCCCACGCGCGGCGCTCGCCGTGCACATGTGGATCAACACGGACGGTAAGCTCCTGCGTTACAAATTCGTGCGTGGCCTGATGCAGTCGCGTGCTCGCCTGACCTATGAACAGGTGCAGGAAGCCCATGACGGCAATCCTGATGAAACCACCAAACCCATCATGGCCATGGTCATCCAGCCGCTCTATAAAGCTTGGGCCATTCTCGACGCCGCCCGAGAAAAACGCGGTGCGCTCGATCTCGATGTCCCGGAACGAAAGATCACTGTCAATGAAGCTGGCAACATGACCGGCGTGGCCGTCCGGGCCCGCCTTGACAGCCACAAAGTGATCGAAGAATTTATGATCACGGCCAACGTCGCCGCCGCCCTCGCCCTTGAAGCGAAGAAGGCCCCGTGCGTCTACCGTATCCATGACCGCCCTTCGGGTGAAAAGTTGATGTCGGCACGGAGCTTCCTCGAAGCCTTCGGCCTCTCTCTGCCCAAAACCGGCGTGACCGAACCCGCGCAGATCAACCACGTCCTGAAAAAAGCCAAGGAAATGCCTGCAGGCTTCCTCATCAACGAAGTGATCCTGCGGTCACAGGCACAGGCGCAATATAACGATGAAAACATCGGTCACTTTGGGCTTGCCCTGCAACACTATGCCCACTTCACCTCACCGATCCGCCGCTATGCCGATCT
>CAYJDG010000071.1:0-6795 GCA_964368875.1 uncultured Pseudobdellovibrionaceae bacterium
ATCGCGCCGCCGCCGAACCAGTATTTACCCGTCTCGCCATAGGACGCACTGAGGCCGCCGACCAGCACGACCGTATCGAGATAGACATGGGGATTGAGCAGGCTGACGCCGAGCAGGACAAGGATCGTTGCCTTGAGGGAGGGGGCATCGGTGGTGGTGTCCGCCTCAAGGCTCTGGGTCTTGCGGGCGGCGAGCAGGGATTTTGTGCCATAGACGACCAGAAACCCCGCCCCGGCATAGCGCATGATGTCGCCCAGATGGGGCCAGGCGGTAATCAGCTTGCCAAAGCCCAGAACCCCGGCCCCAATCAGCAGGGCATCGCAGAGCGTTGCGGTCAGGGCGGCGGCAAAAACATGGGTGCGTTTCAGGCCCTGCCGCAGGATAAAGGCGTTTTGCAGGCCGATGGCGATGATTAAAGACCCGCCTAGAAACAGGCCTTTCAGGAAGATTGTCAGCATTCTTCAGCTTCTAGCCCGAAAAGCTTTACTTTTGCAAATCAAGCTTCTATATCTCCACTGCAAATTCCACCCCAGTTTCGCAAAGGGATTTGCTGATGATTTTCCAAGACAAAATTAAAGAAGGCCTGACCTTCGACGATGTCCTGCTCGTGCCTGCGGCCTCCGAGGTCCAGCCAACCGAAGTCAGCACCGCGACACACCTCACCAAATCTATTACCCTGAATATCCCGATCCTCTCCGCTGCGATGGATACGGTCACTGAAGCCGCCATGGCGATTGCGATGGCGCAGCAGGGTGGTCTGGGCATCATCCACCGTAATCTCTCAATAGAAGATCAGGCCGAACAGGTGCGCCGCGTGAAGCGGTATGAAAGCGGTATGGTCGTCAACCCGATCACCATTCGCCCCGACGCGACATTGGCCGATGCCTTTGCGACGATGAAGCAATACAACATCTCGGGCATTCCGGTGACGGAGGCCTCGGGTAAACTGGTCGGCATCCTGACCAACCGCGATGTGCGCTTTGCCAGCAACCCGCAACAGAAAATCTCCGAGCTGATGACATCGGAAAACCTCATCAAGGTTTATAACCATGTCGACAAGGACGAAGCCAAAAAACTCCTGCATAAAAACCGTATCGAAAAACTGCTGGTCGTCGATAACGATGAAAAATGCATCGGCCTTGTGACCGTCAAGGATATCGAGAAATCACAGGCGTATCCACTTGCCTGCAAGGATGAAAAAGGCCGCCTGCGCGCAGGTGCTGCGGTTGGCACAGGTGACAAGAATTTCGAACGCGCGATGGCGCTTGCGGATGCAGAATTGGACGTGCTGGTTGTTGATACGGCGCATGGCCATTCAAAAGCCGTGCTTGATATGGTCCGGCGTGTACGCAAGGAGCGCAACAATCTGCAAATCATCGGCGGTAATATCGCGACGGCTGATGCTGCGAAGGCCCTGATCGATGCGGGCGCGGATGCGGTGAAAGTCGGGATTGGTCCCGGGTCAATCTGCACCACGCGGATTGTCGCGGGTGTGGGTGTGCCACAACTGACCGCAATCATGAACGCGGTCGAGGCTGCGCATAAGGCGGGTATTCCGGTCATTGCCGATGGCGGGATCAAATATTCTGGCGATTTTGCCAAGGCGATTGCCGCAGGCGCAAGCTGCGCGATGATGGGCAGCATCTTTGCAGGCACTGACGAAGCTCCGGGTGAAGTGATCCTTTATCAGGGCAGGTCCTATAAATCCTATCGCGGTATGGGTTCGGTTGGCGCGATGGTCGAAGGCTCTGCGGATCGGTATTTCCAAGGTGCCGTGCGCGAGACACAGAAACTTGTGCCAGAAGGTATCGAAGGTCGTGTGCCGTATAAGGGCCCGATCGGCGCAGTCATTCACCAAATGGTCGGGGGCTTGCGTGCCGCCATGGGTTATACCGGATCCGCAACTATTGCGGATATGCAACAACGGGCCGAGTTTATGCGTATGACCTCCGCAGGTTTTAAGGAAAGTCATGTCCATGACGTGACCATCACCCGCGAAGCCCCGAACTACCGCACTGAAAGCTAAGGTTTCACAGAATCAGCCTTTGCAAATGTCTGTCACGATACGTGAAATGACGTTGGTCAAGGCTTGTGAGAAACTGGTGTTATCAACTGAAAATATATTTGGGCTGACGGATTGATTTCCGGCGGGAAAGGTTATTATCTCGCCTGTAAGATTTCCTGCGAAATCCTAAGTAATTTTCATCACCCTATGGAGACTATCACTATGAAACTGACCGCTCTGGCCGCCCTCGGCCTTCTCGCTCTGACCCCTGCTGCTGCCCAAGCTGAAGATCATGCTACCGGCCATGCAGCTCCTGCCGCTGAAGCTGCTGCTCCTGCTGCTACCGAAATGAAAGCTGAAGTTGCTCCAGCAGTCGAAATGAAAGAAGTTACGCTGAAAGACGGCACCAAAGTGTCGATCGAAGGCGAAAACGTTTTCGTTGTTGGCGCTGACGGCGCAAAAACCCCAGCTCCGGATGGCGAACATGAACTCGCTGACGGTTCCAAAGTCAAAACCGCTGGCGGCAAACTCGTTGTCGAGCCAGTTGCTCCGGTCGAAGCTCCGGCTGAAGCTCCTAAAGAATAGTTTTTATTCTTTATAGAATTGAAAAGCCCGCTCTTGATGAGCGGGCTTTTTTTATGCGACCTTCTTATCGAGTGCCGGATAATCGATATAGCCTTCTGCACCGCCAGCATAAAGCGTGGCCTGATTGGGTGGGTTGAGAGGGGCATCGGTGCGGAAGCGCTCGACCAGGTCGGGGTTGGATATGAACGGCACGCCGAAGACGACCGCATCGGCTTTGTCAGACTTAACCGCGTCTGTTGCCGAGGCCTTATCATAGCCGCCATTGACGAGAAGATTTCCTTTGTACACATCGCGGATGGTCGAGGTGACCCAAAGGTCAAGGGTTTCGCCAGGTTTCGGTAAGGTTTCGCGCACATGCACATACGCCATATCATAATCGTTGAGGGCGTTTGAAAGAGCCGTATAGGTTGCGACCGGGTCGCTGTCACCCATGCCGTTATAGGCGATGTTGGGCGAGAGGCGGAGTCCGATGCGGCGTTCGCCGATTTTAGCCCCGATGGCTTCGATCACTTCGCGCACGATACGGATACGGTTTTCGGCAGAACCGCCATAGGCGTCGGTGCGCTGGTTGGAGCCGTCGCGGATAAACTGATCGAGCAGGTAGCCGTTGGCCCCGTGAATCTCGACGCCGTCAAAGCCAGCTTCGATGGCCTGCTCTGCGGCGCGGGCGTAATCGGCAACGGTTGCGCTGATCATCTCAAGCGTCATCGCGCGCGGAACGACATAGGACTTCTTACCTGTCGGGGTATTCGCCATGCCGTCAGCGGCAATCGCAGACGGGGCGAGCGGCAATTCCCCGTTCAAAAAATCCGGGTGACTGACGCGGCCCATATGCCAAAGCTGCAGGACGATCTTCCCGTCTTTGGCATGCACGGCAGAAGTCGTCTTTTTCCAGCCCTCGACATGGGCAGGGGCGTACATGGCGGGGGTGCCGTGCCAGCCATAGCCCTCGGGTGATATGGCGGTCGCTTCGGAAATAATCAACCCGGCCCCGGCGCGCTGGGCGTAATACTGGGCCATCAGGTCGTTCGGGATGCGGCTCTCTCCTGCCCGGGAACGGGTCAGCGGGGCCATTAAAATCCGGTTTTTGGCCGAAATATCGCCAAGCTGGAGGGGGGTGAAAAGGTCAGTCATCGGTTAGTCTCCCTATGTAAGTCATCATATTTAGAAGTTTGCGGCAGGAAGTCAAAGCTGGTACAACCCCCGCCATGACCCCAGCCGCCCGTATTAAAGCCGTTATTGATGTTCTCGATCGCATCGCCACGTCCCGTATCCCCATGGATCTGACGGTTGGCGACTATATGCGCAACCGCCGCTATATCGGGTCTAAAGACCGGGCCGATATCGTCGAGCGGGTTTACACGATTGCCCGCCATCAGGCCCGCCTTGGCTGGGCGTTGGAACAAGTCGGTGCGCCGGACAATGCCCGCACGCGGGCGCTTGCCTTGCTGACCGTGCTGGAGGGTAAGACTGAGGTCGAACATTTTTACGATGGCTCTCAATACGGTGCCGAGCCACTGACCGAAGACGAGAAGGCCCTCATCCCGAAATTATTGGCGGTTGATCTGACGCAGGCCCCGGAACTGGTCGCGCTGGAAATTCCTGCGATGTACGAAAAAAGCCTGCGCGGATATTTCGGCGCCGACTTTGCCGCCGAGATGGGCGCGATGCTGGAAGGCGCAAATCTCGATCTGCGCGTCAACACTGTGTCTAAAACACGCGAAGAGGTCGAAGCGAGCCTGGGCAAAGATTCCGTTGCGACAACCGTCTTGCCGTATTCGCCATGGGGTTTACGCACCAAGGGCAAAGTTTATCTTTCGCACACCAAGGCGTTCAAGGCCGGGTGGATCGACATTCAGGATGAAGGCTCTCAGCTGATCGCGGTTGCATGTAATGCGCAGCCCGGCCAGCAGGTGCTCGACTACTGCGCAGGCGGTGGCGGCAAGACCCTTGCGCTCGCCAATGCGATGAAAATCAAAGGCCGCATCGTCGCGATGGACATGGAGGAAGCGCGTCTGCTGAAAAGCAAGGAACGTTTTCGCCGCGCCCGCGTCAGCGACATCATCGAAGTGCGGCCATTATCAGATGATCGCCACCGCAAATGGCTGAAACGGCAAAAAGAAACCTTTGATGTGACGCTGGTCGATGCCCCGTGCATGGGCACTGGCACATGGCGGCGAAATCCGGATACACGCTGGAAGGTCTTTGGCCCCGGCCTAGAGGCTTTGCTCGCGGTGCAGGCTGAAATTCTCGATAAGGTCGTGCATACGGTCAAACCCGGCGGGCGCCTAGTTTACGCGACCTGTTCCATCCTGCCGGAAGAAAACGAAGCCCAGGTCGAAGCATTTCTGACCCGTCATCCTGATTTTGAACTGGCCGATCTGAAAGATGTCTGGCCGGAGGGCGTAACACCCCCATGCACAGGCAAATACATGCGCCTGACACCGAAACAGCATGGCACCGATGGGTTCTTTGCCGCAGTGCTGGTGAAGAAGGTGTCGCCTGTACCTGAGGCCGCCTAGATACTCTTACTTCGGCGGATGCAAAACCTCGTACGCAAATGATTCCGGCACAGCCAGATATTCGCCGAGGCCGTTATTGTCATCCTGTGTCTGGACAGTGATTCTGAATTTCGTGCCGACCGGATGATTTTCTGACAGCCCGCGTTTGCAATCCACGCGCGTATTCGGCGGAAAGCGTTCGCCAGTGATCGGGCGGATCTGGACGTTCTGTTTGACGTTTTCCATGCCCTGCGGCAGGAAGCTCTCTACAGAGATATAAAATTGATTTTCATTTTGCTGGGCCATGTCGCTGCCAAACCTTTCGCAAGAAACTTCAATTCAGGCCTGAACAGAGATTGTCCAGTCTGTCGTGGTTGGCATGAGCTTATAAAAAGCTGCACATTGCCAACGTCCACCGTGCCGTTAAGTCCTGCGTCTTCGAGGCTGCGGCGGTTAGTGCCGCCGTGATAGATGAAGAGAGGCAAGTGCGAAGCTTCAAGATGATGATTAATTGCAAGTATAACACGAATTGCATGCAGCGTGTTAGTTTCTTCGCGGCGCTTGATTTTGCTGGTTTTAAATACGTTTGCTTAGGATTTTTCGGTCTTGGGCTTGAACAGATGATAAATGCCAGCGACGAAGAGGAGGGAAAGAAGGCCCAGCAAAGTAAGTCCGCCCAGTCCGTACTCACGGAAATGGTTGATCAATACCCACAAGGCCAGTCCGCCGTGAAACAGTCCGGCAAGCGGAAAGGCATAAGTCTGCGCGCGCTTGCCAAAGGGGTAAAGTGCAAGTGTGATCACCACCAGAACGGCTAGTCCGCAGGGGAATAAGATAAAAAAGACGCAAAACAGAACGCTCTCAGCGGGTAAAGACCGATCTATCACGCTGTTGTGAGGGGCGGCTGGATCAATATAAACGTGCAGCGGTATCTGCCGGAGCATGTGCTGCTGACGCGCTTTGCGCTTGCCGCTGAAATTGTCTGCACTGAAAACAGAGAAATCAATCGTTGAATTATGATAGGTCTGCCCGTTCACAGTGTAGCTATAGGTCGCAGTCAAAGATTGCGTCGGCTCAGAGATATCAAGGGCGGCATTGCTGGGTTTCTCGCGAACCTGAAGCTGCTGCGCCTCCAGCTGGCCAGAAACCATTTGCCAGTTGCGGGCCTGCTCGACCTTCATCAGCGTGCGCGCAAGCGAATAGGTGAGATGGGCAGCTGCGGCTGTAAAGACACATAGAAATAAACCTGCGATAATTTTTTGCCAGAGCGGCATTGGGCCTGAGGCTGGTGTCATGAGGACTCTCCCGCCTTGATAGCTCGCCAGCCTGATGTACCGGGCGCGAGATAGAAAATTTCCGCATTCCCGATGCGCTGCTCATGTCTAATCCCGGTTAGCTCCATCACCCGCCGCACCGTGCCGCCATGACAGATAAACAATGGCAGCGTATCCCGCGTCAGATGCTTATTGAGTGCTTTAAGTACACGTGCCCGGTGGTCAGCTGAGCTTTCCTCTCCCGGCAAAGTTTTTCGAGTAATTTGCTCGGCTTCGCTAATTTTGCCATCAAGATCACCGAGATGGCGCTCGTTGAGGTTCGGTTCGATGATGAAATCGGTGTGGCCGACAACCAGATGGGCAGTCTGGTGGGTGCGGATCAAGCCGCTGACAATGATCTTTTCAGGAAGGTGGCCCAGTTTCAGATAAA
>CAYJDG010000072.1:0-6672 GCA_964368875.1 uncultured Pseudobdellovibrionaceae bacterium
CAGATGGACCAGCAGGCAGCGCAGCAGTGGAAGTCATCTGTGTCATGATGCGGCTATTCTCCCCTAAGTAATAATATAGAGAAATGATGTTAGCTCATTCTTAATTTTAAATCCAAATACGGGGTGCATACGGGGTTATGTATTTTGCAGTTGCAACAGAAAAATGAGCATAGGTAGACATATATATCTACTTAAAGTTATATGCTCATGAGTTAGTCTAAAATCACTCTGAGCCTTAAGCCCGGCAGGGGCCGGGCTTCTTTTTGATTTTTTCAGGGGATTGGGGTATGGTCCGGCCACATTCCAAGGACCACAGACGATGAGCATTGCAACCCACGCCAGCAAATTTGCCGCCCCGCGCCTCGACGCGCAGGGCCGTGTGCCGCTGATCGGGCTGGAATTGCCAGAACTGACGGCGTTGTTCGAGTCCCATGGCTTCCCCGCGTTCCGCGCCAAGCAAGTGTGGAACTGGATTTATCAGCGCGGCCTGCGCGACTTTGAGGGTATGAATAATCTGCCCAAAGAGATGCGCGGCATGCTGGCGGAAAAATATTCCATCGAACGTCCGCGCCTGATCACCGAACAAAAATCAGAAGACGGCACGATCAAATGGCTGATCGCGATGGCCGACGGCCAGCAAGTCGAGATGGTTTACATTCCCGAAGACACGCGCGGGACGCTCTGTATTTCCTCACAGGTAGGTTGCACGCTGACCTGTAAATTCTGTCATACGGGAACGCAGCCATTGGTGCGCAATCTCGGTCCGCATGAAATTCTGCAACAGATCATGTATGCCCGCGATGTACTTAACGAATGGCCGGAGCAGGGCAAAACGGCGCAGGAAGATAAAGACCTGACCAATATCGTCCTGATGGGGATGGGTGAGCCACTTTATAATTATGCGAACGTCGCCAAGGGTATTCGCATCGCCATGGATGAAAACGGCATCGGCATTTCCAAGCGCCGGATTACGCTTTCGACCTCGGGCGTGGTGCCGCAGATCAAACAGTGCGGTGATGAGCTTGGCGTTAATCTGGCGATTTCGTTGCATGCCACGACCGATGAGCAACGCGGCCAGATTATGCCGATCAATAATAAGTATCCACTGGCAGAGCTGATTGAAGCCTGCCGCACCTATCCGGTTGCAAGCTCGATCCGCCGGATAACGTTTGAATATGTGATGCTGAAAGATGTCAACGATACGGATGACGACGCGCGTCGGTTGGCGCAACTGTTAAAAGGCGTTCATGCCAAGGTTAACCTCATCCCGTTCAACCCGTGGCCGGGCAGTGGTTTTGAATGTTCATCTGGGAACCGTATGCATGCTTTCGCCAAGATTATGACCGAAGCAGGCTATGACAGCCCAATCCGGAAACCGCGTGGCCGGGATATTCTCGCCGCCTGCGGACAGCTGAAATCGGAAAGTGCACGGCCTCGCGCATCAGAAAGCGCCAGCTAGAAAAAACCCCGGACTAGATGCCCGGGGTTTTGTTTTAATCGTGATATGTTTTTGTGCTGGTCGATGTTCTCTTATTCATCAGACCTTCAGGATCCGTAGTGGTCTCGGTCTGGACGGTGGCTTTCTTGTTGCCATACTTGTCGACCTGAACATTGGTGGTTCTCTCTGTCGAATAATTCGTGCCATTAGAGCTGGTTGAGGTCGAGTTGGTTTTATACTCGCCGGGCGGCAACGATGTCGGGTTGCTGGTCGTCGTGCAGGCACCGAGAGTCAGAAGCGAAGCCGAAACGGCCATCAGGGTTAAAAACGGTTTGGTCATGAAAGTTCTCCATAGTGTTGAATAAAGACCATGAATGAACAGATGGCATCTGTGGATGGTTCCCGCGTTAAACTTCCTCTATTAACGACTCGAGGTCGAGGGGGAGCGAGACCATCTCCAGTTCGCCATCAACCCCGCGCGGCCATTGGCTTTGCGGCCTGTCCCAATAAAGTTCCACACCATTTTGATCCGGGTCACGTAAATATAAGGCTTCGCTGACGCCGTGGTCGCTAGCGCCATCGAGGGGGATGTTGGCTGCGCGCAGACGACGCAACGCATCGCCGAGTGCAGCCCGGGTCGGATAGAGAATCGCGTGATGATAGAGCCCAGTCGTGCCGGGAGCAGGCGGTGTACCGCCACGACTTTCCCATGTATTAAGACCGATATGATGGTGGTAGTCGCCAGCCGCGATAAATGCCGCGCCCTTGCCGTAGCGCTGGGTCACATGAAAGCCGAGCACGCCGCAGTAAAATTCAAGAGCGCGTTCAATATCGGCGACCTTTAAATGGGTGTGGCCAATTCTGACGCCGGGGTCGATGGGGCGGGGGTTTGCAGACATGATAAATCCTTCGAGCCAAGCTCAGCGAAATAATCACCCAGTTTCTCTTTGACCATCTGCGGATCGGTCAGGGTGTTGATGACTGATCTAAGGGATGTGCTGCCAGGCAGGTCTTTGATGTACCACGCGATGTGCTTGCGAGCGATAGCGGTGCCTGCATGCGCGCCATAATGCTCGAGCATCGCGTCATAATGGAGATGGATCAGGGCTGCCAGTTCGTCAAGGGCCGGGGCCGGAATGTGGGTTCCGGTGCGCAGATATTCAATCGTTTGCTGAACCACCCATGGCTTGCCATAGGTGCCGCGCCCGATCATCACGCCGTCCGCGCCTGAAATCTGCAACGCCCGCTCTGCATCCTGCGGGGTCAGGATATCGCCATTGACGATGACAGGCAGGGAAATGGCTTCTTTAACCTGGCGCACGGCGACCCAGTCGGCGGTGCCGTTGTACAATTGATTGCGGGTGCGGCCATGTACCGTAACCATCTTGATGCCGACGTCTTCGGCCATTTTTGCGAGGCGCGCGGCATTGAGGCTTTGTTCATCCCAGCCAAGCCGCATTTTGACGGTGACCGGAACATTCACGGCCTTGACGGTGGCGGCCATGATCGCAGTCGCCAGAGTTTCGTCGCGCATCAGGGCTGACCCGGCATAGTTGGTCACAACCTTTTTAACCGGACAGCCGAAATTGATGTCGATGATCGCCGCGCCCCGGTCGACATTGATGCGGGCGGCTTCGGCGACGATGGCAGGTTCGCAGCCTGCAAGCTGAACAGCTAGGGGAAATTCTTCGCCATAATTGACGGAGGACACGCCCGTGCGGTGATACTCATCGAGCATTGGACGGCTGGCGATCATCTCGGAAAAGACAAGGCCTGCGCCGAATTTTTTGACCATGCGCCGGAACGGCAGATCGCTCACCCCTGACATGGGGGCGAGAAAGACGGGATCGTCAATCTGAATGGGGCCGATGGAGATGGTCATGTTGCCACCTTCACAAGCGGATCATCCGGATTGATGACGGTCTTGCGCATTTGCGGGAAGCGCAGCGCCGCTCCGGCGGCGACCACGAGAGTGCCAAAGCCGCCGACCACGACGGCGGGGACGATACCGATCAGCTTGGCGAGAGCGCCAGACTCGAATGCGCCGAGTTCGTTAGAGGAAATGATGAACATGCTGTTCACCGACGAGACCCGCCCGCGCATGTGATCGGGGGTGAGGAGTTGCATCAGGGTCTGGCGGATGACCATGCTGACGCTGTCAAAAACGCCGCTTAAGACGAGGAAAAAAACCGAGAGCCAGAACGTGGTGCTAAGCCCGAAGCCGATCATGGACACACCAAATCCAACCACCACCCAGAGCAACCGCGTGATCGGAATGGTCTTCATCGGGCGCACGGCAAGGATAAGGGCCATGATAACGGCGCCAGCAGCAGGCGCCCCGCGCAATATCCCCAAGCCTTCAGAGCCTGTGGCGAGAATTTCGTTAGCAAAGGCCGGGAGGAGGGCGATGGCACCGCCGAAGAGGACGGCGAGCATATCGAGCGCCATCGCGCCGAGAAGAATTTGATTGCTGAGAATAAATTTCCAGCCTTCACGGATACTTTTAACGGCAGATTCCCGCATCTGGGCCGGGCGGCTGTAGGGGGCCGGTTTGATAAAACACATCAGAAAGAAAGCGGCGCCCATCAAGGACATCGGCATCAGCCACGCGGCAAGGGCGCCATAGCCACCATAGATCAGGCCAGCGACTGCGGGGGCGACAATCGAGGCGGCCTGAAAGCCTGTGCTCATCCATGCCGAGGCAGAAGAAATATTCGAGCGCGGAACGATCTGTGCGAGGAGTGAGAATGAGGCGGGCATAATAAAGCTGCGCGCAAAACCTGACATAAAGATTGCAGTGTAGGCGAGGGGCAGGAAGAAGTGAGTGGCGAGAGGCACAAGGCCGCTGCCGATGAGGAAGAGTGCGAGCGTATTCAACGTCAGCCCAAGCAGGCAATACAGATACACGCGCTGCGGACGGCTGTTATCGACGACATGTCCGGCGAAGAGGGCACAGGCAATCGCCGGAACCGCTTCGGCCAGTCCGGTGAGACCGAGGAGCAACGGGTCTTTGGTTAGGGAGTAAATCTGCCAGCCGATGATGACGGCCTGCGCTTGCAGGGCAGACAGGCTGAACATACGCGTAAAGAGCAGGAGGCGGAAATCCCGGGATTGCAGAACGGAAAAGGACAGGGACGGCTTGCTCATAACCCTGTGACATATATATTTATGGATTGTAGAACACAAACCTATTCAGTAGCTTAAGCCCATGAGCAAGGCATTTACCAAGGAAACCGATACGGAAGAGGAGCTGGACGAGCCGGATCCTCTGCCGTCGGATGTCAAAAACCTGGTGACGCCGGGCGGTCATCTGGCGTTGCAGAATGAATTGCGGGCTCTCCTGAAGGAAGAACGCCCTAAGGTTGTGGAAATCGTTTCATGGGCTGCCGGGAACGGCGACCGCTCGGAAAACGGGGATTACCTCTATAATAAGAAACGCCTGCGCGAGATCGACCGCCGCATTCGCTATCTGACCAAGCGGCTTGAGACCGCCGAAGTTGTCGATCCGCGACAACAACAGGGGCTGGAAAAAGTTTTCTTCGGCGCGACCGTGACCTATGCCAAAGAAGACGACACTGAGCTGACGGTCACGCTGGTGGGTGTCGATGAAGCGGATCTCGATCAGGGGAAGATCAACTGGCTCTCGCCTGTCGCGCGCGCGTTGATGAAAGGTGAGGTCGGTGATACGGTTGATGTCCGTACCGAGTCAGGGGTGGAAACCATTGAAATCCTTGCAGTGCGCTATCTAATCTGAGTCATCTGCGTCATATTTTCTGAGTGTAGGAAAATTATGGGAAAAGCCCCCGCTCGACCTTAAGATTCTTCTAATATTTGTCCGCAATACTGCTGGATGGTCAACGCCAAATTCTTTGGCCTTTTTCTCTGCGTGCGCATTTCAAAAGGCTTGTTATGACTGATTTCTCCGATGCCTCGGCATCCTCATCTATAAAATCTGCCAGTAGCTGGGAAGCTGATAACTCCCTGATGTTGCCGGTCCTGACATTCCTGCTTGTCGCTGCCGGGGTGATCTCATTATTTCTACTACTAGAAAAGCGTGAGTTAGAAAATATTCAGGTCGTGATCCAAGAAGAGAGCAGCGAAACAGCTCATTTCATAAAATCAAGCACTGAACAGAAAATATTCGCTTTGCAGCGTATGGCTGCCCGCTGGAACGTGCGCGGTGGAACCCCGAAAGACGAGTGGGAGCTTGATGCACTCAATTGTGTAGACCGTCTCGGCGGATTAAAGGCAGTTGAATGGATCGATGAAACATATCATATCCGCTGGATTGCACCGGAGAGCGGCAACGAAAGCCTGGTTGGCCTTAATATGTTTGGTGAGGCGAAACAGTCGTTTAAAGTAAACCCCAGTTCGACTCTGAAAGATCTTCCAAGCGTAACCGGGTTACTTGATCTGCTACCCGATTATAAAGGGTTCATGGTTTATGTGCCGTTGCGATACAAGGATAAATCGCAGGGTTTTATTGCCGGGGCCTTTTCCATCAAAGAAACGATGGAAAGTTCTCATGATGACGATCATATCAATAATTTTCTGATTACCCTCAAGGATAGCAAGGGGGGCAGCTATACGCTTGGGAACCCTATGAGTGTTGATGCAGGTACAAAACCTGTGCTTAAGCAGATTGAAATTTTTGACCAGACTTGGACTCTGGAGATGACTCCGCAGACGGAGTTCATCGATGCACAAAGAACACTGCTGCCGCAGATTTTCCTGATAGGTGGCTTGCTCGGCACCCTCTTGATGTCGCTAACCATTCGTTACGGCATGGTTCTGCGTATGCGCGGACAAAGCCTCACAGAATACAAACGTTTGAATGATGCCATCATGGACAGCACCAAATACATGATGATCGCCACCGATCCACAAGGAAAAATTCTTGTCTTTAACAAGCAGGCCGAGATCATGATGGGCTACAGCGGCCAAGAAATTATGGGCAGGGTTATTCCACGCAAATGGCTGAAAAATGATGAGTTCGTGAAGAAGTACAAAGAGCTCAAAGAGGAGTTTCCCGAAGCAGAAATGAATTTCGACCTCTTCTCCAAGCGTCCAGCGCGCGACGGAGTAGAGGTTAGTTCGTGGACATTCGTGCGCAGCAACGGTGAGCCGTTTCCAGTGCGTCTGACCGTGACGCCGATCAAGAACGATTCCAATGAGATAGTTGGCTATTTAGGTGTTGCCGAAGATGTGACCGAGGTTTTCGAACAGCGTGATGC
>CAYJDG010000073.1:0-6010 GCA_964368875.1 uncultured Pseudobdellovibrionaceae bacterium
CGGGACAGGTTCGAGCCGCAGGTATCACCGGCACAGCATGAATATATGGCTGTGCAGCGTGTTTGCGAAAAACTCAATTCTCGTTTTGTGGGCAGCAGAGACGCTCTTGCTCAGCATAGAGTTGAGGGCTGCGTTATGGCTGTCTATGCGCTTAAAACCTTGCAGAGCTTGACCCATCGCTGACCTGCAACCCAGCGCAGATATAGATCAGCTCTCCAGCACTTCCTTGACCTTTGCCGCCAGTTGCTTGAGCGAGAATGGCTTAGGCAGGAAGTAGATCCCCTCGCCCATATGGTCCTTGAGCTTGTCTTCGGTGTAACCGGACATGAAGATAATTTTCATGGTCGGGTTATCGGCGCGAATATGCTTGGCCAGCGTCGGTCCGTCCATGCTCGGCATGATCACATCGGTGATCAAGAGATCGATCGGTTTTTTGAGGTCTTTATAGACCTGCAACCCGGCCTCGCCGCTCTCGGCGGTTTCGACTTCGTAGCCTTTGTTGGTCAGCGCGCGCGTCGAGAAGGTGCGCACCGCGTCTTCGTCTTCAACCAGAAGAATACGCGCCGTGCCGGTCAGATCGCTGACTGCATCTTCAGGGGCGACGACAATTTTTTCTTCTTCGGCCATTTCCGTCAGGCGCGGCAAATAAATGCTGAAGGTCGTGCCCCGGCCAAGTTCGCTATCAACAGCCAGATAGCCGCCCGTCTGCCGGATGATCCCGTAGACGGTTGCAAGACCAAGCCCAGTCCCCTGCCCGACATCCTTGGTCGTAAAGAACGGCTCGAATATGCGCGGCAGGACATCCGGAGGAATGCCCGTCCCGGTATCGGTGACATCGATACGCACCCAATGGCCGACCGGCATCATATCCTCGCCGCATTTATGCGGTTCGCGGTTGACGAAGTGGCTGGTCGTGACGGTGAGCGTGCCGCCGCCCGGCATGGCATCGCGGCCATTGACGGCCATGTTGACGAGAACCTGTTCCATCTGGCCACCATCAACCTTGACGAAGCCAAGGTCTGAGCCATGGACCAGTTTGAGATCGATATTCGCCCCGATCAAACGGCGCAGAAGATGCGCGAGTTCGGTCATGATGTCGGTGACATCCTGCACTTTCGGGCGCAGGGTCTGCTGGCGCGAGAATGCGAGCAACTGGCGGACGAGGTTGGCGGCGCGGTTCGAGTTCTGCTTGATCTGCTGCAAATCGCCGAAGGATGGATCGCCGGGCTTGTGCCGTAGCAGCAACAGATCACAGAAGCCGATGATGGCAGTCAGGAGGTTGTTAAAGTCATGCGCGATGCCGCCCGCGAGCTGACCGACCGCCTGCATTTTCTGCGACTGGATGAACTGGCTTTCGAGCGATTTCTGCTGGGTGAGATCGATGAAATGCAAGAGGATGTGAGCGCCATCAGCAAATTTCCGCGCGTACATCCGCGCTGGAATGACTTCTTTTTGCTTTTCCGACCACAGCTGAATTTCCATCGGATCGAGCAGCTGATCTTCGCGCTGGATACGGTTGAGGATTGAGAGCACGTTATCCCAGTCGGCCTTATCAACCATTTCCTGAAAGTTATGGCTTTCGATATCATTGACTGGACGACCGATCATCGCGGCGAGTACATCGTTACAATCTTCGACCTTGAGATCGTTGCCGATAATCGCAATACCAAGCGGGGCTTCTTCGAAGAAACGGCGGAAGCGGACTTCGGAGGCTTCAAGGGCTTGGCGCATCGCGCGCTCAGCCGTCAGATCGTTGACCACACCGCGCGTGCGCACCCTGCCATCGTCTTCGTGAACGACGCCCTGGTTGACCGAGGCGAGAAAAAGTTTTCCGCCCGGACCCTTCATGCGGATTTCACCGACCTGCCGCACGCCTCCGCCATCCTTGATATCGTAAGGCGCGGCATTCTGCGGCGGTTCGGCCAGATAGGAATGGAGACGGCCATTGTCGAGCATCGTCTGAATATCTTCACCGACCCAGCGGGCGAGCGTGGCATTCACAAACACAAAGCGGCCCTGTTCATCGACTGAGAAAAATCCCACAGGTGCGTTGTCAGTAAAGTCGATTAGCTTTTCGCGCTCTTCGCTGACCTGACGGTTGCGTTCATAGCGTTCGGTAATGTCGTCGATACGCCAGTGAATATAGCCTGCCCACCCCGGTACCGGCTGCGCCGTGACCATCATCCAGATATTGTGATCGCCCTTGTCGAGACGCAGTTCGATGGAGTCCGTGAGACCCCGATGCGCCTGATCGGCAAGGCCGCGGAAATGCGCAAGGGCCTCATCATTCGCCGCAAAAATCTTTACAAGCGTGTCATAGCCCGGTGGGCCGATTTCAGCGCACAGCGCTTCGAAGCGGACATTGGTGATGATGACGTTGTCGGCGCCGTCGGTGATCAGGCGCGCGCTGTGGCTGGCTTCGAGGACTTCCTTGAGGAGTGCGCGCTCTTTTTCGGCGGGGCTGAACAGGCGCAAAATCTGTTGCAGGGCATAGGCCCCTATAAAAGCCCCAAGAAACAAGACGACGAGCACGACCAGCACAGTGCGCGACACATCAAGCGCCGAGACCACGGCGAGACAGAACCCGACATAGGCAAAAGCGACAAAGACCAGCGCCCAGATGTTGAGGCTGGGCGGGGCATAGGCGGCCCGGGGTGGCTGGACGGGTTTATGGTGCCGCGAGATAAATTCGGCGTGATCGAGTTTCATGCCCCGAGAATGCCATAAGGGGGTACGATTCGGTAGCCGGATAAACCCTTTATACGGGCTGGATGGAACCAGAGTTATGACTTTTTGGTTGGAGTAGAGACTTACCCAAGGAGGCCATGATGATGAATTCAGCCCTAAGTACCCAAAATGAACCAACCGCCCAGCAGGATGCGACTATCCGGGAAACAGTTGGCTTATTCCCGAGTGCTGATGCGTTGCAAAATGCCATCCGCGATTTAGAAGGCACGGCGTTCCCCCGCCAGGATATTTCGGTTATGGCGAGCGAAACCGAACTTGAAAAAGTGTTTGGCAGCCGAACTGTTGAACCGTCCCTCGTTATGGATGATGCCCGCACTCCGCGAGAGGCCCCGTCCCGTCCTGAAGAACAGACGATTGGAGCCGCCGCTATGATTGGGGGCGCAACCTATGTCGGCGCGATGTCTTTGGCATTGGCGGCAGGCGCAGTCACGTTTCCGGCTATGCTCGGCGCGGTTATTCTCGGTGGTGTCGGCGGTGGTGCCGTAGGCGCAGCCCTGACCAAAATCATGGGCGACCGCTATAACAGCCATATTGAAGAGCAGCTGGTTAAAGGTGGCTTGCTGTTATGGGTCCGCACTCCGGACCTTAGCCGCGAAGAGCTGGCCATGAGCATCATGTCCAAGCATGGCGGTCAGCATATCCACGTGCATGAGATTCACTAGATAATTATACCGGGCGGCTTATATTGGACGTATGAGTGCGCCCTACAGCTATAAGTCCGATCCGGCAGTTCCGCCCTTCGACGATTCCCATCCCGTCATCGTCATGGATGGGACATGCGTCCTGTGCACCCGCGGGATTGGCTGGCTGCTTCGTTTTGATACCTCCCGCAAATTCCGCGTTGCCCCGATCCAGACCGCAACGGGGCGTGCGCTTTATATTCATTACGGCTTTAATCCAGAAACCTATGACACGTTTATGGTCATCGCGAATGGCCAAGCGCATGTCCGCACCGATGGCTATATAGAGTGTTGCCGCCTGCTGGGTGGTCCGTGGAAAATTTTTATGATTGCGAAACTGATCCCACGCAGCTTGCGCGATATAGTTTATTACTGGCTGGACCGCAACCGCCTGAAATGGTTTGGCCGGACGGAATACTGCAAGCTGATTCCACCGGATAAGCGGCCTCAGATACTCGAGTAATTATTTCTGCGACTTGAACTTGCCCTGTTTCTTGTAGACGAACGAGATGACCTCGGCGACCGCCTTAAACAATTCTTCCGGCACCATCTGGTCGATCTCGACGCCCTCATAGAGCGAGCGGGCCAGAGGTTTGTTCTCAAATAAAATGATTTTATGTTCCTTGGCGACTTCGCGGATACGCAGCGCCACTTCGTCGACGCCCTTGGCGATCACT
This sequence comes from uncultured Pseudobdellovibrionaceae bacterium, assembly GCA_964368875.1. Taxonomy (GTDB): domain Bacteria; phylum Pseudomonadota; class Alphaproteobacteria; order Micavibrionales; family Micavibrionaceae; genus CAYJDG01. Next base: position 4,106 of record CAYJDG010000073.1, read on the forward strand.
ACTGGCGCAGGCTTGTCGTCCGGGTCGTATTTCAGCGCGATGGAATAGTGCGTCGGGTTTGTAATCACGACATCGGCCTTGGGGACAGCCTGCATCATGCGCTGGCGGGCTTTTTCCATGCGCAGCTGTTTGAGGCGGCCTTTTACATACGGATCGCCTTCGGTCTGCTTATATTCATCTTTCAATTCCTGCTTGGTCATCCGCATCTGCTTGCCGAATTCCCAGCGCTGATACAGCACATCAGCAATCGACATTGCCAGCAGCACAACAAGAATACCCGTCATCATCTTGATGACCATGGCCATCATGTCGCTCATCATCGCATCAAGCGACTGATCCATGGCGTGTTCGATGGAATGAAAATACGGATAGATGATCATGTAACAGACGATGCCAATCGCCGCGAGCTTGATAATCCCCTTGATGAATTCGACCACCGAGCGCAGCGAAAACAACCGGGTCCAGCCCTTGAGCGGGGAAATCTTGCTGAGGTCGGGGTTGAGGACTTCCGGCGCGAAAAGAATCCCGATCTGGGTGAACGGCCCAAAGAACGCGGCGAACATCAGGAAGAGCAGCGGAAAGGCGATGATCATCAGGGTCTTTAAAAAACTTTGCCCCAGTATCAGATCAAGGCCGCCCGGCACTTCGGGCATGGTATGCGCCTGTTCGAGATAGATTTTTAGAAAATCCATCATGTGATGGAACATGGTCGGTACGCCGATGGCGATCAGGAGAGTGGCGGCGAGGAGCATGATCCAGGTGTTCAGCTCCTTCGACTGAGCCACCTGGCCGCGCTTTCGCGCTTCTTCGAGTTTTTTGGGTGTCGCGTCTTCGGTCTTCGAAGAGTCGTCCTGTTCGTCGTCGGCCATGACTTACATCAGCCTCCAGAGTTCAGGAAGAATTTCATGCCCTTGTCGAACTGGTCGAGCCAGATCAGCAGCATGCCGGACATGGTAAGGGCGAGCAGCACCAACGCGATATAAATCTGCACCGGAATGGCAATCATAAAGACCTGCACCTGCGGCATCAGTTTCGACATCACGCCCATTGCGATATACAGCAAAAGAATAATGACCAGAAACGGCGCAGTGATCTGAATGCCGACCATAAAGCCACCGGCAACCGCCGAGGTCAGAAGCTCTGACATGCTGCCGACATCCGGCACCTTGCCGACCGGGAAAATATCATAGCTTCGCACGATGCCGAGGATCATCAGGTGATGCATATCGGTCGTAAACAGCAGCAGCATGCCGGACAGTGTCAGGAACGTGCCGATGATGGAGCCTTGTGTCGCAAAGGTAGGGTTGAAAAGCTGGGCGTTGGCGAGGCTTGATTGCGATGAGACGATAAAACCCGCCGTATCGAGCGCCGCCATAAGGGCACGCGCGATCAGACCGATAAACATGCCGATAACGAACTCGCACATCATCACGGTGAGCAGCACGGGTGTTGCTGGAATTTTGACCGGCAGCGCCGTCTGGATCACAGGAAAAAAGACCAGCGCGAAACCAAGCGCGAAATACAGGCGGATATTGGCTGGAACAAAGGTGTTGCCGATGCCCGGCATGATCATCACAGCCGTGCCGATCCGGGTGAACGCAATCATAAAGGCGTAAATGCCAGTGGTTAGAAAACTTTCGAGGTCGCTCATCTGCGCCTCCCGCTTTATTTGATCGCGATGATTTTATCGGCGATCAGGTGCATGAAATCGCCAAGGATCACCGAGAACATCGGCATGGCGATAAACAGCGCCAGAAAAATGGCGATAATTTTAGGGACGAAAACGAGGGTCACTTCCTGAATTTGCGTCAGCGCCTGCAACAGCGCGACTATCACCCCTACGACCAGACCCACGAGCATGATCGGGGTGCTCAGCTTGATGCTGAGCCAGATGGTTTCCCGAAT
>CAYJDG010000074.1:0-2197 GCA_964368875.1 uncultured Pseudobdellovibrionaceae bacterium
CTTTGCCGGTATAGACATCAAAGATCGCCACATCGGAAATCAATTCACGGTCGACGAGTTTGATGGTTTTCGCGAAGCTGTCGGCTTCGGTGGCAAGGTCGGCAGTGAAGGCGAAGTCGCGGCGCACGGGCTGGAACACCGGAAGCGAGACTTGCGGCAGGGCGGTACCCGAACCTTTTTTCTTGGGTTCCGGAACGGATTCAAGAAATACTTCGAACCCGACGACGCGCTCGTCGGACCCAAGCGTTTTCAACACGCCTGGATGCAATTCGCCGAAATAGGCGACTACGTCTTTGCCAAGACGGATCGCGCCAGAGCGGCCCGGGTGGTAATAGGACGGCGCTTCGCGCAAGACTTGCGCGCCAGCAGCAGCTAGGCCGCAGGCCTTCAGCGCCAGCAGAGCATCTTCCTTGGCATCGAGCGCATCAACCGCACGCGAGGTTTCTTTCGATGACCAATGACGCGGGCCGAAGCTCCCGGCGCGAATACCGGTGGCGACGAAGGGTTGTTTGTCAGGGTCGGTGCCTTTGAAAACTGGGCCGACTTCAAACAAAGCGGTATTGCCATGGCCACGGTTGGCGTTTGCGACTGCTGCCTGCACGAGGTTTGGCAGGATCGACGGGCGCATATAATCCATATCGGCGCTGATCGGGTTGGCCAGTTTCAAGTGATCGTCATTGGCTCCGAATTTCGCAGCAAGGGCGGACGGCATAAACGACCACGTCATGCATTCCTGCAATCCGGTCGCGGCCAGCGTGGTGCGGATTTTACGCACGCGCGTCAAGCGCGGCGTTTCAGCATTTTTGCCGACGGATCCATCCTTGACAACCGAGACGGATGGAATTTTATCAAAACCATTGATGCGGGCGACCTCTTCAACGAGATCGGCTGCCCCTTCAATATCGGGCCGCCAGCTCGGCGGCGTGACCGCCCACGCATCCCCTTTGGCGTCGATTTTAAAGCCGAGCGCGGTCAGGGTTTTCTGTTGGTCCGCAGCCGGAATATCATAGCCCATCATCTTGGTGGCGAATGATGGCGTATACTTCACACTGCGTTGCCATTTCGGTGTTTCCCCTGATTTGACGACGCTGCCAGCGGTGCCGCCGCAGGTGTCGATAATCATTTGCGTCGCCAGTTCAACGGCATCCGCCATAAATTCAGGATCGACACCGCGCTCGAAGCGGTAACGGGCATCAGAAAGCACATCGAGATTGCGGCCGGTACGGGCGGTTTTCATCGGGTCGAAATAGGCGCATTCAAGGAAGACGTTGGTGGTGGTTTCATCGACGCCTGTCGTGGTGCCACCGACGATGCCGCCGAGGCCCAGTACACCTGAATCATCACAAACAACCGTCATGCCGTCTTCCAGCGTGTAGGTTTTGTCGTTCAGCGCCGGAAAGCTTTCACCCTTCTTCGCGCCGCGCACAACAATATTGCCTTTCAGCTTATCCGCGTCGAACACATGCAATGGGCGGCAATAGGCGATGGTGAAATAGTTGGTGATATCAACCAGAGTCGAGATTGGACGCAGGCCGACGGCTTTGAGTTTCTGCTGCAGCCAGTCAGGCGACGCGCCGTTCTTTACGCCCTTGATCAGACGGCCATAGAAAAGCGGACAGACGTCTTTATTCTGCAATTCAATTTTCGTCGGGGTATCAAACGCAGCCGGAACAGCCTTCACAGCAGGCGTTTTAAACGTGCCGATGCCAGTGACGGCGAGATCGCGGGCGATGCCGATGATGCCAGCGCTGTCAGGACGGTTTGGCAGAACCTTGATTTCAATGACCGGGTCGTCGAGGCCATAGAGGGTGGCCAGTGGTGTGCCGAGCGGCGTATCGACGGGCACGTCGATAATGCCATCATTGGTTTCCGGCAGGCCCATCTCGCGCTCGGAGGCGAGCATGCCGTTCGATTCCACGTCACGGATCTTGGTTTTTTTCATCGTCATATCGATGCCGGGAACGTAGCTGCCTTCAGGGGCAAGCACAGCTTTCATGCCGGCGCGGGCATTGGGCGCGCCGCAGACAACCTGAATCATGCCGGCTTCGGTTTTCACCTGACAGACGCGCAGGCGGTCGGCATTCGGATGCTGAACCGCTTCCATGACTTCGACGACCTTGAATTTGGCAAACGCTGCAGCAGGATCCTGCACGCCTTCGACCTCAAGACCGATGTCGGTCAACTTGGCGACGATCTC
>CAYJDG010000074.1:2297-5750 GCA_964368875.1 uncultured Pseudobdellovibrionaceae bacterium
GCACCGATCTTGAGGCCGCCGTCTTTACGCGAGCAGCCGATATCCATTTCAGCGGAGGGTTCGGTGAACGGGAAATAGCTTGGGCGAAAGCGCACAGGCAGGTCGTCGATTTCAAAGAAGGCGCGGACGAAATCCATCAGGCAGCCCTTGAGGTGGCCCATGTGCGTTGCTTTGTCGATGACGAGGCCTTCGCACTGATGGAACATCGGCGTGTGCGTCATGTCATAGTCAGAACGATACGTGCGGCCAAAGCAGATGATCTTGATTGGCGGTTTATGAGTCATCATATGACGGATCTGCACAGTCGAGGTGTGCGTGCGGAGCAGCTTGCGCTTGCCTTCGCCTTCTTTGGTTTCGTCGTCCGGCAGATAGAAAGTATCGTGCATTTCGCGCGCCGGGTGGCCGGGCGGGAAATTGAGCGCAGTGAAATTATGGAAGTCATCCTCGATGTCCGGACCTTCGGCAACCGTAAAGCCCATGTCGCCGAAAATCGTTACGAGCTCTTCCATCGTCTGAGCTATAGGGTGGATCGAGCCTTCCCGGTGGGGACGGGGTGAGAGAGTCACATCAATGGTTTCATTGGCGAGACGCTGGTCCATCTCCTGCCCTTCGAGGGCGGCCTGTTGTTTATCGATCAGGGCGGCGATCTCGTCTTTCAGAACGTTCAGCGCGGCTCCGGCCTCTTTACGCTCATCCGGCGTCATGGTGCCAAGTGTCTTCATGAGGTCGGTGATGCGGCCTTTTTTACCGAGAGCGGTGACGCGTGCATTTTCCAATGAGGTTAAATCATTGGCCGCGGTAACGAGGTCGATCAGTTCTTGTTTTAAAGCGTTTGTTTCCATGGGTCCGACTATAAAGACTGCGAGGTTTTTTGAAAATCCGGTTTATGCAGATAATAGCGGTCCCAGATGGCTACGCCGTCATTGGCTGCATATTTATTCGCGCAGGGGCCGTGGCTGATCAGGGGGAAATTGCGCGTAAAGGTCGCAATCGAGGCACGGTTCTGCGGATTGATGGTGATATGGATGCCGTCAAGCTTCAACGCCTCGAACGCCCAGCGGAATAAGGCTGCGCTGATCTCGGCGGCATAGCCTTTTTTCTGGTGGCCGGGCAGGACGAAGATGCCAAAATTCGCTTCGTGGCGGCCATTATTCATGGTGCGGTCTTCCAGTTCGGCAAAGCCGATAAAGTCTTCGCCTGCATAGACGAAAAAGCCCCAGGTGTGGCGTTCGGCAGCGGGCAGGCTTTCAAAGTCTGCATATTTCAGGAGGAAATTGCGGATTTCGCTCTGGCGGTCGGGGGCGGATAATCCGGCTTTGAATTCAGCGTAATAGAAAGAGGGATCGCTGAACGCGGCGATAATAGCAGCATATTCACGGGTGTCTTCTGGCGGGCCGGACAGGCGCACCGGGCTGATAAGCAGGTTTTGAGTGACGATCATGCGACCCCCAAAAGGGCCGGAATTTCATGAAGTTCATCAATCAGGTGATCGGTGCCACCTTTCTCGATCCGGGCAGGCGAGAGGCATCCCCAGGTCACGGAAAAAGCTTTCATGCCCAGATGACGCGCGATCTCCGGCTCTTCGAGGCTGTCACCGATGATAAAAGCGGTACTTGGTTCATATCCATGTTCAGCGATGATTTTTTCCAGGCGCGCGTGTTTGGTGGTGCGGCTGTGCTCGATCTCGTTAAAGGCGAGATTGCCGCAGATATGCTTGAAATAATGATGGATATGGCGCTCGGCAACCTGCGCTTCCAGCTCATGCTGGACGAAGTTGCTGAGAATCATCAGATCATAACCCTTCTCAAGCAGCACATCGAAAAGCTCGGTGGTGCCCCGCCGCAGAGGCGCGTTGGCAGCAAGCTCTTTATATTTTTTGAGGAAGGTCGCGCCTGCTGTCTGGAAATTGGCGAGATAAGTATCTGCCGGGATGCCGTTGCGCGTGTAGAAATGCAGCACCGGGAAATCCATCGTCTCGCGATATTCGTCATAGGTCAAAGGCTTGAGGCCGAACAGCGCGATACAGTCATTCGCCGCTTCCCAGTTGCAGCGGGAGTCGTCTATCAGCGTACCGTTCCAGTCGAAGATTGCGAGTTTGTTCATGGTCTTTTTATCGCATAAAAAAAGCAGCCCTGCGGCTGCTTTTTTATAATGTTATCTTTAAGTCCTAAGCAGCCTTTTTGGACTCAGCCTGTTTCGCATCAAAGGCTTTTTTAGCCTGATCGAAAATGGCTTTGAACGCGGCGGCATCGTTGACTGCGAGTTCAGCAAGAACTTTGCGGTCGATCGAGATACCGGCCAGGATTACGCCGTGCATAAAGCGGGCGTAAGTCAGACCATGTTCGCGGGCGGCTGCGTTGATCCGCTGGATCCACAGACCACGGAAGTCGCGCTTTTTATTGCGACGGTCGCGGTATGCGTAGCGAAGGGCTTTTTCGACCTTCTCAATCGCAACGGTGTAACAGGTGCTGGAACGGCCGCGGTACCCTTTGGCCAGTTTCAGGATTTTGGTGTGGCGGGCGTGAGCGCGCGGAGAACCTTTTTTAGCACGTGACATCTAGCTCTCCTCTATTCTGCTGCTGCTGCGACGGGACGACGAGCCTGAGGCGCGCGTTTTTTATTTTTGCCGCGGCTGTAAGGCAGGAAATTCACCAGAATGATTTTCGCATCCTGATCGGCCAGAGTGGTTTTAGCACTGGCTTTCCGTTTCATCGATTTCGGTTTGTTCATTTGCATGTGACGCATTTTGGCAGGTTTAAATTTAACCCGGCCAGAGCCTGTCACCTTGAAGCGCTTTTTAGCGGCGCTCTTGGTCTTCATTTTCGGCATTTTTTTCTCCTAGTAAAAATTTCATTCGTTCGCCGTGGCAGCCGATTAGTTCAAGCCAGGCGGACATTTGGGATAGGGGGTTATACAGAGATATCTTGCGGCGGCGCAAGCAAATAATCAGAAATTATATGATTATGGTAATTATTTGAGATGGGCGCCGATTTCATCACGAATAGCAGGCGGAAAGTCCTGATCTTCCCAAGGGAGATAGATCCAGGTGTCTTGGGTGACTTCCGTGACAAAATGGTCAGCGGTCGGCTTGCCCTGTGGTTTTACATATAAACATGCATAGGTGGCATTGGGCAGCAGACGGCGGATGGCCCGGAAGGTGTTACCGGTATCGGCCAGATCATCGACGACAAGGCAGCCTGTGCCATCGCCGCAATCGGCAGGGGCTTTCAGGACGCTTAGTTCGCTCTGTGCCTGATGGTCGTAACTTTTGATGCTGATGGTCTCGATGGTGCGGATATCAAGGTCACGGGCGACGAGGCAGGCCGGAACCAGACCGCCCCGGGTCACAGCGATGATTTTATCCCATGATCCCGCAGACCGCAGACGTTCGGATAACGCTTTGGCGGCAACGTGTACGTCCTGCCAGGTGAGGGGATAATCGGTGGGCATGGC
>CAYJDG010000075.1:0-5376 GCA_964368875.1 uncultured Pseudobdellovibrionaceae bacterium
CATTGAGGGCGGCACCGCCCGCCTCCTGGTCGTCGAAGGCACGATCGATCAGGTGGTCGTTCAGGGTGATGAAGCCAAGGAAAGCAAAGCCTTGCCGCTGATGCGCCGTTACGCCGCCGAAATCACCAACAAGGGTGGCCCGCTGAACGTGCGCGACCTTGAACGCGCCCTGCTGCTGATCAACGACCTGCCGGGCCTGTCTGCCCGCAGCGTGATTGCACCGTCGAAAACCAAAACGGGTGCCGCCGATCTGACCATCATGGTCGAGCGCGATCCCTATGATGCATTTATCGGCCTTGATAACTATGGCTCACGTTTCCTCGGTCGCTGGGAAGCATCAGCTGGCGGCTCGCTCAATTCTGCCCTGTTCCATGCCAACGAGAAAATCAGCGGTCAGGTCGTCTATGCGCCGCATGGTCCTTTGACCGATCATGAACTGGCCTATATTTCGGGTGCCTACTGGACACCGATTGGCGGCTGGGGGACAAACCTCGAGCTGTTCTACAGCTACACTGATACTGAACCGGGTCTGGACCTGCGTGACTTTGATGTGGAAGGTAAATCGAGCTATCTGGCTCTCACACTCAAGCATCCGTTCATTCGTTCGCGCAACCTGAACCTGACCGGGCGCGTCCTGCTTGATGGCCGTAATGTCGAGAGTGATAACAACATTCCTGATCCGCGTGAAGATAACATCCGCGCTATCCGCGCCGGGGGCCGTCTCGAGTTTATCGACAGCATTTTCTCCGGTGGCGTCAATACGCTTGATCTCGAAGCTGCTAAAGGCCTGAGCATTCTCGGTGCCAGCGACAGCGGCGATGCGGAGCTGACCCGCGCTGATGGCGATCCGCAGTTCTTCAAACTCGAAGTCGAAGCTCAGCGTCTGCAACGCCTATCTCAGCAACTGAACGTGCTGGTCGGCGTGAAAGGGCAAGTGTCCAATTCTGCCCAGCTTGCTTCGGAAGAATTCGGTATCGGTGGCTCGTCCTTCGGACGTGGCTACGACCCATCTGAAATCGTCGGCGACGACGGCATCGCCGGTAAGGTCGAACTGCAATGGAACCCGCTGTGGAATTCCGCTTGGGTCAGCAGCAGTCAGGTCTTCGGATTTTATGATGTTGGTAAAGTCTGGAACGATGACTCGACCACCAGCCAAGTTGATAGCCTCGCCTCAACTGGTCTCGGCTTCCGCGCTGATGTCGTTCACGACATTCAAACGGAATTCTATGTCGCCGTTCCTCTGACCCGCGACGTGCAGGCAGAGAATGATGACGATGCCCGTTTCTTTTTATCAGTCAGCAAAAAATTCTAACCTCTGCTGAAGCCTGATTTATGCTACACTCAAAAGACCGGGCAAACCCCGGTCTTTTTGTATTTCAGGAAGCTGGCGATGGTCTGGGACGATATCATTGAACGTGAAAAGCGCGGCAAAATCGCCAAGACCGGCGGTCAGGCAGTGGGCCTTGGGGTCGGTGCCTTTCTCCTGCAATTCTTTTTTAAGACCGAAGCCGGAGATACCGTCGTGCGTGACGCTTTCTCGATGCTGGGGCTTATTCTGATCGTCTATGGCGGCGCGCTTTTGGCAGTGTTCATGTTCAAACCGCATATCCTGCGCTTTTTCTACACCGTTACGACCTATGTGGTCGTGCCGATCCCGGTCGCTATTTTCGTCACCGACATCGTCAAAGCGGTGATGAAGCAATCCCCTTAGCCCACATCCAGTAGCAGTGGCTCAGTGCGCGTCGCCTGCCAGTCAACTATGTTGTCCTGCATCGTCATATGCTGCGCCTCGGTGGGTGATGCAGCAAACCATTGCTCCGCCTGATCTGGCCGGAACGCCACTGGCATGCGCGAATGGATTTTAGCAAGCGCTGGTGAGGCCGCCGTCGTAAGAATAGTGAAAGTGACCAGATCATCATGCTTGGTCCAGATCGCAGCAAACGCGATGGCCTCAGCAGCCGGTGCCGTCACCTCATACGGAGGCTGACCTTTGACTTTAATCTCGGGCCATTCAAAAAAACCGCTGGCTGGCACCAGTGCACGGCGGCCCTTTTGCCAGAGCCCGGAAAAAGTCGGCTTTTCCGCGATCGTTTCGATGCGGGCATTTTTCAATTTCGCGCACAATGCCTTATCATCTGCCGCGACATAATCCGGCAACAGGCCCCAGCGGCCCAGCCCCATACGGCGGCGCACAATCAACGGTGTCGACTGCAGCGGCGTTATATTGCCCGCCGGGGTATAGGAAATGAAATTTTCGCACCCGAATAATTTTTGCAGCAGCTCAGCAGGCAATTTGAGGAAATAACGGCCACACACTTTGCTTTTACCTTTCAGGCGTTGTACTCTCGCCCCACTCTAGAAAATGCGTTCAGCTAACTCAACGCCCGCACACCGACCCATGCACAAAAAAATGCACAAGAAAAAAACCGCCGCCAAGAAATCCGCAAAAAAGCCTGTTAAGGCTGCGCCTCAAATCAGCTCGGGCATGCAGAAATTCAAAAAAGAATTTCTCAAGGCGCTCAGCCACGAGGACACGGCGAGTATCGAGCCCGCCAAACTTGATGCGATTATCGCCCGCCACTGGGGCATGCACGAGTCACGCCGCAATAAGCTGGCCCTGATCGAAGTCTCCAACCCATCGCAAAGCACCCATGGCTGGGACGGCGCGCATACCGTGATCGATATCACCTGCGACGATATGGCCTTTGTCATTGATTCCGTCACCGCCCTGCTTGCGGAAAAATCCTACCTGATCGAAATTATCCTGCATCCACTGCTGTCCCTTGAGGAAGGCACACGCCAATCGCATCTCTTTATCCAGTTGGGCCGCCGCCTGACGGATCAACAGATCGGCGAATTGAAGCAGGACTTGTTTCATCTGATCGACGATGTCCGCGATGGCACAAGGGAATGGCTGAAGATCAAAGCGCAGGTCAAGGCCTGCCAGGTCGCCCTGCAGAATGCCCCTAAAGTCCCGCCTGAGGAAATGCAGGAATTCGTCGACTTCATCAACTATATCCATGACGACAATTTTACGCTTCTCGGGTGCCGCAGCTATAAAATTTCCGGGTCCGGCAAAACCACCAAAGGGACGCTTGTCAAAGGCTCGGGCCTTGGCTTATTGCGCGAAGACCGGGCGCATTCCTTCCTCAATGGCGAAGAGCAGGATTTCGTCCAGAACCATCTCGTCAAGGCGACCCTCGCTCCGGTCTTTGTGACCAAGCTTTCCGAAAAGTCGTCCGTCCATCGCCGTGTCCCCCTCGATGTCATCACAGTGCGCCAGTACGATGCCAAGGGCACCCTCACAGGCGAAGTTCTGTTTATCGGCCTATTCACGTCGGTCACATATTCGCGCAGCATCCGCGGGATTCCGTTCCTGCGCTACAAAACGCAACAAATTCTCAAGATGGCTGGCTTTCCTGATAACAGCCATGACAACCGTGCGCTCCGCCATATCCTTGAGAAATATCCGCGCGACGAGCTGTTCCAGATCGATCTGAAAACGCTTTACGATTTCTGCATGAGCATCATGCGCCTGCAGGAGCGTCCGCGCATTGCGCTCTATACCCGCGCCGATCCGTTTGGCCGGTCCGTCTCATGTCTCGTTTATGTGCCTCGCGAACGGTTCGATTCCCGTCTGCGGGCAAAATTCCGCCTGATTCTTGAAGAAGAACTGCACGGTGTTTGCACCAACATTTATTCGACCGTCGATGACAGCCCTCTGGTGCGCGCCATTTTCGTGCTGGAATGGCACGAAAAAGCGCCGCAGAAACTGAACGCTGCCAAAATCGAAGCCCGTCTGCAGGATGCAGGCCGGACATGGACCGAACGGTTGCAGGATGTGCTGGGTGAAAAACTCAGTAACGCCGATCAGGCCGCTCAACTCGCCCAGCAGTACGGCACAGCTTTTCCGTCGTCCTATCAGGAAGCATATCAGGCCCGTCAGGCCGTTCACGATATCAGCAAAATTGAAGACGTGCGCGCCTCCGGCCTGATTGAACTTGATCTTTATAAGCCTGCGACCGCAACCGGTCGCGAATTGTCGCTGAAACTATATAGCCCCGGCGTGCCGGTGGTACTCTCCGATATTCTGCCGATGCTTGAAAATATGGGTCTCCGCGTGATCGCGGAATACCCTTATGAGATCAATCCGTTTGGCGGCGATCAGCCGATCTGGATTCAGGATTTCCTCATGGAAACCAGACAAGACCTCAGCAAGGAGCAGATCAAGGCCATCAAGCCGGAATTCGAATCCTGTCTTGAGCGCACCTGGAGCGGCGAGATTGAGAACGACAGCCTCAACCGGCTTGTCCTGCTTTCGGCGATGACTTGGCGTGATGTTGTGATCCTTCGCACGTATGTACGTTATCTGCGTCAAACCGCCGTTCCATTCAGCCTGCCATATATGGAACAGGCACTGACCGATTATCCGGTCGTTGCGAAACTTCTGGCCGCGCTCTTCCACGCGCATTTTGATCCGGCACAACAGGCCAAAGGTAAGGCGCTCGTGCCGGGCCTGCTGGCCGCCATCGAAGACGCGTTAAATGATGTCGCGGCGCTTGATCAGGACCGTGTCCTGCGTCATGTCACTGCGCTGATTGAAGCGACGCTGCGCACCAATTTCTTCCAGACAGATAAGCATGGCACACCGAAGGCCTATCTTTCGGTCAAGCTCGACAGCGCGCGCGTGCCGGAACTGCCTGACCCACGCCCATACCGCGAGATTTTCGTTTATTCGACACGCGTCGAGGGTATTCATCTGCGCGCCGACCGTATCGCCCGCGGCGGTATCCGCTGGTCTGACCGCGCCGAAGATTTTCGCACTGAAGTGCTCGGATTGATGAAAGCCCAGCAGGTCAAGAATGCCGTGATCGTCCCGATGGGATCGAAAGGCGGCTTTATCGTCAAGCGCCCTCCTGAGGGTGGCGACCGCAAGGCTATTCAAGCCGAAGGCATCGAATGTTACCGCATGTTTATCCGCGGTCTGCTCGATATCACTGACAATCAGAAGGGCACGACCATCATCCCACCCAAAGATGTCGTACGTCTCGATGATAATGATCCCTATCTGGTGGTTGCCGCCGATAAAGGCACAGCGACGTTCTCTGATATCGCCAATGCGTTGTCGCTCGAATATGGCTTCTGGCTCGGCGATGCGTTCGCCTCCGGCGGTTCTGCTGGGTATGATCACAAGAAGATGGGCATTACCGCGCGCGGCGCGTGGGAATCGGTCAAACGCCATTTCCGCGAACTGAACCACGACACCCAGACCCGGCCCTTCGACGTTGTCGGTGTCGGCGACATGGCGGGTGATGTGTTTGGCAATGGCATGCTGCAGTCGGAAAAAATCCGCCTGATCGGTGCCTTCAACCACGT
>CAYJDG010000076.1:0-2116 GCA_964368875.1 uncultured Pseudobdellovibrionaceae bacterium
CGCTCTTCTTCCTCGATTACTTTGCGACCGGAAAACTCGATGTCGGCACCGCTGAAACGATCATTGCCGGGATCGCTGAAGGCTGTAAACAATCTAACTGCGCTTTGATCGGCGGCGAGACCGCCGAAATGCCGGGCATGTACGCAGCGGGTGATTACGACCTCGCCGGGTTCGCGGTCGGCGCAGTTGAACGCGATCAGATTATTACTGGTGAAACGATCAAGGACGGCGATGCCGTCATCGGTATTTCTTCCTCAGGTGTCCACTCGAACGGCTACTCGCTCGTGCGCAAGATCGTGAAGGACGCGGGCCTGACCTTTGAGGATAAAGCACCGTTCTCGACCGCCGAGACTCTGGCTGAAGCGCTCCTCACGCCAACCAAAATTTACACACGTCAATTGATGCCTCTGATCAAAGAAGCTGGCCTGCTCAAAGGTATGGCGCACATCACAGGCGGCGGGCTTCTCGATAACATTCCGCGCGTCCTGCCGGAAGGTCTGGGCGTCAAACTCGATGCGACAAAATGGGAGAAACCCCCTGTGTTTGCGTGGCTCAAGTCCTCTGGTAATGTTGATCCGCACGAGATGGCCCGCACACTCAACTGTGGCATCGGCATGGTCGTGATCACGGCCAAAGAAAACGCCGCGCGCGTCATCGCCCACCTTGTTGATGCTGGGGAAAAAGCCGCGCTGATCGGAACCGTTACTCCGGCCTCTGGCGGTGAGCTCGTTCAGATCGACAATCTTGAGAGCGCGTGGAATTAACCGTGACTAAAAAAATTAATCTCGCAGTTCTGATCTCGGGGCGCGGCAGCAACCTGCAATCGATCATCGATGCCTGTGCGCATGACAGCTTTCCGGCAGAGATCAAACTTGTGATCTCGAATGAACCTGAAGCCTATGGTCTTGAGCGCGCTAAAGCGGCGAACATTCCAACCGTCGTCATCCCACATAAATCTTTTCCATCGCGCAAAGAATTCGAAGCGGCCCTGCAGGAAAAATTATCCGGCTATCCGATCGATCTGATTTGCCTGGCAGGTTTTATGCGCGTCCTCACGGCTGACTTCGTAGCCAAATGGGACGGGCGCATGCTCAACATCCATCCTTCCCTGCTACCTGCCTATGCCGGCCTGCACACCCACGAACGGGTTCTGGCAGCCAAAGAGAAGGAAAGCGGTTGTACAATCCATTTCGTCACCCCCGGCCTTGATGAAGGCCCGACCCTGCTGCAAAAGCGGGTTCCAGTCCTGCCGACTGACAGCGCCGAGACGCTGGCGGGCCGGATTTTGGCCGAAGAGCATATCGCCTACCCCGAGGCAATCCGCCTGATCGCCCTTGGCAAGGTCACATATAATAAAGACCATGTTGAAATCGGCGAAGCAGACCCGTATATTCCCCCTCAGCCCGAGCCTAAACCTCTGGCTGAACCCGTAGCGAAGCCTGTGGCTTCAGCGCCGGAACCTGAAGTTAAACCAGCCCGTCAATCCGCCCACCATGAGGAGAAACCCCCGATGGACCACCATTCAGCCACCCCCGGGGATATTGATCCCGCCGCAGTCGCCCATTCTCAGGCTACCTTTGGCGAATTCGTCAAAGCCGCTAAATATGTCGTGATCGGCGTGGCTGCTATCCTCATTTTTATGGCACTGACTCTCGTTTAGGGCATCTTCTGTAAACTTATCCCCCTGAATTTATTCATTTTTTAAGCTTTTAGCGGCATCTTGAAGTGGGCTATTCCGCCCGACTTGGTCCGCTAAAGCTATGACGACTCGTTTCACCACCTTAACGCTCGGTCTTCTCACCCTGACCTGCTTCCTGTTCGGAGCAGGCGAGGGGGTTTCGTCCGCGCAGGCTCAAGTGGTTAATCAGACGATCGTCGCACCTGCGGCCCAACCGGCCCTCCTCTCCGGAGTTATTCTGAAGGAAGACTCCGATACCGCCCATCTCGGCAATAATTTTTATGTTGTCCCTGATCGCGATAAATCCTTATCCCTTCGTCTGATTAGCGAAAAATTCCAGAACCGCGCACTTGGCCAGACCGTTGCGCAGTCCCCCCTGATCAATCTCGGTCTGCAAAGCCAGACCAACTGGATCGTCATACCGATTACCAACCTCAG
>CAYJDG010000076.1:2216-5326 GCA_964368875.1 uncultured Pseudobdellovibrionaceae bacterium
CATGGTCGACCATTACATTTTCACCAGCGGGATTTCAGCGCAGCTGCTGACCCCGATGGTCTGGGTGGCCGTCTCTCTGCTTCTGATTATCGGGTTCGGCTTGTCGGAACAGGGACGCGCCGAATTTCCACCATCGCTCTTCCTTGGGCCGGGCTTTATAGCCATTTTCTGTGGCATGCTCAGCCTGCTGATTACGGATTTCGTACCGCTGGCTGGGGCTATCCTGAGTTACGGGCCGCTTGTACTGATCAATTTGTTTCTCGTCGTGCTCAGCTGGCCGGTCTTTCTCCGCCGCGATGGCAGCTATTTTTTCCTGTTTCTTGCGGGGCTATTCATGCTCCTTTCGATCATGCCGTCGGTTGCTTTGCTGGTGACAGATATCCCGTATCAACCTGAATTGCTAACCGCCTCCCATATCATGCTGTGTCTCAGCTCCTGCATGTGCGCGATCTTCGCGCTCTTCGGAGCGCCGTCTGAACATCCCGCACAAATTCGCGAAGTCGCCGAAGAAGCCATCGTGCCCTTGCGCCCGAATGATTTTTCGAATGCCAAAGAGAATTCTGAGCACAAACGCTTGATGCAGGTGCTCGATCAGGAACGCGCGACGATGGCGCAGATGCAGGTACAAGAAGCCCGCCGCACCGAAGAGATGCGCAAAGCCAAAGAAGCCGCAGACGAAGCCAACAACGCCAAATCGGCCTTCCTTGCTGTCGTTAGCCATGAAATCCGCACACCGATGACGGGCGTGATGGGCATGGTAAAATTGCTGCTCGATACGACGCTCTCGAAAGAACAAAAAGATTATGCCGTCACCATTCAGGACTCCGGCGAAGCCCTGATGGCCCTTCTCAATGATATTCTTGATTTTGAAAAAATCGAAAGCGGCAAGCTTGAACTGGAGCGCACGGATCTCGACCTTCATCGCCTTCTGCGCGGCGTCCAGACCCTTATGAATGGGCACGCTGCCGCCAAGAACGTTGAACTGCGTCTTGAACTCGACCCTAAAGTTCCAGTTTTCGTGGTCGGCGACTCAACCCGCCTGCGGCAGGTGATGCTGAACCTCGTCAACAACGCCATCAAGTTTACGTCCAAAGGTGTCGTTTACCTGCGTGTTAATGACATCACGCCAGAAGACAAGCTTAAGGGCCCGGTCCACCAGATCTATTTCGCCGTTCAGGATTCCGGGATCGGGATTACTCCGGAAGTTCAGAAGAAACTCTTTATGCCGTTTGCGCAGGCTGACAGCTCAACCGCTCGTAAATATGGCGGCACGGGTCTTGGCCTTGCCATCTGTAAGCGCCTGATCGAGGCCATGGGTGGCAATATCAACATCAGCAGCAAGCCGAATGAAGGCAGCACGTTCTTCTTCACCATCTCCTTGCCGATCGGTCACGAAACCGGCGCAGAGAAGATCAACTTTGTAACTGGCACCGCCGCACCTGAGCCAGCCCCGATTGAAGCCGCCGCCCCCGGGCGAACCTTGAGCGTTTTGGTTGTCGATGACAACGGCATCAACCAGAAGGTTCTCACCGGCCTGATCCAGAAAGAGGGCCATCAGGTTGCAACCGCCTCAACAGGTAACGAGGCACTCGGCAAGCATCTGGCCGCGACCTACGACCTGATCCTTATGGATATCGAACTGCCTGATAAGAACGGACTGGAAGTCACCCGCGAAATTCGCCAGATGCCGGATCGTACCAAGGCAGTTGTCCCAATCGTCGCCATGACCGGGAACACGTCTGAGAAAGATGTTGCCGCATGCTTCAGCGTTGGCATGGATGATTTTCTTGGCAAACCGATTACGGTCGATAAACTCCGTGCCATCCTGCAACGCTCAAGCGGCGGTGCTCTGGCCAATCAGGCCCAGAATAATCTGCGTCAGCCCCCTGCTGCCGCTCCTGCATCCGCCTCACCTGGCCTCAATGACTATGTACCGATGCCGCCACCGCCGCGCCCGGCACCGCCTGTTCAGCAAGCTGTGAAAGAAGTCCCGGCTTTCAGCTTCTTCGCACCTGAGGATGACGAAGATGACCAGGACAGCTTTGCCAGTGCCATCCGCGAATTTGAAGAGCTTGAAAAAACCAATACGACCAGCCTTGATTCCGAATTGGACGAGAGCATTCTCGGATCCTTGAAGAACAGTCTCAACCCTGCGCAACTCGAAGACCTGCTGATGGGCTTCTACGAGAAAGCAGAAGAGATCATCACCATTATTGGTCAGACCTATCCTGATAAGGACTTTGAAGCCCTGCGTGCGCGGGCCCACGAGCTCAAAGGCATGGCTGGAAATTTCGGCTTCAAAGGTGTTGGCGCACTGGCCGGACAGATTGAAGAAGCGGCCAAGCAAAAAAATGAACCGGAGCTATTGGCCCCGGTTCAGAAAATTGCAGAAACTTATGCGGTCAGCAAATCGCGCCTGACGCAGTGGCTTGCCAAATAATTACTCGACGATTTCCGTCTCAGCAAAGAAGAAGGCGATTTCCTTGGCAGCGTTTTCAGCGCTATCGGAGCCATGTACAGAGTTCGCTTCGATGCTTTCGGCAAATTCCTTACGGATCGTGCCGGGAGCCGCGTTGGCCGGGTTGGTCGCGCCCATGATGTCGCGGTTGGCTGCGACGGCGTTTTCGCCCTGCAGAACCTGTACGACAACTGGACCGGAGATCATGAAGGACACCAGGTCTTTGTAGAACGGACGCTCTTTGTGCACTTCATAGAATTTACCGGCGGTATCGGCGGTCAGCTGGAGGCGTTTCTGGCCGACAATACGCAGGCCTTTTTCCTCGAATTTGGCATTGATCGCGCCGGTCAGGTTGCGACGGGTCGCGTCGGGTTTGATGATCGAGAGGGTGCGTTCGGTCGCCATGGTGATTCCTTATATAGTCATGAGTGAGTCGCGAGCGACTCGGGGGTTTTCGTGTGGTTTTTATAGGGATAAGGAACATTTAGCGCAAGGACAGCGTTGACTCTTAAGTTTGGTATGCTAAAAATGCATAGCTGCAATGCAGCAAGCCTTTGAAAAACCTTAAGTTTTGATTCAGCTTAGCGTAACTTTAAAATATTAGTTGACGCTGATTAGGACTTAAAATTACACTTTTATGGTCAAGAGGCAA
>CAYJDG010000077.1:0-5042 GCA_964368875.1 uncultured Pseudobdellovibrionaceae bacterium
ACTGCTCGGCGGCTGTTCCACCAACCCGGCGACCGGGGCGCAGCAATTCGATGCGTTTATGCCAGCCTCGTCCGAAGCCGCCATCGGCGCTCAGCAGCATGAGCAGATCGTCGCGCAATATGGCGGCACCTATAACGATCCGGTTCTGAAAGCCTATGTCGAGCGCGTCGGACAGAGCGTCGCGCGCAATACCGAACGCCATGACGTTCAATATCATTTCACGTTGCTCGACAGCCCCGTGGTCAATGCCTTTGCGCTCCCCGGCGGCTATGTCTATGTCACGCGCGGCATTCTGGCGGTAGCCAATGACGAAGCTGAACTTGCTGGCGTGCTCGGTCACGAGATTGGCCACATCACGGCGCGGCATCAGGCCTCGCGTTATTCGCAGGGCGTTCTGACCACGCTTGGTGCGACCCTGATCGGCGCGGCGGTGGGCGATGCGAATATCACGCGTGCGCTTGGTGTGGGGAACAACCTTTATATGAGTTCCTATTCCCGCGATCAGGAAAGCGAGGCCGATTTGCTGGGCATCCGCTATCTCAACCGCGCAGGCTATGACACGATGGCCGTGTCGGATTTTCTGAATGCGATGGATCAGTACACGAGCACCGAAAACCGCATCGAAGGTAAGAACGAAGCCGAGGTGAGCTATTTCTCCAGCCACCCGCAAACCGGCGGGCGGGTCGTGAAGGCGGCGCAGGAAGCCGGGCGCTATGAGCCGCAGGCCAACCGCGGCGCGGCTTCGTATCTCGCTGCGATCAAGGGCATGACCTACGGCGACAGCGCCGAGCAGGGGTTCGTGCGCGGGCGCGTCTTCTATCACCCGCGCCTGGGCTTTACCTTCACCGCGCCGGAGGGCTATGCGATTGCCAACCAGCCCGACCAGATCGCGGCGGCTGGCAAGGACGGCGCGGTTATGATGCTCGATCTAGCGGCCAATCCGTCGCGCCGTGCGCCGCTTGAGTATCTAGTGCAGGACTGGATGAAGGGCGAGCGCATGAACGCGCCGGAAAGCATTTCGATCAACGGCCTGCCTGCCGCGACCGACAGTTTCCCCGGCACGCTGAATGGCCGCCCGGTCAATATCCGCGTCATCGCCATCCAGTGGGAACCCGACAGCGTCTTCCGCTTCCAGATCGCCATTCCGCAAGGGGCAGGGGCCGGGACAATTGATGGCCTGAAACGCGCCTCCTACAGCTTCCGTCGCATGACTGGCGCTGAGCGGGCCTCGATCAAACCGCAACGCCTCACCGTCGTCACCGCTGGCCCCGGCGATACCGCTGAAAGCCTGGCTGGCCGCATGGCGGTGGACAAGGCCGCGCTTGAACGCTTCCGTGTGTTAAACGGCAACCGCCGCGTCGTCGCGGGGCAGCAGTACAAGCTGATTGTGGATTAAAAAAGGGCGAGCCGGACAGGAGGGGGATTTCTGTCCGGCTCTATAGAACGTTGATGAGCCTCAGCGTTCTAAGTTCTGATTTAGGTCTTAAGCGCTCGCGGTCAAGACATCCTGCACATTGGTGATACGCTTGCTCAGGGAGGTTTTCAGCTTCTCCATGGCGCGCGCTTCCAACTGGCGGACACGTTCCTTCGATACGCCCAGCTGCTTGCCGAGGTCTTCGAGGGTTACGGTCTCGTATTGCAGGTGCCGTTCGCGGATGATCTGCTGCTCGCGGTCCGAAAGGGAGCTCAAAGCTTCCTTCAGCCATTTCGAGCGGGTCTGCGCATCCTTCATGCCGATGACGACCTCTTCCGGGTTCGGACGGCTGTCGGGCAGGAGCGACTGGAAATCATCTTCCCCGTCGAGCCCGATCACGGCGTTCAGCGATTTGTCAGCGCCGCTCATGCGGCCTTCCATTTCCTGAACATCCTTTTTCGACACGCCCAGCGCAGTGGCGATCTGGTTACGACCGTCTTCAGTCAGGCCGAACTCAGTCGACGCGCCTTCGATGCGCGAGCGCAAACGGCGCAGGTTGAAGAACAGCGATTTCTGCGCAGCCGTGGTGCCGGTGCGGACGATCGACCAGTTGCGCAGGACGTAATCCTGCATCGACGATTTGATCCACCACGTGGCATAGGTCGAGAAGCGCACGTCGCGCGATGGGTCGAAACGGTTGGCCGCCTGCATCAGGCCGATATTGCCTTCCTGAATCAGGTCGCCCATCGGCAGGCCGTAATTGCGGAAGCGCGTTGCGCCGGAAATGACCAGACGGGTGTAAGAGCGCACCAGTTCATGCAGCGCTTTTTCGTCACCCTTGTCCTGCCAACGGCGGGCGAGATCCATCTCGTGCTCGCGTTCCAGCATCGGCTCGCTCATCGAGCTCCGGATGTAGGTCAGGTTGGCTTTTTGGGTGCTTTGATCGTCTATATGTGCCATTTGAATCCCCTTTCTAGGCAGACCTTGCGGCGTGGTGTAATAAGCTAACGTTTAACATTCGGGCGAAGTTCGAATTAGTTACAAAGGAGTAAGGTTATTTTTATTACAAAGATGTAATCCAGCCCGTTTTTTCATAATTTAAACGTCCCTATGTAGATAATTCGGGCTTTCCTCTGTAAAGGTTTCATCTGCTTCAACCTCATACTGTATAAACGTTCCATGACCGCCCAAGCCCCCAAAGAGTCCCACCCAGTCCTCGTTACCGGCGCCGCCGGGTTCATCGGTTTCCATACTGCGCAGCGCCTGCTCGCACAGGGCCGCCGCGTCGTCGGCATCGACAACCTGAATGCCTACTATGATGTGTCGCTCAAGGAAGCGCGTCTCCGCGAGCTCGCCAGATTTGAAAATTTCAGTTTCACCAAAGTGAACATCGCCGACCGCGCCGCGATGGAAACATTCTGGAGCGAGGAGGGGCCATTTACCGAAGTCGTGCATCTCGCTGCGCAACCGGGTGTGCGCTATTCGCTCATCAATCCGTATGATTATGTGACCAGCAATTGCCTCGGCCATCTCACCGTGCTTGAGATGTGTCGCCACACGGCGAACTTCAAACACCTCGTCTACGCCAGCTCGTCGTCGGTTTACGGCAACAACACCAAGCTGCCTTACGCCGTTGAAGATGACGTGAGCGCTCCGATCAGCCTTTACGCAGCCACCAAACGCAGCGACGAACTGTTCAGCCACACCTACAGCCATCTTTATCAATTGCCGCAAACGGGCCTGCGTTTTTTCACCGTCTATGGCCCGTGGGGCCGCCCTGATATGGCGCCATTTTTATTCACCAAGGCCATTCTCTCGGGCGAACCGATCCGCGTTTTTAACCACGGCCAGATGAAACGCGACTTCACCTATATCGACGACATCGTCACAGGCGTGGTCGCAGCGCTTGGCGCACCGCCAGAGGGGACACTGCCCCACCGCGTCCTCAACATTGGCAACAACCGCAGCGAAACCCTGATGGACTTCATCACCACGCTCGAATCCGCCATCGGCCAAAAAGCCGAACTGGTCATGACCGACGCCCAACCCGGCGATGTGCTGGAGACCTATGCCGATATCGATGAGACAACCAAAGTCACCGGATTCCAGCCCACGACCTCTATTTCCGATGGCATACCGCGCTTTGTCGAATGGTTCCGTCAGTATTATAAAAAATAACCATTTTCAAACTCGCCCCGCCGCGCGATACTATATGGCTATTGAATGAGGGGCTCATTTTGACTGTAAGACTTAAACTGCTGGAATCCGACGATGAGGAAATCAAATCGCACCTCGCCGCGATTATCGATTCCTCCGACGATGCCATTATCAGTAAAAACCTCGACGGCATTATCCAGTCATGGAACAAGTCGGCGGAGCGCATGTTCGGCTTCACCGCCGAAGAAGCCATCGGCAAGCATATCAGCCTGATCATCCCCAAGAACAAAACCGACGAAGCCTTCGTCATCGTTGGTAAAATCAAGTCCGGCGAAAAAGTCGATCACTTCGAAACCATCCGCCAGTCCAAGACTGGTGAAACCATTCATATTTCGCTCACCGTCTCGCCGATCCGCGATGCCAATGGCAATGTGGTTGGCGCGTCCAAGATTGCGCGGGATATCACCGAACAAAAACGCATGATGAAGGAACTGGCCGATGCCAGCCGCCGCAAGGATGAATTCCTCGCCAATATCAGCCACGAACTGCGCACGCCGATGAACGCCGTACTTGGCCTTGCCGGAATTCTGCATGCCTCTCCCGCGCTTCCGGCTCGTGAAAAGACCTATATCGAAACGCTGAAGGGCAGCGCCGAAAACCTGCTAGCGTTGATCAACAACCTGCTCGATTTCTCGCGCCTCGATATGGGGCAGGTCGATTTTGAAAAAATCGAATTCAATTTGCCCGAAGTGGTGGAACGCACCATCAAGCTGCTCAAGGTCAAGGCCGATGCCAAGCTGCTCCCGGTCAATCTTATCTATGACACTCCGGTGAACCGCTATTACATGGGTGATCCGCTGCGCCTGCAACAGATCCTCACCAATTTCCTCGACAATGCCATCAAGTTCACGGCGACGGGCCGCATCGAAGTCCATGTCGGCGCAACCGACGACCACGCGCTCAGTTTCACTATCACCGATACTGGCATCGGCATCGCGCCGGACAAGATCGCCCTGATGTTTGAAAAATTCACCCAGGCCGATGCCTCGACCACGCGCAAATATGGCGGCTCGGGCCTTGGCCTGTCGATTGCCAAAAAGCTGATCGAAAAAATGGATGGCTCGCTCGATGTCGAAAGCAAACCTGATATCGGCACGCGCATCACCTTTATGCTGCCCTTTGTGCCCAGCCAGCAGGTGGCGCTCGTCTCCGCGACCGACATCGCCGATGCCGAGCGCGATGTGCTGATCGTCGATGATTACGAAGCCAACCTCATGGTCATGTCCGCGCTGCTCGACCAGTTCGGCCTGACCTATCATATCGCCCGCGACGGGGTCGAAGCGTTACAGTGTTATGCGTCCTGCGCGTACAAGGTCATCCTGATGGATGTGCAGATGCACGGCATGGACGGCTATCAGGGCACCGAAAAAATCCGCGAACTCGAAGCCTCCACAGGCCGCCCGCGCACCCC
>CAYJDG010000078.1:0-4596 GCA_964368875.1 uncultured Pseudobdellovibrionaceae bacterium
ACGATCAACGAGGCTGAAAACGGTATTCTGTTTGTCGACGAGGCCTATGCGCTCGCTGGTAATGGCGACCAGAGCGATTACGGACAGGAAGCGCTCACAACCATCCTCAAGGAAATGGAAGACCGCCGTGACAAACTGGTCGTCATCTGCGCCGGATACGAAAAGGAAATGAAGGATTTTATCGCCAGCAACTCCGGCCTGCAATCACGCTTCCCGCACCGCTTCAAATTTAAGACTTATACTGCCAGCCAACTGATAGAGATTTTCGGGCAGATCTGCGCCGAGCAGAAATACCAGCCGACACCGGAGGCTTTGGTAAGGTTGCAGCAGTATATTGAGAAACTGGATGGCGCGACGATTGACGCGCTCGGCAATGCCCGCCTGATGCGGAATATCTTCGAAAAAACCATCCTCAACCAGTCCCGCCGGATCGCACAGGCGGTCGATACGGATATCAGCGCCATTATCGCCGACGATATCCAGCTGCCCGACACCTCGGACGACAAGCGGATTGGGTTTATTTGAAGGTTGGTGGGCCCGGAGGGACTCGAACCCCCGACCAAACCGTTATGAGCGGTTCGCTCTAACCAGCTGAGCTACAGGCCCGACCAGCCACTGGATATATAGGAAACAGGGAGTTAGGGCAATTTCCTTTGAAAAAGAATTTGCCTTGGAAGCCCTTTTTATATCACTTAAGGCGGAATATACTGCTTTAAGAGGTCAATTTTGCTTAGTCCATATCAGAGAGCCGCTATTTCCCTGGCGACAGGGTTTTCGCTTTTTTCAGTCGCGCCGCGCTGGCCTGCCGGACATACAGAAAAAATTCCGGCTCCCGCGACGATTGCCGAAACATTCGCCGGAGCTGGCAAGGCTGTTCCATTTCAATTCACGGGGCATCACGCCCCCGACCTGCGCCATCTGAGCGCGCAACGTACAGTTAAAAATGCCGCAGCCAATGCCTATGGCGAATACACGTACGAATTTAAAAATCTCCAGGCTGCCTGCCCGTCTTTACAAAAGCAAAGCGTGAGCAATTTCGACGCACCTAACTGGTTCATGCAAAGTATCGCCGGGCAGGATGTCAGACAAATGCCACGCCGCTTTCTTGAAGCGGCCTATCATACCGTTGGCCGCAGCCCCAATAGCCCCGTCAAAACACAGGCGCTGACGGCGTTACAGCAGGGTCTGGCCGAGGCACCGGAATATCTCGCGTATCTTGAAGAAAAACGCGCGCTGCTTGATGTCAAGCTGGCTGCCGATCCGATGCTGCAGTTTACCGATGCGGCATGGGTAGCTTTGCCCGCTGCTAAAAAAGAGCTGGTGCTTGATCGCATCGCGCGCCTGACCTTGGAAACCTTATTGCCAGACAATGAAATTGCGTTCCCGCGCGTGGTTTACGCGATGTCCGGCTATCCATCCGGTAAAGACCATGGCCGCTACCATCAGGAATATAATGACGTTTATATGGATGGCAAAAGCCCCCTCACCCATAGCCGTTTTCAATTCGCCAAACAGGTCGCGATCCATGAAAGCTTTCATGCCTTCGTGAGCATGGTGGCGCAGTGGTATAATTCAGGCAAACTGGCCGCCAATCCGGACCTCAATCGGCAGGGAAAAATCTACGCCCTGAATACACTTGATGGTGGCACCCTGATCAGTTTTACCGACAGCACTGAAGGATACCTGACCAATCCCAACGAGCGTGGCGCGTGGGCGTTTCAGCTCGCCGCCGATCATGGCCGCGATACAAAAATTGGTCAGGATATGTTCACTTTCCGTTATGATAACGGCCAGCACATGATGGCCGTGCCTGCGCCGGTATACCGCCGCGACGCATCCGAAGGGCAATTGCCATCGGCATGCGGTCTTAAGTAACCAGAAAGTCTCCTGATGCGCCTTGCTCTTATCCTCATGCTCCCTCTGATGATGGTCCTGCCGTTCCAGCCTGCCGCTGCGCAGGGCCCAATCGGCACGAACCGCATGACGATCCCCAAGCCCATGCCGCCTCAGGCGCCTCCAAAAATCAATACAACCGGCTCCGTGATCTCGCCCTACATTTCACCTAATGGACGCGCCCTCTACTTCGCTTACTCACGCTATAATTATTTTCCCGAGCTCAGCAAAAAGGGGCCCCCTGTGCTGAGCGGTCCCAACCGCAAAGGTCATCATGCGAATGATGGTAATCCCGCCTGGGATTACGATTTATATGTCGCGAGGCTCAACCCAATTACCGGCAGGTGGAATCCACCTGTTAACATACGCGGACTCAATGATTTTCGGGGCAATTGCTGCGCGATGTTTACCGAAGGCCCGCCCAATCGCATTTATGCCCAGCGCGATATTCCCGGCTACAGTATCGACCTCACCATGAACGAGCTGGACGACACGGGTGTGTGGAGCCCCGCTGTCGATCTGCCAAAACTAATCAATACGAAGTACAATGAAGAAAATCTTCATGTCAGTGCCAATGACCTCCGCTTTTACTTTACATCCGACCGCCCCGACGGATTTGGCGGTAAGGACATCTGGTTCTCCTATAAAAAAGGCGACGGCAAAATGGCGATCCCGGACAACCTAGGTCCGATGATCAACACCAAAGATAATGAAGATGAATTCTGGATCAGCGATACTCCTAATAAAGCGGGTAATTATGAAGCTTACTTCACCCGCGCTGGTAATCAGATTTGGCAAACTAGCTGGAATGCGAAAACCGGATTCACTGCCCCTACGCGGATTGAAGTAGGTTCACAATATGCTTCGTCCCCCTCTGTTACAGCTGATGGTCAGAAGCTGTATTACGCGACCGCCAATCCACTAACTGAAACAACACGGATCATGGTGTCGGAACGCAGCAGCGACGGCAAATGGGGACCGGGGCATCCAGTCGATTAAAAAAATGAGCACATTTTCGCGTGTGCAGCACAAAGAGTTTGTAATTCCGCCAATCCTACCCGAAGATAAGAAAAAAATAAAACTAAACAGGGTCTAAAAGGTTTTGCGTATATCATTTCATCACGCTGCAGCTTCTGCGGCTTTTGTCCTTATGTCAGGATCGGCCACTGCCCCTGCAGTAGAGCCGCCGCCACCAGATGCCTCAACCATCAGTTCGGCTCTGGCGAGTATCAAAACCAGAGCTGTGCCGCTCGGATATGCGGGATCGCCCTCCCCTAATCTGGATCATATGAAACCAGACCCAGCTACGTCTGAGGACAGCGCTAAGAAAACCGCCAGTAATTCAGCCGAAGCTGCGTCCGCAGCCAAAACTCCCCAACCTGTCGACTATTCAAAGCAGTATTACCGCGAACTATACGCCCTGCATAAAACCTGTCCGGGTTTGCAAAAAACCAATATTCAGGATTTCAATACGGCAGCATGGTTGAACACAGCTACCCGCGATCAGGATTTGAGGGAGATGCCCCGGCAATTTCTCGAGGCAGCCTATTTCACGATTGCGCGCATGCCGAAAGCACCGGAAAAAACTGCCGCTATCGATCGCCTCAATCTGGCGATGCCGGACTCTCCGGCTTTCGTTGAATTCCTTCAACTGAAACGCGGGGAAATCGCACAGCGTCTGACACAGGATGAGCACTTTAAAGCGGCTGAACAAAAATGGGAGAGTGAGACGGACGCAGAAAAGATCGCCTTTCTGGCATATGTCGGCAGGCTGACATTACAAACCCTATTACCCGGCCACGATATCGAATATCCGCGTTATTTTGTTCTTAAAGACAGCAAGCTTTCACCTGAAACACGCGCCCTCTTCAATCCTAACTATAACGAGGTCTATGTGAATGGCTCAGCGGCAGGGACAACAACCTTTCATAAAATGGTTGAACACGTCATTCATGAAACCACACATACCTTTCAAAATATTCTCGCGGCTTGGTATATCGAGGAAGAGCTGCCTGCGGTAAGTGAACTACGCCGTCAGGCCAAACTCTATTACATCGCAAATCTTTCTGGAGGCAGCGGTATTCCGGCTGAAGAAAACTACCGGGGTTACCGGGCTGGTTTCGATGAGCGTCTGCCGTGGGCGTTACAGTTGGCATTGCGCGCGGATAAATCCGAACGCATCGAGACAGATTTTTTCCTGCACCATGGGGAGAACACACCAGCGAAAATCGCCGACCCGCCAGTTTATAAAACTGACCCTAAGGAAGGCACGCTGCCAGCAGCGTGCCTCGGGTAATCTTAAGTATCGAGGAAGCTGCGGAGTTTGCGTGAACGCGATGGGTGCTTCAGCTTGCGCAGCGCCTTGGCTTCGATCTGACGGATCCTTTCCCGCGTGACGTTGAACTGTTGTCCAACTTCTTCGAGGGTGTGATCCGTATTCATACCGATCCCGAAACGCATACGCAGTACGCGCTCTTCGCGCGGTGTGAGCGTCGCCAGAACGCGCGTGGTGGTTTCACGCAGGTTGGACTGGATGGCGCTCTCGACCGGGAGAATGGCGTTCTTGTCTTCGATGAAATCACCGAGGCTCGAATCTTCTTCATCGCCAATCGGAGTTTCCAGAGAGACAGGTTCCTTGGCGATCTTCAGCACCTTGCGCACTTTATCAAGCGGCATGTGCAGACGTTCGGCCAGTTCCTCAGG
>CAYJDG010000079.1:0-4499 GCA_964368875.1 uncultured Pseudobdellovibrionaceae bacterium
CGCATCGAATTGCTGCGCCCCGGTCGCCGGGTTGGTGGAACAGCCGCCGAGCAGTAAAGAGAGAGAAATAGAAATCGCCAGACCGGAGGATATGCGCATCATTCACCTTCATATGTATGAGAGAGGCGAAGTATAGAGGCAGGTGGGATGAATTCAAGAGCCTAGGCTGGCTTGCGTGCCCCGAACGTCACTACCCGGATTTTCGGGAACAGAGCGTGTTCGCGGGCCGCGGCGGTGGCGGCATCCTGAAATGCGGTGAAAATTTTATCCGGCAGGCCGCGCTGTTCCTGCATCTGCATAAATTCAAGACGGGTGAGGCCGTCTTCCGGCGTTCCGGCATAAACATCATAGTTATAAACCTGATGAAGGTCTGGCCTGAGCTTGTCGCCGAAATTTTCCCACCGCTCTACGAGCTTGACCTCGGCAACCGGGGCACCCTCCGCATTCTCGAATGTCAGGAGAGCGGTCGACGTATCGTTGCCATAGGCGAAGGCCAGTTTACAGGACACGCCCTGCCGTTGCAGCGCCGCGGCAACAAATTGGAGCTTGCAGGTTTGCAGAGGCAGGAAATCAGTGGCAAAGCCGCCACCTTTGTCGCCGTTCGTGCCGTAGAATTTGAAATCCGAGTTAGCCATTATGACAAAAAATTACCAGCTCTTCTGCTTATATACAAACTTTAATCAAAACAACTGATCTGCCTAGCCGTTTATGCTTTCTGTCCACGGCCAGACATGGCAAAAATCGGTATGCGCCACCTCGTGATTTTGATTCTCGTGACCCTGCTTGGGACCGGCTCTGCCAGTGCGGCTGATCCTGCGCCTGCGGATGATGTCCTGACCAAGGCGGATTATTCCGAACTGCAGGCCGACCTCACGCCCGTGCGGGTGCAAAAGGTGATCGATCCGCTGACCATCCTCGCCGAGAACGGCACGCTTTATAAATTGAGCGGGATCGATATTCCGGAGAACAGCGACTTTGCGCTCGCGGCGCAGAAAGAGCTGACCACGCTCCTCGCCGATCAAGACATCAAACTTTACCTGACGAAAACCGAGGGTGCAGGCCGCACGACGCGGCTGGGCCAGACGCTGGCGCAGATAGCGCGTAAAAAAGACAATATGTGGATCGAGGGCCGCCTTGTTGCCAAGGGCCTTGCCCGCGTGCGTACCACGCCCGCCAATCCTGAAATGGCCAAACAATTGCTGGCCCTTGAAGACGCAGCCCGGGCGAGCAAGATCGGGTTATGGGCCGATCCGAATTACGCGATCCTGACGGTTGAACAGGCGGCAGAGAAAAAGAATTCGTTCCAGATCATCGAAGGTACGGTTTTCAGCATCGCGCAAAAGAACAATGAAACGTTCCTGAATTTCGGCGCGGACTGGAAAAAGGATTTCACCATCGGCATTTCACCCGAGCTGCGCCGCGATCTGTCGAAACGCAATTTCAGTTTTATGACGCTTTCCAACAAAAAAGTCCGCGTGCGCGGCTGGATCGAAGACCGCAATGGGCCGTTTATCACGCTCGACCATGGCCAGCAGCTTGAATTGCTCGACAAGGGTCTGCCGTCCTTGCAAGAGCCGATAAGCGCGTCGCGCGGATCGTTCAAGGCGCCGGACGCACCGGAAATCAAAAAGCCTGACGCCCCGGAGATCGAGACGCCGGAGGTCAAGAAGCCGTTTTTTTCTCCCAAAGAGAAAATGAAAATCAATGAGTAAACCGAACGCCCATAAATCGTTGAGCTATGCCTCAGCGCTGCACCCCCGGCCTCTGCGCGATCTGTATCCGCCACTCACGCCATACTCCCAAGGTTTTCTGAGCGTCGATGAGACGCATACGCTGTATTGGGAGCAAAGCGGCAATCCGGACGGGGTGCCGATCCTGACGGTGCATGGCGGACCGGGTGCGGGCGCGACCTCGATCCACCGCCGTTTTTTCGATCCGGATTTTTACCGCATCATCGTTTTCGATCAGCGCGGCGCGGGACGCTCGCATCCGCTCGGCAGCCTTGAGAACAATACGCTCGATCACCTTGTCGGCGATATGGAGAAGCTGCGCCGCCATCTGAAACTTGATCGCTGGCATCTGTTCGGCGGATCATGGGGCAGCACGCTCGCCCTCTCCTACGCGATCCAGCATCCGCAGCATTGCATCAGCATGGTGCTGCGCTCGATCTTCCTGATGGAGCAGTTCGAAATTGACTGGTACATGGACGGTATGCGCACGATTTTCCCGGAAGCGTGGGAAGAATTTGCGCAAGGCATCCCGGAGGCAGAGCGTGGCAACCTGCTGGGAGCCTACCACCGCCGCCTGACCAGCCGTGACGACAAAGAAGCCATCGAGGCGGCGTTGCACTGGAACGCGTATGAAAGCGCGTGTTCGTCCTTCTTTCCACAGAAGGATACGATCGTGTCCGACGATCAGCGGTATTACGCCCTCGCCATGGCGAAGATCGAGGCGCATTATTTCCAGACGCAGATCATTCCGGCGGAGCGCAGCCTGCTGAACCAGATCGACGCGATCCGGCATATTCCGGGCAGCATCATCCATGGCCGGTACGACATTATCTGCCCGATGATCAGCGCACAAAAACTGCATGCCGCCTGGCCCGAAGCCGATTACGTCATCGTGCCGGATGCAGGGCATTCGTTTCTGGACCCGACGATCCGGTCGCGGTTGATTGAGGCTACGGATAATGGGAAATCATTAAGGATATAAGATGAAACATACTTTCATAATTTTATTATTTATATTGTGTCTAGGGTTTACCCCAGCGCATGCAATGCCTATGCCCTCTAATGGCGCACCAGATCAAGCACTGTTGGCGGCTATACAGAAGGGCGATCTCAACGCCCTCGAAGCCGCGTTCTCAATCGGCGCATATCCTAATGTGGTAACATCTGATGGGTGCAGCGCTCTCGCGCATGCATCTAAACTAAACAGCCCGTCTATTGTACAAGCTCTACTCAATAAAGGAGCCGATGTAAATTATTCTCATGAAACATGTGAAGCGCCCATTTATCAGGCAGTAAAGGGCGGAAATCTTGAAATTCTAAAATTGCTTTTACAAAAAGGCATCAAGATGGATGAGGAGGTCAATGGAAGGTCACCATTGCATAGCGCAGTATCCTCCAGAAAAACTAATATTGTAAAATTTTATTTAGAGAATGGCGGCGATCCTAACAAAATATACGATGCAGGTAGATCGATCTTGATGTACGCGTCTTCTCGCAGCAGCCCCGGCATAGTTTGGGTTTTGCTTGAACATGGCGCGGACATTAAAGCTCAGGATAATAACGGTGAAACTGCCTTGATGATGGCAGCGCGATCAGGAAACGCGGAAATAATTCAATTACTTTTGGAAAATGGTGCGATAGCTAGCACCAAAAATAAACAAGGCAAGACTGCCCTTATGATTGCACAAGGGAGTGGTATTAACCACGCTGGTACTGATCGAGAAAGTAAAGTAATTGGATTGCTAAAAAATGCCGAAAGCAAAACAGAATGGGGCAATGTTAATCCATTCAAAGAAAAGCCCCAATTTCGGCCCTATAGATTAATAGAGAATGCAGAAAAATATGGAGCTCAAGAGCAATTCAAATTAGCCGAAACATACTATTATGGCCTTGAGGACACCCCAAGAAATTTAACAGAAGCGTACTATTGGTTTTCGATTTGCGACTATAACACGCAAATTAAAGGCATTAATTCGCAAGCGGATATATATAAAATAACTCAAGAGTTCAGCAAAAAGGCTGGTCCCAATGGAAGGCTAAGCGCAGAAGACCAAAAATCTTTGATGAATTTGATGGCAGCTCCTGAGCTTAATAAAATGTGTAAAGCCTATCTAAGTAAAATGCCTCAAGAATTATCAGCGACAGAGCGCAGCCTTATCTTAGCGCGCCTAACTGAATGGAAAATAAAAAACCCTCAACCTACTTATGCGTTTTCTAGCACGAGCATAATCAATGATAGTGCCGAACCAAAATTTAATAATGTAAAAACTCGTATGGATGATTTAATTCCATTGGCTAATGCAGGGGATAAAAAAGCGCAGTACGAGTTAGGGAGATGCTATAATAGCCATATTTGCGAAGAACCTGTGGCCGATTTACAGCGTAAACTCGCTCATCATGCTCAGCAGGAACTTGCACAAGAAGGAAAATCCTCCAAAACTTTCAGCGGACTTGATACAAGAGCTGAATATAAGCAAAACGCCATTGCCTGGCTCGAAAAATCAGCAGCTCAATCATATGGTCCCGCATATACACTTTTGGCATCTATGTACGGGATACAAAAAAGTGAAGACGACATAACGAATTTAAAAAAATCATGTGAAATGTTACTGGCGGCAATTAATGCAGGGGATTTTCACGCCTACAGCCTAGTTGCGTACATGCCATGGAACAGGCAAACGGATAGAAAAATAGAAGAGTATGCATGGACGACTGTTAGCAAAGTTGCGGCTGGTGAAAAAATACCGGTAGAGATTTCACCTTATATGC
>CAYJDG010000080.1:0-4275 GCA_964368875.1 uncultured Pseudobdellovibrionaceae bacterium
AATTAACGGCTGTAGAATTCGACGACGAGGTTCGGTTCCATTTGAACTGGGTACGGAACATCTTCGAGTTTCGGCGTGCGCAGGAAAGTTGCCTTGCCAGCTTCAACGGTGATGTATTCAGGGGTGTCGCGCTCGGCGCTTTCCTGAGAAGCGATCATCGCAGCCATTTGTTTGGCTTTGTCGGTCAGTTCGATCACATCGCCTTCTTTGACTTTGTACGAAGGAATGTTGACGCGTTTGCCGTTCACTTTGACGTGACCATGGCTGACCAGCTGACGGCTGGCGAACACGGTGATTGCGAATTTGGCGCGGTAGCAAACTGCATCGAGACGACGCTCAAGCAGGCCGATCAGGTTCTGGCCGCTGTCGCCTTTTTGGGAGATAGCTTCCTGGTAGTAGCGCTGAAAGCGTTTTTCGCCGATCGAGCCGTAGTAGCCTTTGAGCTTCTGCTTGGCGCGGAGCTGGGTGCCGTAGTCGGTTGGCTTGGTGCGGTTCGCACCGTGCATGCCAGGACCTGTCTGACGGACGTTGAATGGGGACTTGGCACGGCCCCAAAGGTTACAGGCGAGGCGACGGTCAATTTTGTGTTTAACTTCATGGCGTTTACCGCTCATAGCATAGTTCCTTTTTCTTACTTATTGGCCCAGTTCCAAAATGGAATGGTACGGTCCATAAATGGTCCGCATCACCGCTCCTCAACCTGAAGAACTTCCCGGGAATGGCTGGATTTATAAGGATTTCACCTGAGAAGTCAAATTAAAGCGTTATTTTTCTTGCCGAACCGTAATTAAATTATGTAAACATACGGTCATGGCCATCGATCCGACCCTAGATCCCGATATGTATGTGTTCGGCAATGCCCCCAAAGCATTGAAAACCGTGATTACCACGCATGCCAACATGCTGTATGGGCAAATGGGCGATCCGACTTATTGCGCCAAGACGACGCCGCACCGGGGCGGAACGCCAGAAACCGAGGCGCTGCGGGTTGCCATCAAAACTTTTTACAAAGCTGCTGCGCAAGGCATGCAGTTTGAAATGGATCGCCTCAGCGGACAAGGCAAACCCACACCCCATTTCTCCCCACGCTAAACAATTCAGTGAATTGCCATTCCTGTTCAAGGGAACTGTTTACATCAACCAGCCATTTGTCCTGCGCATACCATACATTTTACAGGAGCGCATCATGTCAGCCACCGTCGAAACTCTCGAAGACCTCTTTCAAGCACAACTGAAAGATATTTATTACGCCGAAAACAAAATCCTCAAAGCTCTGCCGAAAATGCAGAAGAAAGCCAGCAACGCCAAACTTGCTGCCGCTTTCAAAAAGCATGAAGCAGAAACAGTCACTCAAGTTGAGAAATTGGAACGCGTCATGACCTCGCTCGGCATGAAAGTCAAAGGCGAGAAATGCGAAGCGATCGAAGGCATTCTCAAAGAAGCCGAAGAAATGATGAAGGAATGCGGCAACCCAGCGGTTTGCGATGCTGCTATGATCGGCGCGGCGCAAAAAGTAGAGCATTACGAAATCGCCACATACGGCACGCTCGTCTGCTACGCGACCAGCCTTGGTCACAAAGCGGAAGCCAAACTGCTGCAGTCGATCCTCGATCAGGAACGCAAAACAGATGAGGGCCTCACCGCCCTTGCTGAGAGCGGTGTCAATGACACAGCCCAGGAACCCGATCAGGAAGAAGCGGCATAACCTGCCCTTCAACCTGTTAAAAAGCGGAGTGGAAACACTCCGCTTTTTTTATTGTCGCATTCGCATGGGCTCTTCTATAGAAAGAGACCATGACCGAAGCACTCTCTGCCCTGACCTTGAAAGATACTATGCTGCGCGGCGCGCGCGGCTGTTGTCCTGCCTGCGGAAAAGGTAAACTTTTTACGTCCTATCTGAAAGTCGCGCCTGCCTGCGATGCCTGCGGAGAAGAATTTCATCATCACCGTGCCGATGATATGCCAGCCTATTACGTTATCCTGATCGTCGGCCATGTGGTGGTACTCGGGGCGACATCGGTTGAAATCGCGTATCATCCCGCATATTGGATTCATGCTGCCTTATGGGTTCCGCTGATCTTGCTGCTGAGCCTTGGTCTGTTGCCACTCGTCAAGGGCGCAGTCGTTGCGCTGCAATGGCATCTCGGCCTGCATGGCTTCAAAATTTCAAAAGATAAACGGGATCTTGAGGCTGTGATTAAAGCTTGAGGTTGGCGCCAAGGTTGACGCGCGGGTTGAAATCGCCCGGGCGCTGCGTTCCGCCGACACAGACTTCGATACTGGTCACAGAAGGCACAATGGCAGGCACGCCCACATTGGTACAAACCCCGGCACCGATTGAGCTGCGGCCATCACGGGACGAGCCGATCACTTCAACATAAGGCCTGTATTCGTTTGGACCCTGTCCCTGACGGCCGATGATATCGGTCCGAATACCGACGCGGAATTCAGCATTCGATCCTGTGGCCGAAAGGCTGGCTCCGCTCTGGATACGGACATTGTTGCCGCCAATTGATTCAGTGGTGTTGGTCATGACCGAGGCACTGGCGCGGAGACCCTGACCTGCGGTTGCGGAGGCTTGAAAATTCCGGTCTACGGTCAGACCCTGTTCCTGAGTTCGGCGCTGGCAGAGAAATTCGGCAGCCGGCAAAATCGTGTCAAAACCCACCCCAGCAACACAATGATTGCCAATCGGCGTGCTAGAAACTGCATAAATGCTGTTTTCGACCGGTTTTGGCGGTGCGGCGGGCGGCGCAGCTGGCGGCGTCTGTGGCGTTGGCATTTATTCCCCTGTCGAATAAGCCTATATTGAAATTATGAATAATATGTAAGGGGCTGTCAAACATTAGCTGAGAAGGATGTTGCGAAACAACTGATTAACATAATATATTGCTATTTACCGACCTATTTTCTATACTGTATAAGAATTCTGTTTTCAGGGGATGACCATGGCTGAAACCAAAAGCGCCTTCGCAAATACCGCATCAGCTCTGCTGCTGGCCTTTGGCATGAATGCTGCCAACGCTCAGGAAGCTCCGACCCCTCCTGCTTCAGCACCTGTAGCATCTGCACTGGCCGCTTCCGCACCGTCAGCGCCAGTCACAGCCAAGGCCGCTGTCGAACTGAAACCCACTTTCGTTCAATGCGATGCCTCCGCCCAGAATTTTGGTGGTTCTTTTATGGCTGGTCTTGTAAAACATCTGGTCTCTAAATCGCGTATTGAAGGTGCCGGAGACGTGGCGGGCCAATACACCGAATTTCGTATAAAGACAGATCAGCCCGAATGCTCCCGCATAGGCGCTACGGCTTTGGCCACCAAGCCCCCAACCCCATAATTTTCTCCTCATTCACTCTTCACTTGTCAGCTTTGGGTAAGTCCGCTTGCCAGAGAATGCTCTCACCTTATATAAATAGTGCATGATAATCAGACGGATGCTCGCAGTTGCCCCTTAACATTGATCTCTTATTCACCAAGCGCGGCGAAGCTGGACTGGTGTGCGACTCCCCTCTCCCAGAAAATCTTGGCGTCGTTCATTTCGATTATGAAGCCGGGCAGTTAAGCCTGCAGTTCAATGACGATACCGAACTTCCCCTGAACATCCCGGTTGACCGCGTGCTGAGCCAGTTTCTGGTCACCCGCTCGGATATTCATATCGGCGTGATTCAAAAAGGCGAAATCACCGCGGTCAAGAATCCTTTTATGATCGTGCTCGGCAATCCCTATCCGCATGCGCAACGCGACCAGTTTAAAAACAGCGTGCCTTCACTGAAGAGCTTCAAATCCTTCCTTGAATCCGCAGTCACGGCCCAGCCGATCCACCGTGACGACATCAAAAGCGAAACCCTGCTTGGCGGGATCATGCAAGGGATCAATCCATCGGTGCTGAAATTCGCCCAGCAACTACAATTGCAGCGCAACCGTGAGATGGCCCATGAATATAGCGCAGCACCGATCCTGCAAGGCCCGAGCCTGACACCCGGGGGCAGCGGTATGCCGCCCCCAGTGAAACAACCGCCGCGCAAAGCGCCGGAAACACCGGCCCAGCCGATCAATCCGATGCAGTTCTTTCAGAAGAAGAAACCGCCAGAGTTGCCAGCGGAACCTGAAGACATCGACCTCGAGGAAATTCTCAAACCGCTTGATGCCCTGATCGGCCTCGAGTCCGTCAAACGGGAACTGCGCGACTTCGCGTATCTGGCGCAGTCACGCATCCTGCGGCGGAATATGGGGCTGTCGATCAGCCCTGTTTCGATGCACATGGTTTTCTCCGGACC
>CAYJDG010000081.1:0-4034 GCA_964368875.1 uncultured Pseudobdellovibrionaceae bacterium
TCTTTTAGGATGTTTCATGCTTAGACCCTCTTTATTAATTATTGGGGCAATTTAGGCCAAACACCCCCAAAAGCGCAAGTAATTTATGACAAATGAATTGAGCGCGCCCGCAGCATGGAAAAAGCTGGCCCATGAAGCGAATTTCGTGGAAAGCTGCGCACCACAGGGACTTTAAACATAAAAAGAATTGAGTATATCAATGCGTATCGCCACGTCTGCGGCCACCGCCGCGCTTGCTTTTGCCACCGCTGCCACAGCCGCTCCCCCACCTGAACACCAAACCAGCTTTTCCCTCGTCCATCGCGATGGCTGCAATGAACTGCCCGGCAAATGTTACGGCGGCGGAACCAGACTTGAACTGGCCGTGCCCTCTGGCTCCGGCCAATGGATTTTTTCGCTCGGTAAATTCCGCACCGGCAATGCGCATTTCGATGTCAGCAAAGGTATCGACGGCAAAATGGGCACGATTGCGCTCAACGCCAACGGCCAGCTCGACGCAGCCGGATTTGCCGC
Source organism: uncultured Pseudobdellovibrionaceae bacterium (assembly GCA_964368875.1). Taxonomy (GTDB): domain Bacteria; phylum Pseudomonadota; class Alphaproteobacteria; order Micavibrionales; family Micavibrionaceae; genus CAYJDG01. The sequence goes on from CAYJDG010000081.1 coordinate 514, forward strand.
CACCATCGACCGTACGTTCGTGGGCGACTCTTTTGGGGCCGGGGTTGGGATTTATGCGGCGCATGCCAAAGCGCATGGACGCGCCGAAGCTTCCGCCAGTGCAACCTTGAAAGCGCAACCTGATTATGTGCTGAATATTCCTGCCATCAATCTCGGGCCGGTTACGTCGCCTGCCCGCACGATCACCATTCCTTTCCCGGAGCGCAGCGTTTCTACGTCCACCAGTGATGAAAAAGATGCGATGGGAGCCTATGGCGGTTTTCGCGGCAATGTCCGCTACGGTCATGCGTTCAGCAATCATGTCGCAGGCGGCTCACTTGCCGCGGGCGTAACCGTGCATGGAGTAGTCGGCGCGGATGTCACGCGCCTTGGCACAGGCGCTGAACTCCTGTGGTCGTCTGCGCCGGATGCGCGACTTGCAAGCAGACCGGGCGGGCCATTTTCTGGTACGCAACTGACCAGCACCGCACGTTACGCGTTCGGGGTCGGCGTATGGCGTGAGCAGGACACGCGCAATGAAATTTATGCCGCCGAGAAACGTTTCGCCCAGCGCGTCGTCAATCGCTATGAGGGCGAAATCGGCAAACTGCAGGCGCGTGCCGATCAGGCTTTGGCCAATCTGAATGACAACATGCCCGATGAGCTGCGCAGTCGGGTAAGCGTGCCATCAACCGTCGATCTCAAATCCTATGCACCATCCCTCACCGCCACACAGTTGCTGGAAAGTTTGCAGGTTTATGATCCTAAAAAACCGCGTTACTCAATTTCGTTCCGGGGCGTAGCGCGGCTCAGTGAGAGCGCCCATATATCCGTAACCATTCTCAAGCCAGTCGGCACCCCGAAAACTGGCACACGGGTTGAAGCAGCAGCCAGTTACGATTTTTAAGTGCTATCGTCCGTGATTGGACAGCGCGCCAAATTTCGCGTTTAATAGGTGTTCTGCATCATTTAACACCAGCACCAAGGGATTTTCCCGTCGTGACCGCCGCCCCGACTTCTTCATCTATGTCCACGGCTGACCTGATCGCCCGCGAGCAGGCCTATGTCGCCAAAAATTATAAACCGCTGCCGGTTGTACTTACCCGCGGTGAGGGCTCTTGGCTCTGGGATGCCGAAGGAAAGAAATATCTCGACTTCCTCAGTGCTTACAGTGCAGTCAGCGCCGGACACCAGAACCAGCGCATCGTCAAGGCTCTGATCGACCAGATCACTAAACTCGACGTCCCCTCGCGTGCCTTTTACACTGACAAGCTGGGTGAATTTGCCGAGGCGCTTTGTAAGTTCACCGGCATGGATCGCATGTTGCCGATGAACACAGGGGCCGAAGCGGTTGAGACGGCAATCAAGGCGGCACGCCGCTGGGGTTACCGCGTCAAGGGCATCGCCAAAGACCGCGCAAAAATTCTTGTCTGTGAAGGAAATTTCCACGGGCGCACCTCCACTATCATCGAGTTTTCGTCAGAAGAAAGTTACCGCGCTGACTTCGGTCCTTTTAGCGGCGGCTTCACAACGATTCCGTTTGGCGATCCGGCTGCACTTGAAGCAGCGATTACACCCGAGACCTGTGCCTTACTGACCGAGCCAATTCAGGCGGAGCGCGGAATCCGTGTTCCTCCGCAAGGCTGGTTGAAAGCAGTGCAGGCCATCTGCCGCAAGCATAACGTGTTGCTTATTCTCGATGAAATCCAGACCGGTATGGGACGCACGGGGGCTGATTTTTATTACCGCCACGAGATCGATCCGCCTGACTGTCTGGTACTTGGCAAGGCGCTCGGCGGCGGCATTTATCCGGTCTCCGCTTTCCTTGCCCGCGCCGATGTCATGGATATGTTCGGGCCGGGTTCACACGGCTCGACCTTTGGCGGCAATCCGATTGCCGCGGCGATTGGCCTTGAAGCGATTAAAATGCTGAAAGATGAAAATCTTTCGCAGCGCAGCGCTGAACTCGGCGCTCATTTGCGCGCACGACTATCCGCCATTCAATCACCTTTGATCAAAGAGGTGCGGGGTATGGGCCTTTTGATCGGGCTCGAAATCGATCCGGAACAGGCAAGCGCCCGCAAAGTCTGTGAAACCCTGATGCAACGTGGGCTGCTCTGTAAGGAAACGCACGAGACAGTTGTACGTTTTGCGCCTCCTTTGACGATCACGCGCGACGAGCTCGACTGGGGAGCCGATCAGGTCGAGGCGACGCTGCGCGATATAGCGCGAACTTAAATCAAATACGCTTAAAATTTCAGTGAACGATTTTTCATCTCATGCGTTTGATACCGAACGTGTGCGTTAAGTATATCGCAATGGAAATGCCTTTATACTGAAGGGGTTGGAAGAAATTATTTCTCCCGATCCTCCCCTTCTGCAAATGAAATAGGTGACAGAAATCCAGCACGATCTGCCACTCGTCACAACTGTTGCCGCAGGACTGGGTCTCGCCTTCCTGTGTGGGCTTGTCGCTACAAAATTACGCATCCCGCCGATTGTCGGATATCTCCTCGCTGGTGTTTTGCTCGGCCCCTATACTCCCGGTTTTATTGCTGATGCCAAAATCGCCGAAGAGCTTTCGGAGATCGGGATCGTCATGTTGATGTTCGGCGTCGGCCTGCATTTCTCGATCAAGGATCTGATGGATGTCCGGCGCATCGCCTTGCCCGGCGCGATTGCGCAGATTGTCGTGGCGACCGTGATGGGCGCGGCGGTGGCACATTGTTGGGGCTGGCCGATTGAGAGCGGGCTGATGTTCGGCCTAGCCCTGTCGGTTGCCAGCACGGTTGTGATGCTGCGTGCTCTCGAAGAGCGATCTCAATTGCAAAGCAATAACGGCCGCATCGCGATTGGCTGGCTGATCGTCGAAGACCTTATGATGGTGCTGGCACTCGTGCTTATTCCTGCGTTTGCAGGGCTTGATGCCAATGGCGACCAGATCGAGGGCTCACCGATCCAGCAGCTTTTTATCGCGATTGGTAAGATCATCCTCTTTGTCGCGGTTATGTTGATCGCCGGACGGCGTGTTCTGCCGTGGCTGCTGATGGTGGTTGCGCGCACTGCTTCCCGGGAATTATTTACACTGGCAGTATTTGCCACCGCAGTGGGCGTCGCGTTTGCATCTGCCAAGTTGTTTGGTGTGTCCTTTGCGCTCGGCGCCTTCTTCGCCGGCATGATGATCCGCGAATCCGATCTCAACCACGAAGTCGCCGACCGCACTCTGCCCTTTCAGGATGCGTTTGCCGTACTATTCTTTGTCGCGGTTGGCATGCTCTTCGATCCGGCGGTGTTGCTCGAAGATCCCCTCAAAGTCTTGGCAGTGGTTGGCATCATTATGTTCGGTAAATCGATTGCCTCCTTCGCCATCGTCATGGGCTCTGGCTATTCTCTCAAAACGGCGCTCGTGGTCTCCACTGGTCTCGCGCAGATCGGGGAGTTTTCATTTATTCTGATTGCGCTTGGTTTGACGCTCGGTCTGCTGCCTGAGGAGGGACGTGATTTAATTCTGGCCGGGGCATTGATTTCGATTTCGCTCAATC
>CAYJDG010000082.1:0-4001 GCA_964368875.1 uncultured Pseudobdellovibrionaceae bacterium
AAAAATATTGCGGCGTGTCGGTGCCGGAGGCGATCTATGACTTCATGGCCGACAAACACCGCAAACACTTGCGCGAAAACGCCAAAAAATCCGGTGGGTTCTTGCAACGTATCATGGGCATGGCCAAAGCCGCCTGAGCAAAACCTGCGCCCTAAATCAATGCGCCTGCAAACGCGCCCATAACTCTTCCGGAGCGACCTTGAAAAAGGTCGCTCCTACATGGGTGAGGTCGCGCAGAGTCCAAAAACCCTGTTTGATTTCCTCTTCCAGCTTGCGCGGGTCCCACGTATCGAAGCCGAGCACGATGCGGCAATTGGGCGCGTGGTCGTCCTGCAGCACATGGACGTTTTCAAGCTTCATACTGATGCGGAATTTGGGCGCCATTTCAACCGACGGATTCAGCTTCAGCGGTTCGCGGTGGACGAAGCTCAAGTGTTTTTCAAAGCCGTCCATCGAGCCGCCGCGCAGGATGCGCATACTTTCGGGGATCACCGGAATGCGCCGGCGGACATCCATCTCGATTTCCTGTTCAACCGTGCGGTTGAGGCAGAAGGTCGTGGTCGCTGCCTCGTTATGATCGAGTATGGCCCAGACGGAACGCGCGGTTCTGGCCCCTTCGTCATGGCTGTGGCTGGCAATCAGGGCCTGTCCGCGTAAGCTCAGCATGGTTATACTTCTCTCAGATACGCAGTTTCGATCCGACCGCCGATCAGCGAACAGAGTTCAGGCGCAAGGGCTTCGATTTTCGCAGGCAGTTCGTACGGTGCATTGAACAGCAGCATGCCGCATCCGTTGAAAGTGCCTTCCTGGGCGCGGGGATGAAGCAGGAATTCCGCAACCCAGGTGCGGCCCATATCGAGCGCCTCGGCCACGTCATAGAAATCGTCGACCGGCAGATGTGCCTTGATCGGAAACCACAGCATATAACATCCGGTCGGCCAGCGCTTTTTCCATTCCATCGTTTGTTGCACCAGCAGATCGAATTCATTTTTCTTCTCGAAGGGCGGATCGATGAGCACGAGGCCGCGACGTTCTGTGGGCGGGATATTGGCGCGGATCGCTTCATAGGCATCGAGCTTGGTGACACGCGTGTTGCTGAAGCGCCCGAGGGTGAAATCGAGGGTGGCGTGATCTTCAGGGTGGAGTTCATTGGCAACCAGGCGGTCCTGCGGTCGCATCAGTTCGGCGAGCAATAGCGGTGAGCCGGGATAGGTGGTGCGGCTCCAGTAAGCGGCCACCAGATCCTGATAGCGCTTGAGATCAGGATTGGTGGCGGGGGCAGCCATCAGACGCGCGATGCCCTCGGTATATTCCTGCGTGCGGTTTGCTTCACCCCGCGTCAGGTCATAGAGGCCGCAGCCCGCGAAGGCATCGAGAAAGAGCAGGCCTTTATCTTTTTGCTGGAGGTAATCAACAGTGAGCACCATAAGCAGATGCTTGAAAATATCGGCGAAATTTCCGGCGTGGTAAATATGGCGGTAATTCATAAGGGCGGTCTGGTCTGATTTAGTTAATGAAGTCTTAAGGTCACTCTGGCATGATGGGCGGTAGAAGGATCATAGTATGTTCGGATGGTTGAAAAAGGGCAAGGAGACACCGGTCAATTCCGATGCACCCAAAGCCGCACCCCCTGCCGTACCGGGTAAAAAGACCAAGGACGAGCTGATCCGCGAAGCCATGGAAAACGCCCGCGCCGCGCGCGAAGTCATCGGGCAGGAAACTCTCGATAAAGTCGCCGAGATTTTGCAGAAGCAGGCCCGCAAGGCCCAGCTCGAGAAAATGAAGGCTGCGCTGGTCGCCAAACTGGACACTGACTCCGAGGGAATGGCCGATCATCTCAAAGAAATGCTGCGGGACAAAAAAGATTAAGTCCGCATAGTCTCCCTCTCTTAACCAATCTATATTAGAATGGATGAGACCTGAAGGAGCCCCCCTATGCCCGTATACAAAGCCCCCATCGAGAATATGAAATTCGTCCTGCATGAGGTCCTTGGCGCCTCCCGCCTGACAGAGCTGCCGGGCTATGAAGAGGCAACCGAAGATCTGCTCAATCAGATCATGGCAGAGGGCGCGAAAGTCTGCGAAGAGGTGTTCTTTCCGCTCAACCAGTCCGGCGACAAGGAAGGCTGCGTTCTCGAGAACGGCGTGGTGCGCACCCCGACCGGATTTAAAGAAGCTTATAAAACTTATACCGATGGCGGCTGGACTGCGCTCTCGGCTGATCCCGCTTATGGCGGCATGGGCATGCCGCATTTGTTCAACTTCGTTTTCATGGAAATGATCTGTTCGGCGAATATGGCGTTCGGCATGTATCCGGGTCTGTCCGAAGGAGCGTATCGCGCGCTCCATCTGCATGGCTCGGATGAACTGAAAAACATGTATCTGCCGAAGCTTGTCACCGGGGAATGGTCGGGGACGATGTGTCTGACCGAGCCGCATTGCGGCACCGATCTCGGGCTGATCCGCACCAAGGCCGTGCCGACTGATGACGGCGCGTATAAGATCACTGGCACGAAGATTTTTATCTCGGCGGGCGAGCATGACCTGACTGGCAATATCCTCCATCTGGTTCTCGCGAAACTGCCGAATGCCCCGGAAGGGGTCAAAGGGATTTCCCTGTTCCTTGTGCCGAAATTCTTTCCCAAGGATGAGGGCGGAAATCTTGTGCCCGGTGTGCGCAACAGCGTTGCCTGCGGGGCGCTCGAACATAAAATGGGCATCAAGGCGAATGCCACCTGCGTCATCAATCTCGATGAGGCCAAAGGCTGGCTGGTTGGCGAGCCGCATAAGGGCTTGCGCGCCATGTTCACGATGATGAATGCGGCCCGCCTTGGTGTTGGTATGCAGGGGCTTGGGATCGCTGAAGTGGCCTATCAGAACGGGCTTGCCTACGCCAAAGACCGCGTCCAGATGCGGGCGCTCGATGGGGCGAAGTTTCCGGATAAACCGGCGGACCCGATTATCGTTCACCCGGATGTGCGCCGGATGCTGCTGACCTCGAAGGCGATCACCGAAGGCGGGCGGGCGCTCTCCTACTGGATCGGCATGACGCTCGATATCGCTGAGAAACATCCCGATGCAAAAACCCGCGAGGAGGCCGATGATCTCGTCGCGCTGATGACGCCAATCGTCAAAGCGTATCTGACCGATATGGGCTCGGACGTTGCCAATCACGCCGTGCAGATTTACGGCGGTCACGGCTTTATCTGGGACTCGGGCGTCGAGCAATATGTGCGCGATGCGCGGATTGCGCAGATTTACGAAGGTACCAACGGCATTCAGGCTCTCGATCTGGTCGGGCGTAAAATGGGGCAGGGCTATGGCCGTCTGCTGCGCCGCTTCTTCCACCCGGTATCACAATTTATCGAGACCTATCAGGAAAATGCGGAGCTACAGGAATTCGTTTTCCCGCTCGCCAAGGCCTTCGGTAAACTCCAGCAGGCTACCGCCAGCGTCGCGATGAAAGGCCTTAAGGACCCCAACGAAGCAGGTGCGGCGAGCGTGGATTTCCTGCGCCTGTTTGCCCTCGTCTCGATGGCGTATATGTGGTGCCTGATGGCCAAAACCGCGCAGGAAAAACTGACGGAAGGCACAGGGGACAAAGCGTTCTATGAAAGCAAACTCAAGACCGCGCGCTTCTTTATGGAGCGGGTCTTGCCTGAAACTGAAAGCCGTTTCCGCATGGTTATGGCCGGCGCGAAAACATTGATGGACCCGACCGCGGAGGAATTTTAAATGACGCTTGATGAAATCGAAGCCAAACTGAAAGCCAAATTCCAGTATGCGAAATCGTTCGGCCATACCGTGCTGTTCGATTTTGGCGATGATGGGAAAATTCTTGTCGATGCGACGCAGTCCCCACCGGAATTCTCGCATGATGGAGAGGACGCGGAAGTGACGCTGGCCGCCAATATCGATGTCTTCGACCGCATCCTCGAAGGGACGCAAGACCCGAACATGGCGTTTATGATGGGCAAGCTCAAAGTGCGCGGCTCGATGGG
>CAYJDG010000083.1:0-3820 GCA_964368875.1 uncultured Pseudobdellovibrionaceae bacterium
TGGTTTCAAGATCGCCAGCAACGCAGCCAATACTGACGTTCCCACTTGAGTTATACCCGCCGCGTTTGTTACGGCCCGGGCTGATCACAACATAATCGACGGTATCAGCCGGAGTGATCAAATCTTGTCCAGACTCGTCCCTCACGCCGATGGCCCCGATATTATCCGCGAATGTCAGAGTGCTGCCCTGATTGGCGCTCATCGAGTAGGTAAGTCTAGAACCGTAAGCGTCATAAACTTCTTTCTCCTCAATCTGGAGCAGGCGGAAAGGTATGGCACCGGTTCTGACCGGTTGCGCTACGGCCGCAATCGTACGCCCGGTCGTGGAGCAAATGCCACCTACGCAAGTGCCGGCGGGGATGGCGGTGGTACAATCTTCCGTACCATAGGCCGCGGTGTTACGCGCGGCAGTCAATGAAGAAGGGCACGGGTAGCGGCCAAAGGTTTCCTTAAACGTCTGAATTTTCTCAACGGCGCGTGATACGACTTCCTGAGTACGCATCGCGTCTTGCTGAGTTTTGTAAATCGTATAAGCCTGCAGGGCTCCGACGATGATGATCCCGGTCACGATCAGGGCAATCGAGGTCATGAGAAGGTTATATCCGCCACAATCTACACAGAAAGAGTTTGATCGCATTTGTTTGGTCGAATCCATTTTAACCATCCTAAAAAATATTTTAATAGTCGCATGCCGCTGCCGATGGATAAGGCAATCCATTGGAGCAAATAATACAGCCTTTGGTCGTGATACCCTGAACATACGTGCCTAGAGGGCAATCTATATCTGCGCCGGTAATCGATGCAGGAATGTTTACGCTATTGGCGCAGACTGCCCTGCCATTTGAAATCTGGGTCATGGCTTGGCCAGTGCCGTCACCGAAATCGCGACAGGTATTGCTCCAATTTTTTGTATTCGTATCCGATGTCGTATTGATCGTCGTAGGAAATTGTTCGGGAAGCGAATCGTACAAATAACGAGTGGGTATACAATTTGTACCGTTAGTTTTGCAAATTTCTTGGACGAGAGTCGTTGGAGTCTTTACTGCACCGTTAATTTCAAGCGCTTCCGCAACTGTAGCATTTCCAGTGCTCACGCCAACTTTGCCATTGTTCAGCTTCCGAATATGCGCAGTTGCGCCGCCGACATTAGGGTTTTCTAGATATCCCCATAGTTCGCCTGTCTGATCTTTATAAAAGAAAGAAAGATCGTCATAAAACGTTGCGCCATTTGCGCTGTAATCGCCTAGCGCACTGCGGAAGGTTGCATCTCCATCACAGTTTTCATTATCTATTGTTCCTGCGACACAAGGAATGAGGACGCCATTAATAGAACGTGCTCCTGCTCCAGTCGGACCATGAGATATAATAGCGAATTGAGCATCGCCTTCTTTCGTGCCGGTCAGAGGGTTGCCATCACCGTCGGCGTTATCAAGGTCGAACATGCCGATCCCGGCCGTATTGTTACCAAATTCGTCTAGAGCCGTAATCTGACCATATTTAAAGTCGTTACCAACACTTAACGCGTTACGGCCCGGAAAATAATTAGTTGCTCTTGCGATGACGGCATAAGTCATTTTGTTGCCCCAACCATCAACGGACCCATCAACACCGATCCCGCCCTGATTGACAAGATCCATGCTTCGGAAGGGCACAGCACCGATCAGGACGCTATCGTTATTCATGCCGTCTGCGGGCGTATCCGTATCCCGGTTGCCTGAAACACGGCAGATACCGCCAGTGGGGTTGCAGGTATTGATGGCTATCGCTGCGCAATCTTCAAAACCGTAATTGGCGTCGTTGATTGAAAGCGTTGCATCTGCAGGGCAGGGGTAAGAGAACGTGCTTGGTCTATAGAGTCGCACCTGAGCAGAAATCGTTTCTATACGCTCAACGGTCACAGCACGCTTCTGAGCATGGACATATCCCGAATAGAGATTAAGCAGTGGCAAAGTCACAAGGGCGAAAATGAGGGTTACGATTGAAAGTTCAATCATCGTAAACCCGGCTTGAGGATTTTTATCGTATTTTAGTTGCATTTTACAGCACCTGCCGCAGTGATCCCTGTTGGATAAAGGCCGGTTACGGCCGTGTTGCACCCATTGGCAGCTCCATTGTTATAATTATTCGGATTTCCAGCCCTAACCGAGTTATTGCAAAGCTCGTCACCGTTTTGCCATCCGCGCATTGATTTGTTCTGACCGCAGAGTATGCCACCGCCATCATTACCTTTGCTTGTGGCGTTAGCAGAGCCAGACACATTTGGGACTGTACCATTTGGTACTATACCGAAATGTGCCGGCGAAAGTTGGTTGCGCGGGAGGCCTGCGCCCCCTAAAGGGCAGGCGCCAGTGTTGTAACACAGGCGACCTGTGCGCAATTCAGTTGCCTTGACGGCACCTTGAACCTCAAGCTTTGTCTTCGGTGGGTTGACGCAAGGAGCAGCGCCGCAACCCACGTTAAATGCAGGCGTGCCAACGAGGACATTGCCACCGTTCGAATTTGTCAGCTGACCAAGACCAGGAGCTTCGTTCCACAAACCTACGTTGCTGGTGTTTTTATAACCGCTCCAGTCATCAAATTGAGTGGCGCCCGCTGCATAATTGCGAACGATCTTTTTATATGTGGTTGCCGCATTGGCTATATTGTTATCGTAGTTGCTTCTAAAAACGTTATCACCATTACAGTTTTCAAAGTCAGTTCCATTGGCTGCGGTCCCGCAGGCCGCAACCAGGTTGCCGGCGAGATTATAGGCTCCTTCACCATCAGGCCCGGAGCTGAAAACAAAATAATGTGCGAAGGGATTGTTTGGCGGGCCGCCGGGATACTGGGTTCCGCTGGCATCTATCGTGATCGGATTAATGACACCGCCTGCATCAGTGAACGTAGCGGCGCTGACGGTCAGAGGCTGGCTCACGGCGTATGTCATTTTGCGGCCATACGAATCGAGCATATTCTCATAACGGATGCCGAGCGTTGCGAAGGGCACATCCCCGACATAGACGTTTGCTACACCGGTGGTCACGCAGGCTTTTTGTGGGCTGGTGTTACATGGAAGGGTTACCGCGGCAACAGACTTCCCAAATCCTGCGGTTCCGATAGGAATATCGCGATCAGCGGGCAAAGGATAAACGCCCTCACTGGCGACGTATTTGCTCAAGGCGGACTGGATGGTCTCAATGCGGGCTTTCGTGTCGTTATCTTTTCTCGCGACCATATAAACATTATATGTCGCGAGTGCCGAACCAACCAGAATACCGATTACGAGGACCGCTAGGGCGACCTCGATAAGGGAAAAACCTGATTGATTTCCGTAAGATAGGCGAGTTTTCATGCCGCAAGACCCACAATTATTCAGTAAAAATTATACCACCAAAGATTAAACGAAAGATAAAATTTTAGACATTACCCACCAACGCCGATTTATTTGAAAATACTGATAAAAGCGGCGATTTGGGTCAGCTTCAGGTGGTGCGGGTCACAGCGAAATCGGCCATATGACTGAGGGTATCTGCAATGGGCGATGCCGGGAGGCCTTTCAGGGAGTCACGAGCCTGGCGGGCGTAGTTCAGGGCGAGTTCTTCGGCGCGGCGATCGGCGCCATGAGATCGGATCAGCTTCTGGGCGGTGGCGAGGTCGTCTGCCGAGGCGTCCTTCTTTTCAAAGGTGCGTACCCAAAAAGCACGTTCATCTGGCGTTGCGGCTTCGAGAGCGAAAATCACGGGAGCGGTCATCTTGCCCTCCTTGAAATCGTCGCCAATGGCTTTACCGAGCTCTGCCGGATCGGCCTGATAATCAAGGACGTCGTCGGCGATCTGGAATG
>CAYJDG010000084.1:0-3672 GCA_964368875.1 uncultured Pseudobdellovibrionaceae bacterium
CCCCCGAGAAAAAACTCAGCGAGATCGAGGGCGCGATGGGCAAACTCAAAGAAAAGATTTCCGAAGCGAAGGCAGAAAAGAGAGCGCCCCGCTTCGCCCCCGGCGGTCAAAGCACGCAAATGATTGTCGGCGCAGATGCCACTCACGATAAAGGCATTCTTACCTCCAGCGTTGGGCTGTATAAAAATTTTAAACTGCGTCGCGTTTATTATTCCGCGTTCAGCCCCATTCCAGATGCCAGCATCATCCTGCCGCTCAAGCCCGCCCCGCTGGTGCGCGAACACAGGCTCTATCAGGCTGACTGGCTCTACAGATTTTATGAATTTACCCTTGATGACATTCTCGCGGGTACACGCGATAACATGCTTGAACTGGATAAGGATCCCAAGCTTGCCTGGGCTTTGCGTCACCGCGAATTTTTCCCGGTCGACCTTAATAAGGCAGACCGTCATTTGCTCCTGCGCGTCCCCGGGCTCGGGGTCAGTTCGGTTAAAAAAATTCTGTCGATCCGCCGGTATCATCTCATTCAGTGGCGCGAGCTGATTAAAATGCGCCTGCCGATGAAGAAGATAAAAGCCTTTATCAGCGTGACGGATTACAGCCCCTCCTCCAGCCTGCTTGAGTCCGACGCCCTGCAAAACTTGGTCGCAGCTCCTTCGCAGCTGGAATTATTCCGCGCGGGTGTCGTATGAAGCGGCTGATGATTTCTTCGCAACCCGGTTTTGAGGACTGGCGTGAGCACGCGCGGCGCTGCCTGCAGGAAGGCCTCCGCCCGGATCAGGTTTTCTGGCAGGACGCTCACAGCGACAACGTCGATCTGTTTGCAGTGCCCGCCATCTCTGCGGCTGCGTGCGGTGTCAGCCCCACTGTGCCGAAAGAATTTTTGGAACTCGCGCGGCTTGCCGCGTGTCATGCGTCGCCCCATCGCTTCGCACTCCTGTACCGCGTTTTATGGCGGCTGACCCGTCAGAATAAAAATCTTCTGCGTCTCAGCACCGACGACGATATTTTGAAATTAAACGGCTATATAAAGGGGGTGCGGCGTGATGCCTACAAGATCAAAGCCTTCCTCCGTTTTCGCGCGCTCCCCGCTGACCATCGCGAACACTATGCCGCGTGGTATGAACCGGAACATTTTTCGCTCGAATTGTCCCTGCCCTTTTTCCAGACCCGCTTCCGCAATATGGTGTGGTCGATCCTGACACCGTATCTGGCCGCGCATTGGGATGGCACGGACATGACCTTATGCAAAAATCCTGACCCATCCTTTGTCCCGGCTGCGGACGGAATCGAAACCTACTGGCTCAAATATTATGCCAGCACCTTCAACCCTGCCCGCCCCAAAAAAGCCGCGATGCTGAATCAGATGCCGAAGAAATATTGGAAAAACATGCCCGAAACCGTTCTGATCGAAGGTTTGCTCCGCACCTCGGAATCCCGGGCCCAGAAGATGATTGAGGATGCCAAAAATGGATAGGAAGATGGTCTGAAAATAGCTCTGAAAAGCCTGAAAGATGGCTGTGTGGATAGTCATTCGCTAACTATTCTCAGGTTTTGGGAGATAGAATAACGCCACTTATGATAAGTACGGTTCAAATCGGCCAAATTCCCTGCACATCAGGGAGGTAACAGGGAAAACCCTCTGGAATCGACCTATTTTGGTCGATTTTCTATGACAAAACTCATCACCACCCCAAAAAGTCCTGCAGCCTCAATGGCTTAATGTATTACCGTTCATAACGGTAATACGTCCAAAACAGGGAAATTGGGGATCAGGCGGCCTTATACGTACGCCCCCGCTTTCTTTTTATAGAATTCACCATATATAACAATGAGATACGTAAATTTTCATCTTTTATTAATGTAATCTGGTGTAACCTGAACTTAGTTTCTTTTATTTCGTTTGTTTCGTATATTTCGAATAGAGCGCGAACTTTACAGAGAAAGGAGAATACCATGACAGCCGCAGCTTTAAGACGCGATCCCGTGATGCCCTCGGCGGCAGACGCCCAGATGGCCAAGCTCACAAGCCGTGCCTTGGCATCCATCATGTCATCCCTGGATGATGATCTAGAAATTCAAATTCTCGAAGGCGATGACCAGCGCGTCAAATTGCCAACTTCCGCCGTGCGCTTGCTCCTCGATATCCTTGAGCAAATGGCCCGCGGGAATGCCGTCACCTTGATCCCTGTGCATGCCGAGCTAACCACTCAGCAAGCGGCAGATGTCTTAAATGTATCGCGGCCCTTTGTTGTAAAATTGATAGATGAGGGGAAATTACCTTTCCGCAAAGTCGGAGCTCATCGTCGTATCAAATTTGAAGACCTGATGGCGTTCAAAACAAATATAGACAACACCCGCCAAGAAGCTTTGAATAAGCTTGTTGAGCAAGCACAAGAGCTTGATATGGGATATTAAGTTTTGGCGAATTTCACCGTATTTTATGACGCGAATGTCCTTTATCCCGCACCTTTGCGGGATCTTCTTATGCGCTTAGGCCTTACAGATCTCTTCCGGGCACGGTGGACAGATCAAGTCCACGAAGAGTGGATCAATGCACTCCTTGAGAACCGCCCTGATTTAAAGCGAGAGCAGTTAAATCAAACCAAAGAGTTGATGAATGCCCATGTTCGGGATTGCCTGATTACAGAGTATGAGCCGCTCATCGAAAGCCTTACGCTTCCTGATGCCAATGATCGTCATGTATTGGCGGCCGCAATCAAAGGCCGGTGCGATTTGATCGTTACCATGAATTTAAAAGATTTCCCTCCGACAGAACTCGATAAGTATGGGATTGAAGCCCAACACCCGGATGACTTTGTATTCAATCTCATGGATCTGGTACCAGGCGCTGTGGTTGGGATTGCTAAAACGCACCGCGCGGCTCTTAAAAAGCCACCCAAATCAGCCGAAGATTATATCAATACCCTTGAGGCGATTGGGCTTGTACAAACTGCTTCCGAGCTGCGGAAATACATAGATGTTATATAAAGCGTATGCGCGGTGGCAGGCACGCACGCGCAGCAGGTTGGTATATTAAAATATAGTCTGAATTTATTCTTTTGTTTTCCAAATATAGTCATATGCCAACCCGCTAATGCTGCCATTGCGCACGCGAGCAACAAGGCCCTCATCTGGAACGCTGCTCGAAATAAGCGCAATATCATATGCCCTCAGATATGGTGGACCTTTGGGTTTACCGCTCTCCGTTTTTTGGCAAACCTTAACCGTTGCAAGATAGCGCGTGCCTATAGGGAACAAATCTCTCAAGTGGCGCGGAAATTCGACCCTCAGATCTGGATTAAACTTATCCAAAGGACGTACGCGCGGGCGTGAAACGGTCGGATCGCGGCACGTCTCTAATTCGACACAATCAAAAAATCTTCCAATCTGATCTTCAAACATCACAGCCCCCTTGCTCTGTTGCTCCAAACTTTACAATATTGCACATCAGAAGACAGGAATAGAGCCCAGATAACGGAGGCCAATATGGTAAAAACAATCAGTAGAACTGATTTATATAACCTGGTCTGGTCCGAGCCCATGACCCACATTGCAAAGAAATATGGGCGTGAGTGGCGCCTTCCTATTACACCACTCGACCAGCGTCGCTGGAAGCTTGAGCCACCCCCTATAAAGGAGTCCATATCTGGAGTGAATCCGGATAAATTA
>CAYJDG010000085.1:0-3612 GCA_964368875.1 uncultured Pseudobdellovibrionaceae bacterium
GAGTGAAAAAGTGCAAAACGAACTGATAAACGAACTGGTAAGCCCCACCCCTTCACCGACTCCGAACAAACTATTATCCCATCCAGATTCCGGAAAAAATTTTTGGCGGAACGAACTGAACAAACCGCCCGGTTTCTGCGGCTTTGCCGGGAGCCGCCCACAAAAAAGCGGCCCCACTCAGGAGCCGCTTTTCAGAAAGAATATGTCGATCTTAAGCTGCTTGCGCCAGCGCCGGAGCTTCGACCTTGGTCATCGCCATGACGGTTGCCGCCGCATTCACGACCGCACCGATGCGCAGAGCCATCTGGATCTGCTCGGTGCTCATCCCGGCTTTTTTAAGCTGGGCTTCGTGAGCGTCAAGGCACATGCCACAGCCGCTGATCGCGGAGACCGCCAGCGACCAGAACTCGAAGTCGACCTTGTCGACGCCGGGTGCCGCAAGGATGTTCATGCGCAGCTTAGCCGACAGCGCATGATAGTCCTTGTTGGTCATGAGATGAACAGAGCGGTAATAGACGTTGTTCATCGCCATGATCGTCGCCGCAGCTTTGGCCGCAGTCTGGGCTTCAGCCGACAGATGCGTCGCCGCTTCTGCAGACATCATTTCCATGACATCGTCTTGCCGAGTCGCGAGAGCACATGCAAGGAACGTCCCCCACAGCTGCTGCTGAGTAAGCGACTCATCAGCGGCCAATGTCGAGAGGTTCAGCTTGATGTCTTTGGCATACTCAGGCAGCGCGTTTTTCAGTTGCTCGAGCATGATCTAAGCTGCCTTCTTCATTTCGGTCACGGTGTCGCCGCCAACCGGGCGGTTGCATGGACACAGATCATCCGTCTGCAACGCATCGAGAATGCGCAGAGTCTCTTTCGGATTGCGGCCGACGTTCAGGTTGTTGACCGATACGTGCTGGATGACATTGTGAGGATCGACGATAAACGTTGCGCGCAGAGCGACGCCCGAGAGATCCCGGATACCAAGACCATCGGTCAGGCTTCCATTCGTGTCGGCAAAGCTCCACTGGTCCAGTTTGGCGAGGTCTTTATGCTCGCGGCGCCAGGCCAGTTTGCAGAACTCGTTGTCGGTCGAACCGCCAAGAACGACACAGTCGCGGTCGGCGAATTCGGCATTCAGTTTGGCGAATTCAACGATTTCGGTCGGGCAGACGAACGTGAAGTCTTTCGGGTAGAAGTAAAAAACCTTCCATTTCCCGGCAAAGCTGTCCTGGGTGATGGTTTCAAAGGCGGATGCGCCGTTTTCTTCGTGGCTCATAAAGCCGGGTTTGACGCCGACCATTTCGAATTCGGGGATTTGTTCGCCGATACCGAGCATTTTGGACTCCTATCCGTATGTTTTTGTGCTATGCAATATCCATTAGCACCTCGTTTTTTAGATAGCAAGATAAATTGTAGCCAAGGCTACAATTGTTACACATATGTAATTTTGCCTTCCCAACCCCTTTGCGTTATAAACCCGGCCATGGACTCTCAAGCCCCTTATCGCGTTGTCGCCTTTTACCGTTTCGTTCCGGTCGACCGTCTGCCGGAGCATCAGGCTTTTCTGAAAAGCCTGAACGACACCTATAATCTTTGCGGCACCATCCTGATCGCGCCCGAAGGTCTGAACGGGACGATTTCGAGTGATGACGAAGGTATCGACAAGGTCATCGCCTATCTCGATGAGCATTTCGGGATTACCCATGGCCAGGTTAAATATTCCACCGCGAGCAGCCGCCCTTTTGAGCGCTTCAAGGTGCGCCTGAAAAAAGAAATCATCACGATGCGCCAGCCGCAGGCCGATCCGACCAAGATCGTCGGCACCTATGTTGAGCCGAAAGACTGGAACGACCTGATTGCCGATCCTGAGGTCGTGTTGATCGACACGCGCAACACCTACGAAACCAAGCTCGGCATCTTCAAAGGCGCGATCGATCCTAAGATCGATATCTTTACGCAGCTGCCGGACTTCGTCGAAAAAAATCTCGACCCGGCCAAGCATAAAAAAATCGCCATGTTTTGCACCGGCGGGATTCGCTGTGAGAAAGCGTCCAGCTACATGCTGGCGCAGGGCTTTGAGGAGGTCTATCACCTCAAGGGCGGCATCCTGAAATATCTCGAAGATATCCCGTCAGACCAGAGCACGTGGCAAGGTGAATGCTTCGTATTCGACAAGCGCACCGGCATCAATCACGGTCTCGCCGAAGGCGCTGCGACAACGTGTTTTGCTTGCCGCGAGCCGCTATTTGCTGAAGACCGCGCAAGCCCTCTCTTTGAAGAAGGCGTCTCCTGCCCAAGCTGTCATGGCACGCTGGATGAGAAAGCGCTCGCCGCAAAAAGAATGCGCCATCAACATAAGATGGCGCATCGCAAATCCCTGCGGGGCTAAAATTATTTTTTGGCTTTGGCGGCTTTTTGCGCGGCCATGATTTTCTTTTGCAGCTCTTCGACTTCCTGCGGTGTGACGAAGCCATCCTTGTTCATATCCATCGCGCTATGACGCAGACGGGCATCACTTTGGAATTCAGCTTTTGAAATCTGACCGTTACTGTCGTTGTCCATGCGCGTGAAGCTGGCATTGATAACTTTTTCTTCACCTGATTTCTGTGCCGCTGTGAGTTTTCTCATTTTTGCGACCTCGTCGAGCGGCTTGCGGTATTCAGCGAGACTCATCGAGCCGTTTTTATCTGCGTCATAAAGCGCGAATTGTTTATCTGCCAGCGCTTGCGCTTCACTCAGGCTGATCTTGCCGTCTTTATCCAGATCAATCGTCGGCCCTTGCGGAGCAGCAGCCTTTTTCTCGGCAGCGTGCGCCGGGGAGATCAGAAGCGTGGAGAGCAGCAGGGAAACCAGAAACGTTTTCATCATAACCTCGAATGGTTGAATATCCCCTGTCTTCGCACAGGGGGCTCATAAAGTCATGAGAAAAGATGGCTTATTTCTTGCGCAGGTCAAGGTAAGCGCGGTAACCGCCGGTTTTATCAGGGTCAACCTGCGCCGATGTGACAACTTCTGCCGCGTCTTTCAACTGAACAATAAGGCGCGATCCAGCGGCATCGCTTTCCGCCGTATACGACGATACCAGCGGTGATCCCTGCAAAGTCCGGCTCAACGCCGTACCCCATGAGGCAGACGGCACTTCGATGACAAGGATTTTTTCGACGTTATCGATATCATATTTCAGCTTGGCCGGCGCCGTCGTATCAAGCACAATGCGCACCTTACCCCCCGCCTGCTCACCAACGCGCACACGCTCAACTTTCAAAGCTGTCGCAGGTGCCTTTGCAGCGGCAGCAATTGGCGGTGTTGCTTTCGGTGCAGCCGCTTTTTTCAAACCAAGCGGGGCCGTCGATTTTTTCATAGGCGCTTTTGCGCTGGCCTTCGCTGCAGGATACGTTTTGTCGATACGGTCCAGCTGCAAGGAGAGCTGGCGGAAATTGCCTTCAAGAGCATTGATCTTTTCAATCTGCGGACGCGCTGCTGACATTTCGGCCTGAAGTCCTGCGACGTTGCGCTCAAGATGGTTCAGGCGCTCAGCCATGGAGGCATCTGCCATCTCATAAGATTCAACTGCCTCAACCGGAGCCGCCATCATTGGTTCGGCCTCCGCAACAGTCG
>CAYJDG010000086.1:0-3597 GCA_964368875.1 uncultured Pseudobdellovibrionaceae bacterium
GCGGCTGCGACTTTCTGGGCATTGTCCTTACTCCGCGCAACCGGATAGGTCCGTGCAGTATTGAGCTGCAAGGTGCAATCCGGTCCGTCATATGCTGTGGCAACGCCCTGGAAATTCGACATGGGCGCGATCATAGGTATCCGGCGGAATTTAGACAACAAAAAAGGGCAGTGAAAACTGCCCTCCTCTACAAAGTCCGGTTCAAACCCGGATTAGCTGTCGATGCGGAAGTGCAGGCCTTGCGTACCCGAACTTCTCACCCGTGGTGCCGGAGCGGCAGCGCGTGTGAACGGAGCGGTCATGCGACCAAGCCAGCCACGAAATGTTCTGTGCTGGGCGGCCATAGCTGCGGCCACTTTCTGCATACCGACACGGCTCATGGAACCAGCATAGTTGTGAGAAATATCCCGGGCGACCGGGTCTTTATCACCGTAGGCATCACTGAGAGGTTTTTCTCTGGTCATCATTTTTCCTCGTTGTGTTAAGAACATATATATCACAAACCGGGTTCCAATACAAAAATTGGCCATAATCGCCCGTTGCTATCCACTTGAAAAACAACGGGGAATTGATGGCATTTTCATGGCAGAAAATACTTGCCGTGAAACGCAGATTTTTGTCCGTGAAACGCCCGTGCAGACCAAAGGACGACTAAATAATATTGTTCATCGGATTGTATTCGGTGCTGGCAGCGACCGGCGTAACTGGCTTCAGTTTGCTGTCATAGGCCTTGAGCATGGCAACCTGCTGAGCCACATCCTGCCCTTGCGCCGCCATATCACTCATGTTCTTGATGAAGGCCGCACGGAAATCCTTGTCGTTGAGGGCTACGATCAGCGAGACCTCTTTGCCGCCAAGCTTGACGGTATCCGGCAATATCTTGTCGGCAATCAGGGCTTTCTCCAGCGACGACTTGCTCATGTTGGTAAACTGATAAATCGGCATTTCAAATTTCTGGTCATAGGCTTTGATCATGGCAATCTGCGCCGACATATCGTTGCCCTTGGCGGCAGCGGCCAGCAAATTCTTCATCAGGTTGTCGCGGAACGTCTTGTCTTCCAGCGCCACCAGCAGCGAGACCTCCTTGCCGTTCAGCTTGGCTGTATCAGGCAAGGTTGTATCTTTGAGGATCGCCGCCCCAAGGTCTTTCTTGTTCATTGAACCATAGCGGCTGGCGAGAATGGCATTATTGCCAAGATCGACCGAGGTTTCAACGATTTGGCGCACACCTGATTTTTCCGGCGCGTATTTATTGCCCGCCGTCGCGACGACCGCAGCCCGGAACGTTTCACGCAGGGCATCCCCGGCTCCGAACCCAACGATATTGCCGACACTTTCCACCGCCCCGGCCCCCAGTTCGCTGACGGCGCGGCCATAATTTCCCTGTACTGCTTGTGCGCCGGATGTCCACAGCGTCATCCCGGCGGTAACGATTGCGCCCGCCACCGGAATACGCTGGGCGGCGAACCTGACTCCGGTTCTGATGGCTGCCGTCGTTGCTACTTCTTCGGCAACACCTGCGACGGCCCCGGTAACATCCCCCTGGGCCAGATGCTCAACCGCCCGAACTGCAGTGCCGGCACGTCCGGCATGCTGATCGACTTTGCCGCCGGTCGCCCGGTATCCGGCAGAGCCGGATGGATGAGGCGCGTTTAGATCGATATCGACAGGGACCGGGGCCGGTGGAGGCTTCACTGCTACGGGTGGAGGTGGAGGCGGAGGCGGTGGCGGCGTTTGGACCCGCGCGGCAGGAGTTGCTGTCGCACCGTGTGGCTGGGACAGATCAAGATCGAGAGGTACTGTCGCTGGACGCGCAGGTGGCGGTGGAGTTTGTGCGATGACAGGTGGAGGCGGAGCAGGCACGGGGGCTGGAGGCGGTACAGTTGCTGGCACAGGCGGCGGCATCGCCGTGGTATGCGGTTGGCTCAGGTCGACATCGACGTGCGTAGCTGCTGGAGGCGGCGGCAGAACCGGCGCAAGTGGTGGCGCAACCGGAGCAAGGGGGGCCGTTGCAATTGGCTGGCCAGAACCTTGCTGGCGCGCTGCCGCTTCCCGCTCTACCCGGCGATCTTCGGCAAACGCATTCATGCGGGCGATTTCCTGCGGCGTTGGTGCAGGAACATCAATCTCCGGTTTCGGTGGCGGTTTATAGGTGTAACTTGGATCGGATAACTGTCGTTGCGCATTGGCGCGGGCCATCTCCAGGTGATATTCCGCCGACACGGGACTTAGAAATGCGGGTCGCGCCAGCCGGATTTCTGCTTGCCGCGCTTCAAAACGTCTTGCCTCGGCGTCCGTCATGGTCAGCATCCGGCTGCTGCCGTCAATATCCACCTTGAACGGAATATTTTCGCGTTTGAGTTCCTGCCGCAACTCGCTCAGTTGCGCCGTGGTCAGGCGGTCGACAAAAATATGACTGTTGCCGTCGCGGCCTTGGGTGATCGACAGGTCGGTCACGAAACGGCGCGACGGATTTCCTGCCGCATCACTGCCGGAGTGCAGCAGGGCATGCTGCTTCAAATCCGTCAGCGTTTGTAGGTGCGCGTTTTCAATTACCAGCCGCGGGTTCCGCGTGCCAGCCCCATCTTCCTTGAACGGAATGCCTGCGGCTTCCATGGCGCGCCGCAATCTCACTGCATCTCCGTCATCCATAGTCCGCAGAGGGATGTCTACCGCCCCGTCGCGGCGGGCATTGAAGCTGAAATCCGGGACGGGCGTATTGCCCATCATACGAGAAAATGCTCCGCCCGGCGTCCGCAATTCAATCTCGCCTGCACGGGCTAGGCGGGCTTGGGCAAACTCATTGGTGCCAAACCCGAACCGTTCGCGGCCCAGACGATCGCCATACATTTCGATGATATTGGCGTACATGCGTGGCAAAGTTTGGTTTTCGTAGACGCGGCGGCCCGAATCCGTCAGGACATCCGATATGAAATTGAGGTTGGCGTTGACCTTGCGGATATTGGTGTCTTGCCCCGGTGGCAAGGCGCGGAAAATGCGTGAATTTTCTTCATAGGTCGGCGAGCGTTTCAGCTCTTCGAGCGTGCTAGGCGATAGATTCAGGCCGTTGTTATGCAGGGCGATCAGGAATTGTTCGCGGTTTGCCGGAGCCTGTCCCCAATGCGGGTAGCCGTCGGCCGTCACCTGATGGACGCGGGCTTCGACTTCCTTGCCATCGCGCAAATAATCAAAATTAACTACGGGGCTTGCAGCCATGCGGGCCTGATCGACATGACGGCCCATCAGGCTATCCATCAGCAGGCTGGAGACATTACCCTCCCGCGCCTGAGACAGCATGCCACCGATGCGTGTGCCGAATGCATCCTGCACACGCTGATAATGATCGCCCTGCATGATGTGCAGGCCTTCATGTCCCTGAACCGTGCTCAACGGCCGTCCGTCGAGCAAACCGGTTGACGGATTGATCAAGCTGTCATTTAGCCAGATCTGTCGTTCGCCTGAGGTATTGGCTTTGCCCCGCGCGTTGGAGGCACGGGCTATAACATCGGCATTATTGGTGCCCATGATTTCGGGCAACGAGACAAAATTAAGCCTCTGAGAGTTGGCCCCGATGATATCCAGTCCACGTGGTGGCCA
>CAYJDG010000087.1:0-3142 GCA_964368875.1 uncultured Pseudobdellovibrionaceae bacterium
CGGAGGCCTCGATTGCAGCCCTCGGACAGGCCAACCAGATGAAGTCTTCACTGCTTTCACTGGTCCGTTAATACTGGACCCGGTAATTAAGTGATCTTGGCAGGGGAGATTGGCATAGAAATTGCTAATCTCCCCTGACTGCTTAAGAAAAAAACGTCTATAAAGACATAATTACTTAAACGCGCGTTATACTATGTGTGGGATAATAAAGGGGTAGGAGCTTAATATGGCAACAGTCAATAATCAGGGTGGTGTAAGCACTCAAGGGAGCCGGACATTCTATTTCGGCTCATCGTCAGGACTGGATACAGCAGCCCTCATTGAGGCGGCGTACAACCAGCGGATCGCCGAAGCGACACGGAACGACACCAGAATTACCACCAACGATACCCGCGTCAGTGCTCTCAGCCAGCTGCAGACACTTTCGAAAACCATGCAGACGTCTCTTGCTGCTCTGCGTACGAATTACTCTTTGCTCTCAGATCCGTCTGCCTTCAATTTGAAATCCGGTACGTTAACCACCGCTACGACGGGTATTAATCCATCCAGTTTCCTCGGGGTCTCTATTGATAGCGATGCGATCGCCGGAAATTATTCCGTCCAGGTTTCCCAGCTTGCTACAGCTCATAAAGTCCGAAGCGCAAGTTTTGCAGATGCAACTGTTGCACGCAATGTGACCGGCACATTTACTCTTGGCCTTGAAGGCGGCGGTTCTGCAAACATATCTGTGACCAGTGGCATGTCGCTCAATGATATAGCTACGGCAATAAATGCACAGAAGACAACTACCAACGTGACAGCCTCCGTGTTGCAGGTGTCTCCAGGTCAATACCAATTGTTCCTGACGGGTAATAATACCAACAAGGCGATTGCCAACTCAGCTGTTTCAGGTGATGCCCTTTTTGATCTGGGTATTACACTGGCATCGGGCGGTGGAGAGTACACCACCAATTATATCAACGAAGTTCAACCCCCAACGGGTTCTGAAATTATTGTCGATGGGGTGACGTTCACTCGGGATAGTAACAGTTTCAGTGATGTGATCGATGGCGTCAACTTCGATCTTCTGACAGCCAACACCAGTGTGACATTCAACCTCAAGATTGGTAATGATACCTCTGCGGTCAAAGACAAAATCCTCGATTTCGTCGAAGCTTATAATGGACTGCGCGATTTTATCCTTACCAACCAGTCTGTTCAGTCCAATGGCGCTGTATCCGAAGATGCTATTCTCTTTGGTGATAATCAGCTGCGAAGCCTCACTACTGGTGTACAAAATATTCTTGCTGGAACATTCGGTGATGGTGGAACCAATCTCGCAACACTTCGTGAGTTGGGTATTACTCAAGGTGGTGATGGCAAGCTGATTACTGATGAAGGTAAATTGGATACGGCCATCGCGACTAAGTTCGATCAGGTTAAGGATATTTTCTCTACCAAAATCACGAACCCAAACGCCAGTTTCCGCATGAGCGGAAATACATCGCTGTTGACATCTGCTTCGATGAATTTTGATATCACTTACTCAGGCGGCGCTATAACCAATGTTTCTGTGAATGGCGACTCGAGTCTGTTTGATATCAATGGGACCAGTATCACAGGTAAAAAGGGCTCTATCTATGAAGGTATGAATTTCGCTTATGTTGGCACGACCAACACGACCTTTACCTTCGATATCAAGCAAGGTATGGGCGATCTGCTCGACAACCAGTTAAATAGATTTTCTGACAACATCACGGGCTCTCTTGAAATCGAGAAGCAACGGTTGAATGATATCAGTAAAGCTCTTGAGGCACGCTCCGCGACAATTCGTGAGCGAGGAGATGATTTCCGGAACGCTTTGATCGATAGATATGCTAGATTTGAAGCCAAGATCAATGCGTCGAACTCTGTTCTGGCTCAGATCAAGGCGATCCTTGGGACTGACAAAAATAACTAACAGGCAAGCTTTATAAAGAGCCTTGATGATTGAAACGATGAATCAGAACGCATACCAAAAGGCCCTTAAAACCTATCAGAAAAATTCTGACGAAAATCTGAGTCCGCTTCAGATCGTCGTTGAATTATATAAGGGTATGTTGCGAAACATCACGGCCGCAAAAAAAGGCTGGCAAGCCGGGCAACTTGATGTGATGAGCAATCACCTTCTCAAGACATTTGATATCATTGAGGCTCTTCAGGCGAATTTAGATCTCGAAAAGGGCGGGGAAGATGCTCTCTTTTTGAACCGATTCTATAATGTCGTATTTTCTGCGCTCAGCCAGGTTTCAGCTAAACCTGAGCCAGCGGAAGAGTTTGATGCAATTCTTGCCTACGTGCAGGATGTGCATGATCGCTGGTACGCGCTGGCCTACAGCCGCAACCCTGATAATCCAAACTAAAACAACAACTTAGGTTTGGCCTGCTCCTTGCAAAGACTGGTTCGGTATCCAGTTTTAACCGCGAGCATCCAGATCTATGGCCATCCGTACCGTTGCAGAGACCGCCCCCCGGCGTAAAATTGATCCTGCGCTCTATCTGGAGTCCTCGGATGAGGCCCTGATGGCGTTGTTTCAAGCTGGGGATGCTTTGGCATTTTATGCGCTGCTCGAGCGGCACACCGGGATGGTGTGGAAGATCGCGCGGCAATTCTTTGGGCCTCGCGCAGATATGGATGACCTCGTTCAGGATATCACTTTAAGCCTGTGGCAGAATAAATCGGCATGGAAGCCGGGAATCGCCCGGTTCAGCACGTGGCTGTACCGCGTTGCCAGCAATAAATGCATCGACCTTTTGCGGCAAAAGCAGGTTCTCACACATGATGGTATTGCGCCGGATGATCTCGTGGCTCGCACACCGGGAGCTGAAGATACTTTAGTTCGCCATCAGCAGGCAGAAGAAATGCAGCGATTGTTGGCAGAACTCCCGCTGAGCCAGAAGCTCGCGCTGACGCTTTTTTACTATGAAGAGGCGGGCATCTCCCAGATTGCAGAACGCCTTGAAATCAGTGAGCTTGCTGCCCGGTCGCTTCTTAAGCGCGGAAAACAGAAGTTACGCTCCCTTATAGCCTCACAGCCAACTCACCAATATTTAACATATTAACCATGTATTAACATAATACATGCATGCTCATCCTATATAATGAATAGGGTGTGTGGTGTTT
>CAYJDG010000088.1:0-3105 GCA_964368875.1 uncultured Pseudobdellovibrionaceae bacterium
GCGACCTGCAGGAACCCGGCAAAGCTACCAGCGACCTTATAAGGAGAGATTTTTGCATCAAGCTTGGCCTGTTCGGTCTCAAGATACTTAGTGTTGAGATCGCGGGCGAGTTGCAGGAAGGCTTCAGTAGATTTGGCAGCCTGTTCAGTCGACAATTTCAGGTGCGAATCTAGAAGAGACTGATAAAGCTGCTGACGGTATTTGGCGACTTCAAGACCAAGGTCGTTGAAACCGTTGGTCAATCTTTCGATCGAACTCATCGCTGCCTGGAACTGGTTTACACGGCCAGCGATCTCGGTATCGGACAAGCCGCGCTTGCGCAGGCCTTCGATATAAAGATTGAGGAAGACTTCAGGATCTTTTTCCAGAGCGGTTGTGACCGCAGCCTGGGCGCCTCTAGCAACTGTATCTGTCAAAGCAGCCATGTTTTTTCTCCACTCTCTCTATTTTGTCTTCATCATATATTAACCACGCCCAAAAATCAATTTTGTGGTTGTGGCGCAGGCAGAACAACCACGTCCCTGCGTCCGGCAGCAGTGATATCAGCCGATAAAGCTTGTACAGCCGGGCGCAGCTTCGCTTGGATTTCAGGTGAAGCTGCACCTACTGCTGCTTCATACGAGTCAATCGCCTCGCCGACAGTCAGTTTATGGTCGTTATAGCGGCTATACATATGTTGTGCGACCTGCAGAGCCAGCGCATCGAGATTCTCTGCAGCAAGCTCAGGTGACCGTTGTTTCAGTTTCTCACCAAGCGTTCTGGCCTCATCAATAAATACTTGCGCATTGGAGCGATCCTGTTGCGCCGCGCCTTCACTGAAAGTTACCACGCCAGCCGTGCCGCTCTGCAGTTTACCGCTGATGGCAGAAAGACCGCGATCAACAACACCGCCGACAGTATTAGGGGCACGCAGATTTGGATTAATCGCACCCGGCTGGCCTGACAAAATTGCACCTACGCCATCCGTCGCTCCACCCGGTTGACCCGGAGCTCCCGCAGTCGGCGCTCCACCATTCGAACCACCACTCAGGGCGCTGCTAACACCTAACCCTACACCACCAACAACGAGTGTGGTCGCAAGAGCACCAGCCGCGAGAGGACCAGCCACCGGCGCACCAAGAGTGCGGTCGAACGCGCGGGATAATGTGACAGTTGAAATGATTCCACGCGGTTTATTATCGGAATTATGCCAGCGCTCAAAAAACTCTCTCAGGCGACGAACTTCAGGCTCACCAATCGGCTCTCCGTTTGTCAATGAAGTGAGAATATTGTCGATATTGTTGCGAGCTTTACCTTTCAACGCATCCTTATCAACCTCCATGAAGAGCCTGTATTCAGGGTTCGCCATGATCTGTTGCAGGCGCATGACATATCCCGGACTACTCTTGGTCCCGATCAACTCATCTTTAGGTATTTGCTTGATGCCAACGAAAGGTTTGTTGCTTGGGTAGAACAAGCCGGCCAGTTGCTCGGTAATCTGCTTGGCTTCAAAGGCCTGACCTTCACCGGAAACATATGCCTTATAACGATCCGCAAAAACCTTGGCATCCGCAAGACTCATCGGCTTGCCGCCAGATGCGCTGATGTCGCCACTTTGGATGTCAGCAACGATCTCATGAATCGTGCGAGGCGCAGCAGGCCTTGCAGCAGCAGCCCCAGGGTTCAGTCTTTCGGCCTCTTCGACGCGACGTCCCAAGTTCAGCATCGCTTCCTGCAAAGTCTGCGTGCCGTCAAATTTGATCGCGCCCGAAGCAAAATCCTTAAGGGCTTGCGCGCGGTCGGTCGGATCAGCGCTGAATTTAACTGCCCGTTCCGCCGTGTCGGAAACCTGAGCTCTTACATACCCGGCCCGGTAGTGGTCTTCCAGACGCAACAGCTCGTCGCGGGATACCCGGTGGTTAGCTTCAAGATCAGCACGGATCTCCGCCGCAGTGCGCGCACGCGGTGGTGTCTCCGCCATCGCAGCTTTGGCAGAAGCAGAGTAATCGTAGTGCGCCCGGTAGTTTTCGTTAAGCTCCATCTTACGGAGATTTTCGAAAATATCATGAACGCTTGCGCTCTGACCCGCTACGTAACGGGGATGATTGGCATCCATAACGAGGTCGACAGTACCTTCTTTGAAAAGCATCTGGCGCAGGTTGTTAACTTCGACGCGATAATCGGTCGCCCGTTTAACGGCGTCATAATGAAGTTCCAACTGATAAAGCTCGTCCTTGTTAATTTTCTGACCGCTAAAAAGGTCTTTAAGAACGTCATCAACTTTACGAGGCGCAGGCTGAGTCGCCCCAGGCGCACCACTTGCAAAATCACTCTGGGCTTTATCAAAAGCTTTACCAGAAACTGAACGCTCGGTTAGTTCCTGATAATCACCACGGCGCTCGATGGCACGAATGGCATCAAGATGCGTGCGAATTGCGTCGGGTTTGAATTCAGGGGTGCCTTCCGCTTTCAGAAGATCGCGCATACCGCTGATCTGAACTTTGATCTCGGTCTGCAGTTTGTTAGCGCGGAAATGTTTTTCAAGCGCATTGATCTCGTCAACCGACAGCAGCTTGCCGTTATATATATCGTCAAACAGATCCTTGGCCGGGCGGATTGGTGGTGCCGAACCGGACGGAAGTTTAGCAGGATCGACCGGACGGTGCTCACGGGCAGCGAGCTCGGTTTCAGCATCAACTTTTGCCTGATATTGCGCAGAATCGGTTAATGGCATCGATTCACGCAGGTGCGGCGAACGGGCGAGTTCACGGTGTTTATCGAAGTGAAGCTTCATCACTTCCGTGTCGACATCGACCGTGTCGAGCTTTTTGGTGTGGTCTCTTAAACCAGCGATGGCCTCTTTGAGTTCAATGCCGCGCAGATCAGTCTGAAGCTTGCCCCGCAGCTTGGTCCATTCCTCAGGCAGAATCCATGCACCCGGAGCGTTCTGGACAACCGACGTATCGAACGTCAGAGGTGTCATCGAACGGTTTTCGATCATTTTCTCGATCGCTGCATTGGTACGCAGACCATCCTTATCGAGCTTGGTTACCAAACCTGCGGTTTCGTTTGCGGCGAGCTCTGCCTTCAGGGCGGCAATCCATTTCTGCAAACCAGCATCGATCT
>CAYJDG010000089.1:0-2790 GCA_964368875.1 uncultured Pseudobdellovibrionaceae bacterium
TGTTGCTGCCATCGACGTTCATCGCGTTTTCCTGCGTCGGTGTAAACACAAGATTGGCGACGTTGGAGGCGAGCGTAAACGGCCTCCAGCCAGTGCCATCACAGAACTCAGGTTGGCCCGTGACCGTGTTGTATCTGATGTTACCCGCATCCGCAGGTGCCGCGCACACCGCCGTGGTGCCGAATCCGCCCCCACCCGTGATCGCCGTCCATGCCCCAGCGCCGTCACAGATCTCGATCGCGTTACCGTTCATCGCCATGACGCCAGCCGTCGTCGCGTCACACGTGATCAGCGCCTTATCGGCCAGCATGATCCCGCCCTGCAGGTTCGCCGTCCCCGTCGCTTCGATGTTCTTGTTGATCACCGCGGTGCCACTGTCACCGGATTTTAGCGACCACAGGCCGCCAGACGCCGCTGTCGCTTCCTGATACGTGTAGCTGAAGATCACGTCGTCGTCGGTCAGGGCCGCTTTTGAGACGAGCGTTAAATCCGTCGCATCCAGCAGGTCGCCGTCGCTGTTCACGTCCGCTGCGGCATAGGTCCGGCAGGTCGTCGTAAATACTTTGTCAGGTCCCGCCGAGATCAGCGCCACGACCGGCACAGAGTTGGTGTTGCCGCCGCCCAAGCGTTTCTGGCCCGCCCCGCCGCACGTCCCGCCGCCATTGATCTGCGGACCGTGGTCCCAGCCGCAATACCCGTATTCCGTGCCCCACGGGTCTTTCTTGGCTATCCCGATCGATGACGGCACCAGTCCGCCCCCGGTCGGCTTCGGCAACGCCCCGGCGTCCCGCCATTCCAGCGGCTCGACATACGCATCAGAATCACAGTCCCCGCTGTTGGGCTGAGAAGCTGCGCTCATCACAGCCACCTGCCCCGCAATCATCATCTGGTTCTCGGCCACGTTCTGCCGGTTCAGTTTCACCGACGTCGCCAAGGGCCCCTTGATGAACGTCATCGTCCCAGCAGCCAGGATCCCCAAAAGCGCTACCGCTCCGAAGATCGCGAAGAATATATTGCCAGATTCAGCAGATTTTTGTGCCAACGCCATCTCTTCTAGCTTAGCAGATAAGGACTTAAGGAATATTTATGAACAGACAGGGACTCATACACAGTGATGTAGGCAAGAGTGTACTGTGAATTACCTGAACGTGCCAGCCTCCTTGGTAAAACGCCGTTCATTCAAAATGTCTAATTTAAAAAAAGCGGCCCCCATACGGAGGCCGCTTTCGATATTCGTAAGAAACGATAAACTACTTGAGGGCAACCTTGCCGCCAGCAGCTTCGATTTTCTTTTTGATTTCTTCAGCTTCGGCTTTAGGTGCGCCTTCTTTAACTGCTTTAGGTGCGCCTTCAACCAGATCTTTGGCTTCTTTGAGGCCGAGACCGGTGATTTCGCGTACGACTTTAATGACGTTGATTTTGTTGTCGCCAGCAGCTTCGAGAACGACATCAAATGCGTCTTTCTCTTCAGCAGCCGCAGGACCGGCAGCGCCAGCAGCAGCAACTGGAGCCGCAGCAGAAACGCCCCATTTTTCTTCGAGCAGTTTGGCCAGGTCAGCCGCTTCCATAACGGTCAGAGCTGAGAGGTCATCAACGAGTTTTTCAAGATTGGCAGCCATTTTAGTTCTCCTTTAAAATTTAGATATACGTTTGGGTGTTTGATTAAGCTTGGGTATCTTTGGTGGCATATGCCTGAGCCAGACGCGCGAGCTGAGCCGCAGGTGCCTGGATAAGACCAACCAGTTTGCCGCGGATTTCGTTGAGGCTTGGCAGTTTCGCCATTTGTTCAACAGCCTTGGCATCCATTTTGACGTCGCCGAAAATCGCGCCGATCAGCGAGATCTTGGTTTCGTTTTTCTTGGCAAATTCGTAGATCGCTTTGATGGCGGCATACGGATCGTCCTTCGCCATGGTGAAACCGGTTGGGCCGGTCATCATGTCAGCAGCCTGTTCGAACTTCGTGCCTTTCGACGCGAGTTTGGTCAGGGTGTTTTTGGTTACTTTGTATTTCGCGCCTGTTTTAGCCAGGTTGCGACGCAGTTCGGTTACTTGCGCAACCGTCATGCCTTTATTCTGGCTGATGACCAGCAGTTCGGCTTCGCCGAGCGCGGTTTTCAGAGCAGCCAGTTCAGTTACCTTCTTTGCGCGGTGCATCGCGTGTCTCCTTATGAAACCAATAAAAAAAGCAGCTCGATCAAGAGCTGCCTATCCAAAACAAAAGCCGTCATCCCGAGGGATGT
Organism: uncultured Pseudobdellovibrionaceae bacterium; assembly: GCA_964368875.1. Lineage (GTDB taxonomy): Bacteria > Pseudomonadota > Alphaproteobacteria > Micavibrionales > Micavibrionaceae > CAYJDG01. The sequence goes on from CAYJDG010000089.1 coordinate 2,241, forward strand.
TTTGTAGCAATCGGCCTATCTGTACAGGATTTATGTCCCTAAGGACACCTGTAGTCTTGGACAGGAATGAGGGGTTTATAGGCAGGGACGAGCTAAGTGTCAATCTTTTAAAGCTTTTGGATAAGATAATTTGAAAAACAAAGGCCATAATAAAAACCCGCCATAACAGCGGGCTTCGAATAAAGCTAAGAAAAAAGCCCCCCTGCGTTACGACAGGGAGGCTTTTTTGTTAAGATAGATTAGGCAGCTTCGTTGAGCGACGCGAGATCGATCTTGATGCCAGGACCCATGGTCGAAGACATCGAGACTTTCTTGACGTAAACGCCTTTGGCGCCAGTTGGCTTGGCCCGGTTGATCGCAACCGCAAACGCACGGATGTTTTCAGCGAGTTTCTTCGCATCGAAGGAAGCTTTGCCAACACCGGCGTGCACGATCCCGGCTTTTTCAGCACGGAATTCGACAGCGCCGCCTTTGGCGGATTCAACGGCCTTCTTGACGTCCATTGTGACCGTACCCAGTTTCGGGTTCGGCATCAGGCCGCGTGGACCGA
>CAYJDG010000090.1:0-2300 GCA_964368875.1 uncultured Pseudobdellovibrionaceae bacterium
GCCATTCTGCACATGTGTGCCGAAATCGAGACTGAACATCGTCTTGTCTTTGCCTTCGCCTTTGAAGGTGATGTTGTCGCGCTGCACGTACAACGTCGAGGTCAGGGTATGAACACCTTCCGTAAACAACATCGTCGCTCCCGCCGGTGCATTCTTGATGGCGAGGTTGATATCAGCTGTGAGGGCGGTGGTGTCGATGGTGTACGTGTTGGTCGCGGAGGAATAGGTAATACCTTGATAAATTGCCATGCAAAAACCTTCTCAAACCGGCATGCAGCGCTGCCAGATCGACGTATTCAGGGGTTATAAGGGCCGGGTGGGTACGGAGTGATATTATTCTAAGCGAGGATACTTTAGAGAATGCTTAACAATAGATCGCAATTGAAATGAATACCGCCTGCATCAGCAGGGGCAAAACGATAGGCATCAAAATGGGTATGATCTCAAGAACTTAGGCGGCAGCAGCTTTAATCTGAGCGCATTCTTCAATCAGGTGGTGGAGGCTGTCGAGTGAGCGTTGCTTGCTGTGCGGCCCGCCCTCTTCGATCTGATTCTCCAGCACACGCGCCTCTTCGCCAAGTGCGGCAAAGCCGTAAATCGCTGAACTTCCTGCCATCCCGTGCAGAATGGTCAGAATCTCTTTAAAGTCCTCTTCCGACCATGAAGGCGTGTCATCGGATAGCGCCACCAGTTGGAGGCGCCATTGCTCGAGTGTTTCGATAAACTCAAGCGTCAACTCACGCATTTTCTGTTCGAAAATGGCCATGCGTTCTGGGTTGATCAGATCTTCATCGTCCATGCAGACTGCTCCAAATAGTCCGAATATCATGTGCCAGTTTCATCGGATCAAAAGGCTTGGCAATAACCGCGACCGCGCCAATCTGCAGATATTCATCGATTTCTCTTTTCTGCACACGGGCAGTCATGAAAATAATCGGAATCTTTTCGAGCGTCGATATCTCTTTTATTTTCCGAAAAGTGGTTGGGCCATCCATATCCGGCATCATCACGTCGATCAGAATAAGGTCTGGCGGTGACTGCATGGCCTGCGCAATGCCCTCCTTGCCGCCTTTACAGGTAACGACCTTGTAATTCCCAACCGTCTCGAGACACAGTCTGGCGATCTCAAGTATGTCCGGCTCGTCATCGATGCACAGAATATGATGCAGGCTGTCAGGCATGGCTGGCCTCTAATGGAAACTCTATCCAGAATGTTGAACCCTGGCCGACATCAGAGAAAAATCCGATGTCACCACCCATACGCTCCATCAGCATTTTGCTGATATGCAACCCGAGCCCAGTGCCACCTTTTTCTCGTGTCGCCGAGGAATCAGCCTGAGCAAATTTATCAAAAATACGCGCGCGGAAAGCATGCGGAATACCCGGCCCCTTATCAGATACAAGAACCCGCACAGAATGCGGTTGTTTTTCAACTGTAATAACAACCTCGGCATTCTGCGGTGAAAATTTCGCAGCATTAGAAAGCAGGTTGGTAAGCACCTGATTGATGCGTAACTGATCACCCAATACTTCAACATCTTCAGGATTATTTTCGATCCGGAACACGACATTGAATCTTTTAGCAAAATCGCGGTTGGCTTCGACTGCATGGGCCACGATTTCGGCCAACGGCTCGCGCTTCATATCGAAATGCATCTCACCAGCGGTGATTTTATCGAGGTCAAGGATATCATTGATCAGCAGGATCAAGCGCTCGCTGTTACGATTGGCCAAACTAACAAGATTGAGGACTTTTTCAGGAACATCCTGCGACAAGGCACCTTCGATCAGGCCAAGCGAACCACGAATTGAGGTGAGGGGCGTTCTCAGTTCATGGCTAACCACAGAAATGAATTCACTCTTCATACGATCCATTTGTTTCCGCTCGGTGATATCCTGAATCTGCGAAACGAAATGCTTAGGTCTGCCATCAATCGTGCGGACCAAGGAAACACTCAAAAGAGCCCATATAATATTGCCGTTTTTGTGGAAGTACCGCTTTTCCATCTGGTAGCTGGTAATTTCTCCGGCCAGAGTCTGCTTAACCAGCTCTAAATCTGCTTCCAGATCATCCGGATGCGTGAGAACCTGGAAATCTAGATTGAGGAACTCCTCCTCGGTGTACCCGAGGAGATTGCATAGAACTCGGTTCACTTTAAGCCATTTACCATCGGGGCGCACCAGTGCCATACCTATCGACGCGCCCTCCATAGCCGACCGAAACATCTCTTCGCTTTCGCCGAGAGCATCACGCTGTTCGAAAACCTCGGTCACATCTTCGGCAACACCTAAATAGCCAA
>CAYJDG010000091.1:0-2176 GCA_964368875.1 uncultured Pseudobdellovibrionaceae bacterium
CTACGAGAATAGCTCCGTCACGCAAGGCTTCCTCGACGTTTTTAATCGCCCGCTCAATAAAGGTTCCCTGTTTGAAGATCTCGCCGTGAATCTTCACGCCTTCCGGCAAAGTTTTTTGAATGCTGGCAAGCTCGGCCTCAACCGCCTCGGTCAGCTTGATCGTATCGGCACCAGGCTGTTTTTGAATGGAAAGGATAACGGCAGATTGGCCGTTGACGCTGGCATCTCCGCGCTTGGCGAGCGGGCCGCCGAGCTTGATATCGGCCACCTGATCAAGGGTCAACGGCGTCGGGCTACCATTGTCCTGCGGAAGCGGTGACTTTGCCAGATCTTCGACAGTTTTGATCCTGGCGACGTTACGGATCAGGCTTTCTTGATAATCCGAGAGGAGGAATCCCCCCGTGGCATTGATATTCGAACCTTCAATCGTGGCTTCGACGTCATGCAACGTGACACCGTAGTTTTTGAGCTTTAAAGGATCGACCAACACCTGATACTGCTTCAGCTCGCCGCCGATCACAGAAACTTGCGATATGCCTGAGATGGAAAGAATACGGTTACGAATGTCCCACTCGGCAATCGTGCGCAAATCCATGCCGCCGATCTTTGGATTTTCGCTGGTCAGACCCACTAGCATAATCTCGCCCATGATCGACGAAATCGGCCCCATGACGGGACGGACATCCTGTGGCAGGGTTTCCTGCGCCTGCTGCAGTTTCTCGGCAACGATCTGGCGGGCGGTATAAATATTCGTATCCCAGCCAAACTCGACCCAGACGATGGAAAGACCGATGGCAGAGGCCGAGCGCACGCGCTCAACGCCCGTTGACCCATTAACCGCCGTTTCAAGCGGCCAGGTAACCAAGGCTTCAACTTCTTCCGGTGCCAAACCCTCAGCCTCGGTGAAAATCGTCACCGTCGGGCGGTTTAGGTCTGGAAACACATCGACAGGTAGTTTGCTGATGACAAATACGCCATAGACCATTAGCAAGGCCGAGGCCGCGACGACCAGAAGCCTGTTTTTCAAAGAAAATTGGATGATTGCATTCAGCATTTTATAATCCTTTGCTCAGGAGCTATGCGGCGATCAATGCTCATGATCATGGCCGTCATCTTCCTTTTTACCTTCTGTCGCGGCAGCGTCTTTTTTAGGTTCAGCCGATTTGGCGAATTGCAGCTGGTAATTTCCAACCGTAACGACTTCCTCGTCGGGAAACACGCCTTCCAGCACCTCGCGCTCCGATCCAAACTTCGCACCCAACTTTACGCTCCGGCGTTCAAATTCGTTGCCACTTCTCACGAAAACGAATTGTTCGCCGCTTTCACCCAGAATGGCTTTCACGGGGACGGTCAAAATATCGGCAGGCTCCGTCACCTCGATGGAGAGAACAACCTGCATATTGGCAAGCAATCTACGGTCAGGGTTTTCGACCAGCGCATAAACGTTGATCGTGCGGCTGCCGCGATCATAGGCGCCGTCCATACGCTGTACTTTACCCATTAGCGGTGTGTTACCTATCAGGCTGCTATTGACGCTGACATTTTGGCCAACCTGAACTTTTGCGACATCCGGTGTTTCATACATGACACCGCGCACCAGAACTTCGGAGGAATCTCCGATTTCCATCAATCCGGCCTCTGGCGTGACGGATTGTCCCAGAACCACGTTCTGTTTTGTCACATAACCCTCAATCGGTGACGGGATTGATACCGGAGAGCTGCCTACGAAGATCGGCTGGATAGTCAAGAGGCTTTGCCCTTTGGTGACTTTCTCACCCACCTTAACGTGGATTTCCGACACGCGCCCCGCCGCCCGCGCCGCAGCGATAGCTTGGCGTTCCGGTAAAAACTCGATAATCCCGTTCACATCGACCGTTGTTGCCCGTGGCGCGATGGCCGCTTTCACCGTTTTAACACCAAGATTATTAATCGCCGTCTCAGATAATTCTATAATACTTGTCACCTGAGTAGTTTCTTCGGTTCCTGGGGCGGCGGCGTGATCTTCACCTTCATGGGCGAAAGCGAGCGTCGATAAACCGATAACTGCGACGAGGGCTGATGTGATCAAAAACTTTTTCATTATCTGACTTCCTCTATTTTGCCGCCTAGCTCCACTTCCAAAGCACCACGGGCATTAACGGCCTGCGCCAGAGCGTCAAGCGCTTCGTTTTCGCTA
>CAYJDG010000092.1:0-2131 GCA_964368875.1 uncultured Pseudobdellovibrionaceae bacterium
GTGAATATGTCGATACGACTCATACCGCCTTCACGGTTGCCGATCTGAGTATGGTCTGGGTTGAAACCGCTATTGCTCCCGCCGATCTGCCTTTTGTCAAAGAAGGCCAGATGGCAACCATCTCAGGTAGCGGCGGTTCCGCTGACGGCAAGTTGATCTTTATCAGCCCGGCGATTGATCCTGAAACCCGCTCTGCCAAGGCCATCATCGAACTTGCCAACCAGGATGGGAAGTGGCGGCCCGGTGAGTTCGCCACGGCTGCGATTGCGACCGCACAGCAGGACGCAAAAATCCTGATCCCTAAAGAGGCCGTGCAAAGTGTCGAAGGTGAGAACGTCGTCTTCATTCAGACACCGGAAGGCTTTAAAAAGCAGCCCGTGGTTTCTGGGCGGGAAGACAGCCGCAATCTTGAAATTGTCTCCGGCTTGCAGGGCGGTGAGACCATCGCCACCAGCGGCACCTTCACCCTCAAGGCAGAATTCGGCAAGGCCGAAGCCGAACACGCCCATTAAAGGACTTTAAGTTATGATCGAGAAAATTCTCAGTTTTTCTATTGCCCACCGCCTGCTAATCCTGATGCTAACGGTGACAGTCTCCATCTATGGGGTCTATGCTCTCGGCAAGCTGCCGATTGATGCTGTACCTGACATTACGAATAATCAGGTGCAGATCAACGTCGAGGTGCCCGCCCTTTCGCCATTCGAGGTTGAGAAACAGGTTACCTATTCGATTGAAACAGCCATGGCGGGTATTCCCGGTCTGGTCGAGACGCGCTCTATGTCACGCAACGGCTTTGCACAGATCACAGTGATCTTTGAAGACAGCGTGGATATTTACTTTGCCCGCGCACAGGTCAACGAACGACTGGCAAGTGCCAAGGAAAATCTCCCAGATGGTGCAGAAGTCATCATGGGAGCCATTTCTACGGGTCTTGGCGAGATTTATATGTGGACGGTCGAGTATGAGAAGCCTGAGCAGCCTTACACGACACCTGAGGGCAAAACGCTCTCATCAGATTTTGAGAAGGCGATGTATCTGCGTACCGTGCAGGACTGGATCATCGGCCCCCAGATCAAGACCGTCAAAGGTGTTGCCGCAGTCGACTCTATTGGCGGCTATGCCCAGCAATATCATGTCCAGCCTGACCCGCAGAAACTGGCAGCTCTCGGTTTGACCTTTCATGATGTGATAGAGGCGCTGGAACGCAATAACGCCAGCACCGGGGCCGGGTATCTTGAACAAAAAGGCGAAGCCTACGTCGTCCGGGCGGACGGTAGACTCTCCACGACGGACGAAATTGCTATGGTTGTAATCTCAACCCGCTCCGGTGTTCCGATTTATCTGAAAGATGTCGCCACGGTCGGTCTTGGTAAAGAGATGCGCACGGGCAGTGCCAGTGAAAACGGACATGAGGTTGTTGTCGCCACAGCCATGATGCTGCGCGGAGAAAACAGTCGCGTAGTAGCCAAGGCCGTTGATCTCAAACTGGCAGAAATCCAGAAATCTCTTCCCGAAGGTGTCAAAGCCAAGACCGTTCTGAATCGCACCAAGCTGGTGGAAGCCACAATTAAGACGGTGAGCAAAAATCTGGCCGAGGGTGCTTTGCTGGTTATTGCCGTTCTCTTCCTGCTGCTTGGTAATTTTCGCGCCGCTGTCATTACTGCTCTGATTATTCCGTTTACGATGCTGATGACGGGCATCGGGATGGTCGAAGCCGGAATCAGTGCCAACCTGATGAGTCTCGGGGCGCTTGATTTCGGTCTGCTCGTCGATGGTGGCGTCATTATTATCGAGAACTGCTTGCGCCGACTATCGGAACGCCAGCATAAAGAAGGCCGCTTATTGAATTATGAGGAGCGGCTTGATGAAGTGATGCAAGCCAGTGCAGAAATGGTCAAGCCGATGGTGTTCGGGCGAGTTATCATCATCATCGTCTTTATGGCCTTGCTGTCGTTCACTGGAGTTGAAGGTAAGATGTTCACGCCGATGGCTTTGACGGTCATTATTGCGCTGATCTTCGCATTTATCCTGTCAATCACCTATGTCCCGGCGATGATTGCCATGTGGCTAAACGGCAAGATCGAAGAGAAAGACAACTGGATCATCCAGAAAGCCAAGTCCGCCTATCGAC
>CAYJDG010000093.1:0-1946 GCA_964368875.1 uncultured Pseudobdellovibrionaceae bacterium
TTGCCATAGGTCTTTATGCTGCCAAGAACGTCAAAGGCACCCGCGACTTCGCCATAGCCGGTCGTCACCTGCCTTTCTATATGGTTGTCGCCACTGTCTTTGCGACTTGGTTTGGTTCAGAAGCTGTTCTCGGTATTCCAGCCACCTTCCTCGATGAGGGATTAGGTGGGATTATTTCGGACCCTTTCGGGGCCTCCCTTTGTCTGATCCTCTTCGGGTTGTTTCTGGCAGCGCCTCTCTACAAGATGAACCTTCTGACCATTGGTGATTTCTATAAGAAGCGCTATGGCCGCACAGCAGAGGTTATGACCACGATTGCGATCGTTATTTCTTACCTAGGCTGGGTCGGAGCGCAGATCACTGCGCTTGGTCTTGTGTTCAATATCGTTTCAGGTGGTGAGATCAGCACGATTGCCGGGATGTGGATCGGATCGCTAACCATTCTTATTTATACCTTCTTCGGCGGCATGTGGGCGGTTGCGATTACCGATCTTTTGCAAATGGTTATCATCGTCTTAGGCATGTTCTATATCAGCGGTGAAATTTCTGCCCAAGTTGGTGGTGTCGCCACTGTCGTTCAGCATGCTGCAGATGCAGGCAAATTCAGCAATTTCTGGCCTAGTTTGGATCTGGTCGGGATTATCGGCTTTGCGGCCGCACTGACCACAATGATGTTCGGATCCATGCCGCAGCAAGACGTGTTCCAACGCGCCCAGTCTGCAAAAACCCTGCAATACGCCAAGTGGGGGTCCGTGTTGGGTGGTTCTCTTTATTTCTGTTTCGCCTTTATACCAGTCTTTCTTGCTTACTCCGCTACACTGATCGACCCGGCTATGGTCGAGGGGTTTATGGCGGAGGACGGTGATCCGCAGATGATCCTGCCGACACTCATTCTGAATCATTCTCCATTGCTCGCGCAAATCCTCTTCTTCGGTGCTTTGCTCTCGGCAATCAAGAGTTGCGCTTCTGCAACCTTGCTTGCGCCATCCGTCACTTTCACCGAAAATATTCTGCGCCCACTGCATCCTCAGATGTCAGACAAAAATCTTCTCAAGGCGATGCGCTGGGTTACGGTTATCTTCACCTTCCTTGTCACCCTTTATGCGATCAATTCAGACGCCAGCATCTTTGAGATGGTTGAGGACGCCTACCAGGTCACTTTGGTTTCGGCATTCATTCCTCTCGTATTTGGCGTTTTCTGGAGCAAGGCTACCAATCAGGGGGCTCTTGCCTCGATTTTCAGCGGTTTGGTCGTGTGGATTTCCTGCATGATCTGGGCTCCTGAAGATGCCTTGTTGCCCCCTCAGCTAGCTGGACTTCTAGCAAGCTTCGTTGGGATGGTGGTTGGCTCGATGATGCCGCAGTTTCTGCCCCATGATCCAACTGTCCATGCGCGCCTCAAATCGGGCGCAATGGCCGAGCATATCCCGCATGAGCAGCATGGCACCTGAGGCTTGTAACCCGGTCGATATTCGCTATGATGGCGCAACTTTGACCGCTTTTCCGGACATTTATCATGCTTGCTGACCAGGACCGCATTTTCACCAATCTTTATGGCTGGGAGTCGTTTTCACTCGAAGCCGCCCGCCGCCGTGGCGATTGGGACAATACCAAGGACATCATCGCCAAGGGCCGCGACTGGATCATCAATGAGATGAAAGCCTCTGGCTTGCGCGGACGCGGCGGGGCAGGGTTTCCGACCGGGATGAAATGGTCGTTTATGCCGTCGCCTGAAAAATCTGATGGCCGTCCGCACTATCTGGTTATCAATGCCGATGAATCCGAACCGGGTACCTGCAAAGACCGCGATATTCTGCGTCATGATCCGCACAAGCTTCTTGAGGGTGCCTTGATCGCCGGCTTCGCCATGGGTGCACATGCCTGTTACATTTACATTCGCGGCGAGTTCTATCACGAAGGTTCTGCTGTCGTCGAAGCGATCAAAG
>CAYJDG010000094.1:0-1829 GCA_964368875.1 uncultured Pseudobdellovibrionaceae bacterium
CATCGTAAACCCAGCTTGAGGATTTTTCCCAAATTTTAGTTGCATTTTACAGCACCTGCCGCAGTAATTCCTGTTGGATAAAGGCCGGTGACGGCCGTGTTACATCCGTTAGCCGCTCCATTATTATAGTTATTAGGGTTCGCGGCGCGGACAGAGTTGTTGCAAAGCTCGTCACCGGACTGCCAGCCGCGTAGAGATTTATTCTGGCCGCACAGAATGCCACCGCCTTGGTTGCCTTTTGTGCCAGCGTCAGCGGCACCGGAGACATTAGGGACGGTGCCATTAGGTACTATAGCAAAATGCGGTGGTGAAAGTTCACCACGGGGTAAGCCCCCCGAAGGTAATGGGCAGGCGCCAGTGTTGTAACAGAGGCGGCCTGTGCGCAATTCAGTGGCCTTCACAGCACCCTGAACCTCAAGCTTTGTCTTCGGCGGATTTACGCAAGGAGCAGCGCCGCAACCCACGTTAAATGCAGGCGTGCCAACGAGGACGTTGCCACCGTTCGAATTTGTCAGCTGGCCAAGACCGGGAGCTTCGTTCCACAAACCTACGTTGCTGGTGTTTTTATAGCCGCTCCAGTCATCAAATTGAGTGGCGCCAGCCGCATAATTGCGAACGATCTTTTTATATGTGGTTGCCGCATTGGCTATATTGTTATCGTAGTTGCTTCTAAAAACGTTATCGCCATTGCAGTTTTCAAAGTCAGTTCCATTGGCCGCGGTGCCGCAGGGTGCAACCAAGTTCCCAGCGAGATTATAGGCGCCCTCACCATCAGGTCCGGAGCTGAAAACAAAATAATGTGCGAAGGGATTGTTTGGTGGTCCTCCCGGATACTGGGTTCCGCTGGCATCTATCGTGATCGGGTTAATGACACCGCCTGCATCAGTGAACGTAGCGGCACTGACGGTCAAAGGCTGACTCACCGCATATGTCATTTTCCGGCCATAGGCATCTAACATATTCTCATAACGAATGCCGAGCGTCGCGAAGGGGACATCTCCAACATAGACGTTGTTAACACCGGTTGTCACACAGGCTTTTTGAGGACTTGTCCCGCAGGACAGAGTCACAGATGCCACGGATTTACCAAATCCGGCGGTTCCGATAGGAATATCGCGATGGGCTGGCAAAGGATAAACGCCCTCACTGGCGACGTATTTGCTCAAGGCGGACTGGATGGTCTCAATGCGGGCTTTCGTGTCGTTATCTTTTCTCGCGACCATATAAACATTATATGTCGCGAGTGCCGAACCAACCAGAATACCGATTACGAGGACCGCTAGGGCGACCTCGATAAGGGAAAAACCTGATTGATTTCCGTAAGATAGGCGAGTTTTCATGCCGCAAGACCCACAATTATTCAGTAAAAATTATACCACCAAAGATTAAACGAAAGATAAAATTTTAGAGATTACCCACCAGCGCCGATTTATTTGAAAATAATGATAAAAGCGGCGATTTGGGCGCGCTTCAGGTGGTGCGGGTCACAGCGAAGTCGGCCAGACGACTAAGAGTGTCTGCAATGGGCGATGCCGGGAGGCCTTTCAGGGACTCGCGCGCCTGTTGGGCGTAGTTCAGGGCGAGTTCTTCGGCGCGGCGATCAGCGCCATGAGATCTGATCAGCTTCTGGGCAGTGGCGAGGTCGTCTGCCGAGGCATCTTTCTTTTCAAAAGTGCGCACCCAAAAAGCCCGTTCATCTGGCGTTGCTGCTTCGAGGGCGAAAATCACGGGAGCGGTCATCTTGCCCTCCTTGAAATCGTCGCCGATGGCTTTGCCGAGCTCTGCCGGATCGGCCTGATAATCAAGGACGTCGTCGGCGATCTGGAATG
>CAYJDG010000095.1:0-1682 GCA_964368875.1 uncultured Pseudobdellovibrionaceae bacterium
AAGACCCCGAAGCGCCGATCTTCCAGATTGCCGATTACGGACTGGTCGCCGACCTATTCGAGGCCGTGCCGGAGCTGACTGGAAAGCTTTAATGCTATGTTGAGGCTTAAAGATCGCAAGCCTGAATCTACACCGCTTTTTATCCTGAAAGCTCGGCGTCCCCGTCCGATCTTCAATATGCTCGTCACCGGAATCATCGGGATTGTCTGCATACTTGCTTTTTTGATCTTGCTGTTTACCAATCAGGCAGGCAATGGCTCTTTTTTTCTGCTCGCCGCAGGTTTTGCTGCTCTCTACTTTTTTCGCCGATTTACCAAATCTGTATTAAATCCGGTTATTGCCGAAGCGCATCGTCAGGGGTTGTGGTTGCCAGACATCGGTCTTCTGCCGTGGGAAGTTATCGATGATGTCGAGTTCGTTGAGCACAATCCTGGTCACTTACCCGATCCCGACAATGCTATCAGGCTTATAAAGCTGGCTGAGCTTTGGGACCTTCATCTCATCTTGACGGAAGACGGGACCCGTCTGCTCTATGAGGCCTCGTCCGTCAAGAAAATTTACCTCGATCTCGAAAAGCGCAGGCTGATGCTCTCATTGAGTGCCGGAAAGAACTCGCTTAACATGTCATTTGAAGAGTTCGGCTCAGAAATTCGCAAGCTCAAAGAGCAGTGAATTGGACAGTTATTTAAGCGCAAGATTGGCGGGGTTGATGGTTCCGGCCCGATGCCGAGGTCGCACACCTGCCTCGATTTCCTCTGTGAGCTCCTGCCTGCGCAGCTCAATCCGATAGAGCGTTTCCCCTGCATGCATATTAAAGTATGTGCCGAAGGTATCGACTTCAGGCCCGCGCAGCCGCCCGTTGAGGCCGAAAGTCCCGGTAATGGTGCTGTGAATGCCCACGCCCATGGCAGAAAAAATCTTTCGGGCCAAAGTATTGCAGTTGCTGTCGAGAAAATGATAGCGGCGGTCTTCGGTATTGGCGCGGGCAGCAAACTCCAGCCCGTTCACCCACCTGCGCTTGATTTCCTTTTCATCATCGCTCAGCGTAACGCTCATGCCCGCAACCTTTTCCGGGGAATGGCATTCGATACCCTCATGCAGCCAGGCGAACAGGCGGTATTGCGAGAAGCGTTCTGGCAGAACCATGTCGGCAAGAACCAGCAGTTGATTCCATTCCGGTTTGTCGTCGCTATCATCATCGGCGTGCAAGGCCCCGCCATGCACTTCCTGTACAGGCCGACCATCCGGATCTGATAGGCGTACGAAGCTATGTCCGGCAACAACACCGTTCAGACGATGATAAAGACCGCCGAAAGGCTTCTTTCTGGAGAAGGCTGACTCGCAAAGCTGAATGGTCCACTCTTCAGACATGCGACGTTACTCTTTGAGAGTCTCAAGCGAGAAAGCGCGTTGTCCGGTTATGACCGGGAAGGTCGCACCGTCGGAACGGATGTCATCGAGCACGGTTCCTTCCATGATCGCACCTGTCAAATCAGCGTCGCGCAAATCCGCGCCCGTGAGGTTGGCGAAGGAAAGATCGGCATTGCGCAGCGAGATATTCTTGAGATTGGCATCACGCAAATCGGCGTAACGCAGTTCCGCTGCGGACAGGTTGCAAGGGGCCATGCGCTGTAAAGCTCCGGTACCAAACATCAGACCCGAAAAATTGGCCTTGCGCAGTT
>CAYJDG010000096.1:0-1561 GCA_964368875.1 uncultured Pseudobdellovibrionaceae bacterium
GGCGAACAACCTGCGGCTAAAATTTTCGAGCTCGACCAAAGCCAAGGGACACATTGTTCTGCAAAGTGGAAAGGAGCACCATTTTGCATCGAATGATCCGGGTCTGAACAGCAGGGCGGCAATTAAACTCGCGAAAGATAAATTCCGCTGTGGCGAGGTTCTGGCCGCAGCCGGGATCAGCGTTCCAAAAACCGTCATGGTGCCTGGGTTTGAAAAACTTGGTCATGAAGATGAGGGTAGCCGGGAGCAACTCGAAATGATGGTGCGGCAATCAATCAAGTTGCTCGTCGATCAGGTTGGGTTCCCCCTGTTTGTCAAGCCGAACAGTGGCAGTGAAGGGCGGGGCGTGTACCGGGCCGACGACGCGGAATCGCTTGCGAAAATTCTGCGGCGTTCCAGAAAAAATCAGGATGAAATCCTGGTTCAGCAAGCCTCCAAAGGGCGCGAATACCGCGTCGTGGTACTGGGGGGTAAGGTTATCATGGCTTATCATAAGATGCCTCTCGGCCTGATTGGCGATGGTGTCTCTACTATTGAAAGCCTCTTGGTTGCGCAGCTGGATGCCTTGCGCAAAACCCGCAAGTTGCGTCTTCAGGCGGCCAGCTCGAAGATCGACTTTACGCTAGCCTCGCTTGGGTACACACGCGATTCTGTTCTTGAGGACGGGAAGATGATTTATCCGATCCCGAGTGCCAATCTCGCGCAAGGCGCACACCCGGTCGATAAGATGGATTACATCAATGAGCGTTTTTCTGATGTGTGTAGAAAAATTTCCAAGGTCTTGAAAATCAAATTCATGGGCATTGATCTGATGGTCGATGAAGAGGCCGGAACCTATCATATCATCGAAGTGAACAGCAAACCCGGGTTTGGAAAATATGCCGGACAAAGCCCCGAGCATAAACAACGGGTGGCGGAAATCTATGAGGCCTGCATCCACTTTGCGAATACCGGCAAGGTTCCCGACCGTTACGCCGCACCCGCTTTGCCTCATCTCAAACTCGCAGCTTAGGAAGATTTGATGCTGAACCCGATGACACACGACTTCGTTCGTGTCGCCTACCGCAAATATCCTGCGCCTCTATCTGATCTGATCAGTGCCGTCGATAGTTTTGCCTATGGAGCGAGCTGGCCGATTGAATCCATTCTCGGGGAATATGCCGGGAAATTCTTTGATGCTGAACGTCTGCGTCAGGCGGTGCAGGTGTCGATTTGGGATCAGAGTGATTTCTACAGCCGCGGTGCCCATGGCATGCTTGTTCCGGCCTTCAATGCCTCCGGATTAAGCCCGGATTGTAAAGATCACATCTTCAGAATCGTGCAGCAGGAAGCTTTCGCGCGGATCGAGCAAGGCATCCGCCGCGCTCCGGACGGTGCCGAAACATTCGAGGAGCATGGACATCATGGACGGCAATATATCGCCAGAAATTCGACAGGACGGATTGTGCGAGAAGTTTTACCACCCTGGTCCCGTGCCTTGATGGCTGTATACGCCGCCCTGAAAAAAGCCTGATTTTTTACACCGAGATAAGATCACGAAATGACCCTTCCTGCTTTTTCC